>JBMFRA010000019.1:32766-41731 GCA_049968315.1 Acidobacteriota bacterium
GAGGACGTGTACGAGGAGCTTTCGGGCACCTCCTACACGCCCCCCGTATAGCGGGAAGGACCGATTCCCATTCCTACCTGTGCAAATTCCCTCGAGCCCGCCGGCGATCGGAGGCGGTGGGGGGGGCCGTCTTGCCTCAGGAATTCGTTCCCTGGCCGGTCCCTCGGCCCGTCCAGCATTCGGGCCGAAGCCAGACCGCCAGGCCCAAGGCGATCCAGCCGCACCCGAGGAGGCCGTTGCCCCACGCGTGCAGGGGCGAGGAACCCTCCCGGAAGAGGAGCAGGCTCTGGATCAGCCAGATGGTGCCCATCAGGAACTGCGTGACGGCGAAGGCCTTGGGGCGCATGCGCATCCAAGCCGCTCCCCTGGCCAAGGACAAGCCCACGAGGATGAAGAGCAGCGGAAGTCCGGCCAGAAGAAAGACCAGACCTGTCGTCGGCAGCCAATCCATGGTCAACCTCCCTCCTGGCAAGGGGAGCTTAATCCACGGGATGCAATGTCCGCAAGGGGTCGAGTCCGTCTCCCGGCGCGAACCGCGGAAGGCTGCCGCTAAGCTCAGCCGCCCCGCTTCGCCGCCAGCCGGTGGACGAAGAAGGCGCAGAGGCCCATGGCGCCGTCGCCGAGCCCCGAGAACCAGACCACCCACGGCTGGTGGGAGAGGAGGGCCGAACCGAAGAGGAAGACGGTGGCCATGGACTTGGTCACCACCAGGAAGGTCACGGTGCCGTGGCGCCGGAACTCCAGCAGGTAGCCCGCCGCCACCACGAAGTGGAAGACCCCCGCCTGCCAGATGAAGAAGAGGGGCTCGGCGCGCCCCCATCCGCCGAAGGCCAGGGCCCACTGGGGCACAAAGAGCAGACCCGCCCCCACGGCCATGCTGTGGAGCGCGATGAGGGAGACCAGCCACCGCTCCGCTTTCCCCCAGGTCATGGACCACCCTCCTCTCGGGCGACTCCCGCCGCGGGCCGAAGACCCCTTGGGGCTTGGGACCCTACCTTTCCCACCACAGGTCGGGGTCGCCCGGTTCGGCCTTGGGCCGGGCCGGGACCCCCAGTCTCTCCAGTTCCACCCGTACGGCCTCCACGGCGGCCTCCACGGCGGCCCGTACGGGGGCCGAGAGCCCGGGGCCGGCCGCCACGGAAGCCGGAACGGTTCCCACGAGGGTCACCTCCCGGGGACCCTTGCCGGCGAAGTCCAACGTCAGGAGGACCTCCTTGAGGCTCGGGTCGTGGGGGGAGAGCCGGGCCTCGGGGAGATGCCTGAGGATGGCCTCCCGGCCGTAGCGCTTCAGCGTACCGGGGGGCGCCTCCGCCTTCACCGTGTCCACGATGACCACGGCCTCTGGCCCGGTCAGGAAAGGCACCAGGTCGAGCCCGGGGGTTCCCACGTCCAGGAGCGAGACCTCCCCGGGAAAATCGTACCGCGACTCCAGCACCTTCACGACGAAGGGGCCGAAGCCGTCGTCCCCCATGAGGACGTTCCCCAAGCCCATCACCAGCGTCTTCATCTCTCCGGCCTCTCCCGCCGTGGCCCCCTCCCCGCAAAAGAACCCCCCGCGGGGAGGCACCCCGCCGGGGGGCCGGGGGGAAGGGGAGGATCCTTCGCGACCTCTCTTCTTGCGGTGGAAGGTAGGCCCGGGCCCGGCGGATCCTCCGCCGGGCCCGGGCCGCCCTCCTAGAGCACCTTCACCCGAGAGGTGGTAGAAGTGGACGATGTGGTCGTGGAGGGCGTGGGCGATGACCAGCAGGTTGCGGATGTACTGGGCGTTGAGCGGGATTTCGAGGCCCAGCGCGTTCTCCACCGCCCGCACCGAGGCGATGGCGTGCACCGTGGTGCAGACGCCGCAGAAGCGCTGGGTGAAGAGCCAGGCGTCCCGGGGATCCCGGCCCTTGAGGATGATCTCGATGCCGCGGAACATCTGGCCCGAGGACCAGGAGTCCCGCACGACACCGCCGTCCACCTCCACGTCGATGCGAAGGTGGCCTTCGATTCGGGTAATCGGATCTACGGTGATCCGTGCCATCGTCACTTACCCCCTTCGCGCTAGGCCTTTTGAGGCGCGCCCGCGAGAATCGGGAACCTCTTGACGATCACGATGTAGAGGATGATCTCGAGGGCCACGATTCCGAACGTGATGAACATTTCCGGCACCGTGGGGAAGTAGGCGAAGCCTTCCCCCGGGTTGAATCCGACGAGGTAGCTGTTGAACCGGTAGAGGGCCCCGGCCAGGAGCATGAGCACTGCCGCGCGGAACTGGCAGACGCCGTCCATCCTCCTTTCCCGGGAGGCGAGCATCGCCAGCGGCGCCACGAACAGCGCCGTCTCCAGCCAGAAGAAGAGACTCAGCCAGCCCGCCGTGAAGAGGGCTCCCAGCACACCCCGCACCGCGAGGTCCAGGAAACGCAGGACCAGGAAGAGGATCAGCACCCCCACCAGGACGCCGGAGAGCCTTCCCAGCATCTCCGTCTCCTTCTTCCGGCGGAAGAAGTGGGCCGCCAGGGATCCCTCCAGGACCACCACGGCGTAGCCCATGGCGATGACGGAGACCAGGAAGAGGAGCGGGATGAGGGGCGTGTTCCAGAGGGCATGGAGCTTGTGGCCGGCCAGGAGCATGACCGTCCCCAGGGAGGACTGGTGCATGGTGGGCAGGAGCAACCCCAGGGCCACGATGAAGACCATGAGTTTGTTGAGGATGGGGTAGAAGGTCCGGGAGAGGCTCTGGAGGAACGGAAGGGGCGCCTCCTCCTTCCACTTCTCCATGAAGGCCGGCGCGAGTTCCAGCCACAGCACGATGACGTAGGCCATGACGCAGAGGGCCACCTCCAGCAGCGCCGAATTGAGGTTCCACTGCCAGAAGCGTAGGGGGATCCGGTAAATCCACCAGTAGCGCCCCACGTCCACGACGATGGCGAACGCCGCCATGGAGTACCCCAGCGCGCTGGTGAGGACCGCGGGGCGGACCAGGGGGTGGTACTGGCCCCTGTTCAGGATGTAGACGAGGATGGCAACGGCGTACCCGCCGCAACCGAGGGCCGTGCCGGTGACGACGTCGAAGGCGATCCAGATTCCCCAGGCGTAGCCGTCGTTGAGGCCGGTGACGGGACCCAGACCGGCGAGAAAGCGCCAGAGGAGGAGAATGCCGCCGATGCCGGCGATCCCCAGGAGTACCTTGAAGGGGCGGGTGAGGAGCGGGCCGCCCACCGGAACCGCTTCGAGGTGGGCGCTCATGGCTTGGCCTCCTCTCCGGCGGCGGACTTCCGGTTCCGCCAGATGACAGCCCCGAGGACCACGTACAGGACCGCCGGGGCGATGAAGCCCTGGTAGACGCCGTGCTGGATCTTCTGGGCCGTCTCGGGAACGGGTTTCTCGCCGAGGTTAGGCAGTCCCAGGGCGTCGAAGGGGATCCCGGCCTTGGAGAGGTACAGCACCTGGGTTCCTCCCCCGTCGTGTTCCCCGTAGACCTTGGGCTCGTAGCGCCCGGGGCTTTCCGCCAGCCGCCGGTGGGCCTCCTCCAGGAGGTCCCCGTACTTGCCGGCGACGACGGCGCCCCTCGGGCAGACCTCGCAGCAGGCCGGCTGGAAGGGCTTATTGGGCCGGTTCTTGCACATCTCGCACTTGACGATGTGGGGGATGGGGGTGTTCCACTCGAACTTGGGCACTTCGAAGGGGCAGGCGATCTGGCGGTACCGGCACCCGATGCAGCGGTCGCCGTCCCAGGTCACCACACCGTGTTCCCGTTTCTGCAGGGCGCCGATCATGCACGCTCCTACACAACCGGGGTCGATGCAGTGCATGCACTGCCGCTTGACGTAGGAGAGTTTGTCCCCCTCGTGGTAGAGCTTGATGATGTTCTTGGTGACGGCGTTCAGGTCCTTGGGGGCGTCGTAGAGGTGGTCGCGGTCCCAATCGGGGGGAAGGCCGTTGGCCTCCTTTTCTCGGGCTCGGCGGCCACCTTCTTGGCGCCGGCGAGGCCCGCACCGATGAGGGCTCCGCCCACCAGGCCGGCCACCCCCGTGGCGATGGCCCCCACCTTGCCCTGGTGGCCCTTGAGGTCGGGGTACACGTCGGGGGGCGTGGGCCGGGAGATCCTCCCTTCCAGGGCCCTCAGAGGAGCAGGCGGCGGGCTTCCCGGAAGTACTCCAGGAGGGGCTCGACGGTCTCGGGCTCCCTGGCGGAGCAGGCGAAGAGGCGGAGGTCCCCCTTGAGGAGCCGCGCCTCCCGTCGGGGCCGTTCGGCGTCGAAGGCGACGTGGGGCAGGAGGTCGGTCTTGGTGAGGCAGAAGAACTGGGCATTCCGGAAGGCCACGGGGTACTTGGCCACCTTGTCGTCCCCCTCGGTCACCGACAGGAGGACGCCGTTCAGGTGGCACCCCAGGTCGTAGAGGCCCGGGCAGACGAGGTTGCCGACGTTCTCCACGAAGAGGATGTCCAAGTCCCCGAGGGGAAGGGCGTGGAGCGCCTCGTGGACCATGGCGGCGTCCAGATGGCAGGTGGATCCCGTGGTCACGGCGTGAACGGGGATGCCCAGGGCCCGGAGCCGGACGGCATCCCGGTCGGTGGCCAGGTCCCCCTCGATGGCGCCGAGGCGCAGGCTTCCCCCGGCGATTCCCACCAGGGCCTCCAGGAGGGCCGTCTTTCCCGCCCCCGGTCCGGACATGAGGTTCACCGCCAGGACGTGGTGCTCCAGCAGGTGCTCCCGGTTGGCCCTGGCCGTCCGATCGTTGGACTCCATGAGGTTGCGGTAGAGGAGGACCTCCTCCCGCCGGCCCCCGCGGCCGTCAGGGGAATGGCCGTGGCCGGGATCGTGGTCGTGCCCCTTCCGGGCCTCCCCCTTCGCCTCCCCGGACAGCCCGCAGCCGCAGGTCTCGCACATGGCCTCCTCCTTCACCCATCGGGGATCTCCAGTTCCAGCGACCGCAGGACCAGGCCGTCACCGGACTGGACCTCCACCTCCTGCCCGCCGCACCGCCGGCAGGCCAGGAGGAAGGACTCCTCCTCCGTTTCCGCCCCGCAGCTTCTGCACCTCAGGCGCAGGGGCTCCACCTCCACCGCCAGGGACGCCCCTTCCAGGAGGGTCCCCTCCCGCGCCGCCTCGAAGGCCCGGACCAGGAGTTCGGGGACGACGCCGGTGCGAAACCCCGCCGCCACCACGACGGAGAACACCCGCGAGGCCCCCCGTCGGCGGGCCTCCTCCTCGGCGGCCCGGACCACGCCCGTGGCCAGGGACCACTCATGCATCGCGCACGCCCGCTTCGCCCGCCACGGTTCCCGGACCGCCGCCTCCCCGCCCACCAGCGGGACGGCCTCCAGGTGGGCCAGCCGCTCCCAGCGCCCCCCCCGTGGAGGAGAAGCCACTCCCCGCCCCATGCCGTTCCGTCGGTGCCAAAGCCCGTGCCGTCGAAGACCAGGCAGAGGCAGGGGCGGTCCCCCTCGGGCCGGCGGCGGTGCTCCCCCAGGACCGCCGCACCGTGGGCGGCGTGGTGCTGGAGCCGGAGGAGCCTTCCCTCCCGCTCCCGGGCCAGGGACTCCCCCAGCCACGTGCTGGGGTAGTCGGGGTGGAGGTCCGCCGCCAAGAGGCGCGGGCGGACCTCCAGGAACTCCTCCATCCCCGAGACGGCCTCCCGCAGGAAGCCCCGGGCCCCGTCGGTGTCCAGGTCCCCCACGTGCTGGGTGAGGAAGACCTCTTCTCCCACCGCCACGGCCCCGGCGGCCTGGAGGTGCCCCCCCAGCGCCGTCAGGGGCTCGGACAGCCTCCGGCCCAGGGGAAGGGCTTCGGGGACATAGCCCCGGGAGCGCCGCACCAGGGCATGGCCCCGGGGAACGGCCCGAACCACCGAGTCGTTGGTCCGCCGCACCACGTCCCGGTCGTGGAGGAGAAAGAGATCCGCCAGGCCCCCCAGCCGCCGGAGGGCCTCCCGGTTCCCGAGGGCGATGGGCTCGTCGGAGCGGTTCCCCGAGGTCATGACGAGAGCCGGGTAGGGAGCGCCGCGAAAGAGCTCCACGTGGAGGGGGGTGGTGGGCACCATCACCCCCACGTCCCCGATCCCCGGGGCGACGGCCTCCGCCAGGGGAAAGGGCGACGCCTTGGGAGCCAGGACGATGGGCCCCCGGGGGGAGAGGAGGAGGTCCTCGTCGGCGGAGGAAAGCCTCGCCAGCCGGCGGGCGGCACCGAGGTCCCCGGCCATGACGGCGAAGGGCTTGGTGGGGCGGCCCTTCCGATCCCTCAACCGGAGGACCGCCTCCCCAAGGTCCGCCCGGCAGGCCAACTGGAATCCCCCCAGTCCTTTGACGGCCACGATCTTCCCCGCCGTGAGGGCCCTCCGGGCCTCCCCCAGCGCCCCCTGTCCCTCCGCCACCCTCTCCCCCGAGGGGAGGGCCAACCAGAGGCGGGGGCCGCAGGAGGGGCAGGAGACCGGTTCGGCGTGGAAGCGCCGGTCTCCCGGGTCCTGGTACTCCGCCCGGCACGGGGGGCAGAGGGGGAAGCAGGCCATGGAGGTCCGCTCCCGGTCGTAGGGGAGCGCCCGCACCAGCGTGAAGCGGGGCCCGCGGTTGGTGCAGGTGGTGAAGGGGAAGCGGTGGCGGCGGTCGGAGGGGTCCTCCATCTACCGCCGGCAGTCGGCACAGAGGGCGGCGTCCGGCGGAACCAGCGCGCTTCGCCGGGGACCGGTCTCCGACTCCAGGACCCGGAAGCCCGCTTCGCCGAGGGGGGGCACCGGGATCTCCTCCACCTCCTCCAGGCGGGCCAGGGGCGGGAGAGATTCCCGGAGGCGGGCGGAGAAGGCCGCCACCGTGGCTTGGGGACCTTCCACCTCGAGGACCACCCCGTCCGGGCCGTTGAGGACCCACCCCGCGAGGTCCAGGGAAGCGGCCAGGCGGTACACCGCCGGCCGGAACCCGACCCCCTGGACCACTCCCCGGCAGCG
This sequence comes from Acidobacteriota bacterium, assembly GCA_049968315.1. Classification (GTDB taxonomy): domain Bacteria; phylum Acidobacteriota; class UBA4820; order UBA4820; family DSQY01; genus JBFLVU01. Next base: position 39,689 of record JBMFRA010000019.1, read on the forward strand.
GATCCGGACCCGTGCATTCTCCATCGCCCTTTCAGGCTACCAGAGAAGCCCGCGGGGGGGAACGGGCCCGAGCCCTTCTTTCTGCGGCTCCCGGGCGCTACAATCGCCGGGAGGCGTGCCATGGAAGAACGGCGGGACCCCCCGGCGGAAGACCACCCCGAATTCACCCTGGGTGCCGAGGAGGCGGCGAAGCTCCGGCAGGCGGAACGCGCCTTCCTGGACCGCCCCTTGCTCTCCATCCGCGCCCGCATCGCCGGTGGCTTTCTCCTCTGCTTCCTTCTGGTGGCGGCGACGGCGGCGGGCAGCCTGGGGCTCCTGCACGGGGCCCGCTCCGGCCTCTCGGCCCTGTCGGCCGCCGCCGCGGTGGAGGGGAGGGTCCACGGAGCCCGGAGCCACACCCGGGACTTCTTCCGGGAGGGGAAGGGCATCGAGGAGGCCCGGAGGGAGGCGGAGGCGGCCCTGGACCTTTACCACGAAAAGGCCCCCGCCCTCCTCTCCGCGGGGGGGCCCTCGGAGCTGGCCCTCCTGGGCAACCGCCTCCGCCGGCTCGCCCAGGGCCTCGCCGAAGCCTCCGCCCTGGAGCGCTTCGGCGCCTGGGAGCCGAAGGTGCGGGCCGACCTGGAGGCCTCCCTGGAAAGGGATGGCGCCGAGGCCCTGGAGGTCCTCGAGAGCATCGCGGCCCGGGAATCGGAACGCACCGAGAGGATCCTCGTCCTGACCCAACTCCTCCCCTTCGCCTCCCTGGCCCTCCTTCTGGGGATCATCTACTGGGTGGTCCGGGTCCTCGGCCGCACCATCAGCCTCTCCCTGGACCGCTTCCGGGGCTACACCCGCAGGATCGCCGCCGGGGACTTCAGCCCCATCACCCCGGCCAAGCCCTACCGGGACGAGTTCTCCGACCTGGCCCTGGCGGTCAACCGGATGCTCTTCGAACTGAGGGCCCGGGAAGCCCAGGTCACCCGCGCCGGGAAGCTGGCGGCCCTGGGGACCTTCACCGCCGGCATCGCCCACGAGCTCAACAATCCCCTCAACAACATCTCCATCACGGTGGAGGCCCTCCTCGACGAGTGCCGGGATGTGGGGGACGCCCGGAAGGTGAAGCTCCTTACGGACGTCTTCCGGGAGGCCCAACGGGCCGACGCCATCGTCCGGGGCCTGCTGGACTTCACCCGCGACGAGCCGGCCACCCTGAGACCCCTCCGCCTCGCCGAGGCGGTGGAAGGGGCCGCCGATCTCCTTCAGAACGAAATGGCCCTGGCCGGCGTCGCCTTCACCAACCTGCTCCCCCAGGATCTTCCGGAGGTGGAGGGGGACTTCGACGCCCTGCGGCAGCTCTTCCTCAACCTCTTCCTGAACGCCGTGCAGGCCATGCCCAAGGGGGGCCGCCTCGTGGTCAACGGAGGCCTCCTCTCGACGGGGAAGGTGAGGGTGGAGGTCACCGACGAGGGGACGGGGATCCCCCCCGAAGCCCTCCCCCACCTCTTCGACCCCTTCTTCACCACCAAGGAGCGGGGAAAGGGGACGGGGTTGGGGCTGGCCATCTGCCACGGCATCGTCCGGCGCCACGGCGGGGAGATCCACGTGGACAGCGTCCCCGGGAGGGGAACCACCGTCCGGCTCCTCTTTCCCGCCGTCGGCACCCGGAAGGAGGCGCCGCCATGAACCAAGGCCCAAGGCGCGTGCTGGTCCTGGACGACGAACCCATCGTGGTGGAGCGCCTCACCGAGGCCCTCCAGCGGGAAGGGTTCTCGGTGAAGGGCTTCACCGAGGGGGCCGCGGCCCTGCGGGCCCTCCGCGACGGGGCCTTTCACGTGGTGGTCACCGACCTCAAGATGCGCCCCCCCACGGGAATGGACCTCCTGCGGGAGGTCCGCCGGGCCTTTCCCCAGACCCGCCTCCTGGTGATCACCGGCTACGCCGACCGGGAGACGTGGGAATCCCTGCGAAAGGCTGGAGTGGCGGAGATCGTGGCCAAGCCCTTCCGGCTTCGGGAGGTGGTGGAGCGGGTGAAGGGCCTCCTCTGAGGCACACCTGTCCAAAATC
>JBMFRA010000020.1:0-1820 GCA_049968315.1 Acidobacteriota bacterium
CGCGGGGGGGGGGGGGGGGGGGGACCTTCCTCCTGGACGGGGAGGAACAGCTGCGGCGTCGCCCCCTCGGCGACCTGAAGGCCCCCCTGGAGGCGCTGGGGGCGGCGGTCCGCTTCGTGGAAGAGGAGGGCCACGCCCCCGTGGAGGTCCGGGGGCAAAGGTGGCGGGGGGGCGAGGTGGCCGTCCCCGGGGAGACGAGCAGCCAGTTCCTCTCGGGGATCCTTCTGGGGGCGCCGCTGGCGGAGGGCCCCCTGGTGGTCCGCGCCCGGGAACTGGTGTCGGCCCCCTACGCCGCCCTGACGGCGCACCTGATGGCCCGTTTCGGCGTTCCCGTGGAAAGGCGGGGCAATGCCTTTGGCGTCCGGCCCGGCACCTACCGGGCCGTCTCCCTGGAGGTGGAACCCGACGCCTCGGCGGCGGCCTTCCTCTTCGCCGCCGCGGCGGTGTCGGGGGGGGAGGTGACGGTGCCCGGGGTGCACCCGGGCCTTCTCCAGGGCGACGCATCCTTCCCCCGTTTTCTGGCCGCCATGGGGGTCTCGGTGGAGGCGGGGCCCGGGGGAACCACCGTCCGGGGCCTTCCCCGGAGGGGGCTGGAAGCGGACGTGGCGGGGGTACCCGACCTGGTGCCCCCCCTGGTGGCGGTGGCCCTCCGCGCCCCCGAACCGTCCTTTCTCCGGGGGGTCGCACACCTGCGGCACAAGGAGAGCGACCGCCTGGAGGTCCTCTCGGAGGGGGTTGCCGCCTTGGGGGGACGGCTGGAGGCCACCGGGGACGTCCTGCGAGTCCACCCCCTCCGGCCCCGGGGGGGAGCTTCACTGAACCCCCGGGGGGACCACCGGATGGCCATGGCCTTTGCGGTCACCGGGCTCTGGGTCCCCGGCCTCCTCGTGGAGGACCCCGCCTGCGTGGCCAAATCCTTTCCCCGGTTTTTCGACGTGCTCCTCTCCCTGCTGGTCTGAGGGAGGGGCTTGCCAGGCTCCCGCCGGGGGCGCTATATTCCCGCAAGAGCCGCCTAAGGCAAATTGCGGGACGAACCCCGGCGAAAGGGCCGTCCCGGGGGAGAGGGAATGGACGCCTCGGCACGGGCCGCCCTGCAGGTCTGGTCCATCGCCGTCCAGGCGGGGGTGGCCACCCTGCTGGCGGCCTTCTTCGCCGCCATGGCCCGGTCGGTCCGGCTGGCGGAGGTTCGCCTGTGGGCGGCCGCCTGGTCCATGGACGCTTCAGCCCTCCTGGCGGTCTTCTGGGCCAACCAGGCCGGCGTTCCCCGGTGGCATGCGAAGCTCCTCCTGGCCCTCTACGCCGCCGCCAAGACCGCCTTTGCCCTCTTCATGGTGGCCGGAGCCCGCCACCACGTGGAGCGTTCCTTCCGGACGGACCTGCGTCCGGCCCCGCTGGCGATCCTCCTGCTGCTCTGGAGCGCGGCCCTGGCCCTCCTTCCCCCCACCGCCGCCCTGGTCCAATTGGCCGAGTACCTCATGGTGGCGGGCCTCTTTCTCGTGGGAGGGGGGTGGGTCCTCCGGCGGCCCCACACCCGCCGCTCCCGGTGGTTGGGGTACGCCCTTTGGCTGCAGGCCCTGCTCTTCCTCCACTACGTTCCCTTGCTCCTTCCCCTGGTCTGGGGAGGACCCATTCGGGACCCCGGCCACCTGGCGGTGAGCTCTTTCTTCGATGGCGGCGCCGAGCTGGTGGTGGCCCTGGCCAGCCTGGCGGCGCTGGAGAACCGCACGACCCTGCGCCTCCGGCAACTCAACGAGGAACTCCTGGAGTCCCGGGAGCGCCTCCGGCGGCTGGTGGACGAGGACCCCCTCACCGGCCTCTTC
>JBMFRA010000020.1:1920-36415 GCA_049968315.1 Acidobacteriota bacterium
CGGCCTCTTCCGGTACGGCGGGGACGAATTCCTCGTCGTCTGCCCCGGCCTCCCTCCGGAGCAGGCGGAGGACCGCACGGAGCGGGTCCGGGAGGTTCTGAGACGGAGATCCGAAGAGGCCCCTCCCTGCTCCGTCTCCGTGGGGGTGGCCTACCTCTCGCCGGGGCAGGAGCCGGAGCGGGTCCTGGAGGAGGCGGACCAGCGGATGTACGCCTCCCGGAACCGCCGCCCACGGTAGCCGCCGGGCGCCGTGGTAGAATCGCCCCTCGGAGGAGCGATGATCGGCGCCGTCAAAGGCACCCAGGACCTGGTCTTTCCCGAAACGGCCCGCTGGCAGCGGGTGGAGCAGGCCGCACGCCGAACCTTCGCCCTCTACGGCTACACCGAGATCCGGACCCCCGTCCTGGAGCCCACCGAACTCTTCGTCCGGGGCATCGGCGACGAGACGGACATCGTCGCCAAGGAGATGTACACCTTCCCCGACCGGAAGGGGCGTTCCCTCACGCTGAGGCCCGAGAACACCGCCGGCGTGGCCCGGGCGGTGGTGGAGCACCGCCTCCACGATTCCCCCCTCCACCAGCGCCTCTACTACATCGGCCCCCAGTTCCGGTACGAACGGCCCCAGAAGGGGCGGTACCGCCAGTTTCACCAGATCGGGGTGGAGGTGCTGGGGGACCCCGGTGCCGGCGCCGACGCCGAGGCCATCGCCATGCTGGCGTCCTTTCTCGGCGAGGTGGGCGTTCTGGGGATCGAGGTCCAGGTGAACTCCGTGGGCTGCCCCCGGTGCCGGCCGGTCTACGTCGCGGCCCTGAAGGACCGGCTTGGCCCCCAGGCGGGGAACCTTTGCGGCGACTGCCGGCGGAGGCTGGAGATCAACCCCCTGCGGACCCTCGACTGCAAGGTCCCCTCGTGCCAGCCGGTTCTGGAGGCGGCCCCCCGCTTTCTGGACTTCCTCTGCGAGGAGTGCGCCCGCCACCACGGGGAGGTGGAGGCGCTGCTCCGGCGCCTGGGAGTGCCCTTCCGCCGCAGGCACCGCCTGGTTCGGGGCCTGGACTACTACCGCCGCACGGTCTTCGAGGTCACCAGCTCGGCCCTGGGGGCCCAGGACGCCCTCCTGGGCGGGGGTCGCTACGACGGACTCCTGGAGCAGATCGGAGGGCCGGCCCTCCCTGGATTCGGCTGGGCCCTGGGGATGGAGCGCCTGCTCCTGGCCGTCCCTCCCGAGCCGGAGGGGCGCCTCCCGTGGACCTACGTGGCCTGGGCAGGGGAGGGGACCCATGGGGCGGCCCTGGACCTGGCCCAGGCCCTGCGGAAGGGCGGGGCGGTGGTCCTCCTGGAGCACAGCCCCCGCTCCTTCAAATCCGCCCTCAAGCGGGCCGACCGGATGAACCTCCGCTGGGTGGTCCTCCTGGGGGAGGAGGAGCGGGCGGCGGGGGTATACACCCTCAAGGATCTCCACACGGGAGACCAGGAGGCCCTCACCCCGGAGGCCCTCCTCTCCCGTCTCACCGGGGAGGAAGGGCCGTGAGCCTGCCCAAGCGCACCCATTACGCCGGAACCCTCCGCAAGGCCGACGCCGGCACCGAGGTCACCCTCCTGGGGTGGGTCCGCCGCCGGCGGGACCTGGGCAGCCTCGTCTTCGTGGACCTCCGGGACCGGGAAGGCATCGCCCAGGTGGTCTTTTCGGAGGAGCTGAACCCCGACGCCTTCGCCGCCGCCAAGGAGCTGCGCCCCGAGTGGGTGGTGGCCGTCTCCGGGACCGTGCGGCCGCGGGGGGAGAAGGATGTGAACCCCCACATGGCCACGGGGGCGGTGGAGGTGGCCGCCCGGGAGGTAAGGGTCCTGGCGGAGGCGGAGACCCCCCCCTTCCCGGTGGAGGACGAGGCCCTGGTCAGCGAGGAGATGCGCCTCCAGTACCGCTACCTGGACCTCAGGCGCCCCTTCCAGAACGCCCGCCTTCAGGCCCGCCACCGCTTCGCCCAGCGGGTCCGGAGCTACCTGTCGGAGAGAGGCTTTCTGGAGATCGAGACCCCGTTCCTCACCAAGTCCACCCCCGAGGGGGCGCGGGACTTCCTGGTCCCCTCCCGCCTGCGCCCCGGCTCCTTCTACGCCCTTCCCCAGTCCCCCCAGCTCTTCAAGCAGCTCTGCATGGTGGCCGGCTTCGACCGCTACTTCCAGGTGGTGCGGTGCTTCCGGGACGAGGACCTGCGGGCCGACCGCCAGCTGGAGTTCACCCAGATCGACATCGAGATGTCCTTCGCCGAGGAGGAGACGGTCATGGAGGTGGCGGAGGGGCTGGTCCTCGCCCTCTTCGAGGAGGCGGGGTGGAAGCCTCCCCGGGCCGTTCCCCGCCTCTCCTGGGCCGAAGCCATGGAGCGCTTCGGTTCCGACAAACCCGACACCCGCTTCGGTCTGGAGCTCAAAACCGTCTCGGAGATCGCGGCGCAGACCTCCTTCGGCGTCTTCCGGTCGGTCCTGGAGGCGGGGGGAGTGGTCCGGGGTGTGGGGGTGCCCGGGGCCGGGGCCCCCAGCCGGAAGTTCCAGGAGGAGTGGAACGCCCTGGTCCGCCCCTACGGGGGCAAGGGTGTGGTGGCCCTCTGGCGCCGGGGAGGCGCCGTGGAGGGCCCCGCCGCCAAACACCTGGGGGAGGCGGGGCCGGCCCTCCTGGACGCCGTCGGGGCGGGGGAGGGGGACCTGGGGCTCTTCGTGGCCGCCCCCTACGAGACGGCCTGCGCCTGCCTCTCGGCCCTGCGCCTGCACTTGGGGAAGACCCGAGGGCTCGTTCCCCAAGGCCGGCACGACCTCCTCTGGGTCCACCGCTTTCCGATGTTCGAATGGAGCGAGGAGGAGCGCCGGTTCGTCGCCCGGCACCACCCCTTCACCATGCCGCGGGAGGAGCACTGGGACCTTCTGGAGAGCGACCCCCGGCGGGTGGAGGCCCAGGCCTACGACCTGGTCCTCGACGGGAACGAGATCGGGGGCGGCTCCATCCGGATCCACCGCGCGGACCTCCAGAAGCGGGTCTTTTCGGTCCTGGGCCTGAGCCCGGAGGCGGCCCAGGAGAAGTTCGGCTTTCTCCTGGAGGCCTTCCGCTACGGCACGCCGCCCCACGGCGGCATCGCCTTCGGCTTCGACCGGCTCGCCATGCTTCTGCTGGGCTGCGAGTCCATCCGGGACGTGATCGCCTTCCCCAAGACCACCTCGGGGCTCTGCCTGCTCACCGGTTCGCCCGGTCCCGTGGAAGGGACGCAGCTCGACGAGCTGGGCCTCTCGCTGAAGGGAAGGAAGGAGGGGGGGGAGCCCCCCGGGGAGTGAGGCCATGGACGGAAAGCCTCTCCACCGCGTCACTCTGGGCGTCTCAGCGGGAATCAGCCTCTACAAGGCCTGCGACCTGGTGCGCCGGCTCCGGGAGCGGAACTGCGAGGTCCAGGTGGTGATGACCGCCCACGCCACCCGCATGGTGGCGCCGGTGACCTTTCAGGCCCTCTCGGGAAGGCCGGTGATCGTAGACCTCTTCGAGGGGGCCGGTGACCCCACCATCGCCCACATCGAGCTGGCCCGGTGGGAAGACCTCCTCCTCGTCGCCCCGGCGACCGCCAACCTTCTCGGAAAGATGGCCCGGGGCATCGCCGACGACTTCCTCACCACCCACTACCTGGCCAACCGGGGGACGCCGGTGCTGGTGGCCCCCGCCATGAACGGCGCCATGTGGCGCCACCCCGCCGTTCAGGAGAACCTGCGGATCCTCGAAGAGCGGGGGCATATGGTGATGGCGCCGGGCCGGGGGAGCCTCGCCTGCGGGGATGTGGACGAGGGAAGGCTCCCCGAGCCCCTGGTCCTGGCCGAAGCGGCCGTGGGTCTTCTCGAACGCCGGGGCGACCTGGAGGGCCTCAAGGTCCTGGTCACCGCGGGCCCCACCCGGGAGGCCCTGGATCCGGTGCGGTACCTCTCCAACCGCTCCTCGGGGAAGATGGGCTACGCCCTGGCCCGGGAGGCGGCCCTGCGGGGGGCGGAGGTGACCCTCGTCTCCGGTCCGGTGGCCCTGGACCCCCCCTTCGGCGTTCGCGTGGAGCGGGTGGTAACGGCGGCGGAGATGGCGGCGGTGGTGGAGCGCCACTTCCCCGAGGCCGACATCCTCCTCATGGCCGCCGCCGTGGCCGACTACCGGGCGGAAAAGGTCCTTCCCGAAAAGCACAAGAAGGGGAAGTCCGGCTGGACCCTTCGGCTGGAGCCGACCCCCGACATCCTGGGGGGCCTCGGGAAGCGCAAGAAGAAGGGGCAGTTTCTCTGCGGCTTCGCCGCCGAGACGGAAAACCTCAAGGCCAACGCCCAGAAGAAGCTCCGGGAGAAGGGGCTGGACCTCATCGCCGCCAACGACGTCTCCCGGGAAGGTCTCGGCTTCGACAGCGACCGCAACGCCCTCCTCCTCCTCTTCGCCGGCGGGCGGGAGGAGCGGATCCGGGAAGGCACCAAGGCCGAGTGCGCCCGGGCACTCTTGGACGCCATCGTCGAAGAACTCCGTGGACGCTGAGACCTTCCGCCGGCAGTTGGCCCTCCGGCTGGCCTACCTCAAGGAGCAGGGGCTCGGCTGGGGCCTCGCCCCCGCCTCGCTCCCGGCGCGCGTTCCCAAACTTCCCCCCGGGGAAGGGGGGGGCTCCCCCCCCGGAGCGCCGGAGGCCAAGGGCGGCCTGGAGCAGATCCGGGAGGAGATGGGGGAGTGCCGCCGGTGCCGGCTGGCGGAGGGGCGGAGCCGGATCGTCTTCGGCACGGGGAACCCCCGGGCCCGGGTTCTTTTCGTGGGGGAGGGGCCGGGGGCCGACGAGGACCGGATCGGCGAGCCCTTCGTGGGCCGGGCCGGCCAGCTCCTCACCGACATCATCCAGAAGGGGATGGGGCTCCGGCGTTCCGAGGTCTACATCGCCAACGTGGTGAAGTGCCGTCCGCCGGAAAACCGCAAGCCACTGCCCGACGAGATGGCCGCCTGCCTTCCCTTCCTGGAGGCCCAGATCCGGGCGGTCTCCCCCGAAGTGATCGTGGCCCTGGGGGCTACGGCGCTGGAGGCCCTCCTCGGGCGCCAGGCGCCCATCACCCGGATCCGCGGCCGGTGGATGGAGTGGCGGGGGATCCCCCTCATGCCCACCTTTCACCCCTCCTACCTCTTGAGAAATCCCGCCGCCAAGCGGGAGGTCTGGCAGGACATCCAGGCGGTCATGGCCCGCCTGGGCCTTACCCCGCCCGGCCGCAAGGGCTGAAAGAGGGGGGGAAAACGAAAGCGGCGGGGGGAACCCCCGCCGCCGAACCCCTCACCGAGGGGCCGATACCCGGGAGGGCGGCACAGCCGGTGCCTCCGGAAGGGCCCCGGAACCTTGGAAAGGAGGGGTATTCTTGACGGCCACCGGAACGCTCGGAGTGCCCTGGCCGTGCATGGAAACGGGCACCCGCTTGGATTCGAGGGGAAGCACCCGCCGGACGTAGGGAATGGTTTTCGGCATCCGTCACCTCAACCGTGCCGGGAGAATATAAGCCCCGCAAGGGGCCTTGTCAAGGCGAGCAACTCTCTGTTTATCAACTAGTTAGAAAAAAGCCCCGGAAACCGGGGCTGTGGAAAACAAGAAGTTTTCCACCGGATCAGATGTCGAAGTAGAGGGAGAACTCGTAGGGGTGGGGCCGCAGGGCCACCTCCTCCACCTCCCGGTGGCGCTTGTAGGCGATCCAGGTCTCCAGGAAGTCCTCGCTGAAGACGTCCCCCTTGAGGAGGAAGTCGTGGTCCTTCTCGAGGCAGGCGAGGGCCTCCGCCAGGGATCCGGGCATGGTGGGGATCTCCTTCAGCTCTTCGGGGGGGAGGCCGTAGAGGTCCTTGTCCAGCGGCGGGCCCGGGTCGATGCGGTTCAGGATCCCGTCCAGTCCCGCCATGAGCTGGGCCGCCAGGGCCAGGTAGGGGTTGCAGGAGGGGTCCGGCGGCCGGAACTCCAGCCGCTTGGCCTTGGGGCTCTCGGTGTAGAGGGGGATGCGGATGGCCGCCGACCGGTTCCGCCGGGAGTAGGCCAGGTTCACCGGCGCCTCGAAGCCCGGTACCAGCCGCTTGTAGGAGTTGGTGGTGGGGGCGATGAGGGCGGCCAGCGCCCGGGCGTGCTTGAGGAGGCCCCCGATGTAGTGGAGGGCCAGGGGGGAGAGGCCCGCGTACCCGTTCCCGGGGAAGAGGGGCTTGCCGTCCTTCCAGAGGCTCTGGTGGGTGTGCATCCCCGAGCCGTTGTCGCCGAAGAGCGGCTTGGGCATGAAGGTGGCGGTCTTGCCGTAGCGGAGGGCGGTGTTCTTCACCACGTACTTGAACTTCATCAGGTTGTCGGCGGTGCGGGTCAGGGTGTCGAACCGGATGTCGATCTCCGACTGCCCCGCCGTGGCCACCTCGTGGTGGTGGGCCTCCACGGTGAGCCCCACCTCCTGCATGAGCCGCACCATCTCCGCCCGGAGGTCGCTGAGGGAGTCGGTGGGGGGGACGGGGAAGTAGCCCTCCTTGAAGCGGGGCTTGTAGCCCAGGTTGGGCCGCTCCTCGCGGCCGGAGTTCCAGCGCCCCTCCGCCGAGTCGATGAAGTAGTAGCCACAGTGGGCCTGCTGGTCGAAGCGGATGTCGTCGAAGACGAAGAACTCGGCCTCGCACCCGAAGAAGGCCGTATCGGCGATGCCGGTGGAGACGAGGTAATTCTGGGCCCTCCGGGCGATGTTGCGCGGGTCGCGGTCGTAGCGCTCACGGGTGACCGGATCCAGCACGTCGCAGATGAGGGTGAGGGTGGGCTGGGCGAAGAAGGGGTCCACGAAGGCGCTCTCGGGGTCGGGGACGACGATCATGTCGCTCTCGTGGATCGAGCGCCAGCCGCGGATGGAGGAGCCGTCGAAGCCGACGCCCTCGGTGAAGGCGTCCTCGGAAAAGACCGCCGCCGGCACGGTGAAGTGTTGCCAGAGTCCGGGGAGGTCCATGAACCGAAGGTCCACCATCCGGATCTCCTTCTCGCGGATCAACTCCATCACACCCTTTGCGTCCATCCGTCCTTGCCTCCTTTCTTCCCCGGGGAAAAATAAAAAGTGAATATAGGGAAAGAAAGCGCCCTCGTCAACGGCCGCCGGCTGCCCACATTCCGCGATGGGTGCAGGGAGGGGTTGGCCTGAGGGTGTTCGGGGGGAGGAACGGGGGTGGCTGGGGGCGTGGCGTGAGGCTCGAGCGGCATCGGGACCTCCTGGTGTGTCATCGGGCGGTGGGTTTCGGGGCCTCGCGGCGCCATGGAAACACACGCCGGCCTGAGCATGCGGGCGGAGAGGAGGGTTTCGGCTTCGGTGTCGTGCGCCCTCTCACCCGCTTCCCATGCGGGCCAAGGCTCTGCGGACCGGGGCGAAGAGCTCGTAGGCTTCCCGGCCGACGCGCAGCCAGAGTTGGCCCCCGGTGCTCACGACCTTCCCGGCCACGGCATGGATCGCATACCGCACGCCCCCGGCCCGCTTCGTTTTCCACGATGCCGGAAGAACGGTTCCAGCGAAGAGGTTGAAGAGGTTGTAGGCCAGCACGCCCACGGCGAAGAACCGCGCGCCCGCATGAAACGGCCCGCAGGGCATCCGCTCCATCCCGAAGTCCAGCTTGAGTTCCTTGATTCGGTTCTCGCGGTGCTCGCCCCGCCGGTGGTTCCCGTCCAGCGTCTGCTCCCCCCTCTCCTCCCGGTTGCCCGCCACCGCGGGGTAGGCCGGCTCCTCCTCTTTCTCGATCGTCGTCTCACCTTGTGGGTGAGCAGAACGCCCGTCCTGACAACCGGCAACCTACCATATCCTACAAGTCTATTCTATGCTTCCCTCACCGCGCCCATCGCGGAATCAGGGGGGGCTGTCCCTATTGACTTGCAACCGCCTGCTTAGGCGGCGGGTGGCGGGGCTCATCCAGGAGAACGGCGTCGGCGCGGATGGCAGCCGGTTCGGCCTCCCGCACCGTGGCCTCCACCCACCGGTTGGCCTCGAAGGGCCTCTCCAGGACGAGATCGAGGAAGTTGCCGGTGAGCGCCCGGCCCTCCCGCCCCCGCGGCTCCAGGGTGAGGGCCCGGAGGGGGACCCCCAGGAAGGAGGCGGCGAAGCGCCGGGTCTTCGCCGCGGCGAGGGCACGAAGGGCCCGGACCCTGGAGGCCACCTCCCCTCCCTTCGGAGCGGGGAGGGCCGCCGCGGGCGTCCCGGGGCGGGGGGAGTAGGAGAAGGCGTGGACGAAGGCCAGGGGGCTCGCCTCCACGAGGCGGAGCGTGGCTTCGAAGTCGCCGGGGGTCTCGGTGGGAAAGCCCACGAGGACGTCGGCACCCAGCCCGATCCCCGGCACCTCCCCCCAAAGGCGCTCCAAGAGGCCGCGGTAGAAGGAGGAACGGTAATTCCGCTTCATGGCCCGGAGCACGGCATCGGAACCGCTCTGGAGGGGGATCTGGAGGTGGCGGCAGAGGCGCTCCTCCGTCCTAAGGAGCTTCACGAGGCCAGGGGTCACGGCGCGGGGTTCCACGGAGTTGAGCCGCAGGCGGAAGTCGCCCTCCACCCGGAGGAGGCGCTCCAGGAGGGCGGGCAGGCCGCCGCGGATTCCCAGGTCCTTGCCGTACTCGCCGGTGTTGACCCCGGTGAGGACCACCTCCCGGTACCCGGCACCGCAGAGGATCCGGAGTTCCTCCTCCACCCGGGCGGGGGGGACGGACCGCGAGGGCCCGCGGACCGCGGGGACGATGCAGTAGGTGCAGGCGAAGGAACACCCCTCCTGCACCTTGAGGAGGGCCCGGGTCCGCTGGGAGAAGAGGGGAGCGGCGGCCTCCCCGCAGGCGGCGAGGGAGAGGCCCCGCAGGAAGTCCTCCAGCTCCTCCTCGGTGGATAAGACCGCCTCCACGCCGGGGAGCGACCGATAGGGCCGGTCCGGGCGGCGGGTCCCACAGCCCAGAACCGCCACCCGGGCCCGGGGGTTGCTCCGCTTCACGGCGTGGATGGCGTGGCGGGCGTCCCGGTCCGCCCGGTGGGTTACGGTGCAGGTGTTGACCAGCACCAGGTCCGCCTCCTCGGGGGGCGCCAGGCAAGCGCCGGCGGCGGTGAGGCGCCCTTCAACCCGGGCCGAATCGTACTGGTTCAGCTTGCACCCGAAGGTGACGACGGCGACGCGCATGGCCTCAGGGCTTTTCGGCTTCGGCACCCTCCCGGGAGGCGCCGGGGGCCGGCGGAGGTGCCGGCTGGGCCTGGGACCGGAGGAGTTCGATCTCCTCCTGGTAGACGCCGAAGGTTTCGGCCATCCGAAGTTCCTTGAGGGTCTCGGCGTACTTCTTCTGCCGGAGGTACAGGCGGGCAAGGCCCAGGTGGGCCTCGGGGGTCTCTCCCGCCTTCAGAGACCGCACGTACAGGTTCCAAGCCTCGGCGATGCGCCCCTCTTCAAGGCGGATGCCGGCCAGCGCCGCCAGCGCCACCGCACTCCTGGAAAAGGGCCGCTTGGCGATCCGCTCCAGGATGGACCGCGCCTCGGTCACCCGCCCGGCGTTCCTCAGGAGAAGGGCCAGGTAGCAGGAGGCCTCGTCGTAGGTGGGCTGCAGCTCCACGGCCTTCCGGAGGTAGACCTCCGCCACGGTGGGATCGGTGGCGATGCGCCCCCGCACGTAGCTCTCGAAGGCGGCGGGGGAGATGGGCGGCATCTCGGGCCAGGGGGTGTCCAGCACGGCGAAGAGGTCCCGGCCCAGGTCCTCCGTGAGGGCCAGGAGGGCCGTGACCGGCTCCCGGACTTCCCAGCGGCCCAGGCGCTTCAGGTCACCCCGGAGGTCCAGGGCCTCCATGGAGACGGAGAGTTCCTCCCCCGCCAAGCGGTAGCGGCCCGTTACCAGGATGCCCGAGCCGAGCTGGCGGGCGAGGGAGACGAGGGAGGGTTTGGCGAAGCGGGGCTCCGCCACCAGGCCCTCCTGGTCGTAGACCTCCCGGAGGTGCTCCAGGGGAACGTAGGGGACCTGCGCCCGGGCGAGGGATTCGTTGAGGACGAAGGCCAGGCCCGGCCCGATCCATGCGGTGGAGGCGGGGGCCTCCCCCTCGGGGGTGAAGGGCGCCACCGCCACCCGGACCGCCCAGGCGGGCGAGCCGAGGGCGAGCGCCGCGGCGGCCGCCAGGGCCAGGAGCGTCGTGCGGGTTCCGCTCACGGGTTTCCCCTCCCCTTTCGTTGCCTGGCCTTTTCGCGCCGGGCCTTCCAGTGGTCCAGCCACTCGGCGATCCGGGCTTCAAAACCGCTCTGCGACGGCTCGTAGTAGCGCCGCCCGCGCAACTCCGGCGGGAGGCACTCCATGTCTGCCACCCCCTCCGGGAGGTCGTGGGCGTACTCGTACCCTTCTCCGTACCCCGCCTCCCCCATGATCCGCGTCGGTGCGTTGCGGAGGGTCAGGGGAACGGGATAGCGGTGGCCGGCCCGGAGGTCCTTCTGGACGGCCTTTTCCGCAAGGTAACCCCGGTTGGACTTTGGGGCGGCGCTGAGGTAGACCGTGGCCTGGACCAGGGCCAGGGCCCCTTCGGGCATCCCCAGGAACTCCACCGCCTCCTTGGCGTCCAGCGCCCGGCGCAGGGCCTGGGGATCGGCGTTCCCCACATCCTCCGAGGCGGCACGGACGAGCCGCCGGGCGACGTAGAGGGGATCCTCCCCCCCCTCCAGCATGCGGAGCAGCCAGTACAGGGCGGCCTGGGGGTCGCTGTTTCGGATGGACTTGTGGTAGGCGCTGATAAGGTTGTAGTGTTCCTCGCCCCCCCAGTCGTAGACCACCCGCCCGCTGGAGAGCCAGCGGCGGACCTCTTCGGGGGTGAGGGGCCTGCCCTCGGGGTAGCGGAGGGCCACCGCCTCCAGGGCGTTCAGCCCGAAGCGGGCGTCCCCGGCGGAGAGCCGGGCCAGCTCCTCCAACACCGGCGCGGGAAGGACCTTGCCGGAAGCCCGGAGGACGGGGTCCTCCGCCGCCGCCCGCTGGAGGATGTCCCGGATGTGCCCCTCCCCGAGCCCCGGCAGAACGACGGTGCGGCAGCGGGAGAGGAGAGCGGGGGTGAGGTGGAAGGAGGGGTTTTCCGTGGTGGTCCCCAGAAGGACCACCGACCCCTCCTCCAGGTACGGGAGAAAGGCGTCCTGCTGGGCCTTGTTGAAGCGGTGGATCTCGTCCATGAAGAGGATGGTGGGGCGGCCTTCCGCCCGCCAGCCCTTCCGGGCCCGCTCCATGACCTCCCGCACCTCCTTCAGGGTGGACAAAACGGCGGAGAGGCCCACGAAGGGCCTCTCCGTATGGGAGGCGATCAGCCGGGCCAGGGTGGTCTTTCCGCTCCCCGGCGGCCCCCAGAGGATGGTGCTCGCCAGCCCGTCGGCCAGGACCTGGCGGCCGAAGGGGGTTTCGGGACCGGCCACCTCCTCGAGGCCGACCAGGTCCTCCCAGCGGCGGGGCCTGGCCCGCTCCGCCAGGGGGACCTCCGGATCCTCGGACCGGAAGAGGGTGGCCATGGCGCCCCCCCGGTCTCTAGGAGGCCTCCCCCGGCTGGGCTTCGGGTGCCTTCTCGGCGGGCTTGGCCTCTTCCTTCTTGGGGGCCTTCTTGCCCTTGGGGGATTTGGCCTCGAACTTCGGCTCCCTCCCCACCAGCTCGATGATGGCCTCCTCGGCGCCGTCCCCCCGCCGGACGCCCAGCTTGAGGACCCGGGTGTAGCCGCCGGGACGCTGGGCGTAGAGGGGACCGAGGACGGAAAAGAGCTTCTTCAGCGCCTCGGGGTCGTGGACGTCCTGGGCGCAGAGGCGCCGGGCGTGGAGGGTGTCCTTCTTGGCCAGGGTGATGAGCTTTTCCACGAAGCGGCGGAGTTCCTTCGCCTTGGCCAGGGTGGTCTTGATCCGGTCGTGCCGGATGAGGCTCACCGTCTGGTTCCTGAGCAGGGCGATGCGGTGCTCCGTGGTGCGGCCGAGTTTTCGGTGGTCCATTCGATGGCGCATGGCGGCCTCACACGTTCATGCCGAGGGTCAGGTCCATGGTCTCGAGGAAGTCGTTGACCTCCTTGAGGGCCTTTTGACCGAAGTTCTTGATGGCCGAGAGGTCCTTCTCCGTCTGGCGGACGAGGTCCCTCAAGGTCTGGATGCCGTGGCTCTGGAGCATCTTGGCGATGCGGGGGTTCAGCTCCGTCTCCTCGAGGCTCTTCGCCAGGAGGGCCTCCAGGGCCGGGTTCGCCGCGGGGCGGCTCCCCTGGGGGATGACGGCGGCGTCGGGGCCGGTGAGGGCCCGGAAGAGCTCCAGGTGGGAGGCGAGGAGGGTGGCGGCGGTGGCCACGGCCTGCTGGGGCGTGACGGCGCCGTTGGTCCACACCTCCAGCTTGAGCCTCTCGTAGTCGGTGGCCTCGCCCACCCGGGTTTCGGTGACCTCGTAGTTCACCTTCCGGACGGGGGAGTGGATGGAGTCCACGGCGATCCACTGGGGATCGTCCACCTTGTTGACCTCCGCCGGCACGTAGCCCCTCCCGCGGCGGAGGATGAGCTCCATTTCGAGGCTCCCCTCCTCGTTGAGGGTGGCGATGGGGGCGTCGGGATTGAGGATCCGGATGGTCCCGTCGTGCTGGATGTCCCCGGCCCGCACCTCCGCCGGACCCTGGACGGAGAGCCGCAGGACCTTCTCCTCATCGGCGTGCTGGATGAACTGGATGGCCTTCAGGTTGAGGACGATGTCCGTCACGTCCTCCAGGACGCCGGGGATGGAGGTGAACTCGTGCAGCACCCCACCGATCCGCACGGCGGAGATGGCCGCCCCTTCGATGGAGGAGAGGAGAATACGCCGCAGGGCGTTGCCGAGGGTGATTCCCCATCCCCGCTCCAGGGGCTGGGCCACGAACTCCCCGTAGCGGTCGGTGAGGGTCTCGATATTGCACTCGATGAGGCTGGGCATCTGAAAGGGTTTCATGGGCACGGCGCTCCCTTGGCCTTACTTCGAATAGAGCTCGACGATGAGCTGCTCTTCGATGGGATAGGTGACGTCGGTCCGCTGGGGTTCCCGCACCACCGAGCCCTTGAGGTTTTCGGCGTCCAGCCGGAGCCACTCCGGCACCCCCCGGCCGGAGGAGGATTCCACCGCGGCCTGGAGGAAGACGTTCTTGGCGAGGTCGGGGGAGAGGGTCACCTCGTCCCCCGCCTTCACCCGGAAGTTGGGAACGGTGACGCGGCGCCCGTTCACCCGGATGTGGCCGTGGCTGACCCACTGGCGGGCCTGTTTCCGGGAGGAGGCGAAGCCCAGGCGGAAGACCACGTTGTCCAGGCGCTTCTCCAGGAGGGCGAGCAGGTTCTCGCCGGTGACGCCCCGCAGGCGGTCGGCCTCGTGGAAGGTGTTACGGAACTGGCGTTCCAGTACGCCGTAGATGCGCTTCACCTTCTGCTTCTCGCGGAGCTGGAGGCCGTAGCCCTTGACCTTCCCGCGTCGCCGGGCGTGTTGGCCCGGAGGGGTGTTGCGCTTTTCGATGGCGCACTTCTCTTTGAAGCAGCGGTCGCCCTTCAGGAAGAGCTTGACCCCTTCCCTCCGGCACAGACGGCAGACGGCAGCATGATACCGAGCCAAGGCGAACCTCCTCGCTTACACGCGCCGGCGCTTGGGAGGCCGGCACCCATTGTGGGGAATGGGGGTCACGTCGCGGATGGAACGGATCTTGAGCCCCGATCCCTGGACGGCCCGGATGGCCGACTCGCGGCCGGCGCCGGGGCCGCAGACTTCCACGTCCACCTCGCGCATGCCGTGCTCCATGGCCTTCTCGGCGGCGGCCCGGGCCGCCACCTGGGCGGCGAAGGGGGTGCCCTTCCGGGTCCCCTTGAAGCCCGAAGCACCGGAGCTGGACCAAACCACCGTGTTCCCTTCCAGGTCGGTGACGTTCACCAGGGTGTTGTTGAACGTCGCGTTGATGTGGACCACGCCCATGGGGATGTTCTTCTTCTCCCGGCGGGGCGTCTTCTTTCCAGCCTTTGCCTTCGCCATTCTCGCGCTCCTTGTGAAGGCTTACTTCTTCGTCGCCTTCTTCTTGCCCGGGATGGCCCGCCTGGGGCCCTTGTGCGTCCGTGCGTTGGTATGGGTCCGCTGGCCCCGGACCGGCAGGCCCGTCCGGTGGCGGATGCCCCGGTAGCAGCCGATGTCGATGAGCCGGCGGATGTCCATCTGAAGGCGCTTGCGAAGGTCACCCTCCACGTTGCCCTCGTCCTGGATGACCTTCCGGATCCGGGAGACCTCGTCTTCGGTGAGGTCCTTGACCCTCACGTCCCGGCCGACGCCGGCCTTCTCCAGGATGGACTGGGACCGGGAAAGGCCGATCCCGTAGATGTACGTCAGGGCCACCTCGACCCGCTTGTTCAGCGGCAGATCTACGCCCGCAATACGTGCCACGGCCTGCCTCCTTAGCCTTGCCTCTGCTTGTGCTTCGGGTTGTCGCAGATGACCCGGATCACGCCCTTGCGCTTGATGATCTTGCACTTGGGACAGATTTTCTTCACCGACGGTCTCACTTTCATCGTTCCGCTCCGCTAGCTCTTGAACCGGTAGACGATCCGCCCCCGGTTCAGGTCATAGGGGGACAGCTCCACGAGGATCTGGTCTCCCGGAAGGATCCGGATGAAGTGCTTGCGCATCTTGCCGGAAATGTGGGCGAGCACGCGGTGGCCGCTCTCCAGCTCCACGCGGAACATGGCGTTGGGAAGGGCCTCCTTCACCACGGCCTTCATCTGGATGACGTCGTCCTTGCTCATGCCCCCGATACCCCCAGAATCCTCGGACCCGCCGGGGTCACCGCCACACTGAACTCGAAGTGGGCGGAGCGCTTCCCGTCGGCGGTGCGGACGGTCCACCCGTCCGCGTCCACCCGGACCTCCGGCCCCCCCTCGTTGACCATGGGCTCGATGGCGAGCACCATGCCCGCCTGGAGCCTTGGCCCCCGGCCGGGGTCCCCGAAGTTGGGCACCTGCGGCTCCTCGTGGAGGGCCCGGCCGACGCCGTGGCCGACGTAGTCCCGTACCACGCTGAAGCCGTTCTCCTCCACGTGGCGCTGGACGGCGTGGGAGACATCGGAGACCCGGTTCCCCTCCACCGCCTGCCCGATGCCTTTAAGGAGGCTCTCCCGCGTCACCCTGAGGAGCCTCTCCCCCTCGGGATCGCAGGCGCCCACGATGCACGTCCGGGCGGCGTCGCCGTAGTAGCCCCGGTAGACGACACCGAAGTCCATCGAAACCAGGTCTCCCGCTTGAAGGCGCCGCCGGCCGGGGATTCCGTGCACCACCTCGTCGTTGACGGAGATGCAGACGGAAGCGGGGTACCCGTTGTACCCCTTGAAGGCCGGCCGGGCCCCGCTCTTCTGGCACAGCTCCTCCGCCAGGGCGTCCAGGTGCTGGAGCGCCGTGCCGGGAGCCAGCTCCTTCTCGAGCCGGTCCAGGACCGAGAGGACGATGCGGTTGGCTTCGTCCAGGATTTCGATTTCTTCGGCCGTCTTGAGGTGGATCATCCGATGGCCTTCTCCAGCGCTTCCAGCACCTGGGCCGGCGGAAGATCACCGGGGACCGACCGGAGGCACCCCGCCTTGGCGTAGTAAGCGGAGAGGGGGGCCGTCTTCTCGTGATACACGCGCAGCCGCTCGCGGATCACCGATTCCTTGTCGTCGTCCCTGAGGATCAACGCCGTCCCGCACGTATCGCAAACCCCCTCCTTCTTGGGGGGGGAAAAAACGAGGTTGTAGACCGCCCCGCAGGCGGGGCAGGAGCGCCGGCTCGAAAGGCGGTTCACGATGACGTCGTCGGCGACGTCCAGCTCGAGGGCCTTCACCGGGTCCTTGCCCAGCTCCTTCAGGATCCCCTCCAGAATGGAGGCCTGGGAGAGGTTGCGGGGGTAGCCGTCGAGGATGAAGCCCTTGTCGCAGTCGCTCTTGGCGAGGCGTTCCTTCACGATGCCGGTGAGCAGCTCGTCGGAGACCAGCTCCCCCCGGTCCATGACCGCCTTGGCCTTCTTTCCCAGCTCCGTCCCCTCCCGCACGGCCTCCCGCAGCATGTCGCCGGTGGAGATGTGCGGAAGCCCAAGGCGGGCGGCCAACTCCTTGGCCTGCGTCCCCTTCCCCGCCCCGGGCGGCCCCAGCAGCACGAGGTTCTTTTGGTGGTGCATCACTTCCTCCCCCGAATGCGCGTACGGCGCGAAAAGCCTTCGTAGTGCCGCATCACGAGCTGCGATTCCACCTGCTGGAGGGTGTCCATGGCGACCCCCACCACGATGAGGAGGGAGGTGCCGCCGAAGTAGAAGTTCAGGTTGAAGCCCCGGAGGATCCAGTCGAGGTGCAGAAACTTGAAGGAGTTCTCCAGGGAGGGCCCGATCCACCACAGGTGCTGGAGCGGGAGTCCCGAGATGAGGATCACCGGCAGGAGGGCCACCAGGATGAGGTAGATGGACCCCGCGAAGAGGAGCCGGTTGAGGGAGCGGTAGAGGTAGTCGCTGGTGCTCTTTCCGGGCCGGATTCCGGGGATGAAGCCGCCGTACTTCTTCAGGTTGTCCGCCAGGTCCTCGGGGTTGAAGACGATGCTGACGTAGAAGAAGGTGAAGAGGACGATGAGGGCGGCGTACAGGAGGAGGTACGTCAGGTTCCCGTAGGAGAGGTAGGAGGCCAGGACCCGCACCGGCTCGTACTTGGAGAGGGCCGGCAGGTTTAGGATCGTCTGGGGGACCGCCAGCAGGGAGACGGCGAAGATGATGGGCATGACGCCGCCGGGGTTGAGCTTCAGCGGGAAGTAGACCGCCTGGCCGCCCACCATCTTCCGGCCCACCATGCGTTTGGCGTACTGGATGGGGATCTTCCGCTGGGCCCGCTCGAAGTAGACGATGAAGGCCACCACCCCCACCATGAAGGCGAGGAGGAGGGCCACCACGAAGGCCGAGAGGTTGCCGTCCACCACCTGGCGGAAGGTCTTCACCGCCGCCGGCACCAGGCCCACCACGATGCCGGCGTAGATCATGAGGGAGATGCCGTTGCCGATGCCCCGGGCGGTGATCTGCTCGCCGAGCCACATGATGAAGGTGGCGCCGGCGGTGAGGATGACCACCGTGAGCACGTGGTAGCCGAAGGAGGGGTTCTCCACCACCCGCTGGCCGGTGACGGGGCTCACCAGGTTCTTCACCCAGAAGGAGATGCCCAATCCCTGGACCACGCAGATGAGGATGGTGAGGTACCGCGAGTACTGGACGATCTTCTTCCGCCCCTCGGCACCGCCTTCCTTCTGGAGCTTCTGGATGTACGGCCACACGACCCCCAGAAGCTGCATGATGATGGAGGCGGTGATGTACGGCATGATCCCCAGGGCGAAGATGGTACAGCGGGAGAGGGCACCGCCGGAGAAGAGGTTCACGAAGCCCAGCACCCCCGCGCTGGCGAACTGCTGGAAGAACTCCTGCAGGGCCAGGGCGTCGATGCCCGGCGTGGGGATCTGGGAACCCACGCGGTAGACCGCCAGGAGGGCGAAGGTGAAGAGGATCCTCTTGCGGAGGTCCGGGATCCGGAAGAGGTTCTGGAAGGCTTCGATCACGGCTGCCTCACCTCCACCCGGCCGCCGGCCTCCTCGATGGCCTTGCGGGCCTTTTCGGAGAAGGCGTCGGCCACCACCGTGATGGCCTTGTCCAGGGTTCCCACGCCCAGGATCTTCACCTTGGCGGAGTCGGTGTGGATGAGGCCGGCCTTCTTCAGGACCTTGGGGTTGACCTCGCTGCCCCCCTCGAAGGCGGCCAGCCTGCCGACGTTCACCACCTGGTACTCCTCGCGGAAGCGGTTGTGGAAGCCCCGCTTGGGCACCCGCCGCATGAGGGGCATCTGCCCGCCCTCGAAGCCGGGGTTCTGGTGGAAGCCGGAGCGGGACTTCTGGCCCTTGTGACCCTTGCCGGCGGTCTTCCCGTGGCCGGAGCCCGGGCCGCGGCCGATCCGCTTGGGCTTCTTCACGGCGCCCTTGGCCGGTTTCAGCTCGGAGAGAAACATGCTCGCCCCCTTACTCTTCGGTGACCTGGACCAGGTGCTTCACGGCGAAGATCATGCCGCGGATCTCCGGCCGGTCGGGGTAACGCCGGGTGCGGTGGAGGCGCCGGAGCCCCATGCTCCAGACGACCTTGCGGAGCTTCTCCGTCGAGGGACGCCGCACGAGCGTCACCACCAGTTCCTTTTCCTTGCGTTCCGCCTTCTTCGCCGTCATGGCTTACCCCGCCAACTCTTCGAGGGTCTTGCCCCGTTTCTTCGCCACCTTCTCCGGGCTCTGGAGGCTCTTGAGCCCCTCCAGGGTGGCCTTCACCACGTTCTGAGGGTTGTTGGTCCCCACGCACTTGGTGAGGATGTCCTGGACGCCGGCGGCCTCCATCACCGCCCGCACGGCCCCCCCGGCGATGACCCCCGTCCCCTTGGAGGCGGGGCGGAGCACCACGTGTCCCGCGCCGAACTTGCCCTCCACATAGTGGGGGATGGTGTTTCCGCTCAGGGGGATCCGGAACATGTTGCGCTTGGCCTGCTCCACCCCCTTGGAGATGGCCAGCGGCACCTCGCGGGCCTTCCCGAGGCCGCAGCCCACCCGGCCCGCGCCGTCCCCCACCACCACCAGGGCGGAGAAGGAAAAGTTCTTGCCGCCCTTCACCACCTTGGTGACGCGGCGGATGGAGACCACCTGCTCCTTGAATTCCTGTTCCATCTGCGGCCGTTCTTCCATGGTCCCGCTCCTAGAACTGGAGGCCGCCCTTGCGGGCGCCTTCGGCCACGGCCTTCACCCGGCCGTGGTAGATGTAGCCGCCCCGGTCGAAGACCACCGCCTTCACGCCCTTTTGCAGCAGGCGCTCGGAAACGAGGAGGCCGATCTTCTCCGCCACGGCCACGTGCTTGCCGGAGGTGGTGAGGCCCTGGCGAACGCCCGGCTCCAAGGAGGAGGCACAGGCCAGGGTAGAGCCGGTGGTGTCGTCCACCGCCTGCACGTAGATGTACTTCCGGCTCTTGTAGACCACCAGCCGCGGCCGCTCCGCCGTCCCCGAGATCTTCTTGAGGATGCGGATGCGCCGCCGCTGCCGCTTCTGCTTCCGGTCGAGATGCTGGAGTCTTCCCATTTTCGTCTTTCCCCGTCCGGCTTACTTCGCCGCCTTGCCGGCCTTGCGGATGATGGTCTCGTCCGAGTAGTGGACACCCTTGCCCTTGTAAGGCTCGGGCTTGCGGAAGGAGCGGATCTGGGCGGCGATCTGGCCCACCTTCTGCCGGTCGTAGCCGGTCACCACCACGTGGGTGGCCTTCTCCACCGTGATCTGGATCCCCTCGGGAATGGGGAGTTCGATGGGGTGGGAGTGGCCGAGGTTGAAGACCGCCTTGTTCCCTTCCACCGCGGCCTTGTACCCGACGCCCACGATGTCCAGTTCCTTCTTGAAACCTTCCGTGACGCCCTTCACCGCGTTGGCCAGAAGGGCGCGGACCAGGCCGTGGAAGGCGCGGGTCTGCTTGGTGTCGTCCGCCCGGTGGACCACGAGGCGTCCCTCTTCCACGGTGCAGGTGATCCCCGGCGGGAGGGCCGTGGGCAGGCTCCCCTTGGGACCGGTCACCTTCACCAAGCCTTCCTCCACGGCGACCTTCACGGTGCCGGGCAGGGGGATGGGCTGCTTACCGACGCGCGACATGCTTCCCTCCTACCACACGGTGCACAGCAGCTCGCCGCCGACGCCCTCCCGGCGGGCCTGCTTGTCCGTGAGGACGCCCCGGGAGGTGGTGAGGATGCCGACGCCGAGCCCGCCGAGCACGGGCCGGATCTCGTCCTTGGCGACGTAGACGCGGCGGCCGGGGCTCGACTCCCGGCGGAGGCCCTCGATGGCGGGCCGCCCCTCGGGGGTGTACTTGAGGTCCAGGCGGAGGATGCCCTGCTTGCCGTCCTCCGTCACCTTGAAGTTGAGGATGTAGCCCTCCTCCTTGAGGATCTTGGCCACCTCCACCTTCAGGTTGGAGGAGGGGATCTCCACAAAGGGCTTCCGGGCCTTGAGGCCGTTGCGGATCCGGGTGAGGAGGTCGGCGATGGGATCGGTCATGCTCATCTCGTCACCTCACCACGACGCCTTGACCACGCCCGGGAGCTGGCCTTGGAGGGCAAGTTGGCGCAGGCAGCAACGGCACAGGCCGAACTTCCGGTAGTAGCCGCGGGGGCGGCCGCACCGCTTGCAGCGGTTCCGGTAGCGGACCGCGAACTTGGGCTTTTTGACCATCTTGGCGAACGCACGGATACTGGCCATTCTCTCCGTCCTCCCTACCTGCGGAACGGCATCCCGAAGTGCATGAGGAGTGCCTTCGCCTCGGGGTCCGTCTTGGCCGTCGTGCCGATGGTCACGTTCATGCCCATGGCACGGGTGATCTTGTTGTAGTCCACTTCCGGAAAGATCAGCTGGTCCTTGATCCCCAGCGTGTAGTTGCCGTGGCCGTCGAAGGAGCGGTCCGGCACCCCGCGGAAGTCGCGCATCCGGGGGATGGCCAGGGTGATCAGCCGGTCCAGGAATTCGTACATCCGGTGCCCCCGCAGGGTCACCATGGCTCCGATGGGCTGGCCCTGCCGGAGCTTGAAGTTGGAGACCGACTTCCGCGCCCGGCGGACGGCGGCCTTCTGGCCCGCCAGCACCGTCAGCGTGTTGGAGGCCTCGTCCAGCAGCTTGATGTCGTTCTTGGCCTCGCCGACGCCGATGTTCACCGTGATCTTGGTGAGGCGGGGCACGGCCATGACCGAGGAGTACCGGAACTCCTCCCGGAGCTTGGGGAGGATCTGCTCCTCGTAGAGCTTGAGCAGGCGGGGCTTCTCCCGGGGGCCACGGGGCGCCTCCGGGGCCTCCTCGGCCTTGGGGGCCTTGGCTCCCTTGACCGCCTTGGGGGCCTTGGGCTCCGCCGCCCCTTCCTTGGCCTTGGGGGCCGCCTTGGCCTTCTTTTCCTTCTTTTCCTGGGTCTCGTCGTTCTTGCTCGCGCTCATCTCGGCATCCTCAATCCAGAACGGCGTTGCACTTGCGGCACACCCGGGCCTTCCGGCCCTCCACCTCGCGGAAGGCGGGGCGGACCGGCTGCTGGCACTCCTTGCAAACCAGCATCAACCGTCCCAGCGGGAGGGAGGCTTCCTTCTCCAGGATGCCGCCCTTGATGTTGCGCTGGGGGTTGGCCCGCGTGTGGCGCTTGACGAAGTTCACGTTTTCCACCACGGCCCGGCCCTTGTCCGGCAGGACGGAGAGGACGCGCCCGCGCTTCCCCTTTTCCCTGCCGGCGAGGACCACAACCTGGTCGTTCTTCTTGATGCGGTTGGCCACGTTCGCCCCCAATCAGATCACTTCCGGCGCCAGGGAGACGATCTTCATGAAGCGCTTCTCCCTGAGCTCCCGGGCCACGGGTCCGAAGACGCGGGTACCGACGGGCTCGCCCTTGTCGTCCACCAGCACCGCCGCGTTGTTGTCGAAACGGATGTAGGAGCCGTCCCTCCGCCGCGTCTCCTTGACGCACCGGACGATGACGGCCTTCACCACCTTGCCCTTCTTGATGGCGCTCTGGGGAGCCGCCTCCTTCACCGAGCAGGTGATCACGTCGCCGAGTCCTGCGTACCGGCCGGTGGTGGATCCGCCCTTCATGCGGATGCAGGAGAGCTTCTTCGCTCCGGAGTTGTCGGCCACCTCGAGGATGGTTCCCATCTGGATCATGGCGTGCTCCTGTCCTCAGGACCTCAGCGGGCCTTCTCGAGGATCTTCTTCACGGCCCAGTGCTTGTCGCGGCTGAGGGGCCGGGTCTCCACGAGGAGGACCCGGTCGCCGACGCCGCACTGGTTCTGCTCGTCGTGGGCCTTGAACTTGCTGGTGCGGTTCACGACCTTCTGGTAGGTCTTGTGGAAGATCTTCCGCTCGACCTTGACCACCACGGTTTTGTCCATCTTGTCCGACACGACCACGCCCACCTTGGTGGCGCGGTGGCGGCGGGGCGCGGGGGTATGGGTGGCGTCCATCTCAGTTCCCTCCGGAGGGCCGCTGCTTTTCGCAGAGAATGGTCTTGACCCGTGCCAGTCCCCGCCGGTAGGTGCGGAGGAGCTGGGGGTTCTCGATCTGCCCCGAAGCCAGCTGGAAGCGGAGCTTCATGAGGTGTTCGGTGATCTCCCCCTCTTCCCGCCGGAGCTCCTCCACCGAGAGGTCGCGGAGCTTCTGGGCGCGCTTGAGGTCCTCGGGTTTCATCATGGCGCGAACTCCTGGTCCTTGCGGGAAACGAACCGGGTCTTGATGGGCAGCTTCTGGGCCGCCAGGCGGAAGGCCTCCTGGGCCGTCTCCAGGGTCACCCCCTCCAGCTCGAAGAGGATGCGCCCCGGCTTGACCACGGCCACCCATCCTTCCAGGTTGCCCTTTCCTTTACCCATGCGCGTTTCCAGCGGCTTCTTGGTGTACGGCTTGTCGGGGAAGATGCGGATCCACATCTTTCCGCCGCGCTTCACGTAGCGGTTGATGGCCACGCGGCCCGCCTCGATCTGCCGGTTGGTGATCCAGGCGGACTCCAGGGCCATGAGGCCGTAGTCCCCGAAGGAGACCGACGAGCCCCGGGTGGCGATCCCCGACCGCCGCCCCCGCTGCTGTTTCCTGTACTTGACCTTCTTCGGCATCAACATGGCGCGCGCTCCCGGTGTCCTACTTGCCCACCTTCTGGCCCTTGTAGATCCAAACCTTGACGCCGATGACCCCGTAGGTGGTGTGGGCCTCGGCGAGCCCGTAGTCGATGTCGCTCCTCAGGGTCTGGAGCGGCAGGCGGCCCTCCAGGTACCACTCGGACCGGGCGATCTCGGCGCCGTTGAGCCGGCCGGCCACCCGGATGCGGATCCCCAGCGCGCCGAACTTGGTTGCCATCTCGATGGCGCGCTTCATGGCGCGGCGGAAGGCCACCCGCTTCGTGAGCTGGAGGGCGATGGATTCGGCCACCAGGCGGGCGTCGATCTCGGGGCGGTGGATTTCGTCGATCTTGATGTAGACCTCACGGTCCAGCCGCTTCTGGATCTCCTCCTTCAGCCGGTCCACCTCGGCGCCCTTCTTTCCGATGATCACGCCGGGTCGGCTGGTGGCGATGGTGATGGTGAGCTTCTTGCCCGCCCGCTCCATCTCCACCCGGGAAACCCCCGCGTGCTTGAGGCGCTTCAGGAGTTCCTGCCTGAGGACGAGGTCCTCGTGGAGGAGGGTCTTGTAGTCCTTCTTGGAGAACCACCTCGACTCCCAGTCCTTGTTGAAGCCCACCCGGAAACCCACGGGATTCACTTTCTGGCCCAATGCTCACCTCCAACTCAGGATGCCGGCCGCCGTTCCCTGGGGGAGCGGCCCCCGGTCCGCTTGCCTCACTCCTTCACGTCCAACCCGATGGTGATGTGGCACTGGCGGCGCTGGACCCGGTAGGCCCGCCCCATGGGGGCCGGAAGGGTCCGCTTCCGCATCTTCAGGGACGCGCCGTCCACCTGGATGCTTTTCACCACCAGGTCGTCCACGTCCACCGGCCGGTCCCGCCGGTTCTCGGCGTTGGCCACGGCGGACTTGAGGAGCTTCTCCAGGTCCCTCGCCACGTGCTTCTTGGTGAAGCGCAGGATGGCCAGGGCCTCGTTCACCGACCGGCCCCGGATGGCGTCCGCCACCAGGCGGGTCTTCTGGGCCGAAGTGCTGACGTACGTGATCTTGGCGGTGGCGATCATGCCGGCCCTCCCGTTCACTTCTTCACCTCGGCCTTTTTGCGGTCCCCCGAGTGCCCCCGGAAGGTACGGGTGGGGGCGAACTCGCCGAGCCGGTGGCCGATCATGTTCTCGGTGACGTACACGGGGACGAACTTCTTCCCGTTGTGGACGGCGATGGTGTGGTTGAGCATGGAGGGGACGATCATGGACCGCCGGCTCCAGGTCTTCACGACGGCCTTCTTGCCCGAGGCGTTCATGGCCTCGATCTTCTTCTCGAGGTGGCCGTCCACGAAGGGCCCCTTCTTCAGCGAGCGCGACATGCTACTTTCTCCTCTTCAGGATGAAGCGGGCCGTCCGCTTGTTCCGGCGGGTCTTGTAGCCCTTGGTGGGCACGCCCCAGGGGGTCACCGGGTGGCGCCCGCCCTTGCTCTTGCCCTCACCGCCACCGTGGGGATGGTCCACGGGGTTCATGGCGGTGCCCCGAACCTTGGGCCGCCGGCCCAGCCAGCGGGAACGGCCGGCCTTCCCCAGGGTGACGTTCTGGTGGTCGAGGTTGCCCACCTGGCCCACGGTGGCGTAGCAACGAACGCTCACGTACCGCATTTCCCCGGAGGGCATGCGGAGGGTGGCCAGGCGGCCCTCCTTGGCCATGAGCTGGGCGGCGGCGCCGGCGGACCGGGCGATCTGGCCGCCCCCGCCCTCGTGGAGTTCCACGTTGTGAACCATGGTGCCCACGGGGATCTTCTGCAGGGGCAGGGCGTTGCCCACCACCACCTCCGCCTCCTCGCCGGCGAGCACCTTGCGGCCCACGGTGAGCCCGTCGGGGCACAGGATGTAGCGCTTCTCGCCGTCGGCGTAGTGGAGGAGGGCGATGCGGCAGGTGCGGTTGGGGTCGTACTCGATGGCCGCCACCCGCGCCTCGATGCCCCGCTTGTCCCGCTTGAAGTCCACGATGCGGTACCGGCGCTTGTGGCCGCCGCCCCGCCTCCGGACGGTGACGTGTCCGTGGGCGTTGCGGGCGGAGAGGCGCTTCTTGGGCGCCAGCAGGCTCTTCTCCGGCGGCTTGGGGGTGAGGTCGTCGGAGGTCAGGGTGGTGATGTAGCGCCGGCTGGCGGTGTAAGGCTTGTAGGTCTTGATGGCCATGGTCCGTTCCCCTTACACGCCTTCGAAGTACTCGATGGGCTTGGCGCCCTTGGCGAGCTTGACGTAGGCCTTCTTCCAGTCGGGCTTCTTTCCCTCGGAGCGGCCCACACGCTTGTTCTTGCCCCGGACGTTCACGATGCGGACGTCCTCCACCTGCGTCGCGAAGACCTTCTCCACCGCGTGGGCCACCTCGATCTTGTTGGCCTTGGGGTCCACCTGGAAGGCGACGGTCCGGGACCGCTCCTTGGCGATGAGGTTCTTCTCCGTGAGCAGGGGCCGGATGATGACGGTGTACGGGTTTCTCATGGCTTCAGCACCTCCGCGAGCCGGAGGAGGGCCCGCTCGGTGAAGACGGTCATCTCGTAGCGCGCCAGGTCGTAGACGCTGACGTCGGCCGCCCGGGCCACCTTCACCCCCGGGAGGTTGCGGCTGGCCAGACGCACCGGCTCCGAGACCTCCTCGTCCACGAAGAGGACGGTCTTGTGGGGGTCGAGTAGGGCGGCGTACTTGCGGACGAAGGCCTTGGTCTTGGGCTCCTCCACCGCCAGCTCCTCGACGACGGCCAGCAGCCCCCGGCGCACCCGTTCGGAGAGCAGGCCCCGCATGGCGCTCCGCCGCACCTTCCGGGGAACGGTGTAGCCGTAATCCCGCGGCTTGGGGCCGAAGACGATGCCGCCGTGGTACCACAGGGGCGAACGGATCTCGCCCATGCGGGCCCGGCCCGTGTGCTTCTGCTTCCACAGCTTCTTGCCGGAGCCGGAGACTTCGTCCCGGCGCTTGGTGGAGTGGGTGCCGAGGCGCTGGCTGGCCATGAAGGCCTTCACCGCCTCGTAGACGAGGTCCCGCCGGTACTCGGCGCCGAAGATCTCTTCGGGAAGGGCCAGTTCCCGCTGCGGTTCTCGAAGTGCGTTGATCACTGGAATGTTCATGGTCCGCCCCTTACCGGATGCCCTGGATGACCAGGAGGCCGCCCTTGGGTCCGGGCACGGCCCCCTTGACGAGGAGCAGGCCCTTCTCCGCGTCCACCTTCACCACCCGGAGGTTCTTGACGGTGACGCGGCCGTTGCCCATCTGCCCGGCCATGCGGGTCCCCTTGAAGACCCGCGAGGGGTCCGAGGAGGCCCCGATGGAGCCCGGCGCCCGGTGAAACATGGAGCCGTGGGTGTCCCGGCCGCCCCGGAAGCCGTGCCGGACGACGACGCCCTGGAAGCCCTTGCCCTTGCTGGTGCCCACGACGTTCACGGCCTCGATGCCCTGGAACTGCTCCACCGTGAGGGGGCTGCCGGGGTTCAGGTCGGGGAACTCGCCGCGGAGTTCCCGGACCGCACGGACGGAGGCGGCGCCGAACTTCTTGAGGTGGCCCGCCATGGGTTTGGTCACCGCCCGGCGCCCCACCTTCTCCACGAGCCCGATCTGGACGGCGTGGTACCCGTCGGTGTCCGGGGTCTTCTTCTGCAGCACGACGCAGGGGCCCGCCTGGATGACGGTGACGGGCACCACGGCGCGGGTCTCGTCGAAGACCTGCGTCATGCCGACCTTGCGTCCCAGAATGCCGATCTTCATGTCCTCTCCTCGGGCAGAGGTCGCCCGCCGGCGACGTGCCCTGCCTAGGCGGCCTTCGGGGCCGCGCCCGGGGCGCGGCTCACTTGTTGAAGGCCTTGATCTCCACGTCCACGCCCGGAGGCAGGTTCAGCTTCATGAGCGCGTCCACCGTCTGCGGCGTGGGATCGTAGATGTCCAGCAGCCGCTTGTGGGTCCGCATCTCGAACTGCTCCCTGGACTTCTTGTCCACGTGGGGAGAGCGGTTGACGGTCCAGACGGAGCGGTCGGTGGGCAGGGGAATGGGGCCCCGCACCCGCGCACCGGTCCTCCGGGCCGTCTCCACGATCTCCTTGGTGGAGCGGTCCAGGATGCAGTGGTCGTACGCCAAAAGGCGGATTCGAATCTTCTCGTTCAACATGTGCAGGCTACTCCAAGACCTCCGTGATGGTGCCGGCGCCGACGGTGCGGCCTCCCTCACGAATGGCGAACCGGAGCCCCTTCTCCATGGCGATGGGCGAGATCAGCTTGACCTCGATGCTGACGTTGTCCCCCGGCATCACCATCTCGCGGTCGGCGGGGAGGGTGACGTCACCGGTGACGTCCGTCGTGCGGAAGTAGAACTGCGGGCGGTAGCCCTTGAAGAAGGGGGTGTGGCGGCCGCCCTCCTCCTTCGTCAGGACGTAGACCTCCGCCTTGAAGCGGGTGTGGGGGGTGATGGAGCCGGGCTTGGCCACCACCTGGCCGCGCTCCACCTCTTCCTTCTTGGTTCCGCGGAGCAGGAGGCCGATGTTGTCGCCGGCCTGGCCCTGGTCCAGGAGCTTGCGGAACATCTCGACGCCTGTGATGACCGTCTTGAAGGTGGGGCGGAAGCCGATGATCTCCATCTCGTCCCCGACCTTCACGATGCCCCGCTCCACGCGGCCGGTGACGACGGTGCCGCGGCCGGAGATGGAGAAGATGTCCTCGATGGGCATGAGGAAGGGCTTGTCGATGTCCCGGACCGGCTCGGGGATGTAGGAGTCGCAGGCGTCCAAGAGCTCCTGGATGCACTTGGCGTCGGGGCTGTTGGGATCGTCCGCGAGGCCGGCCTTGAGGGCGGAACCGCGGATCACCGGGGTGTCGTCACCGGGGAACTGGTACTGGTTGAGGAGGTCGCGGACCTCGAGCTCCACCAGGTCCAGGAGCTCCGGGTCGTCCACCTTGTCGCACTTGTTGAGGAAGACCACGATGTAGGGAACGCCCACCTGGCGGGCCAGGAGGATGTGCTCCCGGGTCTGGGGCATGGGGCCGTCCTCGGCGGAGACCACAAGGATGGCGCCGTCCATCTGGGCCGCGCCGGTGATCATGTTCTTCACGTAGTCCGCGTGGCCGGGGCAGTCCACGTGGGCGTAGTGGCGCTTCTCCGACTCGTACTCCACGTGGGACGTGGCGATGGTGAGGATCTTGGTCGCGTCGCGCCGTCCCTGGGATTCGGACGCCTTGGCCACTTCGTCGTAGGAAACGTACTTGGCGAGGCCCTTCGCCGCCTGCACCTTGGTGATGGCCGCGGTAAGGGTGGTCTTCCCGTGGTCCACGTGGCCGATGGTTCCGACGTTGACGTGCGGCTTGGTCCTCTGGAACTTTTCCTTCGACATCCTTCGCCTCCTTGGCTAACGGCCCTGCACGCGGGCGATGATCTCCTCCGCGATCTGCCTGGGCATGAACTCGTACCGCTCGAACTGCATGACGTAATTGCCCCGGCCCTGGGTGAGGGACCGCAAGGCCGTGGCGTACCCGAACATCTCCGCCAGGGGCACCCGCGCCGTGATGACCTGGAGGTTGCCCCGAGCCTCCATGGCCTGGATCTTTCCCCGCCGGGAGTTGAGGTCGCCGATGACGTCGCCCATGTAGTTCTCGGGCACGGTGACCTCGACCTTCATCAGCGGCTCCAACAACGCCGGACCGGCCTTGGCGGCCGCTTCCTTGAAAGCCATGGAAGCGGCGATCTTGAAGGCCATCTCCGAGCTGTCCACCTCGTGGTAGGAGCCGTCGTAGAGGACCGCCTTGACGTTCTTGACGGGGAAGCCCGCCAGGACGCCCGTCTCGGTGGCCTCCACCAGCCCCTTCTCCACCGCCGGGATGAACTCCTTGGGGATGGCGCCCTGGGTCACGGCGTTCTCGAAGACAAAGCCGTCGCCGGAGGCCAGGGGCTCCAGGCGGATCTTCACGTGGCCGTACTGGCCGTGGCCGCCGGTCTGCTTGATGTACTTCCCCTCCGCCTCCGCCGCCTGGGTGATGGTCTCGCGGTAGGCCACCTGGGGCTTCCCCACCCCCGCCTGGACCCCGAACTCCCGGGTCAGCCGGTCCACGATGATCTCCAGGTGGAGTTCTCCCATGCCGGAAATGAGGGTCTGGCCGGTATCGGGGTCGGTGCGGAGCTTGAAGGTGGGGTCCTCCTTGGCGAGCTTGAGGAGGGCCCCGGAGAGCTTTTCTTGGTCTGCCTTGGTCTTGGGTTCGATGGCCACGGAGATCACCGGCTCGGGGAAGTCCATGGACTCCAGGACGATGGGGTGTTCCTTGGAGGCCAGGGTCACGCCGGTGACCACGTCCTTGAGGCCGACGATGGCGGCGATGTCGCCCGCCCGGACCTCGGCGATCTCCTCCCGCTTGTTGGCGTGCATCTTGAGGAGGCGCCCCACCCGCTCCTGGCGCTTCTTGGAGACGTTCCACACGTAGGAACCGGCCTCCAGCGTCCCCGAATAGACGCGCACGAAGGCCAGTTGGCCCACGTAGGGGTCGGTCATGATCTTGAAGACCAGCGCGCAGAAGGGGTCGTCGTCGCTGTGGCGGCGCTCCAGCGTCTCGCCGCTGTCGGGGTCCACCCCCTTCACCGGCGGGATGTCGAGGGGGGAGGGCAGGTAGTCCACGACGGCGTCCAGGAGGGGCTGGATCCCCTTGTTCTTGAAGGCCGACCCGCAGAGCACCGGGGTGAAGTGCATGGCGATGGTGCCCTTCCGGAGGGCCGCCTTCAGCTCCTCCGCCTCCGGGGCATGGCCGTCGAGGTACTTCTGCAGGAGAAGGTCGTCCTCCTCGCAGGCCATCTCGACGAGCTTCTCCCGGTAGGCCTCCGCCTCCTCCCGGAGGGCGGCGGGGATCTCCTCCACCAGGAACTGCGCCCCCAGGGTGTCGTCCAGCCAGCGGACGGCCTTCATCTCCACCAGGTCCACGACGCCCTGGAAGGAGTCCTCCGAGCCCCAGGGGAGCTGGAGGGCCACCGGCCGGGCGTGGAGGCGGTCGTCCATCATCTTCAGGGCCCGGAAGAAGTCGGCCCCCTGGCGGTCCATCTTGTTGACGAAGGCGATGCGGGGGACCTTGTACTTGTCGGCCTGGCGCCAGACGGTCTCCGACTGGGGCTCCACCCCGGCCACGCCGCAGAAGACCCCCACGGCGCCGTCCAGGACCCTCAGGGACCGCTCCACCTCGGCGGTGAAGTCCACGTGGCCGGGGGTGTCGATGATGTTGATGCGGCAATCCCTCCAGAAGCAGGTGGTGGCGGCGGAGGTGATGGTGATCCCCCGCTCCTGCTCCTGGACCATCCAGTCCATGGTCGCGGTTCCCTCGTGGACCTCGCCCATCTTGTAGTTCACGCCCGTATAGAAGAGCACGCGCTCGGTGGTCGTGGTCTTCCCGGCATCGATGTGGGCCATGATGCCGATGTTTCGCTGGCGTGAGAGGTCGACGGTACGCGCCATGGGCTCCGCTCGGGCTGGCCCTTACCAGCGGTAGTGGGCGAAGGCCTTGTTGGCCTCCGCCATCTTGTGGGTGTCCTCGCGCTTCTTGATGGAGGAGCCCCGGTTGTTGTAAGCGTCCAGGATCTCCCCGGCGAGGCACTCGGTCATGGTCTTCTCCCCGCGGGCCCGGGAGTATTCGATGAGCCAGCGGACGGCGAGGGAGAGGCGGCGCTCGGGGCGGACCTCCACCGGGACCTGGTAGGTGGCGCCGCCCACACGGCGGGACTTCACCTCGAGGACCGGCTTCACGTTCTCCAGGGCCTTCTGGAAGACCTTGAGGGGATCCTCGCCGGTCTTCTCCTTGAGGATGTCCATGGCCCCATAAAAAATGGACTCGGCCACGGATTTCTTGCCCTGGACCATGATCTTGTTAATGAACTTGCTGACCAGGACCGATCCGTAGACGGAGTCCGGCGCGACCTCTCGCTTTCTGACAAAGGCTTTCCTCGGCATGACCTGCTGCTCCTTACCCTCTTTTCAAAGAGCAACGGCCCCCCTGTGGGGCCCGGGCGACGTTCTCGATCAGGACTTCGGCCGCTTCGCTCCGTACTTGGACCGGCCCTGGCGGCGGGCATCCACGCCGGTCGTATCCAGTTTCCCGCGGATGATGTGGTAGCGGACACCGGGGAGGTCCTTGACGCGGCCGCCCCGGATGAGGACCACCGAGTGCTCCTGCAGGTTGTGGCCGATGCCGGGGATGTAGGTGGTCACCTCCATCCCGCTGGTCAGGCGCACGCGCGCCACCTTCCTGAGGGCCGAGTTGGGCTTCTTGGGCGTCGTGGTGTACACGCGGGTGCACACCCCCCTCTTCTGTGGATTGCTGCGGAGGGCGGGGCTCTTGGTCTTGTACTGGACCGCCTTGCGCCCCTTCCGCACGAGCTGGTTGATGGTCGGCACCGCGTCCTCCTTCCGTCGCCTGTGCGCGGAAACTTCCCCCCGGTTGGGGGAAAAGCCAGGGTATTCTACACGGCCCGCCCCCCCCTGTCAAGGGCTATAGGTCGGCAAATGAAGTCCTTAGGCCCCTACATGTTGGGGTGGGGGGAGGGGGTGGTCCGCCCTCCTTCCCGGGGGGGCCGCCGGGGCCGCACCCCATGGTAAGGTATAGCCATGGCCGAAGCGGCGGATCCCGGTCCCTGGATGGCCCGCGCCCTCGAGTTGGCCCAGGAGGCCCTCGAGGCCGGGGAGGTGCCCGTGGGCGCCCTCCTGGTCCTTCCCGACGGGAGGTCCTGGGAAGGAAGGAACGGCGGGGCCGGCGCCTCCCCCCTGGACCACGCCGAAATGGCCGTCCTCCGTGCGGCCCTTTTCGGGCGCCACCCCAACGCCCTCCGGCGGGCCACCCTCTACGTCACCGTGGAACCCTGCCTCATGTGCCTGGGGGCCATGGTCCACGCCCGGATCGGCGGGCTGGTGTACGGCTGTGAAGAGCCGCGCTTCGGCGGGGTCTCCCTCCTCCAGGCACTGTGGCGTGAGGGACGGTACCCCCACCGCTTCCCCATCGCCGGCGGCCTCGGGGAAGGGGAGGCCCGCCGGCTCCTCCAGGCCTTCTTCGAGGGGCGGCGGAAGCGGGTATAAGCCCGCACCGGGGAGCCCCACGCCGCCCCGTTGACCCCGGGGCCCGTTTCGGCCATAATGGCGGTTGGCCGCGGAGAGATGTCCGAGTGGCCGAAGGAGCACGCTTGGAAAGCGTGTGTGGGGGAAACCTCACCGGGGGTTCGAATCCCCCTCTCTCCGCCAACACCCCCCGCTACCTCAAAGAGCACCGGTTTTCGAAGTGACGTTGGGCGAGGTCTTTGGGCCTTCGCCGGGAGCCTGTTTGCAACGGGCAAGCGGAGCGGTGGGGGGAAGCTCCGTCCGCAGGATGGGGCCTGGGAGGAAGCGGGCGGTATGGGTACCGTTGAAAGGGGGGAAATGCCTCACCTCCCCAAGAGAAGATTCGAGGCGGCGAAGAGCCGGCAGAGAAAGGCGGAGAAGGGCGACGGCGCACGGCAACAGGCTCCATGATGGGCAAAAGGCGCAGCCTTTTTGACCTTTTGCACCGGGCCTTTTCTGGGACTACATTGATGAATATCTTTGGAGATGCAGGCCTGGGATGCCCAATCCCGGGATTTCCAATGGAGAGGCGCCGATGCGGAAAATGGTGAAGTCGGCGGCCGTCGCCCTTCTCGCCCTCGTGGCGGCGGGGGGAGCGGCGGCCCAGGGGCTCCACGGCGACGTGGCGGCGGGGTACGCCTGGATGGACGAAGGAGGCTCCCTTTCGAGCTTCCGCACCCAGTACAACCTGGGGGAGGCCTCCTTCCTGGAGGCTCTGACCCTCGAATGGGCCCGGCCTTCCGGGGGGCCGCCGGTCTTTTCCCTGAAGGCCTGGGACCTGGGCAACCCCTCCCCCGACCACCACGGGCGCCTTTTGTTCCAGCCCAACGCCTCCTGGCGGTTCGACGTGGCCTACGACGGCCGAAACTCCTTCTACGGTCTCTCCGATTCGCCGGTGAATCCGCGGGCGGACCGCTGGTCCATCGAGCGGTGGAGGGCCTCGGCGCTTTACGACGGCTGGAGCGCGGCCCGCTTCACCTTGGCCTTCCGCCACAGCCAGAGGGACGGTTCGGTGGACCGCGTCCTCTACGGCCTCAACGCCTTCTACCCCATGCGGGTCGACCTGGACGAAAGCTTCCAGGAGATCTCCCTGCGCCTGGAGACCAAGACCCTTCCGGTACGGCTCTTCCTCGAACAGAGCTTCGGCAGCTTCGACCGTGACAACCGGTGGCGGGCCCTGGGGGGGCGGGACCTCTCGGGGCGGGACCCCGACCTTCTGGGGCGCCTGAACACGACGCAGAAGGATTCGGTGGACCTTCCCTCCACCCGGGCGGGGGCCTTCTTCCGCAACGACCGATGGGATGTTGCCGGCACCGTCTTCTACAGCCGCGCCGATCTCGATTCGGCGGGGCTCTCCTAGAAGGTCTTCGAGATCGGCGGGGGTTCCACCGGCCGGATCTCCTACCTGGAGGACCTCGCCGGCTCGGCGTCGCAGGATACCCGGTCGGCGGACCTGCGGGCCTCCTACCGGCTGGATGGGGGGTGGACCCTACGCCTTCTGGGAAGCTACCGCCGTAGCGACGCCGATTCCGACCTCCTGGGCCTCCTTCTCCTCCACGCCGGCCGGCCGGGACTTCCGGGCCTCACCCTCTCCCTGCCCAAGGACGACCGCGGCTTCTTCAACGTGGACGACCGGAACGCCTCCCTGGAGGCCGCTTGGGACGGAAAGGCCTTCCACGCATGGGGGGGCCTCTTCGCCGGGCGGCGCGGCGTCGACTTCCGGCGGAGCCTGGACGGGGCGGCCTTCTCCGAGGACCGAAACACCTCCGGTTACCGGCTGGGCGGCGCCTGGGAGGCGGGAGAGGGCCTCCGGCTGGACGGCGAGTTCGAACACGGCTCCTTCGAGCGGTACGTCCTCCGGGTGGACCCGGAGACGGTGGACCGCCTGAGCCTCCGCCTCCGCTCTCGGTTGGGGGCGGGCTGGACCCTGTCTCTCCAAGGACGCTTCGAACGGGCGGACAACCCTGCCTCCCAGAGCGGTCTGGACCACGCCGCCGACGCCTACGGGGCCCGCCTCTCCTGGGACGACCCCCAGGGCAGGGCCGGGGCCTTCCTGGCGGTGGACCGGAACCGGATCCGGACGCGGACCGACCTGGTCCTGCCGGGCGGCGGTGCCTCGCTCTCCGACTACGACCTGAGGCTCTGGACCGCCGAGGCGGGGGGATACCTCACCGTGGGCCGCCTCTCCCTCGATGGATCGCTGCTTCGGATCAAGGACTCGGGAGGCACGTGGCCCTCCTCCGGGTGGGTGGGCGATGCGCGGGCGACCCTCGCCGGCCCCACGGGGACCCGCCTCAGCCTCTTCGCCCAGCGGAGGAGCTACGACGAGGCTCCAAGATCCCTGGGGGATTTCCGCTTCACCCGGTATGGCGCCGTCATCGGCTGGAGGTTCTAGATGAAGGCTCGCATGCTCTTGCTGCTCGGCGGTCTGGCCCTCGCGACCCTCTCCCCCGCCGCCGGGGAGAAGGCTCCTTCCCAGGAAGACTGCGCCGCCTGCCACGAGGATGTGGTCAAGGCCTTCGGGGCGACGGCCCACGGCTCGGCCATGGCCAGGCGCTCCCCCGAAGTTCTCGCCGGCTCCTGCGCCACCTGCCACGCGCCGGACCCCGCCCACATGGAAGACCCCTCCACCGCCAACGTCCGCCGGAAACCCGGCCAGGAGGCGTGCCTCTCCTGCCACCAGGACCGGCTGGGCTCTCTCGCCCTCGCCACCCCGGGCCACCCCCGTTCCGGCGTCTCCTGCCTCGGGTGTCACGCCCCCAG
>JBMFRA010000020.1:36425-40732 GCA_049968315.1 Acidobacteriota bacterium
CTGCGGTTCCTGCCACCGCGCCGAGGCGGCCCGTTTCCGCATGCCCTACGCCCACCGGGAGGGTGCGGCCCCCATGGACTGCACCCGCTGCCACGACGTCCACGGGCTCTCCCCGAGAGGGCGGCTTTCCCAGGCGAAGGACGGGGCGCCTGCCTCGACTGCCACACGGAAAAGGCCGGCCCCTTCGTCTTTCCCCACGCCCCCCAGCGGCTGGACGGGTGCCTCTCCTGCCACACCCCCCACGGCTCGGCCAACCCGCGGCTTCTCGTCCGGCGCCAGGTGGCGGACCTCTGCCTCGAGTGCCACAGCCGGGTTCCCGCCTTCCACGACCTCTCCCGCGGCAAGTACCGGGATTGCACCCGTTGCCACGCCGAGGTTCACGGCTCCAACCGGAGCCCCGTCTTCTTCCAGGAGTAGGCGAGGCGGCGCACCCGCCATTGGGTCCCTGCAGGCGCGGAGACCCCAAAAAAGGGGGAAATGCCCCAATACTTCCAGAGGTGAGGTGGTCGACAAGTCCTATAAAAAAAGAAGGTTTTTGCGAAAACACCGGCATTCTGGTTTCTCAATTCCGAGATGGACAAGGGGCATATGCCCCTCTATCCGGATTTTTTCCGCCTCCCCTCTGGACGCCCCTTGTTTCTCCTTCTATTTTCGTCAGAGTGAGGCGGGGGAAGCGGCTTTTTCCGCCCGGTGGTGACGCGGTGGTTGGAACGACTTCTTTTCCTAGAAGGAAAGCATGAAGCAGGTCGTCAAACGTTGGCTCGCCGTCGGTCTTTCCGCGGTGGCGGTGGGCACCTTCGCCGGCGCCAAAGGAACCTCCCCTCCCGTCACCGTGCCCGCCCACAACACCTCCAGCCTGCAGAAGATCCTGCTCACCTACTACACCAAAGCCCAGCTCCAGGCGGGAACGTACGTGGGCTCGGAGTTCTGCATCGCCTGCCACCAAGACAAGGCCTCCTGGCGGGACAGCAAGCACGCGCAGGCGCTCCGGCGCCCAATGGCGCAGTACAGTCTGGTGGCCGGCAAGGGCGTCGTCGCCGACTATGACAAGAACGGCGTGGACGACTTCCAGCAGGGGCTGGACTTCAACACCATCTCTTCCGCTTTTGACCCCTACAAACCGAACGCCCCCGTACTGGGGTACCAAGCCGCCACCGACACCTACACGATCACCATCGGCCAGCTCACCATGCCGGTGGTTTGCACCCAAGGGGGCACCGGTTCCTGGAAGCAGCGCTACCTCGTCCGTGTCCCCGTCTCCGACCTTCCCGGAGGCCTTTCGGCGGAGAACTACGTCTCTCCGATCCAGTACAACGAGAAGACGAGAGAGTACGTTCTGTACAACGCCTCCAACTGGTACGATGCGAACAAGCAGCCCAGGTTCACCCCTGCCACCACGGCGGCCCAGCTCGCCTCCGCCAACGGGAGCACCTACTCCAAGAAGTGCATCGGCTGCCACACCACCGGGCTCCGCGGCCTCGGGCAGACGGCCCAGGGCGAGTGGGTGTACAACGGTTACGTGGCGGTCCTTTATAACCAAGACGATCCCGGTTACTTCGATTACGACCACAACGGGCTTCCGGACATCGTCAACATCGGCTGCGAATCGTGCCACGGCCCCGGCTCCGCCCACATCCTGGGGGGCGGGGACCCCACCAAGATCGTGAACCCGGCGGACTTGGACGCCGACCGGGCCAACGCCGTCTGCGGCCAGTGCCACAGCCGGGTCGCCTCCGTCCCGAACCACACCTTCGAGTGGCCCATCAAGGACGACACCCTGACCCCCTACCTGCCCGGCAGCACCGAGCCCCTTGCCAACTACTACGTCAACGCGCCCGGCCTGTGGCCCGACGGGGAGTCCTCCAAACAGCACCACCAGCAGTACCAGGATCTCTACAAGTCAGCCCACCCGACCAACCCTTACCATAAGTTGACCTGCTTCACCTGCCACGACCCCCACGCCGCCCAGGGCGATCATCAGATTGTCACGGAAATCGTGAGCGGGGGTCTCACCATCCCCACCGCCAACGACAACAACACCCCTTGCCTGGCCTGCCACGCCGGTTTCGGGCCCTTCGCCGGGATCACCAAGGCCCAGGTGGCCGACTACGACCACAACAAGACCGCCATCGGCGAGGTGGTGAGCAGCCATTCCAAGCACCTCTACAATCCTGAGGGAAAGATCGGCCTTTCCCGTTGCTCCAAGTGCCACCTGCCCAACGTGGCAGTCTCCGCCATCACCTACGACATCCACTCTCACACCTTTAACCCCATCGAACCGGCCAAGACCCTCGACACCCAGGCCCAGGGCGGAACGCCCAACGCCTGCGCCGTCTCCTGCCACCAGGGCCGTCCGCTCAACTTCACCAGCACGGACTTCTCCTGCAACCCCTTTTCCACCTGGAACGACCCGGGGGACGTGAAGACCGCCACCATCCTCAAAGGCTACTACGGCCCCGGCGGTTCGTGGTGGGACACCTCCTCTTCCGCCCCCACCTCCTCGCCGGACAAGAAGTAAGGCACCCACCCACCCTCATCGCCCGGGGGGCCCCCGCGGGGGCCCCCTTCTTTTCCTTGCAGAAGGCTTGGGGCTGTGGTCCACTGGGCCGGGGAGAGGGGACCATGCGAACCGTGACGGTCAACACGGGAGAACCGCCCCTGTCCTTCGAGGAGGCGCACTCCCTGGCCCGGGCCCTGGCGGAGTCGCTGCTGGGGGAGTGCACCTGCCTCTCCTGGTCCGACCGAAAGGCCGGCCGGGAGGCGCCGGCGGGCGCCTCCGACTGCCACGGCTCCTGTGAGGTGCCGGGGTACGTGGAGTACGCCGTGAACCGCGGTGCCACTCTCCGGGTGGTGGTGGACGGCGGCGCCTACGACTTCCTCTTCCGGGACCTCCGGGAGTTCACTCCCCCCGCCCGGGAATGAACCCGCCCCCACCCACGGAACGGGTTTACAATTGCCCCGTTTTCGTGGAGTGGGCGGCATGGGAGCGGTGACCCTGCCTTTCTGGGCGGCGCTGTTGATGGCGGGGCTGTCGGTGTGGTCCGTGGTGGACCGGCTGGCCCTCCCCGCCCTTCGCGCCTTCCTCCGCCGCCGCGCCGAGCGGGTGGTGGAGGAGTGGAACCCCCGGCTCCAGATCGAGATCCAGCCCTTCCAGCGGACCCGCCGGCAGGTTCTGGTGAACCGCCTCCTGTACGACCCCAAGGTGATGGAGGCCGTGGAGGCCCACGCACGGGAGAAGGGGATGCCGCGGGAGGAGGCCGAGAGGCTGGCGGCTCGCTACGCGAGGGAAATCGTCCCGGCCTTCAATGCCTTTTTCTACTTCCGCCTCGGCTACGCCCTGGCCCGGCGCTTGGCCCGCCTTCTCTACCGTGTGCGGCTCGGGTACGCCGACGATGAGGCCCTGAAGGCCGTCCCCAAGAACGCTGCGGTGGTCTTCGTCATGAACCACCGCAGCAACATGGACTACATCCTGGTGGGCTACCTGGCGGCCAAGCGGGCGGCCCTCTCTTACGCCGTGGGGGAGTGGGCCCGCGTCTGGCCCCTGAGGGCGCTGGTACGCTCCCTGGGCGGCTATTTCGTGCGCCGCCATTCCCGGGACAACCTCTACCGCCGCGTCTTGGAGCGGTACGTGGCCATGGCCACGGCGGCGGGGGTCCCCCAGGCCCTCTACCCCGAAGGGGGGCTCACCCGGGACGGGCGCCTCCGGGAGCCCAAGCTGGGAATCCTCGAT
Organism: Acidobacteriota bacterium; assembly: GCA_049968315.1. Taxonomy (GTDB): domain Bacteria; phylum Acidobacteriota; class UBA4820; order UBA4820; family DSQY01; genus JBFLVU01. Next base: position 40,156 of record JBMFRA010000020.1, read on the forward strand.
TACATGCTCCGCTCCTTCGACCCTTCGGGGGAACGGGACCTGGTTTTCGTCCCGGTGGGGATCAACTACGACCGGACCCTCGAGGACCGCACCCTCCTGCGGGACCTGGACGGCACGCAGCCCCGGCGCTCCGCCTGGGCGGCTCTGGGCACGGCCCTCCGTTTCGTGGCCAAGAACCTGCTTCTCATGGCCCGGAGCCGCTGGCACCGGTTCGGGTACGCCTGCGTGAACTTCGGCCCTCCCCTCTCCACCCGGCGCTACCTCCTCAGGCGCAACCTGGACCTAAGAACCCTGCCCCGGGAGGAACGGTGCCGCCAGGTGGCCGAATTGGGCCGCCTGCTGATGGAGGCCGTGGGCGCGGTGATCCCCGTCCTGCCCGTGGCGGTGGTGGCGGAGGTCTTTTGCCAGGAACCGGGGGCTTCCCTGGCTCTGCTCGGGCTCAAGGCCAGGGTCCACCGCCTCCTCGGCGAACTGGAAGCCTGCGGGGCCAAGGTGTACATCCCCCGCCGGGACCGCGACTACGCCGTGGAGGTGGGGCTCCGGATGCTCGTGCTCCGTCGGCTGGTGCTGGAGGAGG
>JBMFRA010000021.1:0-40372 GCA_049968315.1 Acidobacteriota bacterium
AGGCGAGACATCTCGCCCAACATGACCAGGCCGCCTGATGCTAAACTGTGTCCAGAAAATTAGGGGCAGAACACTATCCTGCCCCCCTCGGCATCGGCGGAAATCTGCACGGGCAACCCGTAGGTGTCCGGATGGCTCATCAGCAGCACCTCCGCCACGGTGGCCAGGCGCAGGTCCCGCACCCGGCGGATGGCGTCCGGCGTGCGCTGAAAGGCCTCCTTCTGGACTGCCGACGCGACCATCTCGATACCGTTGCCGACGCTGACCCGGTTCAGGTTCAAGACCACGTCATACTGGGAGGCACTCATGATATCCGCGTCGTATAAGAACTCCGTCCACCGTTTCCGCTCGTTGTCGCTGGCCTCGATTCGGCGGGTCGTCTCGTACCGCGAGAGCCCCTGCTCGGCCATCATGGCCTCCACCCGGTTTTCCATGGGGGCGTTGACCCGGACGCGCAAGACGAAGGGGACGTCCTTCAGGAGGAGGTGGGCCAGGTTCCCGTGATAGACGAGCGGCCCCTCCAGGACCGCGTCCAGCAGCGCCGCCTTGAAACAGGCGAGGTAGGGCGGCGGGCCTCGGCGTAGCGTTCCCAAAAGCCGGGCGGATGTTTGGCCAGGATGTGCCGCATCTCCAAACCCGTCTCGCCGATGCCGTAGCGTTCGGCCGCGGCGAGGATCTCCTCTCGGTCCACTACCCTGCTGCCGAGCCGGCTCCCCAGGCCTTGATCGAGCTGCGTTGCGGCCCGCAGGGAACCCCGTGATATGGCGATGACGGACTTGCCGCCTCCTTGGGGCTCAGTAAGTAACCGAGCCCCGCGATTCCAGGATTTCCGTGACCAGCCGGGCCGACTTCACGGGCTGGGCGCCCTCCACCAGATGGTCTTTCGTGATGCTTCGCGCCTCCATGCAGGGGATGCACACCAGCAGGGTGCCGCCCAGCTTCACGAATTGGTCCACGAGCTGCTTGAGGGGAGCCTGGCCGGGCGCGTGAACGTGTTCGTAGATCCCCTTCGTCGCGGCGGTGACGCCGTTGCCCTGGAGGACGATGGTGGCGGCCACCTCCATGGCCAGGGCCGCGTTGCCCGTCAAGAAGGGATAGGTGGCGCGCTCCGGGTCTTCGCCCCCGTAGGTCGATACGATCGTGATCTTCTCGGGCTTCTCTTCACTCATGGCCTGTTTCCTCAAGCGCCGTCTCCGGCGCCTCAGAAGGTGAGCGCGGTCTTGGACTCCAGCAGGTCCGAAACGACCTTGCCGGCTTTCACCAGTTGCGCGCCCTGGATAAGAATGTTCTTACTGATTTTGCGGGATTCGACGCAGGGCGTGCAGATGTAGAGCTTGCCGCCGAGCTCGAAGAACTGGTCCATGAGCTTGCGCAGCGAGGTACCCTCGCAGCCCGAGAAGACGTGCTCGGCGACGCCCTTGTGCGCCAAGAGGACGGCGGGGCCCTGGAGGAGGATGCTCACCTGCACCTCCATCGCCAGCGCCGCCACGCCCAGCATGAAGGGCAGGATGGCGATCTCGGGGTCGTCGGGCCCGTGCAGGCCGATGAAGGTCATCTTTTCGACGGGTTGTTCCGCATTCGAGGTCATACGATCGTCCTTTCCAATAAGAAAGCCTCAGGCTGTGGCGGGAATCCCTTCGGCCCGAACCCGTTCCGCCCTCTGGGCGATCTCTCTCACCTTGACGAGGTAGAGCGCCCAGGGCCGGTAGAAGAGGTGGGACCACTTGCCAAAGGGCACCTCCACCACGAGCATGGGCACCGCCACGGCCAGGTGCACGACGTAGGTGAGGTACGTGGCCAAAGGCCAATCGGCCAGCCGGAAGACGTTCACGCACAGCCCCGTGAGGGTGGTCAAGAAGAGGAGGACCAGGAACATCCAGTCGGTGGCCTCGGAAAACTTGTGGATCTCGTCCCGCTTCTTCCAGCGTCCCAACATGAACGCCACGGTGCCATACAGAAGCGCCGCGGTGGCGTAATAGCCGAGCAGCCGCTGGGGGTGATAGAAGGGATGGACCACGTCGGTCTGGAACCAGCGCAGGAAGACGACAATGAGGGTGAGCATGGTCAGGTAGCCCGAAACGAGGATCAGGTGTGTGAGCCAGCGCCGATTCTCCTTCGGCTTACCCTGCGCCGTTCCGCAGCGGCGCCAGCGCTTCTGCGTGGCAAAGTTCACCACGAACTCGGGGAGGGCTTTCGCGAAGGCTCCCACCGGGAGAGGCGGCGCCCCATCCTCCTTGAGAATCCAGAAGGCCATACGGGCTGCGTTGGTCAGCAGGAAGAAGGAGAGCACGCCCGCCATGAACAGGTCGCCCGCCTCCACGGCTCGGACCGGGGCGAAGGTGTTCAGCTCCACGTGGCTAAGAACCACGGGGCCGTGGAAGAGGGCGAAGAGGCCGATAACGAAGAGGGCCACCACGAGGACGGCCGCCACGTCCCAGGCCTTGGAGAGGTAGATGCGCCTGGAGAGCCCCGTCCAGTCGTAGCGGGAGGTGAGGTAGCGGCGGGCGGCCATCATGGCCTCGCCCGGGTTGGCTCCCCGGGGGCACTGCGCCGAGCAGTCCCCGCAGTAGTAGCAGAGCCAGGGGTCCACGCTCTGTTTGAGCCGGTCCGACGCTCCCACCTGGATGAGGTGCATGATCCGGCGAGGGAAGGCGCTTCCCTCGTCGGCGAGGGAGCAGACGGCGGTGCAGTTGCCGCAGTTGTAGCAGAGGTCGAGGTCCTTCGCGCCGAAGGCCTTGAGCTCGTCGTGCAGGTCCAGATTGACGCGCGTCGCCACGGTGTCGTCTCCTTTCGCGGCCGAAGCCGTCAGCCCTTCAGGGCGTAAGCGAAGTAGCCTTCCTCGTCGGCCTTGCCCCGCTCCTCGACGCGGCCGTACCGGCGCATGGCGGCCACCCAGGCCATCACTTCGTAGGCGGGGCACCCCAGGGCGCGGGCCAGATCGGGAACCGTCTTGGGGCCATCCGCGAGCAGGGTGGCAATGCTGTCTCTCATCACCAGTTCATCACGGAAGATCTCCCGCTTGTCGCGCAGCGCCGAGGTGCTCATCCCACCGCCTCCTTCAGCAGGGCGTCGATCATGCCGAGCACCTGCTCGTCGGTGTACCCTCTCACGTTGATGGCGTTGGCCGCGCAAGGCACGGCGCAGGCGCCGCACCCCTTGCAGAGCGAGGGGATGACCCGAGCCACCTCCTTGCCTCCCACGGCCACCTTCTCGATGGCCTCGTAGGGGCAGGCTTCCAGGCACTTTCCGCACCAGGTGCAGAGAGCCTCGTCCACCTCGGCCACGAAGGGCTCCAGGTCCACGTAACCCTTGAGAAGAAGGGCGGCGCTCTTGGAGACCGCGGCGAGCGAAGAGGCCACGCTCTCGGCGATGGTCTTGGGGCCCTGGGCGGCGCCGGCGATGAAAACGCCGTCCACCACGGTCTCGACGGGTCTCAGCTTGGGGTGGATCTCGTTGAAGAAGCCGTCGCCGCCGATGGGCAGCTTGAGGGCGTTCACGAGGGTGGCGTTTTCCCTCGGGACCATGCCGGTGACGAGCACCACCAGGTCCACGGGGATCTCGAGCTCTTCTCCGCCAAGGAGATGGTCCTTCACGCGGACCAACAGGTGACCCTCGTCCAGCTCGACCACGGGCGGCTCGGAGGGATCCCAGCGCAAAAAGACCGAACCTTGCCGCTGGGCCTCTTCGTAGAGGGTCTCGTACTTGCCGTAGGTGCGCATATCTCGGTAGAGGTGGACCTGGTGAAGGCCGACGGCCCTTTGGGCCCCCACGACGGCCGCGTGGCAGGCCGCGCTGCAGCAGAAGCGGGAGCAGTAGCGGTGCGGGCTCCGGGCCTCTTCACCCTGCCGGCTGCCAACGCAGTAGACGAAGGCCACCGAACGGACGGGTTTCCCGTCACCGAGGCGCAGCTCCTCTCCGGCATCCAGCATGACCTTGTACTGCGGAAGGGTCACCACGCCGGGGAGGCCCCAACCGAATTCCCCCTCGCGCGGCTGGTAGCTCTCGAAGCCGGTGGCCACCACGATGGCTCCCACGTTGAGCGTGACCTTCTCCTGGCCCGCGATGGAGAGTTCGACCGTGAAGTCGCCCACGCTGCCCGTCTTTTGCGTGACTTCGGCGCGGGTGTAGAGCACGATGTTGTCCCGCTGGGCCACCTGCCGGAGCAGCATCTGGATCATGTCCGAGCCGGACCGATCGCGCGCGAAGGTCTTGCCGAAGGTGACGGCCCATCCGCCGGCCCTCTCTTCCCGCTCGACGATGTACACCGTGAGGCCCATGTCCGAGAGGGCCAGGGCCGCTCGCAGCCCCGCCACTCCGGCGCCCACCACCAGGACGCGCGGTTGGGTCTTGATGCGCATCGTCGAGAGGGGGGCGCTGGCGCGGGCCTTGGCGATGGCCGCGCGCACGATGGAGGTAGCCTTTTCAGTGGCTTCGGGAACCTGGCCACGGTGGGCCCACGAGCACTGCTCGCGGATGTTGGCTTGGATGTAGCGGTAGGGGTTCAGCCCGGCCCGCTGGGCCATGGCGCGGAAGGTGAAGAGGTGGAGCTTCGGGGAGCAGGAGGCGACGACAATGCCGTCGAGCTTCTCCTGGCCGATCGCCTCGATCATCTCCTGCTGGGCGGCGTCGGAGCAGGCAAACATGGTGGTCTTCGCCGTGACCACACCGGGCTCGCCAGCCACCGCCTCCCGCACTTTTTCTACGTCCACGTAGTCCGAGATGTTGCCGCCGCAGTGGCAGATGAAGACGCCGATGCGCCGGTCGGAGTCCTTGGGAGCGCTCATGAGCCTTTCTCCATGCGTTTCAGGTAAGCGGCGGTCTGGGCCGCGGCGGCGCCCGAGTGAAGCACCGTGTCGGGGATGTCCCTCGCCGCCGAAGCGGTTCCGGCCACGAAGACCCCATCGATGCTGGTCTTGCCCGGATCGAGGTCCTCGTCCACCTCGCGGACGTAAGCGTAGGCGTCCGACTCCAAAAGCCCGCCCGGGAAGAGGCTCAAGGCCTCGCGGTTGGGGAGCAGCCCCACGGAGAGCACCACGAGGTCGTGCTCCATGCGCCTCTTACCGCCGCCGCCCTCGATGTCTTCGTAGGTGACGACGAGGTTCCCGTTCGGCTGCTCGTCGATCTGGGCCACCTTCCCCTTCACGAAGCTAATACCCATTCCCCTGGCCTGCTCGAAGAACTCCTCGTAGCCCTTGCCGAAGGCGCGGATGTCCATGTAGTAGATGGTCACGTCGGCGAGCGGCAGGGCGCCCAGGATGAGCTGCGCCTGCTTGAGCGAGTACATGCAGCAGACTCGAGAGCAGAGGCGGTGATCCACCGTGCAATCGCGGGAGCCGGTGCAGAGCACGTAGGCGATGTTGTCGGGCATCTTTCCGTCGGAGGGCCTGAGAACCGTGTTGTAGGGACGGGTCGGCGCCAGCAGGCGGTCCATCTCCATGGCGTCAATGACATTGGGGAAACGGCCGTAGCCCAAGAGGGGCTTCCTCCTGCCATCGAAGAGCTTGAAACCGGTGGAGACGATGACGGAGCGTACCACCTCCTCGGCTTTTTCCTGCCGCATCTCGAAGTGGAAGGCTCCGGCCGGGCAGGCGTGGACGCACTCGTGGCACTCGCAGCAGCCGCCGCAGTCCAGGCAGCGTGAGGCACCTTTCCGCGCCTCTTCCTCGCTCACGGGCAGCTCCACCTCCGCCATGGAGGCAAGGCGCTCCGCCACCGGGCGCTCGCGCCGGGGCGCGGCGGGCAGCGGGGTCAGATTCGGCGTCCGGGCCACCACCTCGCCCTTGTCCACCACGGGCAGCGGCTCCTCGAAGCGCACACCGTCCAGCGATTCGCCTCGGAGAAAGCGGTCCACGTAAAACGCGGCCCGTTTGCCCTGGCCGATGGCCTGAACGATCGTCGAAGGGCCGGTCACCGCGTCTCCACCGGAGAAGACGTAGGGAAGCGACGTTTGAAGGGTTTCCTTATCTGCTTTCACGGTGCCGTTTTTGTTCAGGGCAATTTCCGCCGCAAAGGGGGCGGTACTGGGTTTGAGGCCGATGGCGAGAACCACTAGATCCACCGGCGTCGTGGCTTCCGAGCCTTCGACGGGAACGGGGCGGCGGCGTCCGCTGGCGTCCGGTTCGCCGAGGCGCATGGTGAGGCTCTCCACGGCCTTCAGCTTCCCGCTTTCACCGATGAAGCGCTTGGGCGTGTGAAGAACCTGGAGCTCCACGCCCTCTTCCAGGGCGGCCTCGATCTCCCAGTCGTGGGCAGGCATCTCCTTGCGGCTTCGGCGGTACTGGATGATGACCTTCTTGGCCCCGAGCCTCAAAGCCATACGCGCCGGGTCGATGGCCGAGTTGCCCCCGCCCACCACCATGACGGTCTTGCCCTTGAGGTCCATGGCCTCGCCGCCGTTGGCGCGCTTCAGAAAGCCCATGCAGTCGGTAACGCCGTCCAGCTCTTCGCCTGGAACGCCGAGCTTGAAGCCCTGCATCGTGCCCACCGCCAAGAAGACGGCATCAAAGCCTTGCGCCTTCAGGTCAGCAAGGGTGCGAACCGGGCTTTCGGTTCGAATATCCACACCCAGCGCAGTGATATTGAGGATGTCCCGGTCCACGACCTCCTTGGGCAGGCGGTAGGCCGGGATGGCGTACCGGAGCATGCCGCCCGTCTTCGGAGCGGCCTCGAAGACGGTCACGCGGTAGCCCCTGCGAGCCAGGTGATAGGCGGCGGAGAGGCCGGCCGGGCCCGAGCCTACGACGGCCACCTTTTCGGAGCGCACGGTTTCGGGCGGGCCGTATTCGGGGACGGGGTGGGCGGCGTAGTACCGGTCCACCATGAAGCGCTTGATGGCGCGGATGGGCACCGTGCCTTCGAGGGTGCCGCGGGTGCACTCCCCCTCGCACGGCGCGTAGCAGGCCCGGCTCAAGCTGCCGGGAAGGGGCGCGTCCTCCATGTGGAGGTGAAAAGCTTCGTCGTACTTGCCCGCGCGCACCAGCGACACGTACCCGTGGGCCTTGACGCCGGCGGGGCACGTGAAGGAGCAGGGCGAGGTGCCGAAGCGGTCCACCACGGCCTTCTTCGGGACGGCCTGGGGAAAGGCGATGTGCGCGGCCCGGCGGGCCACCAGGTCTGCGTTGAACTCGTCGGGCAGGGCCACCGTGCAGACGATCTCGCACTCACCGCAGCCCGTGCAGGCGGCCCAGTCCACGAAGGTGGGCTTCTTGCGAAGCTTCACGCGGAAGAGACCGTCCTCGCCCTTGGTGATGGCCTCGATCTCGCTGTAGAGCAGCGTCGTGATGTTGGGATGGTGGGAGGTGGAGGCCATTTTGGGGGTCGAGATACAGCTCGCGCAGTCGAGGGTGGGGAAGACCTTGCTCAGCAAGATCATCTTCCCCCCGATGCTTGCCTCTTTTTCGACCAATAGGACTTTGTAGCCCATGTCGCCCAGCGTGAGGGCCGACTCCATGCCGGCGATGCCACCCCCCACCACGAGAACGTCGTAGGAGGGGCGCAGAGCCGGAACATCGGGCGCGGGGGTCAACGTCGCCGTTTCAGCCATGGCTGGCTCCTGCCGCGGCGGGTTCGAGCTTAGCCAGCGCGGCGTGAAACTTCTCCATATGAGAGGCAAAAGATTCGGCGCAGACCGAACACACGGCGGCCATCTTGAGGCGCCTCGGGTCCAGACCCTTCTCCAGAATCAGCCGCTGGGCCTCCTGAACCACCCTTCCCGTCCTGTCGGTGCAGTCCGAGAGGTAGGCGCAGTCACTGCCGTCGGCGGCGATGAAGACGCCGTCGAAGCCGTTCTCCAGGGCGTGAAGCACCCACGAAGGCTTCACGCCGCTGGAGCAGGGCACGCTGACGACAACGACCGAGGCGGGGTAGTGCATGTGCGCGCTGCCCGCCAAGTCGATCCCGGGGTCGGAGATGGTGTTGGTCGAGAAAACCAGGATCTTGGGGCCCGAAGCGTGGCCCCCCGGCGAAGCGTTCATCACTTCATTCTCCGGACGAAGATGCGCCAGTAGCCGGCCTCTTCGATGTTGCCGAGGTACTCGTGGCCCACCTTCTTGGACCAGAGAGGGATGTCCTGGTTGGTCCCCTCGTCGGACGAGAGCACTTCGAGAATCCCCTTGAGGGGCACGGCCGCAATGGCCCGCTTGGCCTCCAGCAGCGGCCCCGGGCAAGCGGTTCCTCGGGCATCGACCTGTTTGGCGACGGACAACGCTTTCAGCTCTTCGGGTGTCATAACGGTCTCCTTCGGAGAAAAAAAGGGGGGGCGGAGGAGCGGCCTCGCCATCTCCTCCGCCCTCGCCCGCCTAGTCATTCCTGGTGAACGCCACTTCGCTGCAACGCCAACAACCCTGGGATGCCAAGTCCTCGTGCGGGTTGACGTCGGCGTCGCAGAGCCAAGGGCAACCCTTCTCGTCCATGACGACCTTCATGGGACGGGCTGCCACGTGGGGGGCCTGAGTAACCTCCCGTTCGGACGTCTCTTCCCGTTTCTTCTCTCCGCTCGCCATGGTTCGCCTCCTTCACCACGCGGTCCTCTCATAGCAATTTTAGTGCCAAGTCCCATGGCGCCCCTCGTTCCTCAATCAAGGGGCCGGTGCCGCGCGGCTAACCACGGTTCGGCATGGGAAGCGGCGAAGCGTGGACGCACGGCGGCAGCGGCCGTTTCGAGACGGCCAAGGCCAGCCCTCAACCCTTTCGGCCTCAGAGAGCGGCCCCTTCCTTCGCCGGGGGCTGCCTGTTTTCAAGGGTGGCAATATGGGTGCGAAGATGCTACTCTATTACAGGCATAGAGTAGCGCCGGTGCTACTCTTAAGACTCTGGGGAGAGACATGCGCGGACCCACCCCGCGGGCTTTATCCGGTCGAGCCTCCCCTGGAAGGAGTTCACCATGGCGAAAACTCCGATGGGGCCGGTGGCCAACTGCCTCGGTTCCGAGCGCGCCTCCGAGCGTTTTCAGCTCGTGCTCAACAACATCGCGGACGGCGTCTTCGCCGTGGACCGGGAGTGGCGCCTCACCTGCTTCAACCGGGCCGCCTCCGAGAGCATCGGTATTCCGCGCGAGCAGGCCCTAGGCCGCCCCTGCCATGAGGTTCTGAGGGCCGACGTCTGCAAGGGCGCCTGTCCCCTCCGGTACACCATGGAAACGGGCATACCCGTCCTTAACTTGGCGGTCACCCTGCGCGATGTCCAGGGGAGGCCCATCCCCGCCGCCATCTCCACGGCCGTACTGAGGGACGGCCAAGGGAGGATCATGGGCGGCGTCGAAACCTTCCGGGACCTCAACAAGGTCCAGGCCCTGCTCCACCAGGTCGAGGCCCTCGACCCCCTCACCACCATCGTCACCACCGATCCCTCCCTTAAGAGGACGCTCGAACTGCTTCCTACCATCGCCGCCTCGGACAGCACGGTGCTCATCGAGGGCGAGTCGGGCACCGGCAAGGGGCTCGCCGCGCGGGCGATACACCTGTTGAGCTCGCGGAAGGAGGGCCCCTTCGTCACGGTGAACTGCGGCGCGCTCCCCGACACCCTTTTCGAGTCGGAGCTCTTCGGCTACAAGGCGGGAGCCTTCACGGGTGCCACGAAAGACAAGCCCGGGCGCGTGGCTCTGGCGGACCGCGGAACGCTCTTTCTCGACGAGATCGGGGACATGCCCCTCCCCGTCCAGGTCAAGATGCTTCGGTTGCTGCACGAGAAGGTGTACGAGCCTCTCGGTGGAACCACCACCCAGCCGGCGGACGTCCGGATCGTGGCGGCCACCAACAAGGAGCTGGCCAAGCTCGTCGAAGAGGGTTCCTTTCGCGAGGACCTCTTCTACCGCATCAACGTCATCCGCATCACCATGCCGCCCTTGCGCGCCCGCCCGGCCGACGCGGCCCTCATCGCCGAGCGCTTCGTGCGCCGGACGGCGGCCAAGAAGGGCAAGCGGATAGACGGACTCTCCCCAGACGCACTGGCCCTCCTCATGCGCTACGACTTTCCCGGCAATGTTCGAGAGCTGGAGAACATCCTGGAGTACGCCTGCCTTTTCTGTTCCGGGCCGCTCATCGAGGGCCGGGATTTGCCCGAGTGGTTCCGCGAGCGCCTTTCGGCCGTGGAGCCTCAGCCCTCCTCCTTCGAGCAGGCGGAGGCCCGGATTCTCAAGGAGACCCTGGCCCGCTGCGGCTGGAGCCGCACCCAGGCGGCGGCGGCGCTTGGCATTCACAAAACGACCCTCCACCGAAAGATGAAGCGCCTGCACCTCGATCTGCCCGACGGCGACGGCCGCTCCAAGCGGGCGAGAGCCTCCAAGGGGCCACCTTGAGAAGCGGAGGGAAGCCGCGGCACCTTCCTGGCCACGGGTCTCTCCCAATTTCCTTTCTCCAGGGGTTTCGCTTCCTGCCTCTCTCGGCTTGACCCGCGATCGAGAAGGGCATATATTCATTACTACCCTCTGAAGGGTCGGCTTGGGGGACCTCTGGCGCCGATTTTCGCCCAGCCTGCCCCGGGGGGACCATTTCTGCCGCGGTCGAACGCGATTCAGCGGGAGTGTCCCGTCTGTTCAGGAGAACGAGAGCGTGAGCTACGAAACGGAGATATCGAGGACGATTCTGACTAGATTCACTGAGGGGTTCGAGCGGTGCCTTCAGAGCCACGTGATTATCGTCGGCGCCGGGCCGTCAGGGCTCGTGTGCGCCTGGAAGCTCGCGCAGCGCGGATTCACGGTAGCCATCCTGGAAAAGCGGCTGGCGCCGGGAGGAGGCCTCTGGGGCGGCGGCATGGGGATGGGCGAGGTGGTCATGGAGAGCGAGGAGCGCCCCCTGCTGGAAGAGCTTTCGGTGCGCTATCACTCCGCATCGAGAGGGGAGCTCCTCGTTTCACACGCCGCCGAGCTGGCCTCCGCGCTGGTCTTTCGCGCCGTTGGCGCCGGGGCCTTCCTGCTGAACCTCACCTTTCTGGAGGATCTCGTGGTGAAGGGGGGAGCCGTCAGGGGCGCCGTGGTGAACCGAACCATGGTAGGCGAAAGCCTGCCCGTGGATCCGCTGACCCTCGATGCCCGCGCCGTTTTGGACGCCACGGGTCACGAGGCCGTAGCGGCGGCTCTGCTCCAGCGCCGCGGATTGCTTGCTCTCTCGGGGCGCCCTCAAGGAGAGGGCCCCATGGATGCGCGCGCCGCAGAAGCGTTCGTGGTCGAGAGGACGGGGGAAGTTTATCCCGGCCTCTACCTCGCCGGCATGAGCGTCTGTTCGGCCCTCGGAGGACCCCGCATGGGGCCCATCTTCGGGGGCATGCTCCGCTCGGGCGCGCGGGCCGCCGACTTGATCACCCAGGCGCTGGAGGCGTCTCAGAAGGAGGAGAGGGCGTGAAAAGGATCGGTATTCTCATCTGCGATCGCTACCGAAGCTGTGGGGGCGGCAAGTGCTTTCGCGCCTTGCGCGAGCGCGCGGGGGCCTTTTCGCGCTACCCGGCGGCCGAGTCCGTTGAAATCGTGGGTTATTCGTCCTGTGGGGGTTGTCCAGGCGGCAACGTGGAATCGGCACCCGAAGAGATGAAACGGAACGGCGCCGAGGTGATCCACCTCGCCACGGGCCTCGTGGTCGGCTATCCACCATGCCCCTACCTGAACGACTTCAAGTCCTACATCGAAACCCGCTTCGGGATGCCCGTGGTGATCGGCACCCACCCCGTCCCCAAGAAGTATTTCGAGGTTCATCGAAAGCTCCCCTTCTGGGAACGGGCACGCATGGAGGAGTTGGTGGGTCCGCTCCTCCATGAGGCCATGAGCGTCATGGAGGCGTACGACTGACGATAGGCCCCCTGCCAGGCCCTGCGGAAAGGAGGAGTGAGCCATCTGCCAGCGCTTCACGGCGCCCAGGGGTGATGGTCTCGAACGGCGGATCCGTCCAGCGGGCAGGTGGTAGCCCGAAGGCGCAAAGGTGAAAGTGACGATTGTTCTGACAGGAGGTAACCATGGAACGATCGCAACTACGGGGGCATAGCCTTTTCCAGATGCTGCAGCCGAAGCAGGTGGAAAAGATCAGCAACGCCACCGAGGAGCTGGTTCTCGAGGCTGGGACGCCGGTGTACCAAGCGGGAGAGCCCGCCGAATTCTTCTTCCTCGTCAGGGAGGGACAGATCGCGCTCCGGAGCGCCACCGCCGGTTTTACCCTTCACGTGGAAGACGTCCTGCCAGGCGAAGTCTTCGGAACCTGCCTCTGCTTGGACAGGACGACTTACGCTCTCCACGCGGTCTGCGTCCAGAAAAGCAAGCTCCTGCGGATCCGCACCGAGACGCTCAAGAGAATTCTCGACGAGGATCTGATCTTGGGTTACGCCGTTCAGCGCTACATTTCCAGCGTCTACTTTCGGCGTTACATTGAAGCCATCACCCGGCTGCAGAGCGTGGTGAACTCCCTTCCCCTGAGCAATTCCTGAGGAGACCGCCGTGACGGACGAATCACTCCTGGCCCAACTCGACCGCAGTCCCGTCGTGCGGATCGGCGAGCAGGAGCTTGCCCACCTGCTGAGCGAAGGTGAAATAGTGATGGAGGAGAACACGGGCATGGCCGGCCCCATCCGCCTCCTCGTCTGGAACCGGCGCTTTCTCTTTCAGGAGGAGACGCCCGAGCGGCAGCTCCTCCTCCGGCAGATGCCCTCCAAAGAGGCGGCGGAGCAGCTTGTTCGGAGCCGGCTTGCCACCTACGAACGCATGTGGGACGGGTGCGGCTGTCACATCGACTATTTCGGAGAGGATCGCAGCTAGCCTTGGAGCGCACGGGCCCGCGGCCACGAGTTCGCGTACTGGAACGGAGGCCGTGGACTTGACAAAAGCGAGTTAAGAACATATGTTCGTTTCGTGGGGCCCATCGGGCTCCGTAGGAGCGAACGGCATGCCTAGACCCTACCGTCTGCGGCGCGTATCAGGGAAACCCAACATCCTGGGGCTGAAGCCGCTCGGCATTCCCCTTGACCAACTGGAGGTCATCGCCGTCGGACCGGACGAGGTGGAGGCGCTGCGGCTGGCCGATCAGGAGGGGCTCTACCAGGAGCAGGCTGCGGAACAGATGGGGATTTCTCGCGTGACTTTCGGCCGCATCCTTCAAAAGGCGCACGCCAAGATGGCCGAAGCCCTCCTGGAGAACAAGGCGGTCGTCCTCGGCGAGGGGCCCGTCCGCTTCAGCCCCAGGGCCGATGGAGCCTGCCCCGTCCACGGAGGTCCCAGACGGCGGGGGCGGGCGTGCCGGTGCGATCTGCCCAACGACGTAGAAGCGAAAGGAGGTCCGACATGAACGGCAATGGAAGATTCGGTCGCGGTGGGCGTTCGGCCGCGCAGGAGGTGGATCCTCGAGGCGTGGGCCAGGGCGGGCAACCTTGGGGCGGCGGCTTTGGCCACTGCTGGGGTGGTTCCCGGGGTGGGTCGGTCGCGGAGCGATCGGTGCGATACTCCGCCGTGCAGGCCCGCGGAAGTGGCCTTGGCGAGCTTCTGGAGTCGCTGCAACGCAGGATTCAGACTCTCGAAGAGCGGATTTCCAAAGACTCTTCCGGCACGCCTTAACTGCCTGGCGAAGGGACAGGAGATAGCCCCCTCTGGGATCCGGAGGGGAGCGTCGGAGGGCGAAGGACGGAGCGCCGGTCCAACACGGATATTGCCGGCAGGTCATCTACCTCCTTCGCTCTCCCGCCGGTCGTCGCTAGGGCCGGATGGAGATGAGAAGACCTCGGCCGTGCTTCTTACCATTCGGGGCGAGAAGGGATCCGTCGTCGTTCAAGGAGCTGACGATGAAAGCGCGATGGATCATCTTTTTCAGTTTGCTGACGGTGGCGCTCTTGGCCGCCACTCCACTAACTTTGCCGAGAAACAAGGCGGGCCGCGTGCAGTACATGGATACGGTCGAGATCTCTGGGGCGGCGCCTTCCGAGCTCATGCGGCGCGCCCGCCTCTGGCTCGCTCAGCGCGCAAACACGCCGGCCGACATTCAGAAGGGGGAACAGCCCCACTGCATCATGGTGGGCGACTCCTTCCAGGTCCCCCATGCAGGCATGCCTTATACGGTCTTCTATACCCTGGCCTTCGAGGCCCAGGGACCCAGGCTCTGCTCCACCGTGGGCGCTCTCTACGTCTTCGACGGCAGCGTCCAACGGCCTCTGGAATACTACCTAAAGGCCGACGGCACGGCGAAAATGGACCCGTGGCTCGTGGAGTCGGTGGACCAACAGGCCAGGAGCCTGCTCGCCGACCTGCACCATTCCCTGCTTCAAGGCACCGAGCAGCCAGCGGCCAAGAAATAGCGCGGCCGATCCTTGGCCCACGGAGCCAGGTCCCATGCGGAGCGTCCGTCAGCTCTACTACGATCTCTTCTCGCGCGGTTACGATCGCTTCGTGGCGCTCCATTCGGGCGACGGCCAGCGCCGCGTCCGCGAGTTTCTGGCGGGGCTCCTTCCCCTGGGGGAGGGAGGCTCCGTGCTGGATCTCTGCACGGGGACGGGGGCGCTGCTCCCCTACCTCGCCGAGAAGGTGGGACCGACGGGAAAGGTGTCGGCGCTGGACTTCTCGATGGGAATGCTGCGGCAGGCCGCCCGCAAGGCCGCCGGACGACCCAACGTCCTCCTGGTTCAGGCGGCGGCCGAGAAGCTCCCCTTTGCCGACGCCGCTTTCGGCGCCGTCACCTGCTCCCACGCTTTCTACGAGCTTAAGGGCCAGGCCCGCGAGGAGGCCCTCCGCGAGATCAAGAGGGTGCTCAAGCCCCATGGACTCTTTCTGATGATGGAACACGACCTTCCCCGGAGCCCGCTGGCGCGCCTCCTCTTTTACATCCGCCTGACGGTGGCCGGAGCCGGCCGCGTCAGAGGATTCCTGCGTCAGGAGCGCGCCATTCTGGAGAGCCATTTCGCCGAAGTCGAAAAGCTCCTCTCTCCCACGGGGCGGTCCAAGGTGATGGTGTGCAGAAAATGACGCTTCGCCAGGCTCCGTCTGCTGGTGCTGGGAGAAGAGCCGCCCAAGGGGACCCCGCGAAGCCCGGCGGCAAAAGGAGCGGATCATGACCACCCTACTCGATCCCTGGACGCTGGACTCTCTCCCCTTGCGGAACCGCCTCTGGATGGCTCCCATTAAGACCGCCTTCGGAACACCCGAAGGCCGCGTCACCGAGAGGCACCTCCACTTCTACCGGCGGATCGCCATGGGCGGCGCGGGTCTGGTGATCATCGAGCCGGTTCCCGTGCGCTGGGAGGGGCGCGAGCACCCCAAACAGCTCGCCGTCACTCTCCCCGACTCGGCGACCGATCTCGCCCAGATCGTGCGGGTGCTGCACGATGGGGGCGCCAAGGCAGCGCTCAATCTCAACCACGCCGGCAGAGCCGCCAACCCCAAGGCCAGCGGCACGGAGCCCGTCGCCCCGTCGGCCTGCGCCTGCCCGGCCAGGGGAACCCAGGCCCGAGAGCTTCTCCCCGAGGAGATCGAAGGCATCGTCGCCGCCTTCGGCCAGGCCGCCGCCGTGGCCCAGGCCGCGGGCTTCGACTGGATCGAGATCCAGGCGGGGCACGGCTACCTCGTGCAGCAGTTTCTCGAACCCTCCGTGAACCGGCGGAGCGATGCCTTTGGCCGGGAGCCCCTGCTCTTCGCGCGGAGGGTGCTGGAAGCCGTATCGGGCGCCTGCGCCCTTCCCGCAAGCCTCCGCGTGACCCTCGGCGACCCTGACGATCTGGGGCAGACGGAGCGCCTCCGGATGCTCCTGGAGATGGCCCGCGCCCACCGCGTGGCGGCCATCCACGTGGGCATGGGCGACGCCTGCGCCAACCCGCCCTGGTACTACCACCACGGCTCGCTCCCCTTCGCGCCGCAGGAGGCGGCACTGAGGACCATACGGGACCTGACCCCCTTGCCCCTGATCGCCGCCGGACGCATGGGCGACTTCCAAAGGGCCAGCCGGATCGTCGAGGAGGGGCTGGCCGACGCCGTCGCCCTCGGGCGGCCCCTCGTGGCCGACCCCGGGCTGCCCGCCAAGTGGCAGGCCGGTGCCTTCGACGCGGTGGTGGCCTGCGGTTCCTGCCTTCAGGGATGCCTCGCCAAGGTGGCCAAGGGGGAAGGCCTCTCCTGCATCGTGAACCCCGCCGTGGGTCGAGCTCCCGTGGTTCCCGCCGCGCAGCGCCGACGGACGCTGGTGGCGGGAGCGGGACCGGCGGGCCTCTCCGCGGCGCTCGCGCTCTGGGAGCGCGGCCACGGCGTCATCGTGGCCGAGGCCGGGCCGGCGGCGGGCGGCACCTTCCGCGCCGCGCCCCTCTCTCCCGGCAAGGAGTCCATGGAGCGCCCCCTACACGGTCTTCTCGCGGCGGTTCGGCTCCAGGAGATCCCCCTCCTCTTCAACCAGACGGTGGACGAGGCCTTCCTCGCGAAGGTCCGCCCCGAGGTCCTCCTCTGGGCCGTGGGGGCCGAGGCGGTCCGGCCGCCCATCGACGGGCTGGAGACGGTGCCCGTGCTCACCTCGAAGGAGTACTACCTGGGCGGCCGCGAGCTGCCTGGCCGGAGGGTCCTCGTCCTGGGCGGCGGCCTCGTCGGCGTGGAGGCGGCGGAGAAGCTGGCCCTGGAGGGCCGCGAGGTGGTGGTGGTGGAGATGCTCCCAGAAATGGGCGGCGGCATGGAGGCCGTGGGCAAGGCCCTGCTCTTCAAGCGGCTGAAGGCCCTCTCCCGTCTCACGCTGCTCACCTCCACGACGGTCCTCCGGATCGGTAAGGATGCCCTGGAAGTGCGCACGCCGGACGGGCCCAGGAGCCTGGAGCCGGTAGAGGCGGTGCTCCTGGCCGCCGGACTGCGGCCCGAACCCCTGCCCGAATCTCTCCGGGCGCTGGTCCCGGAGGTCCACGTGGTGGGCGACGCCCAAGCGCCCCGAGACGTCGAGAGCGCCGTTCGCGAGGGCTACGAGGCGGGGCTCGCGGTGTGAGGGCCGTGATGAGGAAATGAGGAGAGAGAGTGAGGATACTTGCCATAATCGGGCGTCTCGCGCTTTGCGTCTCACGTTTTGCGTCCCAAGGGGGGTGTCATGGCCAAATCGCGATTCTCTACTGCAAGAAGGTGAAGGACTACTCGTGCATCGCCTGCGCCAAGTGCTACAAGGCCATGTACGAGAAGAACGCGGCTTTTCAAGACTACGACGACATCCAGCTCGTGGCCATGACTGACTGCGGCGACTGCCCGGGTGTCCTCGTGCCCAGGGTCAAGCTGCTCAACGAGGTGCTCAGCCGCTTGGACGAAAAGGTCGAGGTCCTCCACTTCGGCACCTGCGCCAAGCTGGCCATGGAGACGGCCGCCTGTCCCATCGACTTCGAGGCCACCAAGGCCTTGCTGGAAGGGAAATTCGGAATCAAGGTGGTGCTGGGAACCCACGCTTACTGAGGAGAAAAGCATGGCCAAGGCGAAAGACGGATGCGTGCAACCGGCCGGGGGGCCCATTCTCCCGGCACAGCCGGAGGCAAGTCCGGCGGAGGACCGCGAAAAAGGAGGAAAGACTATGGTGGCGAGAGTGGGACAGGTGGCGCCGGACTTCGAGGCCAGCGGGTATCTGGACGGAGGCTTCAAGAACTTCAAGCTCTCCGACTTCAAAGGCAAGTGGATCCTGCTCTGCTTTTATCCGGGCGATTTCACCTTCGTCTGCCCCACCGAATTGGCGGCGGTCGCCGCCCAGTACGGTGAGCTGACGAAGCTGGGGGTGCAGGTGCTCTCGGTCTCCACGGACAGCCGCTTCAGCCACAAGATCTGGCAGGAGGAGGAGCTCTCCAAGATGGTCCCGGGCGGCTTGCCCTTCCCCATGCTCTCCGACCAGACGGGAGCCATCGGCAGGATCTACGGGATCTACGACGAGGCGGCGGGAGTGGACATCCGCGGGCGCTTCATCATAGACCCCGACGGCATCATCCAGGCGATGGAGGTCCTCACCCCGCCCGTGGGGCGCAACGTGACGGAGCTGATCCGCCAGGTGAAGGCCTTCCAGCACGTGCGGGCAACGGACGAGGTGACCCCCTCGGGCTGGCAGCCGGGCAGGCCCACCCTGACGCCCAGCCCCGATCTGGCAGGCAAGGTCTGGAAGCAGTGGAAGGTGGAGAACGCCTTCTGACACGACAACGGCCGGCGGGTGCCGGGCGCGGCCCGGAGACGGAGGGGGGACAGTTCTCGCCTCCCCTCCGCACGCCGGATCGAAAGCGATGGGGAGAGATGCGAGCCATGCCCAAGATCGAGCCCTTCGAGCGCTTTGCCGCGGCCTACGACGCCTGGTTCGACGTCTACCCCTGGGCCTTCCAATCGGAGGTGGAGGCCGTGCGCCGGTTCTGGCCGGCGGCGTGCGAGGGCCTCGAAGTGGGCGTCGGGACGGGCCGCTTCGCCGAGGCGCTGGGAATCCGCTGGGGCGTGGAGCCCTCGGCGGCCATGCGAGCCATGGCGGGACACAGGGGCATCGAGGCTCTCGACGGTGTGGCCGAGGCCCTTCCCTTCGGAGACGAGCGGTTCGACGCTCTGCTGATGGTCACCACGCTCTGCTTCCTGGATGACCCCGATCGCGCCCTCGACGAGTGCAGGCGCGTCCTGAAGCCCTCGGGCCTCTTCGTGGCGGGCTTCGTGGATGCCCGCAGCGAGCTGGGAAGGCGCTACGCGGAGCGGAGGGGCGAGAGCCGATTCTACGGGGAGGCCCTGTTCTGGAGCGTTCCGGAGGTGGTGGCGGCGCTCATGCGGCGGGGATTTTCGGCGCCCGCCATAGTCCAGACGCTCTTCGGTCCGCTGGACTCCATGCGGGAAACGGACCCGGTGAAGCCGGGGTACGGAGAGGGTGCCTTCGTGGTCCTGGCCGCGGCCAAGCGCGCGAACCGGGAGCCCCTCCAATAAAGCACCGAGGGAGAACACCATGACGCTTTCCGCGGATGAACTCGCTTCTCGACAGGAGCGATTTTGGAAGCGCACGGCCCAATACCTGGGCCACGGCCACGACCGATTCGCCGCGGCGGCCTTCGTGGCCGAAGCGGCGGGGACGGGGCCAGGCCGGGGCCTCGACGTGGGAACGGGCAAGGGTCTGCTGGCCGTCGCCCTGGCCCGGCGGGACTTCCACGTCACCTCGGTGGACGTTGATCCAGACGAACAGGCTTTGGCGGCGGTGCTGGCGCGCAAGGCGGACGTGGACGGCCGGATCGCCTTCGATCGGGCCGACGCATCGAGCCTCCCCTACCCAGACGGCCGCTTCGACGTGGTGGCCTGCATGGACGCACTGCACCACTTCGAATCGGGCGAACCCGTCCTTCGCGAGATGGCCCGCCTCCTCAAACCCTCCGGGCGCCTGGTGCTGGCCGATTTCTCGGAGGAGGGCTTTGCCCTGGTCGAGCGCATCCACTCGGAGGAGGGGCACATCCACCCGCGAGGGGCCGTCACCATGGCCCGGGCCTTGCAGTTCCTGGAGGGGCTCGGCTTCCGCCTGCTGGACCGCTCCACCGGGCATCTCCACGATCGGGCCCTGCTTCACAGAGGCGCGGCCGCGGAAGGAGGCGACTCCCCATGACCCGACCGCTCCCCGGCAAGCACCCCGCGAAGGCTTCGGCAGGGCGACGCCGCGTCTACGGCCCCGTTCCGAGCCGCCGCCTCGGCCTCAGCCTCGGTGTGGACCTCGTCCCCTTCAAGGCCTGCTCCTACGACTGCATTTACTGTCAGCTCGGTTCCACCCGGCGCCTCACGACGCAACGGGAGGCCTTCTTCCCGGTCGAAGGGCTCGTGGAGGAGGTGCGGCGCGCCCTGGAACGCGGGCCGCGCCCAGACGTCATCACCCTGGCCGGTTCCGGGGAGCCCACGCTTTATACGCCCCTGGGCGAGCTGATCCAAGCCCTGAAGGCCATCACCAACCTCCCCGTGGTGCTGCTGACCAACGGTGCCCTCTTCGGCGATCCGGCCCTCCGCCGCGAGGCGGCCCTGGCCGACCGGGTCCTCCCCAGCCTGGACGCGGGAGACGAGGAGTTTTTCCGGACCGTCAACCGGCCCCATGAAAGCCTCACCCTTGAGTCGGTGGTGGCGGGCCTTGAGGCCTTCCGCCGTGAATACGCCGGCCCCATCTGGCTGGAGGTCATGGTGCTGGCAGGATTCACGGACCGGGAGCCTCGCCTGCGCCTCATCGCCGAGCAGGCCCGCCGCATCCGGCCCGACCGCATCCACCTCAACACCCCCGTGCGACCCTCCGCACTCGGCCCCGAGGCCATAGTGCGGCGGGAGCGCCTTGAAAAGATGCGTGCTCTCTTCACCCCCGCCGCCGAGGTCATGGCCGATTTCACCCCCGCTCGATCCGCCCGGGTCCGTGGAGAGGAGGACCTTCAGAAGGGGCTCCTGGAGCTCCTATCCAGGCGCCCCTGCACGGTGGAGGACGCCGCCGCCGGCCTCGGCGCGGCCCCCAACGAGGTGGTCAAGGCCCTCGCCGTCCTGGAGGCCGTCGGCCGCGTCGGAAGCCGAATGCACGGCCAGCGGCGCTTCTATCAGGTCCAGGGAGGCGCCCCATGACCCTCCTGCCCATCCTGAAGGGGGTCCTCGCTGACGCCCTCATGATTACCGGCTTCGTCTTCGCCATCATGCTCCTCGTGGAGTACCTCAACGTGGCCACGGCGGGACTGGCGGCGCGGTGGCTCGAAAAACAGGGCCTCCTGGGCTACGCGGCCGTGGTCCTCGTGGGCACCTTCCCGGGCTGCCTGGGGGCCTTCACCGACGTGACGCTCTACATTCACCGGGTCATCTCCCTCGGCGCCCTCGCCGGGAGCATGGTGGCCGCCTCGGGTGACGAGGCCTTCGTCATGCTGGCGCTCATGCCGAAAACCGCGCTCCTGCTGTTCGCGGGGCTCTTCCTCTACGGCCTCGCCCTTGCCTTTGTGGTGGACAGGGTCAACGGCCGGCGCTGTTATGGCGGGAGCCGGTGCGAAACGGGGCTGGCCGTTCACTCGCGCGAAGAGGAGCGTCCCCGCCTGGCTGTTCGCTCCTCCTTCCGGGAGTGTTCCTTCCCGAGGGCCGTTCTCTGCGTCGCCCTCGGTCTCTTCGCCCTGGGCGTGGCCTTCGGAGCCGTGGGACCGGGCGAGTGGAACTGGGTCCGCGTGACCTTGCTTCTGGCCGCGGCCGTCGCGTTCACGCTGGTCTTCCTCGCACCCGACCACTTTCTGGAGGAGCACCTTTACCACCACGTGGCCCGCGAGCACGTGCCCCGCGTCTTCGCATGGACGTTGGGAGCCCTGTTCGTGATGGCCTGGATCCAGGTGCAGGGCGGGCCACTGCAGAACTGGATCCAGACCCATCCGGGTTGGGCAGTTTTGGCCGCGGCCCTCATCGGCATTCTGCCGGAATCGGGCCCCCACATGCTCTTCGTCGTCGGCTACGCGCAGGGGCTTCTTCCCCTCTCCGCCCTGGTGGCCTCTTCCGTGGTCCAGGACGGCCACGGCATGCTCCCTCTGCTCGCCGAATCCTGGCGGGAATTCCTGAAGGTCAAGGCCATTACCTTCGCAGCCGGACTGGCTGCGGGATACGGATTGTGTCTCATCGGACAGTAGGAAGTCATACGACACCCAAGGAGGAGCTCAAAATGAAGATTGCCATACCCATCGTTCAGGGACAGTTCTCGGACCACTTCGGCGGCGCGGAAGCCTTCGGGCTCTTCGAGGTGGACGAAAGCAACCGGACCATCCTGTCCCAGACCTTTTCCCCAGCCCCGGAACACGAGCGGGGAGCCTTCCCGCGCTGGCTCCGCGAACAGGGCGCCGACGTCATCCTGGCGGGCGGCATGGGACCAAGGGCGGTCCAGATGTTCGAGCACTACGGCATTCGGGTGGTGGCCGGCGTGGCCGGCAACAACCCCGAAACGGTGGTGAAGGACTTCCTTGCGGGGACCCTCGCCGCCACAGGCGAACCGTGCAGCGGCGGCCACCTGCACCACTGCGGGGATCACGGAGAAGAAGACTGAGCGGACAGGCGAGGGACGGAGAGGTGGAAGTGCGGGCGACCCCACCCGCGGGCCTCCCGTCTCTCCGCCCTGTCCCCTGTCCCCTGTCCCTTGCCCCCAATAAGGAGCCCCCGATGAAAGAGCTACACAAACGCGGCGGCGGCCCTTCGGGAGCCTGCATCTGCCTCAAGTGCGGCACCAAGGTCCCCCACCAGGCTGGCACACGGTGCATGGAAACCAAATGCCCCCAGTGCGGTGCTACGATGGTCCGGGAGGGTTCCGAGCACCACCTCCGATTCCTGGAAAAGGTGAAGAAGCCGGGATGACAACGCGCGGAAACGCGGCCCAGGGACCCCAGCCGAAGGCTGACGCAGGCCCGGCGAGGCCTTTTTCGTGAGGTGGCTCCTCTGGATCGCCGCCGGGGCCATCCTCTACCAGGCCCTCGTTCTGCTCGTCGTGCGCCTCGGCTGGCGCAATCCGCGCGCGAAGAACGAGCGGGACCCCTCCTCTCTGGGCCTCACCTTCGAGACCGTACGCTTTCCCACCGCCGGAGGGAAGAGCCTTCACGGCTGGTGGATTCCCTCGGACAACGGGGAGGCGGCACCCGTCCTCGTGCTCGTCCATGGCTGGGGCCGCAACGCCGCGCGCATGCTCCCCTACATCCAGATGCTGCACCCGGCGGGCTACGACCTCCTCGCCTTCGACGCGCGCCACCACGGGGAGTCGGACACGGACGGCTACGCCTCCATGCCGAAGTTCTCCGAGGACATCCGGGCGGCCGTCGACGAGGTCCGGCGCAGGCGGCCCGAGATCCAGGGGGTCGGCGTGCTGGGCCTGTCGGTGGGAGGGTCCGCGGCCATTCACGCGGCGGCCCACGACGAGCGCATCCAGGCCGTGGCCACGGTGGGCGCCTTCGCGACGCCCGCCGACCCCAGGGCCACCCTCGGCCGCTGGTGGTGGATTCTCGGGCCGGGCCTTCCGCTGGCCTTTCGCATGGTGGAGAGGCGCATCGGCCTGCACTTTCGCGATATCGCCCCGGAACGCCACATCGGCCGCACCTCCGCCCGGTTCCTGCTCATCCACGGAGCGGCCGATTCCGTGATCCCCCTCTCTCACGCCCGGCGGCTCGAAGCCGCGGCGGCGGGCAGGGCCCGCCTCTGGCTCCTGCCCGGCCGCGGACATTCCGACCCCCACCGGGAGCCCGGCATGGCCGCCGCGCTCGCCGAGTTCTTTCATCCTTAGGACCGCGGCCGCTTCTCCACGTCAGCCATCGGCAGGCCATCGGGAGGGCGATCCCCAATCCCGCGATGGAGCGGGGGAAAGGGCATGGAAAGTAGGCGGGGCAAGCCATTGAAGAAGAGGCCCACGTCACCTATCAAGGGATCGGGACGCCCTCGAGCCGAAGGCGAGAGCGCACCAAGGGTGGGGTGAGGCTCCACCGGCTTTGCCCGTGGAGCGGGGCCCCGCAGGGCAATCTCCCGAACCGTCGGGCTTAGCTCGCGGTTCGGGGCGGTAAGGCCATGGCCCTCCCCGTCCAAGAGACAATGCCTTTCCCCCGTGTGTCCGAGACCTGGCCGAAGCCACCCGCGCTTCCATCGCGGAATTGGGGAGGCGAGGATCAGTTGTGCTTGTTTTCCTTCTCCTCCTTCTTGGGCTCCTGCACGCGGGCCGGTTCGGCAGGGTGCGCCGGGTTCTTGCGCATCTGCTCGACATGCGGTCCGGCCTGGGTTCTAACGGGAGCTCGAAGGGTCCCCTCGCGGGGCTCGCGCGGCACCGTCGTGGGTGGATGGCTCACCGTACCCTCTCTCCGGTAAGGCTCGCCCGAGTAAGGGCGACGCGGCGTCGGGGCGTGGTAGGCCGGAGGCAGGTGGGAGATCCCGCGGACGGCGCCGTGGTTCTCCCCGCCGTAGGGGGCGCCCCTGCGGCCCTCGTTGCCGTGCGGGACCAGGGCGGGGCGGACCCAGCCGCGCCGCCCCTCTCTTCCGTAGTAGCTCCGATAGCGGTCGTAGCTCGTCCGGTAGATGGTGTTGTTGATGACCACCGTGTTGTTCACGACCACGTTGTGGTGGTTCCAGTCGCAGCCCCCGAAGAGCGCCTGCGCCGCCGCGAACCCGATGCCCCACGCGAATCCGTTCACGAAGGAGAGCCCGGGCGAGGGCGTCCAAACCGAACGGTAGTAGTAGATCGGGTAGTTCCAGGCCGGCCCGTAGACCACCGTGGGCTCATAGACCGGGACGTAGACGACGTTCGGGTTGTAGGGTTGGATCACGATGTACTGCGGCTCCACGACGACCGTCTGCTGGGGCGAGGAGCGGAGGTACCCGTTCTGATAGGCGACCCTTCGGAGCCTCTGAACGGAATTGAACACCTGGTCTCTCTGTCCCAGAAAGGCGTAGCCGAGATCGGTCGTCTACTGCATGTTGCTCCCCATCCGGTGCAGAAGATTGGGGAACTTGCAGAGGGAGATCACGCTCGGATCCCAGCTCGCCGTGGAGAGCGCGTCGTCGAGCTCGGCGCCCGAAAGACCCGGATTGGCCTGAAGCCACTGGTCCGCGTCGGCCACCTGGTCCGGGAAAGTGGCGGCCATGAGAACCTGCGAGACGAGCGCGTCCGGGTACAGGGCGATGGGCGCCACCATCTGGTCAATCTGCCCCACCGAGTAGGCCATCGGTTCCTGGGCGCGTAAGGCCTGGCCTCCAGCCAGAACGACCGAAACGGCCAGCATTGCCGTCATGATCTTGAGTGTTCGCATGGCACCTCCTCTTGGTCTCCAGCACATTCACCGAGTCCTACTTACCATAACGGCCGGCCGAGCGAAAGCCTTCGGGCACCCCCGATTCCGCGATCGAGTTTCGCGCGTAGGAGCGCCGCCCCAGGCGCGAGGGGCCGTTCCGGACCATCTCCCCGCGGTCTCGCGCTCACCCGAGGCCGCGGCGAGGCGACGCTCCTGCAAAGGCTTTATGCCTACATCGCGGAATTAAGGCGAGTCGAATTTATTTTGGACAACCGATGGCATCGGGTATACTACCGGACCTCCGCTGACGGTGCCGGAGGAGCGCGCGGGGTGAAGATGGATCGAACTCAGCAGGCATCGCTCTTCCTCAGGCTCTTCTGGTGGCTGCCCTTCGGCACGGCTCCGGAGATCGCCCCGCAGGAGCTGGCCAAGCGGCTCAAGCGCGGGGCCCAACGCCCGCAGATCCTGGACGTGCGCACGGACCACGAGTGGCGCCAGGGCCACATCGCAGGGGCCATGCACGTTCCCCTATCGGATTTCCGAGGTCGCATCGGCGGTCTCTCGCTGGATCCGGCCCGCCCCCTCGTGGCCGTCTGCCTCAGGGCCACCGCAGCGTGCCGGCCGTTCGCCTCCTGATGCTTCACGGCTATACCGGCGCCGTCCAGCTCGCCGGGGGCATGCTCGCCTGGCGGCGCTCCAACCTCCCCGAGGTGCGATAGCCCGCCCCGCCATCGCGGTCGGGCCACCGTCCTTGCGGGCTGAATTCTGGACACGGGGGCGAGATGCGGGCACTTGTGGAGAGTTGTGGGTGGGGGTAGGGTGGGAAGAGGCAGGACTCCCGGTGTGCGGCTGCTTCCGGCTCGGCGCCGGGGCCTGCCCGGGGCGGAGGAGGCCGTGGGCCGGACCGGCCGGCCGACGGGCCCGCGAGGAGTCCTAGGAGGATGTGAAGGATGAGATCGTGAGCGCTCCCACGGGCCTGCAACGGCACGTTGTCGTCGCTGCGTTTCTGGGCTGGATGCTCGACGCCTTCGACTTCTTCATCCTGATCTTCGTCCTTCGCGACGTCGCCCGAAGCTACTCCACCTCGCTCACCACGCTCACGCTCGCCATCACCCTCACTCTGGCCATGCGCCCCGTGGGGGCGTTGCTCTTCGGGCGCCTGGCCGACCGGTACGGCCGCCGGCCGGTCCTCGTCATCGACGTCCTCTGCTTTGCCGGCCTCGAGTTCCTGTCGGGGTTCGCGCCCAACCTGATCACCTTTCTCGTTCTGCGCACACTGTTTGGCATTGCCATGGGCGGCGAATGGGGGATCGGCGCCTCGCTCGCCATGGAGACCGTGCCGGCGCGATGGCGCGGCTGGGTCTCGGGGCTGCTCCAGAGCGGCTACCCGGCCGGCTACTTCGTCGCCTCCGCCGCCTTCGGCCTCTTCTACCCGCTCGTGGGCTGGCGCGGCATGTTCATGATCGGCGGGCTCTCGGCCCTTCTCGTCCTCTACGTCCGCCGCTCGGTCCCCGAGAGCCCGGACTGGCTCGCGCGCCGCGACGCCCCGCGCCCCGCCTTCCGACGCATCTTCCGCGACCACCTGGGCCTCCTGCTCTGGGCCGTTGTCATGATGACCGCCTTCAACTTCTTCAGCCACGGCACGCAGGACCTCTATCCGAGCGCCTTCCTCGGCCGGCAGCTCCACTTCTCGCACGGCACCATCACCACGATTGCGCTCATCTACAGCGCGGGGGCGATCATCGGCGGCATCGTTTTCGGCGCCCTCTCGCAGCGCATGGGCCGCCGCGCGGCGATCGTGCTCGCGAGCCTCCTCGCCCTCCCCGTGCTCCCGCTCTGGGCCTTCTCCCGCTCGCCTCTGACGCTGGCGATCGGCGCGTTCCTGATGCAGGTGTGCGTGCAGGGCGCCTGGGGCGTCATCCCGGCCCATCTCAACGAGCTGTCGCCGCCGGAGTTGCGCGCCACCTTCCCGGGGGTCGTCTACCAGCTCGGCAATTTGCTGGCCTCCTCCAACGCCACCCTGCAGGCGGCCATCGGTCGGCACATGCACCAGAACTACAGTTGGGCGCTCGCGGTGGTGGCCGGCGGCGCCGCACTGCTGATCGCGCTCCTGGTCGGCCTGGGCGCCGAGGCGCGCGGCGTCCACATGCGGGGAGAGGCGGTGGAGAAGCCATCGCCCCACGCGGCAGACGGGTGACGGCGGGGCTTCCAGGGGCCGGGCTCCGCTGCAATCGGGCGGACTCCAACCTCAGCCCGGCTTCGGAGGCTTCCATAACCACCTGATTTTGGAGGATTTATCTGGTCGGGGCGACTGGATTTGAACCAGCGACCCCTTGGTCCCGAACCAAGTGCGCTACCAGGCTGCGCTACGCCCCGACCAGAAGGGTTATTTTACACGCCCCCTTCCATTTGGCAAGTCCCCGGTCCCGCCGTCCCCCCGGGGGACGGCACCTTGAGCCACCGCGGGTCGAGGAAGCGGTAGGAGCGCCGGTTGGCCACGAGGTGGGCCTCCACCCGCTGCAGGACCTCCAGTTCCAGAAGGCCGTTCTCTCGAAGGGTCCGGCCCGTGTCCACCAGGTCCACGATGGCGTCGGAGAGGCCCAGCAGGGGCGCCAGCTCCACCGACGAGGAGAGGCGGATGAAGCGGCCCCAGAGGCCGCGGCCCTCCAGGAGGCGGCCCGCCGTTCGGGGGTACTTGGTGGCGATCCGCAGGGGGCCCTGGAGCCCTTCCAGGGGGCAGGGGGCCGCCAGGGAGAGGCGGCACCTTCCGAAGCCCAAGGGGGAGAGGTCGTAGACGTCCGGCCGCTCCTCCTCCAGGATGTCGGAACCCACGACCCCCAGATCGGCGGCCCCGTTCTGGACGAAGACGGGGACGTCGTGCCCCTTCAGCAGAACGGCCTCCCAACCCTCCCCTACGGGAAGCGCCAGTCCCCGCCCCTCCAGGGACGGGCGGGAGAGGCCGATGCTCACGAGCCACTCCAGCGATGGTTCCAGCAGTCTTCCTTTGGAAAGGGCGATGCGCGGCACGACCGGCTCCTACAGGGGAAGCCTCAGCGCGAATCCCACGGCGCCGAGGGGGAGGCCCAGCGAGGGGTAGAGGCCGTCGTAGCGGCCTCCGGAGAGGACGGCGAAGGGATGGCGGGGGGTGAAGGCTTTGAAGGTGAGCCCCGTGTAGGTGCTCCACCGCCTGACGTCCACGGGGTCCAGGCGCACCGGAAGGTCCGGGAAGTCGCTCCGGAGGGCCGCTTCGAGGGCCCGCAACTCCTCCCACGGGGCCCAGACCCCCGCCCTTCGGAGGCGGGGCTCGAGGGCCTCCACCTCCGCGGGGCGGCCTCCTACGTGGAGGAGAGCCTTCAACAGGGCCGATTCCTCCGAGGCCCCGTAGCGCCCCTCCAGCTCTTCCAGTGTGCGGAGGCTCTTTCGGTTGAGGGCGCCTTCCAGCGCCCGGCGTCCTTCTTCGGGCCAGGGCTGCCGCTTGAGGAGGGGCCCCGCCACCCCCCAGTGGCCCAACTCCAGGAGGGCGCCGCCGAGCCCCAGTTCCAATAGGCTGGCGGCGGCGAGGCGGAGAACCTCACGGTCCCCTTCTCCGCCGTCATCTCCCGGAGAGATCCTCTCGAGGCCCGCCTGGTAGATCTCCCACCCCTCCTCCAGGTCTGGGGCCGGCCGGCGGACCACCGGTCCGGCGTAGGAGAGGCGGAGGGGATCGGTTCCGGAGGGTCTTTGGGCCGCCACCATGAGGGAGAGGGCCAGGGTGAAGTCGGCCCGCAGGCGCAGGACCGCCCCCCCCGGGTCTTGCAGGGTGGCCGCCCGGTCCCGCAGGGGATCCTGGGAGCGGGCCGAGGGCAACCCTTCGGGAAGGAGGAGGGGCGGCGCCACCTCCCGGTACCCGTGGTTCTCCCAGAGGCCGAGGAGAAGTCCCTCCTGCCGCCTCCGGAGCGACGCCCCGCCGGTCCAGAGGCCGGGGCTGAGGTTTCCCGGGGCGATCACCGTGCCCCCCCTTCCCGCTCGGCCAGGAGGGCGAGGACCTCTTCCCAGGAGACCTCCGAAGCCTCCAGAAGAACCAGCAGGTGGTAGAGCAGGTCCGCCGCCTCCTCCCGGACCCGGTCACGGCCTTCGGCCAGGGCGGCCACCGCCGTCTCCACCGCCTCCTCCCCCACCTTGCGGGCGATGCGGGGCAGCCCCCGCCGGAAGAGCTCGGCGGTCCGGGATCCCTCGGGAAGGTCCAGGCGGCGCCGGTGGATGGTGGCGGCCAGGCGCTCCAAGAGGCCGCCGGGCGCCGCCCCCCAGAGGAGGTCGAAGAAGCACGAAGCCTCCCCGGTATGGCAGGTGGGACCCTGGGGGATCACCGAGAGGAGGACGGCGTCGCCGTCGCAGTCGGCCGAGGCGCCCAGGACGCGGTGCAGGTTTCCCGAAGTCTCCCCCTTTTTCCAGAGGCGGCGCCGGGAACGGGAGTAGAGGTGGAGCCACCCCGTCTCCCGGCAGAGCCTCAGGGCCTCCTCGTTCAGGTACCCCACCATGCGGACCCGGCCGGTGCACCCGTCCTGCACCACCGCCGGCACCAGTCCGTCCTCTCCGAAGGTCACACCCATGGCCTCACCTCGATTCCTTCCGACTGCAGCGTTTCCTTGAGGGCGGGAATGGACAGGCCTCCGCCGTGGAAGAGCCCCGCCGCCAGAAGCCCCGTGGCCCCCGCCCGGGCCGCCTCGGCGAAGTGGGAGGCCTCCCCCGCCCCGCCGGAGGCGACGAGGGGCAGGCGGGTGGCCCGGGCCAGGGCGGCGTAGAGGGCGGTATCGAAGCCGGCGCCCGTCCCGTCCCGGTCCATGGAGGTCACCAGCAGCTCGCCGGCCCCCCGCCCCTCCGCCTCCCGTGCCCACGCCAGGGCATCGAGGCCCGTGGGCCGGCGCCCCGCCTCCACGAAGACCTCCCACCCCCCCGGTCGGCGCCGCACGTCCATGGCCAGGACCACGCACTGGCTTCCGAAGCGGGCCGCCGCCTCCTCGAGGAGGGCGGGACGGGCCACGGCGGCGGTGTTGACGGCCACCTTGTCGGCGCCGGCGCCCAGGTAGGCCTCCACCTCCCCGACGGTCCGCACGCCGCCCCCCGCCGTCACCGGCAGGAAGACCCGGCGGGAAACCTCCTCCAGGACGGCCAGCAGAGGCCGCCGTCCCTCGACGGTGGCCCCCACGTCCAGGAAGACCAGCTCGTCAGCCCCTTCCTCGTCGTACCGTGCGGCCAGCTCCACGGGGTCACCCACCCGCCGGAGGTTCAGGAAGTTGACGCCCTTGACCACGCCTTGGGGAAGGACGTCCAAGCAGGGAATCACGCGGATCATGGGCCAAGCTCCTTGAGGGAGGCCGGGGCGAGCCTCCCCTCGTAAAGGGCACGCCCCGCCACGGCGCCGGCGACACCGGGGAGGGCGGCCAGAGCCCAGAGGTCCCTCCCGTCCCGCACGCCGCCGGAGGCGATGATGGACACTCCGGGCCTGGAAAGGCGGCGGTAGAGGTCCAGGTTGGGCCCCGTCTCCTCGCCGTCCCTGGCGATGTCCGTGACGAGGAATTGGCGGAACCCCAGCTCCAATACCCGGTCCAGGGCCTCCGAGAGGGCAAGTCCCCCGTCGGCTGTCCAGCCCCTGAGCCGGAGCCTCCCCTCCCGAACGTCCAGGGCGGCCACGCAACGCCCGGGCCCCAGGCGCTGGAGGATGGCCCGGGCCTCCCGGGGGCGCTCGAAGGGAAGGCTCCCCAGGACCACCCGGTCCGCCCCGGCCTCCGTGACGGCGAGGGCCGCTTCCAGGCTCCGGATTCCCCCCGCCGCCTGGATTTTCACCTCCGGACAAAGGGCCCGGAAGGCCCGAACGAAGCCCGCCAGCGCCGACCGGCCCCCCAGGGCCGCACCCAGGTCCACCACGTGCAGGCGGCGAAGGCCCGCCCCGGCCCACCGGGCGGCGGCCTCCAGGGCCGGGCCGTAATCGGTCCTCCGCGACGGATCCCCCTGCCGAAGCCGGACGGCACGGCCCTCCAGCACGTCCACGGCGGCCCAGAGGTGGAAGGACGGGGGAAGGGAGAGGCCCTTCACGGCCGGACCTCCCCTGCCCAAGCGGCGAGAAGGCGCAGGCCGTCCCGCTGGCTCTTCTCCGGGTGGAACTGGACACCCGTGACCGAACCGGCGCGGACCACCGCGGGAAACTCCTCCCCGTACTGCGCCGTCGCCGCGACGACGGAGGCCTCCCGGGGCTCCACCACGTAGGAGTGCACGAAGTAGGCCCACCCCACCTGGGCTTCGGGGGTGCCGGGGGCGGCCCCCCGGAGGAGCGCCCAGCCCGTGTGGGGGAGGCGGGGGGCCCCCGCTCCCAGGAGCCGCACCGACCCGGCCATGAGCCCCAGCCCCGTTGCGCCGGGGCTCTCCTCCGAAGCCTCGAAGAGGAGTTGCATCCCCAGGCAGATTCCCAAGAGGGGCTTCCCCGCCTCCGCCCAGCGAAGCAGGAAGTCCTTCCAGCCGGCCTCCTCTAGGTTCCGCGAGGCGTGGCCGAAGGCCCCCACGCCGGGAAGGACCACCGCCCCAGGGGCCCCGGGGCCCGGTGTCCTGCGCACCTCGGCGCGAAGGCCCACGGCCTTCAGGGCGTTGGCCAGGGACCGGAGGTTCCCCGTACCCGCATCCACGATCCAGACCATCAGAGAACCCCCTTCGTGCTCCGGGGACCCCGGGGGGCCCGCTCCAGCGCCTGGGCCATGGCCAGGGCCAGGGCCTTGAAGGCCGATTCCAGGGCGTGGTGGCCGTTTTCGGCCTTGAGCACCTCCACGTGGAGCGTGAAGCGCCCCGCCGTGGCCAGCGACCGGAAGAAGTGGGGGGCCATCTCCGAAGGGAAGTCGCCGATCCGCTCCGGCAGTGGGGGGGCGGAGAAGGCGGCGTAGGGGCGCCGGCAGAGGTCCAACGCCACCCGGGAGAGGGCTTCGTCCAGGGGAACGAGGGCCCAGCCGAAGCGGGCGATCCCCTCCCGGCTTCCCAGGGCGAGGTCCAGCGCCTCGCCGAGGGCCAGCGCCGTGTCCTCCACCGTGTGGTGGGCGTCCACGGCG
This sequence comes from Acidobacteriota bacterium, assembly GCA_049968315.1. Lineage (GTDB taxonomy): Bacteria > Acidobacteriota > UBA4820 > UBA4820 > DSQY01 > JBFLVU01. The sequence goes on from JBMFRA010000021.1 coordinate 31,710, forward strand.
AGGTCTCCCCGGGCGGTGAGGGCGAGGCCGAAGCCGCCGTGGAAGGCCCACGTGGAGAGCAGGTGATCCAGAAACCCCACCCCCGTGGAGACCCGGACCGCACCGCCCGAAAGGGCGAACCGCACCTCCACCCGCGTCTCCCCGGTGGTCCGCACCAGGGCCTTCGGCTTTCCGCTCATGGCGTACCTCCCCTTGCAACCCGCCGCAGAACCTGCCGGAGGGACGGGGCCACGGCGTCGGCCCCGCCCTCCTTGAAGCGCCGCTCCCGCTCGGAGCCGGGGGGCGCGATCCCCGCAAAGAGAGCCGAGAGACCCCGGCGGCGCGCCGCCACCGCCGCCCCCAGGTCGTCCACCGAGTCCCCCACAACCAATGGCCGCCGGCTGCCCAGGCGCCGGGCCAACTCCAGGACCCCGTCGGGGTTGGGCTTGCGGAAGCGGGGGGCCGAATCGGCCACCAGCCGTTCGGGGGGGAGGTCCAGCCTCAGGCGGGCCAGGCCCAGCCGGGCCTCCCCCGGGTTCCTTCCGGTGAAGACGCCGAAAGGGAGCCCCGGGGCCGCCAGTTCCTCCGGCGTGGCGAGGGGAACTTCGTCTTCGTAGAGCCCCCTCTCCCCGGAGGCCGGCAGGCCGTAGACTTCGGGGGCCTTCGGCCCCGCGTAGAGAGCGGCGAAGAGGGGAAAGGCCCGGGACCAGGCGGCGTTCCAGGCTCCGCTGCCCGTGAAGACCATGACGGCGTCGGGGCCGCCCCCCCGCTTGCGAAGCCTCTCGCAGACGGCCCGCCAGGCCTCCCCCGGCGACGAGGCGGGACCCAGGAGGGCCAGGGCCACGGCGGCATCCACGTCGTTGTTGAAGCCGCCGGCGAGGCGGAGGGCCTCTTCGTCGGCGAGGCTCCACCCCTTCCCGAGGGGCGGGTCCGCCAGGCGCCTCGCCGTCTCCAGAACGCACAGGGAGAAGGAGGGGCCGGTGTCCAGCAGGACGCCGTCCATGTCCAGGATGAGGCCGTCGCACCGCAGCGGTTTCACGCCAGGACCTCCCGAAGGGCCCGGAGGAGGGCGCCGTTCTCCGCCTCAGAGCCCACGCTGAACCGAAGGCACCCCGCCAGCCGGGGGGCGGCGGAGACGTCCCGGACGAGGACTCCCCGTTCCTTGAGCCGGAGGTAGACCTCCCGCGCCCGGGGCCCCAGGCGGACCAGGAGGAAGTTCCCGCCCGAGGGAAAGACCTCCACCCCCGGAAGCCCCTCCAGTTCCCTGAGGAGACGCTCCCTGAGGCGCCGGAGCCTTCGGACCCTTCTTTCGAAGAGGGGCGCTTCCCGGAGGGCCGCCGCTCCCAGGGACGCCGTCAGGGGGCTTACGTTGTAGGGAAGGAGGGCCTTGGCGATCTCCCGGGCGGCTTCCGGGGAAGCCAGGAGGTACCCCAGCCGAAGGGCCGCCGACCCCCACGCCTTGGAGAAGGTCCTCAGCACCACCAGGTTCCGAGGCCCCCGGCGGAGGAGGGAGACCGCCCCTTCCTCCCCGGCGAACTCCCCGTAGGCCTCGTCCACCGCCACGATTCCCCGGCAGGCCCCGCAGAGGTCCAGGATGAGGCCGGGGGGGGCCACCGAGCCCGTCGGGTTGTTGGGGGAGCAGAGGAGGACCACCGCGGGCTCTTCCCGCTCCACGGCTCGAAGGAGGGCCCTCCCGTCGTAGGCGAAGGTCTCGGTGAGGGGTACCGCCACCGCCCGGCCCCGGGCGAGGAGGGCCATCTGCCGGTAGAGGGAGAAGGTCGGCTCGGGCAGCAGGAGGGTCCGCCGGGGCCCCAGGCAGGCGGTGAAGAGGGCCTGCAGGAGCTCGTTGGAGCCGTTGCCCACCAGGATGGCGTCCCTTTCCACTCCCAAGCGCTCCGCCAGCTCATCCCTGAGGATCCGGTCGCGGAAGGGCGGGTACCGGTGGAAGGGCAGGCGCCCCGCTTCGGAGAGGGCCCGGGCCTTGACCTCCTCGGGCCAGTCCCAGGGGGCCTCGTTCTGGTTGACCTTCACCTTGAGGTCCGGCTCCTCGAGGGTGTAGGGCGAGAGGGCGCGGACGTCCCGCCGGAAGGCCCTCATGGCGACCTCCTTCTGGCTTCGAGGGAGAGGGCGTGGCCGAAGAGCCCCTCCAGGCGGGCCAAGTTCTCCATCCACCGGCTCCGCTCCAAGAGGGCACCCCGCTCCAACTGCAGGAAGGAGCGGTGGCGGACGAAGTCCCAGACGGAGACCGGCGAGGAGAAGCGGGCCGTCCCCGAGGTGGGGAGGCTGTGGTTGGGTCCCGCCCCATAGTCCCCCGCCGCCTCGGGGCTGTAGGGCCCCAGGAAGACCGCCGCGGCGGTGGGGACCTCCCGCGCCCAGCGGCGGGGGTTCTGGGTGAAGACGGCGAGGTGCTCGGGCGCCAGGAAGCGGGCCGCCGCCGCCGCCACGGCGAGGTCCCGGCAGAGGACGAGGGCGCCGCCCCTTCTGAGGCTCTCCTCCTGAATGGCGCGCCGGGGGGAACGGGCGAGGAGCCGGCGCAGCTCCCCTTCCACCGCCCGCCGCTCCCCCTCCGAACAGGTAAGCAGGACGGCCGAGGCCCTCGGGTCGTGCTCCGCCTGGGCCAGGAGGTCCGCCGCCACGTAGGCCGGCGGGGGCGACCCGTCGGAGATCACCACCAGTTCCGTCGGCCCCGCCAGAGCCTCCACCCCCACCTGGCCGAAGACCTGGCGCTTGGCCTCGGTGACGTACGCGTTCCCCGGACCGAAGACCTTGTCCACCGGCTTCAGCGTCTCGGTGCCGAAGGCGAGGGCCGCCACCGCCGCCGCCCCACCCACCTTCCAGATCTCCTGGACCCCGAGGAGGCGGGCCGCCGCCAGGACCGCTTCGTTCACGGTCCCGTCTTCCCTCGCCGGTGTGGCCACGACGATCCTCTCCACCCCCGCCAGCCGCGCGGGGATCCCCAGCATGAGGAGGGTGGAGGGGTAGGCCGCCCGCCCCCCGGGGACGTAGAGCCCCACCGCCTCCAGGGGAAAGGCCTCCATTCCGGCCACGAGGCCGCCCCTCCGCAGGGGCCGGCACCGTGGCGGGCGCTGTCGCTCGTGGAAGGCGGCGATTCCCTCCGAGGCCCTCCGCAGGGCGGACCTCCGGGAGGCCGGGAGGGACCGCCAGGCCGCCTCCACCTCCTGGGGGGAGACGCGGAGGCCCTCCGGGCCCGGGCAAGGCCAATCGTAGGCGCGCACGGCCTCCAGGAGGGCGCCGTCCCCCCGGCGCCGGACCTCCCGGAGAATGCGCCCGACCTGTGCCGAGAGGGCACGGGGGGCCCGGGCCCTTGCCCGGAGGAATCCCAGCTTCTCCGGTACCTCCCCCGCGCTCCCAAGGACCGGGCGCCGGAGGCGCAGGCCCTCGCCCCTTCCTTCGGAATTGCTCGACCGTTCGGCCATACGGGACACCCCCAAAAAGGAAGCGGCCCTCCGTTTCCGGAGGGCCGCGGGTGAAAACCCCTGGACGTTCCGCCTAAGCGGTCCGCCGCCCTCCGGCCAGGAAGCCGTTGGGATGATGGAAGCGGGAAGTCTTCGGCGTTCCGGCGTAAAGGGCCACGGTCACCACCTCGTAAGAAGTTTTAATTTACACCCGTCCTTCTCCAAAGGCAACCCCCTCACCGGGTGAAGGGGTAGGGCGCCGAAGTGCCGCCGTCGTCGTCGTTGGTGACGGTGATCTGGACCGTCGTCCCCTTGGGGCAGGCGGCCTTGAGGTCCGCCCCCTTGGCCACCAGCTTGGTGGCGCTCTTCCAAGTCACCGTCCCGTAGGCCGTACCGTTCACCTTCACCGTGCAGGGGTTGTGGAAGTTGGAGCCGAGGAGGATGAGCCTCCAGGGGCCCGTCCTCTGGCTGACGGAGGAGAGGGTGGGCGGGGTGGCCGTGACGGTGAGGGCGAGGTGGCCGTCGGAGGCCGAACCCCCGTGGCCGTCGTGGACGGTGAGCACCACGTTGTAGGTCCCCGCCGTGGTGTAGGTATGGGAAGGGTTCTGGGACGAAGCGTGGGGCGATCCGTCTCCGAAGTTCCAGTCGAAGGTGTAGGGACCTCCGTCGCCACCGGAGGCCGTCCCCGTGAAGTTCACCGCGAGGGGCGCGTTCCCCGAGAGGGGTGAGGCGGCGGCGGTGGCGGCCACGGGGCCGAAGCCGACGGTGAAGTTCACCGGCACGCTGAGGTCGGGGTAGGGAGCGTCGTCGGAGAGGATCAGCCAGGCATGGTAGAGGCCGCTCCCCAAGGAGGCGGCGCTGGCGGTGACGGAGAGGTCCACGTGGCCTCCCGGAGGGACCGTTCCGGAGGCGGGGGCCACGGTGAGCCACGGGACGCCGGCGGCGTTGGGGCAGGCCCGGCCGTCGTTGAGGAGCTGGGTGGAGGCGTAGGTGGTGCTGGCGCTGGTTCCGCCGGCCAGCACCACCCGGTTTCCCGCGCAGCCGCAGGCCGGGGCCACCACCGGCGTGGGAACAGGCTCCCCCTGGGACTGCCAGGAACCCGACGGCCAGCCGGAGGGATCCAGGGTGAGGGTATCGGTGTAGGCGGTCCAGAGGTTTCCGCCGCTGCCCCCTCCCCCGGAGACGTACAGCAGGCCGCCGTAGAAGGCGGCGGCCGCGCTCATCCTTCCCTGGGGGAGGGCCGGCCCCGCCGTGCTCCAGGTGTTGGTGGCGGGGTCGTACCGCTGGACGGCGGCAGAGGCCCCCGAGGCGTCGGAACCGCCGATGGCGAAGACGTACCCCCCCGCCGCCACGGCCGTGCCGTACGAGACCGGCGTGGGCATTGGAGCCAGGGGCCCGCTCCAGGTGTCCGAGACGGGGTCGTAGGAGCGGGTTTCGGAACTGGGCCCGGGGTTGCCGCCGAAGGCGTACAGTTTGCCGCCGCTGGCCGCCACCATGGGGGTCCGGGTGGCGGGCCAGGTACGGGTGGTCCAGGAATCGCTGGCGATGGAGTAGACGAGGAAGTAGTTGGTGTGGGCGCTTCCCGTGTAGCCCCCCACCAGGTAGATCTTCCCGTCCAGGTAGGCGGCGGCCAGGTTCATGAGGGCCACCGGCATGTCCGCCAGCCTCTGCCAGGCGTCGCTCTGGGCGTCGTACCGCCACGACTCCGCCAGGACCGTATCGTTGGCGTCGGCTCCGCCGAAGACGTAGAGGTACCGGCCGTCGGGAGAGACGGAAGCGGAGCGGTAGCGGGGTCCGGTGGGGATGGCGCTTCCCGCCGACCAGGTGTTGGGGGAGCGCTCCAAGGCCCCGCGGGGGGCCGTCTCGCTCTCGTCCCAGTAGGTCTGGTAGCGGAGCTTGTAGGGCAACCGGGGGCTCTGGGAGGGGCCCAGGGGGGAGAAGGCGCTCTCCGCCACCTGGAACTGGACCTCCCGGCCGCCGCTGTTGGTCAGGGTCACCGTGCCCGAGGCGCTTTCTCCGGGCTGGGCGTTCAGGTTCAAGGGGGAGGGCGAGGCGGAGAGCTGGCCGGCGGCCAGGCGGAAATCCTGCACCACCACCGTCCCCGGCGGGACCACCGGGGAAGCGGAGGCGGGGGCGTAGCCGGTTCCGAAGGAGGCCTCCAGGGTGTCGCTGCCTGCCGAGTAGAGGCAGTAGAAGGCGTCGTCCACGGCGGGGTCGGGGGTGGCGGCGGCGGTGGCGGAAATTCCTCGGGTGGTGTTGGCCACCGTGGCCCCGGTGAGGGGGGCTCCGGTGTTGGCGTCGTAGACGTTCCCCACGACGAGACCGCCCGCCGCCGGTGCCGCGCAACCGGTGTTGACCTGGATGTCGTCCACGTGGATGTCGTTTCCGTAGGCGCTGATCCCCAGGAGGCCGATGCGGACGTCGGCGAGGTTACCGCTGATTCCCGTGAGGGGAACCTCGTGGCGCTGCCAGGCGGAGGCGGCGGCGTAGCGGGAGATGGGAGCCCCCACGTTCTGCCAGGTGGCCCCGCCGTCGGTGGAGGCCTGCACCTGGAGGCGGTCGTCGGAGGAGGAGTAGCCGCTCTCGTGGTACATCCAGAGGGAGAGAACGGCGTTGGGAGCGGAGGAGAGGTTGATGCCCGAGGTCCGGTAGAGCCGCGTGTCGTGGCCGGTGTGGGCGGTCCAGGAGTTGAAGTAGGCGAGGTTGGAGCCGCCGTGGGGCGAAACCCCCGCCGGGTGGACCGTCTGGGTGGAGGTGGCCCAGTTGCCTTCGCTCCCTGCGGCGTCCATCTGGGCCCAGCCCGGGGGAAGGGCCGGGGGGGATACCCCCTCGAAGCCATCGGTGAAGAAGACCGTGCCGTTTCCGGTGCCGTAGCCCGGGGCGGTGCAGGCCGCCCGGTCCGCCTCCAGGGCGAAGTTCCGCACGGCGGGGGCGCTGAGGGGACCCACGGAGGCCGCGGCGGGGGTGTACCCCGGGGCCCACGGCGTGACCGTCACCGAATAGGTTCCCCCGGCGGGCAGGGAAACGCTGTAGGCGCCGGTGGCGGGATCGGTCCAGAGGGGGCTGGAGGGGTACCCGGCCACGGCCACCGAGGCGTAGAGGGGCCAGCCCGTGGCGGCGTCGGTGACCACCCCCGAGAGGGTGTGGAGGGCCAGGGGCGCCAGGGTGAAGTTCCGGGTGGTGGTGGCGGAGCCGGTGATACCGACGCCGGAAGCGCCCGCCGGAGAGAAGCCCCAGGCGGAGACCGTCACGTCGTAGGTGCCCTCCGGCAGGGTCATGGTGTAGCTGCCGTCGGCGGCGGTCACCGCCGGGACGGTGACCGAAGGGGAGGTCGCCGTCACCGTCGCCCCCGCGACGGGGGCCCCGGTGACGCCGTGGGTGACCGTCCCCTGGAGGGTCCCCTGGGGACCCATGGCGCAGTTGGGGAATTTGAAGGCCCCGATGCGGGTCTGCCAAGAGGAAGGGCCGGTGAAGGCCACGTACTCCTGGGTGTACCAGAAGGTGCAGTCGTCCACGGGGTCCACGCTCAGCGTGCTGTAGTCCCCCCAACGGTTGGCGGTGCCGGTCTGGGAGCCAGAGCCGGCGATGAGGGTGGCCTCGCCCTGGGTCAGTTCGTTGGGGGGATCTCCGGCGAGCCTCCCGGCGTACCGGATGGAGGGGTAGACCGAGGCGGAGGAGACGCTGTAGCCCACGGCCAGGTTGCCCACGTGGTCGGAGGCGGCGCTCCCCATCCACCGGTGCTCGCTGTCGGCGGGGGCGAAGGTCCCCTCCTGGTACACGCTCCAGGTCCCGCCCAGGCGCCGCAGTTCGAACCAGCGGACCCCGGCCCGTCCCGAACCGGCGTCCACGGTGAAGTTCACCACCGCCGCATCGTAGGAGCCCCGGTGGCGGTAGTTGAGCCGGTACATGAGGCGGTCCGCCACGTCGTCGAGGCCGACGCCCGTGCCCGGCTGGGGGATGCAGGAGCGGGTGGAGGGGCAGAGGACGGTGAAGGGGGAGACGTCCAGGACCTGGTTGGGCTGGAAGCCGGCGAGGCCCAGGGTGGAGTTGGAGGGGTTGGTCCAGTCCACGTGGCACTCCCAGATCCTGAGGGCGTCGTGGGAGTAGCCCGGAATCCACGTGTCGTCGTCCACCTCCATGATGAAGTTGGGGGTGCCGGCGGCGGGGGCGTTCCACTTGGATTCCGTGTGGGAGGGCAGCATCCCGCCGAAGTTGGGATCCACCGCCCCCACGTCGAAGTACTGGAAGGAGGCCGTGGGGTCCCCCGCCAGCATCTTCTCCCGGTCGAAGACCACCACCCCCGCGCCGCCCCAGGCGCTCCCGTTCACGAACTGGTTGACGGTCATGTAGTAGCCGTCGGGCCAGACGCCGAACTTGGGGTAGTCGTTCATCTTGTTGGCGCTGATCTGGAAGCAGTACAGGTACCAGGAGCCCAGCGGATCGGAGGTGGCGGAGACGGCGATGGCCTGGTAGTAGGGGCCGGGGACGACGAACTGGCTCATGAACCACCGGTCGGCCAGGCTGTCGTAGAGGACGATGGGGTCCCCGTCGTTGGCGGAGAAGCAGGGGCCGCCCAGCGCCTGCCAGAGGGTGTTGCCGTCCGCCGGCCCGAAGAGGCTGTTCCCGTTCTTGTCCCAGACCTGGAAGGAGAGGTTCACCCACTGGATGTAGTGGTTGGGCCCCACGTCCCCCTCGGTGTCGGGAGGGTAGACGCCGTTGCGGTTGGAGACCCCCTCCCACTGCCGGAGGGGGGCCGGCATGGCGTTGAGCCCCGGCCAGGCCTGCACCACCGGGTCTTCCGCCGCGGGCCGGCTGGAGGCCCCGGAGAAGCGCTCCCGCGGCAGGGGCGGGTTCTCGGGGCCCGGGCGCCCCTCCTCCCCCTCGACCCGGGCCGGCCCGGCCACCAGGGGGAGGTCCCGCAGAGGAGGCGACACGGAGAACTTCACCGCCTGGCCCACCACGGGGCGCGGGGCCTCCCCCCGGGGGGGGGCCTGGGCCGCCAGGGACAGGGACACCGCCGCGGCGGCGGCCGCGACCGCCGCCTTCGAGATTCCGCGCATCTTCTCCTCCTGCCTTCTTCGCCGCACCCCAGAAAAAACCGCCGCTCCCCACCCACCGGAGGCGGCGGCCCTCTCCAGTGCAAGAAGGAGAACATTGTGAGCCTTCTTTTCCTTCCGCGCCACCCTCCCCTGCCCCTGGAGGGTGAAGGCGGGGCCACACCTGTCCAAAATCATCCGGCCATCCGCCCGCAAGAGAAGGCGGGACGGT
>JBMFRA010000022.1:0-29906 GCA_049968315.1 Acidobacteriota bacterium
TCCTCCTGAACAAGTACTACGTCGACGAAGTCTACTCCGGCGCCTTCATCCGGCCGCTCCTCAGGCTCGCCGAGGGGCTCTGGTGGTGGGACCGGTGGATCGTGGACGGGCTGGTGAACGGGGCCCGCAACCTCACCGTGGGGTCCTCGGTGGGGGCCCTGGCCTTCGACCGGTACGTCGTGGACGGGGCGGGGGTCAACGGAACCGCCGCCGTCTTCCAGTGGTTCTCGAGGCAAAACCGGCGGATCCAGACCGGTCAATTCCAGCACTACGCTCTGGGGGTGGCGGCAGGTTTCCTGCTGCTGATGGTGTGGTACCTGTACCGGTAGCGAACGCAAGGAGCTGAGGACATGCCGTACATTCTTTCCATCCTCACCTACATCCCGCTGGCGGCGGCGCTCGTGGTTCTCTTCTTCCCGAAGGAGAACACGAAGCTCATCAAAACCTTCACCACCGGCGTGTTCCTGCTCGACTTCCTCCTGAGCCTGCCCCTCTGGTTCGGGTGGGACGCCGCCCAGGCCGCCGCCGATGGGCGGCACTCCCTGTGGGTCTTCGAGGAGGGGCCCATCCCCTGGATCCGCTCCCTCGGGGTCTCCTACCACTTCGGCGTGGACGGCATGTCCATGCTCCTGGTGCTCCTCACCACACTCCTGGGCTTCATCGCCGCCTGGTCTTCCTGGACCTACATCCAGAACCGGGAGAAGGAGTACTACATCTGGCTCCTCATCCTCCAGACCGGCATGCTGGGGGTCTTCTGCTCCCTGGACTTCTTCCTCTTCTACGTCTTCTGGGAAGTGATGCTGGTGCCCATGTACTTCCTCATCGGCATCTGGGGAGGCCAGAACAAGCTCTACGCCGCCATCAAGTTCTTCCTCTACACGCTGGCCGGCTCGGTCCTCATGCTCATCGGCATCCTGGTCCTCTACTTCCGGACGCCGGTGGACGCGGCGGGGGTCCACTCCTTCGACCTCAACGTGATCCTGGAGAAGGTCTCCCTCGATCCCTCGCTCCAGTGGTGGGTCTTCGCCGCCTTCTTCGTGGGCTTCGCCATCAAGGTGCCCATGTTCCCCTTCCATACGTGGCTTCCCGATGCCCACGTGGAGGCCCCCACCGCCGGGTCGGTCATCCTCGCGGGCGTCCTCCTGAAGATGGGGACCTACGGCTTCTACCGCTTCGCCCTTCCCATCCTCCCCGACGCCACCCTGGCCTGGCTGCCGTTCCTCCTCATCCTCTCCATCATCGGGGTCATCTACGGCGCCATGGTCTCCCTGGTGCAGAAGGACATGAAGAAGCTGGTGGCCTACTCCTCGGTGAGCCACCTGGGATTCTGCATGGCGGGCCTCTTCGCCCTCACCGAGGCCGGCATCAAGGGCTCGGTCATGCAGATGATCAACCACGGCATCTCCACCGGCGGGCTGTTCCTTCTCGTCGGCATCATCTACGAGCGCATGCACACCCGCGAGATCAAGCTCTACGGCGGCTTGGCCAAGCTCATGCCGGTCTACGCCACCTTCTTCATGATCATCACCCTCTCCTCCATCGGCCTGCCGGGGCTCAACGGCTTCATCGGAGAGATCACCATCCTGATGGGCGCCTACCACATGCCCGACTTCCTCCTCTTCTCCAAGTCCCTCCTCTTCTTCCTGGTGGCGGGGATGCTCCTGGGCGCCGCCTACATGCTCTGGCTCTACCAGCGCGTCTTCTTCGGCGAGGTCACCAACCCCCACCTGGAGGAGCACGTGAAGGGAAAGGACATGAACGGCCGCGAGTGGGGCTACATGATGCCCCTGGTCCTCCTGGCGCTCTGGATTGGCCTCTACCCCAAGCCGGTCTTCGACAAGATGGATAGGAGCGTCCAGTACCTCATGGGCCGGATGCGGCCGGCCATCGAGCGGGTGGCCGCCGCCAAGGGGGTGGAGGTTCCGAAGGTGAAGGCGCCGGAGGCCCCCGCCGAGGCTCCAGTGGCCGCCGAAGAGGCTCCGGCCCACGGGGAGGGCGCGGCCGCTCCTTCCGCCGAAGCGGCCCACTAGGAGTCCGCCATGGCCGTCCTCCACCCCGACTTCTGGCGCCTCTTGAGCCCCGAGTGGGCCACCGCCGCCTTCGGGATCCTCTTCCTGGTCCTGGCCGCCGTGCGCGGGGGCTCGGCCCTCCGCCGGGGGACGGCGGTGCTGGCCCTGGCGGGATTCGTGGTGGCCCTCGTCCTCTGCTTCCAGACCCTGGCCGCCCTGCCCCCCGGCGCCCGGGTGGCTGCCCTCACGGGCCTCGATGGCTCGGTGGGCCTCACCGTGGACGCCTTCAGCCAGTCCTTCAAGGTGGTGTGCCTCCTCGGCGCCGCCCTCTCGGTCCTGCTCTCCTTCAAGCACCTGGACCTCCGAAACGCCTGGACCGGAGAGTACCTGGCCTTTCTCGTCCTGTCGGTCTTCGGGATGATGGTCATGGCCAGCGGTGCCGACCTTCTCACCCTCTGGGTGGGGCTGGAGACCATGGCCCTCTCGGTCTACGTCCTGGCGGCCTACCTGCGCAGGGACCCCAAGAGCGTGGAGGGGGCCACCAAGTACTTCCTGCTGGGGGCCCTCTCTTCGGGGCTGTACCTCTACGGGGCCTCCCTCCTCTACGGCGCCACCGGAACGGTGCACCTCCACGGTATCCGGGAGGTCCTGGCCGCCCGCCTGGCGGCGGGGGAGGGCCTGGGCTTTCCCCTGGCGGCGGGGGTGGTGATCCTGGCGGCGGCCCTCCTCTTCAAGGCGGCCCTGGTGCCCTTCCACTGGTGGACCCCCGACGCCTACGAGGGGGCCCCCACCCCCATCACCGCCTTCATGAGCGTGGCCCCCAAGGCGGCGGCCTTCGCCATGGCCTTGAGGATCTTCTTGGAGGGGCTCCAGCCCCTGGCCCCCACCTGGACGGGGGTGCTGGGGATGGTGGCCGTCCTCACCATGTTCTGGGGCAACGTGGCGGCCATGCTCCAGGACAACGTGAAGCGCATGCTGGCCTACTCCTCCATCGCCCACGCGGGGTACATCCTCATCGGCCTGGTGGCCTCGGGGAAGACCGGGACCGACCAGGGCGTGGCGGCCTCCCTGCTCTACCTGCTGGTCTACGCCTTCATGAACGTGGGGGCCTTCGGGATCATCCTCTACCTCGAGCGGGAGGGCTCCGGAGGGGACCGGCTGGAGGACTTCGAGGGCCTCATCCGGCGGAGCCCCTGGGCGGCGGTCCTAATGATCTTCTTCCTCCTCTCCCTGGGGGGGATTCCCCCCATGGCCGGCTTCCTGGCCAAGCTGATGATCTTCTACGCGGCGGTGAGCGCCCGCCTCTACCTGCTGGCGGTGGTGCTGGCGGTGACCAGCGTCATCTCCCTCTACTACTACTTCCGGGTGGTTTTCCGGATGTTCCTCAAGGAGACGGAGGAGACGGCCGTTCCCCATGCCGGGGCGCCACTCCTGGCGGGGCTCCTGCTCTGCGGGGCCGTGACGGTGGCCGCGGGCCTGTACGGCCAACCCTTCCTCGACTGGGCGGCCCGGGCGACCCTCTTGGCGCGCTGAGGAGGGCCGCGTGGCCTCCCCGCTCCGGCGCCTCGGCGTCTACCTGGAGCTGGTGTACACCTTCCCCATGACCGTCCTCGTCGGGACGGGGCTGGGGTACCTGGCGGACCGGGCCTGGGGTGTTTCTCCCTACGGCACCCTGGCCGGCTTCGTCGTGGGGCTGGTGGGGGCCTTCGTCTACCTCATCCGGATGCTGGCCCTGGCCCGGGAGAAGGAGAGGAAGGGGCCTGGTGGAGACGGCGGCCTTTAGAGCACGGTTCCTCAGAATGGCGGCGGCGGGGCTCGTGGCCGGGAGCCTCTGCCTCGGCGTGTTCGTGGGGGGGGCCGCCGCCCTGGCCTTCGCCCTGACCTTCCTCCTCGTGGCCGCCGACTTCCTCTGGATGGCCAAGACCCTGGGAGGGCTCCTGGGGAGCGAGCCCCTCTCCCGTTCCCGGGCCATTCGCACCGGCCTGGGGCTCGTGGTGAAAACCCTCTTGCTTGCGGGGGGGGTCTATGCTATTTTGAGGTTCATGCCTCGGGAATCCCTGGGGGTGATTCTCGGGATTGGGGGGCCGCTGGTGCTTCTCTCGCTGAGCGGAGCGATGCGGAAACGGGGCTAGCCATGCACGAGATGGATTCCCTCCTCACCCTGCTGGTGAACGGGCTCCTCCACCGGCACGTTCCCGACCACTTCGTCATCCTGGCCTTCGTGATGGTCCTCTCCCTGGCGGTGGCCTTCCTGGCCACCCGTAAGCTCTCGGTGGACCGCCCCGGGGTTCTGCAGCAGATCCTGGAGCTGGTGGTGGAGGTGGTGGGAAAGTTCCTGGACGACATCATCGGCCACCACGGCCGGAGGTACATGCCCGTCATCGGGACCTTCGCCGTCCTCATCCTCCTCTCCAACCTCATCGGCCTCATCCCGGGCTTCATGCCGCCGACGGGGAGCATCCTGGTGACCCTCTCCCTGGCCCTCTGCTCCTTCGTGACCTACAACTTCATCGGCGCCCGGGCGGCGGGCTTCGGGTACCTGAAGCACTTCATGGGCCCCATCCTCCCCATGGCCTTCCTCTTCTTCCCCATCGAGGTGGTGAGCCACCTGGCCCGGCCCATGTCCCTGGCCATCCGTCTCTTCGGCAACATCTTCGGCGACCACCAGGTGGGCGGGGTCTTCCTCCACCTGGTCCCCATCGCCGTTCCGGTGCCCTTCATCCTGCTGGGCATCTTCGTCTCCTTCGTCCAGACGCTGGTCTTTATCCTGCTCTCCATGATCTACATCGCGGGGGCGGTGGAACACCACTAAAAAGGGAAGCTCGGTTGTGAAAGGAGGAAGTCCGTGAGGAAAAAGGCGCTGATCGTTCTGGTGGGAGCTCTGCTCCTGATGTTGGCGGCCCCGGCCTTCGCCGAGGAGGGGGGCGCCGCTGCCGGTGCCGGGCTGGGCAAGGACGCCCTGGGCGTGCTGGCCGCCGGCTTCTCCATGGCCTTCGCCTCGGCCATCTGCGGCCTCGCGCAGGGCAAGGCCATCTCCGCGGCCTGCGAGGGTTCCGCCCGGAACCCCGGCATGGCCGACAAACTGCAGATCATGATGATCATCGGCTTGGCCTTCATCGAGTCCCTGGCCCTGTACACCATGGTGATCATCTTCGTAAAGATGTAACGCCCTCCGCAGGGAGCCCCGCCTCCGGGCGGGGCTCCTCGGTCTTTTCTTGGCCTCCCCCTCGGTCTTCTCCCTTTCCCTGTCCCTGCACCCCGTGAGGGTCGTCCCGTCGGCCGGCCGCGCCGCGGCCCGGGTCTTGAGCGCGGCCCGCGGCCGCCCCCTCTTCGTGGTCACCGAGGCGCGCCTGCTCCGCCTCCTGGCCCCCTTCTTCCAGGCCCTCCTGCCTCGCCTCGGGAATCCGCCGGTGGTGACCTTCCCCGGGGGAGAAGCCCGGAAGACGAGGCGCACCAAGGAGCGCCTGGAGGACGCCCTGCTGGCGCAGGGGCTGGGGCGGGACGGCCTGGTGGTGGCCGTCGGGGGCGGGGTGGTGACGGACCTGGCCGGTTTCACCGCCGCCACCTTCATGCGGGGCGTTCCCTACGTGAGCCTCCCCACCACCCTGCTGGGGATGGTGGACGCCTCCCTGGGGGGCAAGACGGCGGTCAACACCCCCCGGGGCAAGAACCTGGTGGGGGTCTTCCACCCGCCGCAGGAGGTGGTGGCGGTCCTGGAGTGCCTGGCCACCTTGCCCCTCCGGGAAATCCGGGCCGGCTTGGCCGAATGCCTGAAGCACGGCCTGATGGCCGACGCCGATTACTTCGAAACCGTCGCCGGAACCGCCCCTGCCTCGCTGAGGGAGAACCCCCGGGAGGCCCTGGGGCTGGTGGCCCGTTCCATCGCCCTCAAAGGGGCGGTGCTGGAAGCCGATCCCTTCGAGCGGTCGGGGGCACGAAACGCCCTGAACCTCGGCCATACGGTGGCCCACGCCCTCGAGCGGGCCTCCGGGTGGCGGATGGGGCACGGCCCGGCGGTGGCGGCGGGGCTCTGCTGGGAGGCGGCCCTGGCGGCGGTCCAGGGGTTCTGCGGGGAGGGGGAGGTCCGGCGGGTGGCGGCGGCGGTTCGGCGCCTGGGCCTCGATCCCTGTGCGGAGGCCATCCCTCCCGGAGAGGTCTTCCATGCCGCCCGGTCGGACAAGAAGAACGCCCGGGGGGAGGTGCGGTATATTCCTCTCCAGAAGGCCGGCCGGCTGGCCCTCCCTCCCCCCCATACGGCTCCCTTCCGGGAGGCCGAACTGGGACGGGCTCTCCGGCTCCTCCGAAGGAGCTGACCATGGAGGTGCTCTACGGCATCCACCCGGTGGCCGAATGCCTTCGCGCCGGGCGGCGGACGGTCCGGAAGCTCTGGGTCTCCAGCGCCGACCGCCTCTGGGAACTGGCCCGGGCCGCCGGGGCCGAGCCCTCGGTGAAGCCCTTCTTCGTCACCCGGGAGGCCCTCGTCCGCATCGCCGGGACCGACGCCCACCAGGGGGTGGCGGCGGAGGTGGCCGAATACCCTTACGTGGACTTCCGGGACCTCCTCGAGGTGCAACGCCCGCTGGTGGCGGCCCTGGACAACCTGACGGACCCCCAGAACGTGGGGGCCATCCTGCGAAGCGCCCTCTGCGCCGGGGCGACGGGGGTCACCCTTCGGAGCCACCACGCCGCGCGCATCACCCCCGCGGTGGCCAAGGCCTCGGCGGGGGCCTCCGAACACCTTCCGGTGGCCCTCGTCTCCAACCAGGCCATGTTCCTCCGGGCGGCCCGGGAGGCGGGGTGCACCGTGGCGGCCCTGGACCCCGGTGGGGAGTCCCTCTGGGAGGCCCCGATGGACTGGACCTCGGGGCTCGTGCTCGTGGTGGGCGCCGAGGGCCGGGGCATCTCCCGGCTGGTGGGAGAGCTCTGCGACAGGCGGCTCCGCATCCCCATGGCCGGCTCCTTCGACTCCCTCAACGCGTCGGTGGCGGCCTCCCTGGCCCTCTTCGAGGCGATGCGGCGGCGAAGGGGGACCGAGGCCCCTTGAAGAGAGGAAGGAGACGATGGCCCACGACAAGATCGCCGTGGTGGACTTCGGCGGGCAGTACGCCCACCTGATCGCCGCCAAGGTCCGAAGGCTCCGGGTCCTTGCGGAAATCCTGGACCCCGAGGCCCCGGCGGAGGCCTTCCAGGCCTACCGCGGGATCATCCTTTCGGGCAGCCCGGCCCTCTCGGCCTACGACGAGGAGAGCGCCTACGACAAGCGGATCTACGACCTGCCCATCCCCATCCTGGGCTTCTGCTTCGGCCACCAGGAGATCGCCAAGCACTACGGGGGGGAAGTGCGCCACACCCAGCGGGAGTACGGCCCGGCCACCCTGGAGGTCCGGGGCTCCTGTCCCCTCTTCAAGGGCCTCGCCCCCCAGGAGGTCGTCTGGATGAGCCACGGGGACACGGTGACCCGCTTGCCGCCGGGTTTCGAAGAGGTGGGGGTCTCCCGCGTACCGGGGGAAGAGGCACACCCCAACGCCGCCATCGCCTCCGAGCGCCTGAAGCGCTACGGCTTCCAGTTCCACCCCGAGGTGGACGACACCGTCCACGGCGAGGAGATGCTCCGCAACTTCGTCTTCGAGGTCTGCCGCTGCCGGCCCGACTGGACCATGGAGGCCTACGAAGAGGAGGCCCTCCGGGAGATCCGGGAGAAGGCCGGAGACCGCCCGGTCTTCCTCCTGGCCAGCGGGGGGGTGGACTCCACCGTCTGCGCCGTCCTTTTGGGGAAGGCCCTGGGCCCGGAGCGGGTCCGCCTTCTCCACGTGGACAACGGCCTCATGCGGAAGGGGGAGAGCCAGGAAGTCCTCGCCGAGTTCCGCCGGAGGGGGTGGGGCGACAACCTGCACTTTTGCGACGCTTCTGCCCGTTTCCTGGAAGCGCTCCGGGGGGTGGTGGCCCCGGAGGAAAAGCGGCGGATCATCGGCGACACCTTCCTCGCGGTCTTCGAGGAGGAGGCCGCGCGGCTGGACCTGAAGGACTGCCTGCTGGCCCAGGGGACCATCTACCCCGACACCATCGAGACGGGGGGGACCCGCCGGGCCGACGTCATCAAGACCCACCACAACCGGGTTCCGGCGGTGGAGGCCCTCATCGCCCAGGGGCGGGTCCTGGAGCCCCTCCGGGAGCTGTACAAGGTGGAAGTCCGGGAGCTGGGCGAGCGGCTGGGCCTTCCCGAGTCCCTCGTCTGGCGGCATCCCTTTCCCGGGCCGGGGCTGGGGATCCGGCTCCTCTGCTCCGACGGGCGGGCGGTAGAGCCCGAGCCGGGGGCCCGGGAGGCGTTGGAGGCGCTGGCCCGGGAAGGGGGGGTGGGGGCCGCCCTCCTCCCCGTCCGCTCGGTGGGGGTGAAAGCCGACCTTCGTTCCTACGAATCCCCGGTCCTGCTCTGGGGCGTGGACCTCGGGGCGGTGGAGTCCCTGGCGGCCCGGATCTACCAGAAGGTTCCCGGCGTGAACCGCTGTGTCGCCGACCTCACGGGCCGGGGCATGGAGGTGGCCCGGCCCCTTCCCGCCACCGTCACCGCGGAAAGGCTGGACCTCCTCCGGGAGGCCGACGCCGTCGTCATGGAGGCCCTCCAGCGCCACGGGCTGGCCCGCACCGTGTGGCAGTGCCCGACGGTTTTCGTCCCCCTGGAGGTGGACGGGCGGGGGCGGGAGTTCGTCGTGGTCCGGCCGGTCCTCTCGGAGCGGGCCATGACCGCCCGGCCCTTCCTGCCGCCGCCGGAGTTCCTCGAGGAGGTCCGCCGCCGTATCCTGGCCCTTCCGGGCATCTCCGGCCTCGCCCTGGACGTCACCACCAAGCCCCCCGGCACCATCGAGTGGGAGTGACCCCCAAAAGGGCGAGGGCCGGGGAGGAGCTCCCCGGCCCGGAGTCTCTCGTAAAGCCAGCCGTCACTTCCCAGGGGGGAAGAGGGACTTGCCCTGGCAGCGGATCTCCTTCCGCCAGGCGGCCTCGATGAGGTCCACCGCCTGGGACGGCATGGCGGCGTAGTCGAGGGACCGAGCCATCTCGGCCCCCTCCCGGAGGCTCCAGCGCCAGAAGTCCAGCATGGCCTGCGCCCGGCCGCAGTCGCTCTGGTTCTTGTACACGATGATCCAGGTGGCCCCCGTGATGGGCCAGGAATCCTTCCCCGGCTGGTCGGTGAGGATGACGCTGAAGTTGGGGGTTCCCTTCCAGTCGGCGCCGGCGGCGGCGGCTTCGAAGGCGGAGAGGGAGGGGGCGACGAAGGCGCCGTCCCGGTTCCGGAGCAGGGCGGTGGTCAGGGCCGTTTGCTTGGCGTAGGCGTACTCCACGTAGCCGATGGCGCCGTTGACCTGGCGCACGTAGGAGGCGACCCCCTCGTTCCCCTTGCCCCCCAGGCCCACCGGCCAGGAGACCGACTTCTCGTTGCCCACCTTTTCCTTCCATTCGGGGGAGACCTTGGTGAGGTAGTTGGTGAAGACCCAGGTGGTTCCCGAGCCGTCGGCCCGGTGGACCACCACGATCTCCTTGCCGGGAAGGGCGAGGCCCGGGTTGGCCGCCTTGAGGCGCGGGTCGTCCCAGCGCTTGATCTTGCCCAGGAAGATGTCGGCCAGGAGGTCGGGGGTGAGTTTGAGCTGGTTGGAGGCCACGCCGGCGAGGTTCACCACCGGCACGACCCCACCGATGACGGCGGGGAACTGGAACTGGCCCCGCTCCGAGAGGTCGGCGTCCTTCACCGGGGCGTCGGAGGCCCCGAAGTCCACCGTCTTGTTGTTGATCTGCTGGATGCCCCCGCCGGATCCGATGGACTGGTAGTTCACCCTCACTCCGGTCTTCTGTTCGTAGGCGTAGGCCCACTTGGCGTAGATGGGGTAGGGGAAGGTGGCTCCGGCCCCGCTGAGGGCCACCTTGGACTGGGCGAGAGCCGGCAGGGCCAGGGCGAGCACCGGGGCGGCGAGCAGGATCTTCTTTGGGTTCATCTCTTTTCCTCCTCCGAAAGGTTCACCGGAGGACAGGGTGCCAGAGCCCCGTGGCGGGCCTGTGGCCGGAGCATTTCGGGAACGCAATGAAAGGGCTAGAGAGGCTCCGGCCGCGAGAGGCGGTCCAGGACGTCGGCCTCCATCTCGCTCCGGTTCCGGGAGAGGGCGTGCCCCACCTCGGCGGTGACGAGGAGGAGGGCCTTCTGGTACATCTTCTTCTCCCGGAAGGAGAGGGGCTTGCGGGCGTTGAGGAGGTAGAGGGCCTTGAGGACCTTGGCCACGGAGAGGAGGTCTCCCCGGGCCAGCATGTCGCTGTGGGCCGAGAAGCGTTCCCGCCAGGAGGGAAGGATCTCGGGAGGGGGGCCGGAGAGGATGGCCAGGGCTTCCTCGGCCTCGCCGCGGCTGGCGGGGGGGCGCAGGCGGACCTCCGCGACGTTGTCCACGGGAATCATGACCCGGGACTCGTTGTCTCCTTCCCGGACCAAGAGCACGCAGAAAAGGCGGGTCTTGCCGTTGAGGGTGCGTTCCTCGATCTCCTGGACCACACCCACCCCGTACCCGGGGTAGACCACCGTGTCCCCCACGCCGAACCACAGCTTTGAAGGGTCACCCATGAAGATAATATAGCACGCGGAGGGGGGAAAGGGTAGGCGGCCGTTGACCCCCCCCTCCGGGCCCCGTATGCTGGACCCATGGGCGGACGGAGCGCGGCCTTCCTCCTCGGCGTTCTCCTCTGGGCGGCCCCCCCGGCGAAGGCGGGGGAGCCCCCGGCGGCGCCCCCGGCCTTCGCCGCCGTCAGCCTCAAGGTCCTCACCGTGGGCGAGCGCCTCCCCCCCCGGGAAGCCGGCGCCTTTTCCGCCCACCTTCCCCTGGGGAAGACGGGGGTCCTCCACCGGCGCCTCACGGTGGAAAACGCCACCCGCCAGGCGAAGCTGGAGCTGGACCTCCACCTCACCGTCAAGCCGCTGGCGGGGGAGGACGGGGTGTTGCGGTGCCTTCTCCTCGCCGAGGCGTCGCCGCCGGGGGGAGGGGCGGTGAGCCGGGCCCGGGAGATCCTCTTTTCCCACCCCGGGGCCCAGGTGATGGAGGTCTACGCCGACCCCGCCACGGCCACCCGGGTCCTCGTCTCCGTGGAGGCGGCGCTGGACGCCGCCCCTTTGCCGGAGCCGCCGCCCCTTCCGCCCCTCCTCTTCTTCGTGCGGGTGGAGAAGTGGCTGGGTGCCCACCGGGTGGAGCTGGAGGCCCTCCAGCTCCAGTCCCTGGACGGCCTGCCGGTGAGCCACGACTACGAGCGCCGGGTCCCCCGGTGGGTGGAGGGCGCCCCCGGGGAGGGGGGGGAGGACTGGACGGAGGGCCTCCCGGTGGTGGAGCCCGGAAAGGACCCGCCGGCGTTGAAGGCCGGCCAGAGTTTTTCCATCGCCGTGGAACCGGCCAAACCCAAGAAGGAAAAGAAGGACCGTTCCGCCGGTCCTTCGGCGGAGCCGCCTGCGGAAGCCCCTGCCCGCAAGGTGGCCTGGGAGAGCGAGCGGTACCACCTGCAGATCACCCCCCTGGGCTTGGAGGGGGGCCGCCTCCGGCTCCGTGTGGCCGTCCGGGGCCGGCCCCTGTCGGCGGAGAAGGTTCCCCTGCCGGAGGTGGTCCTGGAGGAGGAGAAGGCCCTCCGGCGGATGGAGCCCGTCCCCTTCTACCTGACCCAGGAGGGTCCCTCCGGCCCCACCGGCTACGTGGTCTGGGTGGTTCCCCGCTGGGAGGCGCCGGACTCCCCCGGGGCCCCCGGCGGAATCCCGGAGGTGAAACCGTGAAGAGAACGGCCCCGGCCCTTCTGCTCCTTGGCGCCCTTCTTCTGCCCTGCCCGGGGCGCGCCGCCGCCCCCGAGGACCCCGCCTGCCGGAAGGAGGTGGCCCGGCTCCTGGCCCGCCTGGAGGAGGGGGCGGGGGTGAGGGCCCGCTTCCGCCACCTCCTCCGCTCCCCGGCCCTCGACCAGACCGAAGTGGAGGAGGGGATTCTGGTGGTGGCTCCGGGGGGCCGGACCCGCTGGGAGTACAGCCGGCCCGCCGGGAAACTCGCCGTGGCCGACGGCCGCACCTCCGTCCTCTACCTTCCGGCGGAGCGCCAGGCCTTCGTCCAGCGGATGGACGGCGCCGGCCTTCCCCTGGCCCTCCGCCTCCTGTCGGGCCAGCGGCGCCTCCTGGAGGAGGTGGCCTGCCTCGGCGCCGAGACGGTGGGGAGCCTCCGGGTCTACCGGCTGGAACTCCTCCACGGCGAAGGGGGAATCCAAGACGTGGAGGCCGCCGCCGACGGGGAGACGGGCCAGCTGCGGCGGATCTTCTTCCGGGACGCCCTGGGCAACGAGATTTCCCTGGAGCTCTCCGAGGTGGAGGTCCTTTCGAAGGTGGACCCCGCCCTCTTCCGCTTCACGCCGCCCCCCGACACCACCGTCTTCGAAGGGCCGGGGGGACCGTAAGGAAGGGTCAGAGGGGCTGGACCGGCCGGCCCACCAGAGCCATGAACTCCTGCCGCGTCCGGGCATCCTTCAGGAAGGAGCCCCGGAGGGCGGAGGTCACCGCCTGGCTCCCCTCCTTCTGGACCCCCCGCATGACCATGCAGAGGTGGGTGGCCTCCAGGACGACGCCCAGGCCCGTGGGCTTCAAGACGCCGTCGAGGGTGTCCGCCACCTCCTCCGTGAGGCGCTCCTGGACCTGGAGGCGGCGGGCGAAGTGTTCCAGGATGCGGGGGATCTTGGAGAGCCCCATCAGCCGCCCCCGGGGCACGTACGCCACGTGGGCCTTGCCGAAGAACGGCAACAGGTGGTGTTCGCAGAGGCTGTAGAAGGGGATGTCCCGCACCAGGACCATTCCCTCGGAGGGGTCCTCGAAGACCGCCCCCTGGAGGAGGGGCTCCAGGGGTTCCCGGAGGCCGCGGGTCAGCTCCATGAGGCTCTCCGCCACCCGGGCGGGGGTCCGCTCCAACCCCGGGCGGTGGGGGTTTTCACCCATGGCTTCGAGAATCCGGCGAAGGGCGTCTTCCATGGCCGCCTCCCCAAGGGGCCATTGTACGCTTCTCTGTACGGGAGCGCAGAGGGCCCCGGCGGGAAAACCGCGGTAGAAAGGCGGGGGAGGCGGGAACGGGGTGACCGTACGTTCCGGGGGGAAGCCAAATTCAATCTTGCTCTAAACGCAAACGATTCTCCACAGCGGAAGCCTCCGGGCGCTGAAAACGGATACCTCGTTCTCACCTCCGCCCCGGCCGCTTGACAAAGTCCTCCGGGGGCACTACACTTCTCCCCGGATCAGAAAGCGGTGGACGACGATGCCGATCTACGAGTACGAATGCGAAATCTGCCGCCAACGGTTCGAGAGGCTCCAGCGCCTCTCGGACCCCTGGGTCACGGCCTGCCCCGCCTGCGGCGGGTCGGTGCACCGCGTCTTCTCGGTGCCCGCCCTGCAGTTCAAGGGGAAGGGCTTCTACGTGACCGACTATGCGCGCCCCCAGGGAGGGGGCGCCTCCTCCGAGAAGGCCCCGGCCGAATCCAAGCCGGCGGCTTCGGGAGGTTCCCATGCCTAGGCCCCACCTTACTTTCTCATTTCTGAACGATGGGCCGCCTTCGGCGGCTCCCTTCCCCAACCCTCTGCCCACCTGACCGAAACTCCTGCCTCAACGTTCACTCCCCGGCCGGACCTCCGGCCGGGGGGCCCACCTTTTCCCGGGGCCGGAGGGCCGGCGACCCCCCCGTAGGGTACACGGCCGGCGCCGCCTCCCCGGAGAGCGGGGCGGCACGCGTTGAAGCGGGGGCGCTTCCGTTGTAAAATCAGGAGTTTCAGGAGGACGGTGTGAACCGCGACTGGAAGGAGACCCTGAACCTCCCCCGCACGGCCTTCCCCATGAAGGCCAACCTGACGGAGCGGGAGCCCCGGCAGGTGGAAGCCTGGCGCAACGAGGGGATCTACCGGAAGATCCTCTCGGCCCGCAAGGGCTGCCCCGTCTTTTCGTTCCACGACGGCCCCCCGTACGCCAACGGGAACATCCACCTGGGCCACGCCCTCAACAAGATCCTGAAGGACTTCGTCATCAAGTCCAAGACCATGGAGGGCTTCCGGGTGACCTACCGCCCCGGGTGGGATTGCCACGGTCTTCCCATCGAACTCCAGATCGAGAAGGAGAAGGGCCGGAAGATCCGGGAGGAGGACATCCACACCTTCCGCCGCCACTGCCGGGAGTACGCGGAGAAGTACATCGCGCTCCAGCGGGAGGCCTTCATCCGCCTCGGCGTCTTCGGAGACTGGGAGAACCCCTACCGCACCATGGACTACGGCTTCGAGGCGGCCATCGCCTCGGCCTTTCACCGGTGCTTCCTCAAGGGCTACGCCTACAAGGGGATGAAGTCGGTCCAGTGGTGCATCCACTGCGAGACGGCCCTCGCCGAGGCGGAGGTGGAGTACGAGGAGCACACCTCCCCCGCGGTCTACGTCGCCTTCCCCCTGGCCCCCGGCCAGGAGGACCGCCTCCCCCAGGCCCTCCGCGGGGGGCCGGCGGAGGTGGTCATCTGGACCACCACCCCCTGGACCCTCCCCGCCAACCTGGCGGTGGCCTTCCACCCCGACTTCGCCTACACGGTCCTGGCCGCCGGTTCCCGGCGCTTCGTGGTGGCCGAGGCGCTGGCGGCCTCCTTCCAGGAGGCGACGGGCCTTCGCGGAAGGCCGGAGGGGTCTTTCAAGGGCGCCGAGATGGAGGGCCTCCGGCTGCGGCACCCCTTCCTGGACCGCGATTCCCTCTGCATCCTGGCCGACTACGTGACCTCCGACACCGGAACGGGTTGCGTCCATACGGCGCCGGGCCACGGCCAGGAGGACTACCTCTCGGGGATCAAGTACGGCCTCCCCATCCTCTCCCCCGTGGACCGGAAGGGCCGCTTCCACGAAGAGGTGGAACACTTCGCCGGAATGAACGTCTTCGACGCCAACCCCAGGGTGGTCGCCCTCCTGAAAGAGCGGGGGGTGCTCCTGGGGGAGGGGCGCCTGGTCCACTCCTACCCCCACTGCTGGCGGTGCAAGAACCCCTTGATCTTCCGGGCCACCCGCCAGTGGTTCGTCTCCATGGCCCACGAGGGGCTGCGGGAGCGCGCCCTCAAGGCCATCGAGGCGGTGGAGTGGATCCCCTCCTGGGGCCGGAACCGGATCTTCTCCATGATGCAGACCCGTCCCGACTGGTGCCTCTCCCGGCAGCGGCGGTGGGGGGTGCCCATCACCGTCCTCTTCTGCAAGGGGTGCGGGGAGCCTGTCCGCGACGAGCGCTTCTTCGAGGCGGTCCGGGAAGAGATCGCCGCCCGGGGGGCGGGGGTCTGGTACGAAGGCGACCCGTCCCGCTTCCTGCCCGAGGGCTTCGCCTGCCCCACCTGCGGCGGCCGCTCCTTCCTCCCCGAGACCGACATCCTCGACGTCTGGTTCGACTCGGGGGTGAGCCACCTCGCCGTGCTGGGCCACGACCTGGACATGCCCTGGCCCTCGGAGGTGTACCTGGAGGGCAGCGACCAGCACCGGGGCTGGTTCCACACCTCCCTCCTGACCTCCCTCATGCTCAAGGGAGCCCCCCCCTACAAGCGGGTGCTCACCCACGGCTTCGTCCTCGACGACAAGGGGCGGGCCATGTCCAAGTCCCTGGGGAACGTCATCCCGCCCTCCGAAGCCGTCAAGCGGTACGGCGCCGAGATCCTTCGCCTCTGGGTCTCCATGGTGGACTACCGGGACGACGTGCGCTTCTCCTGGGAGATGATGGACCGCAACGCCGACGCCTACCTCAAGGTGCGCAACACCCTCCGGTACCTCCTGGGGAACCTCTACGACTTCGACCGAAGGGAGGCGGTGCCCTGGGAGGAGCTTCCCGAAATGGACCGGTACGTCCTCCTGCTGCTGGACCGCCTCATCGGGCGGGTCCGGCAGGCCTTCCGGGACTTCTCCTTCCACCTCGTCTACCACGAGCTCCTCACCTTCTGCTCCGTGACCCTCTCGGCCTTCTACCTGGACGTCCTGAAGGACCGCCTCTACTGCGAGGGCGCGGCCTCCCGGGAACGGCGGGCCGCACAAACGGTCCTCTACGCCCTCTGCGACGGGCTGGTGCGCCTCATGGCCCCCATCCTCCCCTTCACCGCCGAGGAGGTCTGGGGCCACCTGCCGGAGAGGGAGACGCCGTCGGTCCACATGGCGCGGTTTCCCGAGCCATCGGGGCGGAGGGACGACGGCCTCCTCGAGGCGTGGGAGCGGCTCCGGGAACTCCGGGACGTGGTGAACAAGGCCCTGGAAGAGGCGCGGCGCCGCGGGGAGATCGGCAAGTCGCTGGAGGCCGCGGTGGAGCTCCGCCCCGGCAACGCCGAGGAGGCCCGCCTGCTGGAGGAGCGGCGGGAGATCCTCAAGGACCTCTTCATCGTCTCCTCGGTCCGCCTCCTGCCCCCGTCGCCTTCGGGGGAGGCCTCGGCGTCGGTGAGCCGGGCCCAAGGGGAGAAGTGCCGCCGGTGCTGGGTCATCACCCCGGAGCCTCGGGGGGCCGGCGAGGAAGCCCTCTGCCCGCGGTGTGCGCGGGTGGTGGGCCTCGGAGACTGAGGTGCGCCGCCTCCTTCCCCTGGCTGCCTCCCTCCTGGTCTTCGCCGCCGACCAGGCCACCAAGGCCTGGCTCGCCGCCACCCTCCCCTTCGGGGGCGAGCGCCCCTTCGGCCGCTGGTTCACCCTGGTCCACTGGCACAACCGGGGGGGCCTCTTCGGCCTGATGGACGACCTGCCCGAGGCAGGCCGGATCGCCCTCTTCCTGTTGGTTCCCCTGGTGGGGGTGGCCCTCTTGGGCTCCCTCTACCGGAAGAGCCGGCGTCCCCTGGAGCGGTGGCTCCTGGCGGCGGTCCTGGGCGGCGCGGCGGGAAACCTCCTGGACCGCCTGCGCTTCGGGGCCGTCGTGGACTTCCTCTACTTCCACCTCCCCGGCGGGCCCGGGTGGCCGGCCTTCAACGTGGCCGACGCGGTCCTCTCGACGGGGATCGCCCTCTTCGTCTTCCTGACCTTCACCACTTCCCCCAAGGAGGCCGGCGGTGCATCCGATCCTCTTTCACATCGGTAGCTTTCCCGTGGGCACCTACGGGGTGCTCCTCGCCCTCTCGGCCATGGCGGCCCTGGGGCTGGCCCGCCTCCTCTCCCCCCGGGCGGGCCTGGACCCGGAGCAGATGACGGACCTCTTCGTCTACAGCCTCCTGGCCGCCTTCGTCGGGGCCAAGGTGGCCCTGGTCATCGGGGACTTCCGCGCCTTCAGCGCCGACCCCGTGGGGTACCTCCTCCAGAACCTCCGCTCCTTCGGGGCCTTCTACGGGGGCTTCCTGGCGGCGGTGGCGGTGGGGGCCTGGTACCTGCGCCGCCACCGGATCTCCTTCTGGTCCGCCGCCGACGTGGCGGCGGTGTGCCTGCCCCTGGGACAGGCCATGGGGCGCTGGGGCTGCTTCTTCGCCGGCTGCTGCTACGGAAAGCCCACCACCCTCCCGTGGGGCCTGGTCTTCCCGGCGGTCCCCCTCTGCGCCGACGGCACCCACATCCACCCCTGGCCCCTCTACGAGAGCGCGGCGGACCTCCTGATCTTCACCGCCCTCTACCGGATCTTCCACCGGCGGGCCTTTCCCGGCCAGGCCTTCCTTCTCTACGTCCTCCTCTACGCCTCCGCCCGCTTCCTCCTGGAGTTCCTCCGGGGGGACGCTCTGCGGGGCCTGTACTTCGGGGGAGCCCTCTCCCTCTCCCAGATCGTGGCGCTTCTCTGCCTCGCCGGTGCTGCGGCGGCCTACGCCTGGAAGCGCCGGAGGGAGACCGCCTGAGATGCCCCGCCTCGCCTTCACCGCCGACGCCCCTGCCCGGAGGCTGGACACCCTTCTCGCCCATCGCCTCAAGGAACGGGGGGTGACCCGGTCCCTCCTCCAGCGTCTGGCGGCGGAGGGGAAGGTCCTGCTGGACGGCAGGGCGGCGAGGCCCGCCTCCCCCGTCCGCTCCGGCCAGCGGGTGGAGGTGGACCTTCCGGAGGAGCGGTCCTTCGAGATCGTCCCGCGGGAGGGGAGCCTTTCCGT
Source organism: Acidobacteriota bacterium (assembly GCA_049968315.1). GTDB lineage: Bacteria > Acidobacteriota > UBA4820 > UBA4820 > DSQY01 > JBFLVU01. The sequence goes on from JBMFRA010000022.1 coordinate 18,078, forward strand.
CCTCTTCGAGGACGAAGCCTGCCTGGCGGTGGACAAGCCGGCGGGTCTGGTGGTCCATCCGGCCCGGGGCCACTGGGACGACACCCTCGTGAACCTTCTCCGGGGCCGGGGCGTGAGCCTCTCCGCCGGCGTGGGTCCCGGCCGGCCGGGGATCGTCCACCGCCTGGACAAGGAGACCTCGGGGGTCCTCCTGGTGGCCAAGACCGACGCCGCCCAGGCCCGCCTCGTGGAGCAGTTCCAGGCCCGTACCGTGGAGAAGGTCTACCTGGCCTTGGTTTGGGGCACCCTGCCGGAGGAGCTCTTGGAGGTCCGCCTTCCCATCGGGCGGGATCCCCGGCGGAGGACCCGCTGGGCCGTCTGCCCCGGGGGGCGGGAGGCGGTGACGCTCCTCCGGACGGTGGAGAGGCTCCCCCACGTGAGCCTCGTGGAGGCGAGGCCCCGGACGGGGCGGACCCACCAGATCCGGGTCCACCTGGCCCACCTCCGCCACCCCGTCGTGGGCGATGCCCTCTACGGCGGGCACCCCGAGAACGGCCTCCCCTCCCTCCGCCTCCGGCGGGCGGTCCAGGAGGCGCACCGCTTCTTCCTCCACGCCCATTCCCTCTCCTTTGAGAGTCCCGCCTCGGGGCCCGTCACCGTGACGTCACCCCTTCCCCCGGGGTTTCTCCACGTCCTGGAGGTCTTTCGAAGCCATGGATAGAGAAGGTCCGAGGACCCTGGTCCTCTACGGTTGCGGAAAGGCCGGGCTGGCCCTCGCCCTCGCCCTCAAGGGGGCGGGGTGGGAGGTGGCGGGGTGCCTCTCCCGCACCCTCGATTCGACCCGGCGGGGGGCGGAGTGGCTGGCCTGCCCCATTCTCCCGGGGCTCGACCGGATTCCCAAGGGTGCGGTGGTCCTCCTGGGGGCCGCCGAGGGGGGGCTCCGGGAGGCCGACCGGGCCCTGGCGGAGGCCGACCCCTTCATCCGGGGCCGGGTGGTCCTGCACCTGAGCGGGGCGCTCCCCGCCCGGGTCCTGGAGTCCTGCCGCCTCAGGGGGGCCAGCGTGGGCTCCTTCCACCCCATCATGACCCTCCCCGACCCCTTGACCGGCGCCAAGAACCTGAAGAGCGCCACCTTCGCCCTGGAGGGCCGCCCCGAGGCCCTCGCCGCCATGAAGGCCATGGTGCAGGCCCTCTCCGGCCGCTACTTCATCCTCTCCCCCCGGCGGAAGACCCTCTACCACGCCGCGGCGGTGGTGGCGGCCAACCACCTGGTGGCCCTCATCGCCGACAGCCAGGAGATGCTGCGGCTGGCGGGGGCCGATTCGGCGACGGCCCTCCCGGCCTTCCAGAGCCTCATGGAGGGCACCGTGGCCGGCGTCTTCTCCAGCGGCCCCGTGGCCGCCATCACCGGCCCCGTGGAGCGGGGGGACGAGGAGGTGGTGAAGAACCACCTGCAGGCCCTCAAGCGGTACCCGGCCCTCCGGGAGCGGTACCGCCTCATGGCCCTGGCCGTTCTCGATCTGGTCCGGAGGCGCCACCCCGAGCGGGAGGAGGGCCTGAGGTCCCTTGAAAAGACACTCGGCGGGTGGCACTCTAGCGGCGAAGGGGACTGAGGCCATGGCCTTTTTCAACTACGCGACCATGCAGATGGCGGCCAAGATCGTCTACTACGGCCCCGGCCTCTGCGGAAAGACCACCAACCTCCAGTACATCTACAACAAGACCTCCCCCAAGAGCCGGGGGGAGATGGTCTCCCTGGAGACGGAGAGCGACCGTACCCTCTTCTTCGACCTGCTTCCCCTGGAGGTGGGGGTCATCGCCGGCTTCAAGACCCGCTTCCAGCTCTACACCGTTCCCGGCCAGGTCTTCTACGGCGAGACCCGCCGCATGGTCCTCAAGGGGGTGGACGGGGTGGTCTTCGTGGCCGACTCCCAGGTCCCCATGCGGGAGGCCAACATCGAGAGCCTCAAGGACCTCGAAAAGAACCTCGAGGACATGGGGATGAACCTCAAGGACATCCCCCTGGTCTTCCAGTACAACAAGCGGGACCTGCCCAACCTCCTCTCCGTAGAGCAACTGGAGGCGGACCTCAACCCCCACCACCGGCCTTACTACGAGGCCAGCGCCGTCAACGGCACGGGGGTCTTCGACACCCTGAAGGGCATCAGCCGCCTCACCCTCCAGACGCTGAAGGCCAAGCTGATCCGCCCTCCGGAGGTGGTGGTCCAGCCCCGGGAGGTCCCCGAGAAGGCCCCTTCGCCGGAGCCGCCGCCGCTCCTTCCGGCGGCCGAAGCCGCCGCACCCGTTCCGCCGGTGCCGGAGGTGGAGTTCGCCACCCAGAAGACCCGCCTCAGCGACGCCGACCTGGCCCGGACGGCGCCCAAGGTGAAGACCGTTGCCACCACGAGCCGGCGCGTCTCCGCCGAGCTGGACCGAATCCGGGAGAGCCTGCTCACCCCCATCCTCACCGCCACCAAGCCCCGGGTCCGCGACCTCACCGGCGCCGTGGACGCCCTGAAGAAGCCCGAGAAGGCCGGCGGGCGGGAGGTGGTGGTGGAGGTCCCCGGCCCGCTCCTGGAGAGGCTCCAGGAAGTGCACCTCCTCCTGGACCTCGGGAAAGACGAAGGGGGCCAGGCCGTCTCCCTCACCGTCACGGCGGGGCCGGACAACCTCCAGAAGACCGAGGACGGGTGGACGGTGAGGCTCCGGTTGGCTCCTAGAAAAGCTTGAAGCGCCGCTTCCGGCGTTCCTCCTCCAGGGCCGCCAGGCGGGAGGAGAGCTCCTCCACCGCCCGGTGGAGGCGGGTGTTTTCCTCCACGAGCTTTTCGAAGACCTCGAGAAGGAGGTCCACGTCCCGGCGCAGGAGGACCGGGTCCAATTCCGAAACCAGGGTTTCCCGGACCTCCTTGAGGGGCCTTCCCCGCTCGTGGGTCAGGTAGTGGATCCGCTGGAGCCGCTCCACGTCCTCCGGCCGGTAGCGGCGGTGGCCCCCGGCGGTCTTGAGGGGACGGAGGTAGCCGGAGAACTCCTTCTCGTAGAAGCGGATGGTGCTGGGGGGCAGGCCGGTTTTCTCCGAAACCTGGCCGATGCTCAGCGTGGCCTCTTCGGGGTGGTTTTCCTCGGCCATGGAGCCCTCCGGCGGACCCCCCCAAGGTACCCAACAGAGGACCGGGAGGCAAGGGCCGTCCGCCGGAGGGGACGGCGGCCGGAAAAGGCCACGCCGGAATAGCGGCCCCCCGGGGCGGCCCCCGAAAGGCGGGGGGTCTCCGGGAATGGGGGGCTGGCACGGGCGTTGCTAAAATCCGACAATGGATGTTGTGACACGGAGGTGACCATGCGCACGAAATCCCTTCTTCTGGTTCTGGCGGCCGCCGCCGCGATGGGCGCGTGGGCCGCCTCGGGGGCGGCGACCAAACTCTCCGCCTACGGCTACGTGGCGAGGTCCGGCGACAGCGCCCTGGTGGTGGACATGGACGCCGCCCGCTACCGGGGCGGGGAGAAGTACATCCCGCTCCTCGTCTACCTGGGCCACACCGAGCGGAAGACCCTCCACGCCGGCCGGGGCTCCTTCACCCTCACCGACCCCTCCGGCGCCCGGCACGCCCTGGCCTCCCCCGAGGAGGTCCTCTCGGGGTACGGCCCCAACCTCGTCTCCAACGACTACACCTACATCGGGCGCCTGCCGGACTACGCCTCCATGCTCTTCCTGGCCCACGTCCAGATCCCCAAGGTGGCCTTCTTCCCCAACCCCTCGGGGGAGCCCCGGATCCTCTACGACAAGGTGGAGCTTCCCAACCGGACCTTCTTCATGGCTCTCCTGTACTTCCCCAACCCCGCCGGAAAGGCGCAGGGGGAGTACACCCTGACCTACGACGACCCGGAGAGCGGGACCCGCATCTCCGTTCCCTTCTCCATTCCCTGGGCCAAGTGAGGCCCGCGGGGCCGGATGGGGGCCGGGGGTTTTCCCCCGGCCCTTCGGCATTTTGGGGTCTTGGAGTATCCCCTGTGCTATAATCCGCCTCCCTTGAGGCGGGGAGCATGGGAACCCTCTACGTGGTGGCGACGCCCATCGGGAACCTTTCCGACATCACCCTCCGCGCCCTGGAGGTGCTGAGGAGCGTGGACGTGGTCTACTGCGAGGACACCCGGGTCACCAGGAAGCTCTTCGCCCGCCACGGCATCGGAAAGCCCCTCCGGTCCTTTTTCGCCGGAAACGAGGCGGGGCGGGTGGAGGAGGTCCTGTCCCGCCTGCGGGCGGGGGAGTCGGTGGCCTTGGTGAGCGACGCCGGAACGCCCGGCATCTCCGACCCCGGCTACCTGTTGGTGCGGGCCGCGCGGCGGGAGGGCCTGGCGGTGGTGCCCGTCCCCGGCCCCAGCGCCCTGACGGCGGCCCTCTCCGTAGCGGGGCTCCCCTCCCACCGGGTGCTCTTTCTGGGCTTCCCCCCGCGGCGCAAGGGCGAGCGGGAAGCCCTGCTCCGTTCCCTGCAGGAGGACCCCGCCACCCTGGTCTTCTACGAGGCGCCCCACCGGGTGAAGGCCTTTCTCGACGAAGCCCGGCGGCTGTTGCCCGGGCGGGAGCGGGTGGTGGCCCGGGAGCTGACCAAGCGCTTCGAATCGGTGGTGGCGGGAGAGGAAGAGGTCCCCGAAAGGGGCGAATTCGTGGTGCTCTTCGGCCCGCCGGCGGAGAAGGCGGCGAGGCCAGCCTCCCGGGAGGCGTTGGAAGAGGCCCTGGCGGAAGCCGCCGGGGAAGGACTCTCCCGCCCGGAGGCCCTGAGGCGGGCGGGGGCCCGCTTCGGGCTCAGCCGCAGGGAAGCCTACGCCCTGCTCGTGGGGAAAGACGGTGAAGATCGCTAGCGAGGCCTTTGAAGCGGCGGCGAGGGCCCTCCAGGGGGCCCGGAGGCTGTGGCTCACGACCCACGTCAAGAGCGACGGCGACGGCATCGGGTGCGAACTGGCCCTCCTGCGCTTCCTGGAGTGCCTAGGGAAGGAGGTCCGGGTCATCAACGACACCGCCGTGCCCCCTTCCCTGGCCTTCCTGCTGAAGCGGCCCGGTGAGATCGAGGTCTACGACGGGGAAGGCCACGACCGGTTCCTGCGCACCGCCGACGCCATCGTCGTCCTGGATGTGGGGCTCACCTACCGCTTGGGCCGCCTGGAGCCCTTCTTCCTGGAGAGCCGGGCCACCAAGGTCTGCCTCGACCACCACACGGAGTGCGACGACGCCTTTCACCACCTCCTCTCCGACACCGCCACCGGTTCCACGGGAGAGATCCTCGCCCGGCTCCTCGACGCGATGGACGCCCGCCTGACCCCCGACATCGCCACCCCCCTCTTCGCCGCGGTGGCCATCGACACCGGCTCCTTCGCCTACGAGCGGTGCACCCCGGAGACCTACCGGCTGGCGGCGCGTCTGGTGGAAGGAGGGGCGGAGCCCTACGCCGTCCACCGGGGTCTCCACTGGAACCGCCGCATGGACGAGGTCAAGCTCGAGGGGGAGGTCATCCAGAACCTGCGCCTCGACGGCACCGGGACCATCGCCTACACCGAGGTGACGCGGGACATGCTGGGCCGGTACGGCATCGATCCGATGGAGATGCCGGCGGTGGTCAACGTGCCCCTCTCGGTGGCGGGGGTGGAGATCGCCCTGCTCTTCGTGGAGGCGGAGCCCTGCACCGTCCACGTGTCGGCCCGCTCCAAGGGAAGGGTGCCCGTCCACACCCTGGCCCGGAAGTTCGGAGGCGGCGGGCACCCCCTGGCGGCGGGCTTCTCCCTGCGGGGGCCGCTGGAGGAGGCCAAGGTGAAGGTCCTGGGCGAGGCGAGGGCGCTCCTCCGCCTCCCGGCGCGCCTCTGCGAGACGGGTTGAGAGGTGGGGACCTCCCGGAGGAACGTGTTCCAGGCCCTGCTGGTCGCCCTCAGCCTCCTGGGGCTGGTGGCGGCGGGGACGGCGGGGTACATGCTCCTCGAAGGCATGTCCCCGGTGGACGCCCTCTACATGGCCGTGGTGGTGCTGTCCACGGTGGGGCTGGGCGCCTGGCGGCCCCTCAGCGATCCGGGGAAGGTCTTCACCATCTTCCTCATCGTCGGCGGGGTGGCGGTCTTCTCCTACTACCTCACCCGGCTCTTCGGGTTGGTGGTAGAAAAGGGGCTGGTGGAGGCCCTGGAGCGGCGGAGAATGACGAAGAAGATCCAAGACCTGAAAGACCACTACGTCGTCTGCGGCCACGGCCGCATCGGGACGGTGGTGCTCAAGGAGTTCTGCCGGCGGTCCGTTCCCCTGGTGGTGGTGGAGCGGCGGCCGGAGGAGGTGGAGCGGTTGTCGGCCACGGGGTGCCTGGTCCTGCAGGGGGACGCCCGGGAGGAGGCGGTGCTCCGCCGGGCGGGGGTGGAACGGGCCCGGGGGCTCATCGCCCTCCTGCCGGAAGACCCCGACAACCTCTACGTGATCCTGACGGCGAGGGACATCAACCCCCGCCTCACCATCTTCGCCCGGGCCAACGACCCCATGGGGGAACGGCGGCTCCTCCAGGCGGGGGCGAACCACGTCATCAGTCCCCACCGGGAAGGGGGCAAGCGCATCGCCCGGATGATCCTCCACCCCCACGTCACCGATTTTCTGGAGATGGCCACCGAGAGGAAGAACCTCCACCTCCAGATGGAGGAGGTGGTGGTCCGCCCCGAAAGCCCCCTGGCCGGCAAGCGCCTCCAGGAGGCCGAGATCCTCAGGCAGAACCGCCTCCTGGTGGTGGCCGTCCAGCGCGGGAGGGAGGCCATGGTCTTCAACCCCGGCGGTTCCACCCGCATCGAGGCGGGGGATACCCTCATCGTCCTGGGGCCGGCCATCCCCGAAGACCTCTTCTGAGAGGTTGCCTTCCCGCGGAAGTCTGGTAGCCTGGTTCCACCGGGGGGGACACACCGATCCTCTCCACGCCAATCAGGAGGAGGTGGCCATGTCCGACGTCGTCATCCTGTCCGGAGCCCGCACCGGCATCGCCAAGTTCATGGGGGCCTTCACCCCCTTCTCCGCACCGGATCTGGGCGCCTTCGCCTTGAAGGAGGCCCTGGCCCGAGGCCAGGTGTCACCCCAGGAGGTGGACGAGGTGGTCATGGGCATCGTCCTCCAGGCCGGGGTGGGCCAGAACCCCGCGCGCCAGGCGGCCCTCAAGGCCGGCCTCCCCGTATCCACCCCCTGCTTTACCGTGAACAAGGTCTGCGGTTCCGGTCTCAAGGCGGTCATGTTGGCGGCCCAGGCCATCAAGGCCGGCGACGCCCGCCTCGTGGCCGCCGGCGGCATGGAGTCCATGACCAACGCCCCCTACCTGCTCAAGCAGGCTCGCCTCGGCCTCCGGCTGGGGTCGGGGGAGGTCCTGGATTCCATGGTGGCCGACGGGCTCACCGACGCCTACGACGGCCAGCACATGGGGATGACGGCGGAGCTGGTGGCTTCGGAGTACGGCATCACCCGGGAAGCCATGGACGCCTACTCGGTCCGAAGCCACCAGAAGGCCGCGGCGGCGTGGAAGGAGGGGAAGTTCGAGGCCGAGACCTTCCCCGTCCTCATCCCCCAGAAAAAGGGCGACCCGGTGCCCTTCCGGCAGGACGACGGCATCCGGGGCGACGTCACCCCGGAAGCCCTCGCCCGGCTGAAGCCCGCCTTCAAGAAGGACGGGGTCGTGACGGCGGGGAACGCCAGCCAGATCAACGACGCCGGCGCGGCGGTGGTGGTCACCACCGGGGAGGTGGCGGAGAAGAAGGGGGTGGAGCCCCTGGCCCGCATCGTGGCCTACGCCACCTCGGGGCTGGAGCCCCGGTGGGTCATGATGACCGTGGAGCCCGCCGTCCGCATGGCCGCCGAGAAGGCCGGGTGGGACCTTAAGCAGGTGGACCTCTTCGAACTCAACGAGGCCTTCGCCGTCCAGTCGGTGGCCCTCCTCAAGGTCCTGGGCATCCCCGAGGAGAAGGTGAACGTCCACGGCGGCGCCGTGGCCCTGGGCCACCCCATCGGCGCCTCCGGTACCCGGTGCCTCCTCACCCTCCTCCACGCCTTGAAGGACCGCGGCCTCAAGCGCGGCATCGTCAGCCTCTGCCTCGGAGGAGGGAACGGGGTGGCCATGGCGGTGGAGCGGCTCTAGGGGCCTTCCAGGGGGGAGGGCCTCCCGCCCTCTCCCCTTTGCGCTTCGCTCCCTTCGGTCGCTCCGCTGACCCCCCACCCGGAGCGGAGGGCGCGGAGGGACGGCGGGCGGCTCTTGGGGGACAGGTCGCGGGGGTCTAGGCTCGCGAGGGGGGTGCGGGGAGGCTGGGAGGCCTCACCCTTCGCTGCCGGCCTTCTGCCCTTCGTGCTTCTTGGCCTGGAGGTCCACGGTGGAATCGAGGATCCACGCCTGGACCTTCTCGTCGGCCTTGGGGACGGGCACGCAGAGGACCTCGGGGAGCTCGTAGGAGTGCAGGCTCTGGATGGTCTCCCGAACCTGGGGGAAGAGGCTCTCCCGGGTCTTGATCACCAGGAGGAACTCCTCGTCGTCCCAGATCTCGCCCTTCCAGCGGTAGATCGAGCGGATCTTCTTGATGATGTTGACGCAGGCGGCGTGGCCCCTTTCCACGAGGGACTCGGCGATCTGGATGCCTTGGTCTTCCGATCCGACGGTGGTCAGCACCAGGATGACGGGCTCCATGGCGTTCCTCCCCGCCCCAGCATAGGCGCCGCCGGGAGGGCTGTCAAGAAAACAGCGTTGTGAGGCAGCGGGCGGGCGGGTACACTCGGGGCCATGGACGGGGCGGAAGCGGTACGCCAGCTGAAGGACCTCCTGACGCCCTCCCAGGGCCGCCTGCTCCAGGCCCACTGGGAGCGCCTTCCCCGCCCGGTGGAGGGCCTTCCCCGGATCCGAAGGTGGCTGGAGAGCCACGGCGCCCCGCCGGGGGACCTGCCCTTTCTCCACCTCTGCTACCTCGCCGCCTCCAGCGAGGCCCTCTTTCTGGCCCTTTCCCGGCGGCCCCAGGAACTTCCCGCCCTGTCGGCCCGGGTCCTTCGCCGGGAAACCCGGGGCCGGGAGGCCCTGGACGAGGCCCTCGCCCGCCACCTCCTCCTGCACCGGGCCGCCGCCCCGGAGGCGGCGTTGGCCTCCTTCCGGGCCCTGGAGACGGCCCGGATCCTCCTCCAGGACATCCTGGGGATCCTCGACTTCGAGGAGGTGACGGCGGAACTGTCCCACCTCGCCGACGTCCTCATCGCCCGGGCCTTCACCCTGACCTTCCAGCCCCTTCGGGAAAGCCTGGGGCTTCCCCTGAAGCGCTCGGCGGGAGGGGCGCCGGCGCCCTGCGCCCTGGCGGTCTTCGCCCTGGGCAAGCTGGGAGGGGAGGAGCTGAACTACTCCTCGGACGTGGACCTGGTGGCCTTCTACGAGGAGGAGGGGGAGACCGACCGCGGCCGCCCCAACGGCTCCTTCTTCGCCGCCTGGTTCCAGGCGGCGGTGGCCCTCCTCACCACGCCCACCCCCGACGGCCCCTGCCTGCGGGTGGACACGGCCCTGAGGCCGCGGGGACGCGACGGCGAGCTGGCCCTCTCCTTCGGGGCGGCCCTGGCCTACTACCGTGAATGGGCGGACCTCTGGGAGCGGCAGGCCTGGATCAAGGGGCGGCCCTGCGCCGGGGACCTGGAGGCGGGGAAGCGCTTTCTCCGCGCCCTGGAGCCGGTGGTCTACCAGCCGTACGCCTTCGCCGGCATCGCCGCCGAGAATGCCCGGATGCGGGAGAAGGCCAAGGCGGAGCTGCTCCGCCAGGGAAAGGGGGCCGCCGAGCGGGACGTGAAGGAGGGGCCGGGGGGCATCCGGGATGGGGAATTCGCCCTCCAGGCCCTCCAGATGGCCCACGGCCAGAAGGATCCATGGGTCCGCGAGGGGAAGACCCTTCTGGCGGCGGCCAGGCTCCAGCAAAAGGGCATCCTCTCTCCCTCCCGCCGGGCCGAACTCTGCGCGGCGTACGTCCTTCTCCGCCGGGCGGAGCACTGGGTCCAGGCGAGCTCCATGCGCCAGAGCCACCGCCTGCCCGAGGGGGAGGCCGAGTGGGAGGCCCTCTCCCGCTTCCTGGGCCTCTCCGGCGGGCGGCGGGCCCGGGAGGCGGTGGACGAGGCCCGCCGGACCCTCTCCCGTCTCTTCGCCTTCGTCGTGGAGGAACTCTCCGGCGGCGAGCGGAGCGGAGACGAGGTGGGGAGGCTGCTCACCCCCGACGGCATGCGGGAGGTGCTCCGGGGAGGGGGGCTACCGGACCCCGACCGCGCCCTCCCGTACCTCGCCGCGCTCTACGACGTCCTGGCCCCCCACCTGGGCAGCACGGTGCGGCGCCAGCACTTCCTCAGGATCCACTACAGCCTGGAGCGGGAGTTTCAGAGTGTCCCCGACCCCCACCGGGGGCTGGTCCTCCTCTCCCGTTTCGTCTCCTCCCTGGGGGGCGAGCCCGAGCGGGTGGCCCTGCTCCTCGACCGCCCCCGGACGCCCCGCCTCCTCTTCCGGATCATGAGCCGCAGCGCCTCGTTGGAGGAGGCCCTCCACCGCTGGCCCTTCCTCGTGGAGGACCTCACCTTCGAGGCCCTCCAGGGGGTGGAGGAGGAACTCCGCCGGCTGGAAGGGGAGGCGGACCTCGGCCCCGACGACCTCCGGCGGGAGCAGAAACTCCTCTTCTTTCGGGTCCGGGCCCGGGAGATCCTGGTGGGGGAGCCGGCGGAGTGGTCCCAGCGGGTCCACTCCCGCATCGCCGAGGCCCTCTGCCGCCACGTCTTCCGCCAAGCCCTCCTCCGGGCCGCCGGCGAGGAGGGGGTGGAGGCCGAGGCCGTCTCGGGGCGCTTCGCCCTGTTGGGCCTGGGCCGCCTCGGTTCCCGGGAGATGCAGCCCCGGTCGGACCTGGACCTGGTCTGCCTCAAGGCCGGCCCCTGGGCCCTTTCCGACGACCCGGAACGCTCGGCCCGGTTGGAGCGGCGGCTGGTGGCGGGACTGAGCGAAGGCTTCACCGCCGTCACCCGCCACGGCGCACTCTACGACGTGGACTTTCGTCTGAGGCCCTACGGCGATTCGGGTCCGGCGGTGGTGGCCCCGGAGGCCCTCTTGGAGTATTTCCAGGGCCCGGCGAGGCTGTGGGAGCGCCTCTCCTACCGGAAGGCACGGAGGGTGGCCGGAGGGGGGGAATGGACCGGCGCCTTGCTCCGGCGGCTTGGGGAGATTCTCCGGGAACGGGGAGTGGCGGAGGAGGAGGTTGCGGACCTCGGAGAGGTCCTGCGGCGGCTCGGCGCCGCGGCCCGGGACCTGGAAGGGGCCGTCAAGTTCTGGGAGGGGGGGCTCTGGCACGCCGACCTCCTCGCCGGGATCCTCCAACTCCGGGCGGGGTTGCCGGAGGAGGCGGTGCCCCTCCCCCCGCTCCTGGCCGAGGCCCGAGCCTTCCACAACCGCCTCCTCCACCGCCTGCGCCTGCACCTGGCCGCCCCGCCGCCCTTGGCCCGCCGCACCGAAGGCTTCCGCCGCCTCGGACTCCTCTGGCGCCTCTCGACGGCCGTCCCCCAGGAAGGCCCGGTACCGGAGGATGTGGAGCGGGCCTGGGAAGCGGCGCGGGAGAAGGTCCGCGCCGCCGCCGCCAGATGCGCCCCCTCCTTCTGTTCGTAGGGCGGCGGGGGCTCCCATCGGCCGAAGGCCGGCCCCCGTAGCGGCCGATGCTCGCATCGGCCGAAAAGGGATTGGCCCCCCACCTGTCCGAAGTGCATGGAGCATCCCGGCGGGGAGCACGGACGGGACGGGGGCCGCGCCTTCGCCGCGGCGCGGGAGCCCTCGGCCGGCCCACGGCGCCCAAGGGCGCCTCCCCCGGCTTCCGGCC
>JBMFRA010000023.1:0-29379 GCA_049968315.1 Acidobacteriota bacterium
CGTTGCCCAAAACGATCTTGGACAGCAATGATTTCGGAAACAGCTGGACCAAGCTCGCCACCAACTGGCCCACCACCCCCATCACCGTCTACGACCTGGCCATCTCCCCCAGCTATTCGGAGGCGGGGCCCGACACCACCCTCTACGCCGCCACCTCTCAGGGAATCTACCGGTGGGACGGGTCCACCGCCGGGTGGAGCTACCGGTGGCGGGCCACCCCTTCGCCGGTGTACCGGGTGGCGGTGCCCCCCCTCTACAACCGCTGGGGAGGGTCGGGGTGGGCCTACCACGGCGTCTTCGCCAGCACCGACGACGGGGTGGACAACCAGGTCTGGTTCTCCCGGGACGATGGGTTGGCCTGGGAAATCCTCGGCTACCGGGGCGACCTCTGGGGAAGGGTCACCGGCTTCGCCTTCGCCGCCGACTTCGGCCTCGGGGCCCGTACCGAACTCTTCGTCTCGGCCATTCCCGCCGATATCGGCGGGGTGGGCGGCGTCTTTTACGCCACCTACCCCTGGGGCACCGGCTCCTGGTCCAGTCGTTCGGCCGGCCTGGGCGCCAACCCGGTGGTAGAGGGGAAAAGGGCCGGAGGGAAGCGGGGAGGGCAGCGTGGAGGGCGGCCCGCGACTCCTCGGGAGGCCCGCCGTGGCGGAGGCCGAGGGCCGCCCGGAGGGGGCCCCGCCAGGCGGCGTAGGCCTTTCCCCGGCTAGGGGGTCCCAGGGGGACCCGCACGCAGGGGCGCTTCTTCTCCCGCAGAGCCGACAGGGCCCACTCCAGGAGGGCGCTCTTCCCCAGCCCTGCTCCAGCCCGGATCAGGAGCGGCGGTCCCTCCCCCCCCAGGAGGTACCGGAGGAGCCGCTTCTGGACCTCACCGCGCTCCAAGAGGCGGCTCCGGGCCACAACCTCCTCCTCCCGCTCTCCCTCGAGTTCGAAGACCTCCACCGCTTCCCGCATGCCCTTGAGGCGGACGGGGGAAAGGGAACGAAAGCGCAGGGAAGGAACGGACTTGGCGGTGGTTCCGTCGCAGCGGACCTGCCCGGGGCCGGCGCCCTGCATGAGGCGTGCGGCGAGGTTGACACCGTTGCCCATGACCGTGAACTCTCGGCAATGGGGGGAGCCCAAGGGGCCGGCGAAGAGCGGCGCGGAGGCAAGACCCATCCGGAGGGCCACCCCCTTGGGCAGAACGGCCCGCTCCATCAGGTGGAGGGCCGCCCGGGCGGCCATCTCCTCCTTGTTTTCGAGGGCCCGAGGGCTTCCGAAGAGAAGAAGGGCCTTGGCGCCCTTGTCCCCCATGTCCAACTTGTTGAGGTAGCCCCCGTGGAGGCGCGCGGCTTCGAAGAAGGCGCGGTGGAGCTCCTCGAGGGAGCAGTGGAGGGCGGCGATAGGCCCCTCTTCGCCTCTTTCGATGGCTTCGAAGGGGAGGCCCTCGAAGCGGACGAAGAGCACCGCCGTTCCCCGGTGCTCCCCGGGGAGTGCGGGGGCGGCGAAGGGGTGGAGCACATCCGGGACGAAGCGGCGGAGGAGCGCCTCCGGAGGGGCCGGCGGGTGGGAGTGTGGCCGGGCGGGCTCGGCGGGAATCCCCGGAGGCAGCGGCGTCCGGAAGCGGCGTGGCACGCAAGGCCCCGGGGCAGGGAACCGCCGACGGAACCGTCCAGGACGATTTCGCTGGGCCCCGCCGCGTGTTCCGCCAGCGCCGAGGCGTCCAGGGGTGGTCCCGCCGCGTAGAAGTCATAGGCCGTCTCGCCACCGCCGACGATTCCCAAAAGCACCGGGCCGGAGGCGGCCCCGATCTTCATGGCCAAGGGGAATTCCCCGGCCCGGGTGTAGACCCGCGCGAAGGATCCCATGGCCTCCATCATCCGGGAGGCGGCGCGGAGGGCCGGCTCCGGAGAGGGGCCCGGGAAGAGAATGGTCATGGAGTCGCCGCCGAAGCGGAGGACGTCTCCCCCTTCTTCGCCGACGATGGCGATCATGCGGGAGAAGTAGGCGTTCAGAACCCGGGTCAGTTCCTCGGCTCCTTCCTTCCCCAGAACCGACAGCGCCTCGGTGAGGGGGGTGAAGCCGGCCACGTCGGAGAAAAGGACCGTTCCCCGGACCACCCGGTGGCGGGGCCCCCCTTCGAGGGCCGCCGGGACCAGGTCATTAAAACTCCAGGGCAGGAAGGCCGCTAGCTCCGCCATGGAGCCATCTTACCCCCGCCGGGCCGGAAGGGGGGAAAACCGGGGGGCGGGAGAGGATCCACGGGCCCTACCGCTTGTTCCTTCCCCGGGACCCCTCCTCCGGGTGTACACTTCCCCGGGGAGGAGCCCGTGGAGAGTCCATTGCTCGTTCCGCCGACGGAGCCGCCGGGACCGCCGCCGGAGGCGGAGAAGGCACCCCGCTTCCGCCTGCCGGTCTTCGAAGGGCCCCTGGACCTGCTCCTCTACCTCATCCAGAAGAACGAGCTCTCCATCACCGACATCCCCATCGTGGAGATCACCGCCCAGTACGAGGCCTACCTGGAAGCCATGCGGGAGCTGGACCTCGACGTGGCGGCGGATTTCATCCTCATGGCGGCCACGCTGGTCCACATCAAGAGCCGCATGCTCCTGCCCGTCCTCCGGGAGGAGGGGGGGGAGCCGCCGGAGGACCCCCGCCAGCCCTTGGTGGAGCAGCTCCTGGAGTATCAGCGCTTCAAGGAGGTGGCCCGGCTCCTGGAAGAGCGGCAGGCGGTTTCCACCGCCCAGTTCGGGAGGGTCCCGGGGGAGGCGGAGGAGCCGGAGTGGTCCGGCTTCGAGGTGGACCTCTACGACCTGGTGGAGGCGCTTCAGAAGGTCCTCAAGCGGGCCGCCGACCGGAAGGAGCGGCTGGTCTTCGTCCCGGAGATCAGCCTCGCCAGCCGGATCAACGATGTCCTGGAGCGGCTGGAGGCCCACGGCTCCCTGCTCTTCGTGGAGTTCTTCGACGCCTCCATGACCCGGCACCACGTCATCGTGACCTTCCTGGCCATCCTGGAGCTTTGCCGCCAACGGGTCATCCGGATCTTTCAGGAGGGCCCCTTCCTCCCCATCCGGGTGGTCCTCAACGCCTGAAACAGCCTCGCTTTACCCCCTCGAGAGCCCCGGGTCCCGGCGGAGGGCCGCCTCCTTGCGGAAGCGGTCGAAGGCCAGTTCGATGAGGCGGTCCAGGAGGCGGGGGTAGGGGAGTCCCGTCAACTCCCAGAGCCTGGGGTACATGCTGATCCGGGTGAAGCCGGGAAGGGTGTTGATCTCGTTGACGAGGACCGTGCCGTCCCGCTTGAGGAAGAAGTCCACCCGCCCCATGCCGGCGCACTCCAGTGCCTTGTAGGTCTGGACGGCGAGGGCGCGGATCCGGTCCGAGAGCCAGTCGGGAAGGTCGGCGGGGGCCTTCAGGAGGGCGCCGTTGTCGTCGAGGTACTTGGCCTCGTAGGAGTAGAACTCGTGGGTGGGGACGATCTCGCCGCAAAGGGAGGCCTTGGGGTCTTCGTTGCCCAGGACGGCGCACTCGATCTCCCGGCCCGGCACGGCCTCCTCCACCAGGGCCTTGGTGTCAAAAGAGAGGGCCGTCTCCAGGGCCGGCCCCAGCTCCTCCTCCCCCTTGACCTTGGTGATTCCCACGGAAGAACCCAGGCAGGCTGGCTTGACGAAGAGGGGAAGACCCAGGCTGCCGAGGATCTCCCTCCGCCGGGCCTCGGTGTTTTCTCCCTGCCGCACCGTCTCGAAGCGGGGGATGGGAAGGCCCGCCTCCCGCAGCAGGCGTTTGAGGACCTCCTTGTCCATGCCGACGGCGGAACCCAGGACCGACGCGCCCACGAAGGGGACCTCCAGGAAGCGGAGGAGCCCCTGGAGGCAGCCGTCCTCCCCGAAGGTCCCGTGCATGATGGGGAAGACCACGTCCACCCGGGCCACCTCCCGGCCGTCCCGGAGGTCCAGGAAGACCGCCTGGCCTCCGCCGGCGCCGGCCGGCAGAACCGCCGGTCCCGAGGGGTCGATGGAGGCCTTGAGGGCGTCGTCGGGGTTCTGGAGAAGGGAGAGGTCCCTCCCCACCCGCCAGAGGCCGCGGCGGTCCACCCCCACCAGGAGGGGTTCGTAGCGCTCCCGGTCCAGGGCTTCGAAGATGTTCCGTGCGGAAAGGATGGAGACCTCGTGTTCGCCGCTCTTCCCCCCGAAGACGATGGCTACCCGCGTCTTCACGGCTGGCTCCTGTGGGCGAGGGTCGCCGAGGACTGGGCCGTGGGCATGACCACCACCTCGGTGATGTCCACGTGGGGCGGGCGGGAGACCACCCAGAGGACGATGTCGGCGATGTCCTCCGGGGAGAGGGGCTTCAGTCCCTCGTAGACCTTGGCGGCCCGCTGCCGGTCCCCCCGGAAGCGGACCACCGAAAACTCCGTCTCCACCATCCCCGGGTCCACGGTGGAGACGCGGATGGGGGTTCCCAGAAGGTCCACCTTCATCGCTCGGCTGAGGGCCTTCACGGCGAACTTGGTGGCGCAGTACACGTTGCCGCCGGGGTAGACCTCCCGCCCCGCCACCGAACCGATCTGGACCACGTGGCCCCTTCCCCGGGCCACCATGCCGGGAAGGACGGCCCGGGTGACGTAGAGGAGCCCCTTCACGTTGGTGTCCACCATCTCGTCCCACTCGCCGGGGTCCCCCTCGTGGAGCTTGTCCAGACCCCTGCCGAGGCCGGCGTTGTTGACCAGGACCTCCACGGCGGACCAGTCGGCGGGGAGGCGGCCCAGGGTCTCTTCCACCGCCCGGCGGTCCCGGACGTCCAGGGCCAGGGGCAGGACGCGACCGGAAGAGGCCCCCGAGAGCTCCTGGGCCAGAGCCTCCAGGCGCTCCTTCCGGCGGGCAATAAGGATCAGGTCGTAACCAGCCCGGGCGAAGGCTCGGGCGCAGGCGGCGCCGATGCCGGCGCTGGCTCCGGTGATGAGGACGATGGGATGGGCCATGGGGTCTTCACTCCCTCCGGGCGGCCCTTCTGGCGCGCCGCCCGGGAGAGTATACGCCACCGGGCCATGCCGCGGAACATTTTCCTTGTTCGGAGGCGGAACGCGCCCTATATTGAAAATTGAGAACCGTAAAACGAAGGGGAGGTGGACCATGGCGGAGGGGACCCGGAATCACCTCGTCGTGACCATCGCCAGGACCATGGGGTCGGGGGGAAGCCTCGTGGGGAGGCGGCTGGCGGAGCGCCTGCAGATAAGGTACCTGGACCGGGAGATCCTCGTGGACGCCGCCCGGAGGCTGGAGCGGGACCCGGAGGCCCTGGAGAGCCTGGACGAAAGGCACCTCAGCTTCTGGGAACGGACCCGCCTCGCCTACGCCGGGGGGGCGCCGGAGGCGCCGTACCTCCCGCCACCCCTCGCCGTGGACGACATGGACCTTTTCGATATGCAGAAGAACATCATACGGGAGGCGGCGGAGCGGGGGCCCGCCGTCATCGTAGGCCGGGCCTCCTTCGCCGTCTTGGCCGGCCTCCCCGGTCACCTCTCGGTCTTCCTGCACGCCCCGCTGGAAGACCGGGTCCGGCGGGTCCAGAAGATCTACCGCCTGGGCTCTCTGGAGGAGGCCCGGGAGGTGGTGGAACAGTGCGACCGCGATCGGGAGCGCTTCGTGAGGGCCGCCTCGGGCCGGGCCTGGCTGGATCTGAGCAACTACCACCTCTGCCTCGACACCTCCCGCCTGGGAACCGCCGGCGCCGTAGAGATTCTCCACCAGGCCTCCCGGGAGGTGGAGCGTTTCCTAGCCCGCCGGTCCTGACCCCCCGGCCCTATTTGCCCGCAGGGAGGTCTCCTGAGAAAATGTCCCCTCGAAGGAGGGAGCATGGACCTTTCCCGGTACGGCCCCTGGGCGGTGGTGACCGGTGCCTCGGCGGGCCTCGGCGAGGAGTTCGCCAAGAGACTGGCGGCGGCGGGCCTGAACCTGGTCCTGGTGGCGCGCCGGAAGGAACGGCTGGAGGCGCTCGCCGCGGAACTCTCCGGTCGCCACCGTGTGGAAGTCCGTGTCCTGGCCCTGGACCTGGCGCGGGAGGGAGCCGTTGCCGAGCTGGACGGCGCGACGGCGGAGCTGGAGGTGGGTCTCGTCGTGAACAACGCGGGCTTCGGAGCCATGGGCCTCTTCCTGGACCAGGACCTTCCCCGGCTAAAGGAGATGGTCCGGCTCAACTGCCTGGCGGTCCTGGAGGTGGCCCACCGCTTCGGGCGGCGCCTCGCGGCCCGGGGGAGGGGAGGGCTCGTCGTGACGGCCTCCCTGGCCGGCTTTCAGGCCTGCCCGTACATGGCGGCCTACGGGGCCACCAAGGGCTTCGACCTCCTCCTGGGCGAGGGACTGGCCCACGAGATGAAACGGCACGGGGTGGACCTCTTGGTCCTCTGCCCCGGCGCCACCCGCACCGAGTTCGGGCAGGTGGCGGGGAGCACCGGCGGCGGCGCCTCCATGGAGGCGGGGCCCGTGGTGGCGGCGGCCCTCCGGGCCCTGGGGCGGAAGACCACCCTCGTCACGGGCCTATCCAACAAGGCAGCGGCCTTTCTGGGCCGCTTCTTCCCCCGCTGGGCCCTCACGGCCCTCACGGCCCTCGCCCTGAAGCCCATGGTTCCCCCGGAGAGGCGCTGAGCCGTGGCCGATCCCGACTCCAGAAAAGGCCGGGCCTACCATTCCCCCGAGATTCTTCGATGGGTCGAGGCCCTTCACGCGCCCCACGACCGCTTCCGGGAGGCGGCCTTCGGGGCGCCGGAGCGGGAGGGCATCCCCGCCATCCAGGTGGCCCCCCTGGAAGGGCGTCTCCTGGAACTCCTCCTCCGCCTGGCGGGGGCCCGGCGGGTGGTGGAAATCGGGACTCTGGCCGGCTATTCGGCCCTCTGGCTCGCCCGGGCCCTGCCGCCGGACGGGCACCTCTGGACCCTGGAAAAATCCGCCAAACACGCGGCTTTGGCCAAGGAGACCTTCCAAGAGGCCGGCCTTTCGAGGCGCGTCACCCTCCTCACGGGGGAGGCTCTCGCCCTCCTGCCCAGGCTCTCCCGGGAGGGCCCCTTCGACGCCGTCTTCCTGGACGCCGACAAGGAGAACTACGACGCCTACGGCCGGTGGGCGGCGGAGAACCTCAGGCCCGGAGGGCTCCTTCTCGCCGACAACGCCTTCTTTTTCGGCAGGCTCCTGGAGGAGGACCGCGGAGCCCAGGCGGTGCGGCGGCTCCACGAGGAGAGCGTCCGTTTCTTCGAGACCGTCTGCGTTCCCACCGCCGACGGCCTTCTGGTCGGCATCCGGCGGGACGAGGAGGAGGCCCATGTCGGATAGGGGGCACTACCACATGACGCCGGAGGAGTTCCGGAAATACGGCCATGCGCTGGTGGACTGGGTGGCGGCGTACTGGGAGCGGGTGGAGGGCTTTCCCGTCCAGTCGCCCCTGAAACCCGGCGACGTTCGAAGGAGCCTGCCCCAACACCCCCCGGAGGAGCCGGAACCCTTTGAACGGATCCTCGAGGATCTGGACCGGAAGGTCCTGCCCGGCATCACCCATTGGCAGTCGCCACGCTTCTTCGGCTATTTCCCCGCCAACGTCTCGGGGCCCTCGGTCCTCGGGGAGCTGGTCTCCGCCGGCCTGGGGGTTCAGGGAATGCTCTGGAGCACCAGCCCCGCCTGCACCGAGCTGGAGACCCTGGTCTTGGATTGGCTCCAGGAGGCCATGGGCCTCCCGGAGGCCTTTCGCTCCACCTCCTCCGGCGGGGGCGTCATCCAGGATTCGGCCTCCAGCGCCGCCCTCTGCGCGGTGGTGGCGGCCAGGGAACGGGCCACGGGAGGGCGGTCCAACCGAGAAGGGGCTCCAGGAAACCTCACGGCCTACGCCTCCACCGAGGCCCATTCCAGCATCGTGAAGGCCCTGGGGGTGGCGGGGGTGGGACGGGAACGCCTCCGCCTGATCCCCGTGGACGGCTCCCAAGCCCTAAAGGTGGAGGCCCTCCGAGAAGCCGTTGCCGCGGACCGCGCCCAAGGCTTCACCCCCTTCTTCGTGGCGGCGACGGTGGGAACCACCTCCACCCACGCCATGGATCCCCTTCCGGCCATCGGGGAGGTGGCGGCGCAGGAGGGGCTCTGGTTCCACGTGGACGGGGCCATGGCCGGCTCCGCCGCCCTCTGCCCCGAATTCCGGCACCTCCTGGAGGGACTGGAGGGGGCCGACAGTTATTGCTTCAACCCCCACAAGTGGCTCTTCACCAACTTCGACTGCGACGCCTTCTACGTGAAGGACCGCAGGGCCCTCGTCTCGGCCCTCTCCATCCTTCCCGAATACCTTCGGAACCGCGCCAGCCTCTCGGGGGAGGTCATCGACTACCGGGACTGGCAGATTCCCCTGGGAAGGCGTTTTCGGGCCCTCAAGCTCTGGTTCGTCCTGCGCCACTACGGGCTCTCCGGCCTGCGAAGCCATCTGAGGCGCCACGTGGCCCTGGCCCGCCTCTTTGCCGGCTGGGTCCGGGAATCGGCCCCCTTCGAACTCCTCAAGGAGCCCCCCCTGAACCTCGTCTGCTTCCGGCTCAAAGGGGAGGATGGGCCCAACGAGGAGCTGCTGGAGCGTCTGAACGCCGGGGGGCGGGTTTTTCTGACCCACACACGGGTGGGGGGGAGGTACTGGCTCCGGCTTTCGGTGGGACAGACCCATACGGAAGAGCGCCACGTCCGAGAGGCCTGGGAGATCCTCGAAGGGGAGGCGCGCCGGTTGGGGGCGGGGTAGGGGGGGGCTGCTCGGCCCGCCCCTTGCAACCGGCGGGGAGAGATGGTCGCCTCCGCCGTGGAGAAACTGGGATACAACGTCATCGTCGCCAAGAACGGCCTGGAGGGCCTGGAGATGGCCTGGGCCCGCCGGCCCGACCTGGTCATCACCGACGCCCTCATGCCCAAGCTGGACGGCCGGGAAATGGCGCGGCGGCTCAAGGAGGACCCCAAGACGCGGGAGATCAAGGTGGCCGTCATGACCTCCGTCTACACCGCCACCAAGTACCGGGTGGAGGCCATGAAGCTCTTCAAGGTGGACGACTACCTCTCGAAGCCCCTGGAGCTGGCGGAACTCCACGCCCTCCTGATCCGGCACGTGGGCTAGAGCCCCGGGCGGTTGAAGGCCGGCGGGGATTCCTGTAGCATGTGCCGTTCACGAAGGAGCGGTCATGCGGCCGGCCAGGGACCCCATCGAACTCTTGCGGAGCCACCGGAAATTCGTCCTCACCACCCACATCTCCTGCGACGGAGACGGGGTGGGGAGCGAACTGGCCCTGGCCCGGGGGCTCCACCGCCTCGGGTGCGAAGTGGCGGTGGTGAACCCCACGCCCCTTCCCGCCAACCTCCGGTTCCTCCTTCGCCATCCCAAGGAGATCCAGGTTTTCCATGAGGTCGCCGCCCCCCTCCGCCTCTTCCGGGGGGCCCTCACCGTGATCCTGGACATGGGCGCCTTCGACCGCCTGGGGGGCCTCCTGGACCTGGCCCGGGAGAGCGACGGGATCCTGGTGGTGGACCACCACCGCATGGAAACGGTGTCAGGCGTCCACTATCTCTTGGACCCCACCGCCTGCGCCACCGGGGAGGTGACGGCCCGGATCCTGGAGGAGCTGGGTGTCCCTCTCACCCTGGAAACCGCCGAGCCGCTCTACGTGGCCATCCACACCGATACCGGCGGCTTCCGCTATCCCGGTGTCCAGCCCCGCACCCACCGCCTCCTGGCCCGGCTCCTCGAGTGCGGGGTGGACCCCCAGAGGGTCTACACCGAACTCTACGAGCGGATCAGCCCCCGCCGCCTCCGCCTCACCGGAGAGGTCCTTTCCACCCTCCGCCTCTCCCCCGGCGGAAAGGTGGCCTGGATACGGGTGGAACGGGCCATGCTGGAACGGGTGGGAGCCTCCTTCGAGGAGGCCGACGACCTGGTGAACTACACCCTCCTGCTGGACGGCGTGGTGGCGGGCTTCTATTTCAAAGAGATCAGCGAAAGGACCACCAAGGTCTCCTGCCGCTCCCGGGGCGATTTCGCCATCGACCGCCTGGTGGCGCCCTGGGGAGGGGGAGGCCACCCCAACGCCGCCGGCGTCCGGATGGACCTGCCCCTCGCCGAGGCGGAGAAGGCCATCGTCGCCGCGGCGGTGGCCGCTCTGGAGGGGACGCCGTGAAGCGCCGGGCGGCCCTTCTTCTTGCGGGCTCCGGTGCCTACGACGGATCGGACCCCTTCGAGACGGTCTTCCTCCTGGAAGCGATGGAAGCCCAGGGCTTTCAAACGGTGGTCCTGGCCCCCGAGGTTCCCCAACTTCACGTGGTGGACCACACGTTGGGAGAAGAGGAGGAAGGGGAAGGCCGAAGCGTCTTCCGTGAGGCGGGGCGCCTCTGCCCCGGACGTCTCTATCCACTGGAAGAATTGTCGCCGAAGCTCCTTTCTCTATTGGTAATTCCTGGCGGACAGGGAGCCGTCAAAAACCTCCTCGACAACTTCGGCGCCCCCGAACCTCCCCGGGTTCGGCGGGAAGTGGCCGCCTTCGTGAGGGGTGTCCACGAGGCAGGGGGGGCGGTGGGGGCCTCCTCCCTGGGGGAATTCGTCCTGAATGCGCTCTTTCCGCCGGAGGAGGGAAGACCGGGCTGCCTGGATCTCGGGCCGGAGGAGGTCTGGGTGGACGAGGACCTTCGCTTGGCGCTCACACCGGGCCGGCTCTTCGGAACGGACCTGCCCGCCCTCCGCCGGGCCATGGGTCGGCTCGTGGAGCGGCTGGAGGCCCTGCTGCCGGAGGAGGAGCCGTGAAGGTCACCGTCCGTCTGTTTGCCGAATTGCGAGAAAGGACAGGCAGATCCAGCGTAATTCTTGATGTGCCGGAAGGCGCTTCGGGGACGGAGCTCTGGAGATGCCTCTCCCAAACCTGCCCGGCCCTCACCACCCTGGGCTACCGTCCCTTGCTGGCCAAGAACGGGCACTACGTCTCCTGGGGCGAGCCCTTCGAAGAGGGGGACGAGGCCGCCTTTCTCGCCCCGGTGGGAGGAGGTTAGGGTGAATCGCAGAATTCTTCTTCAGCAGGAGCCTATTGATATCTCCTATTTCACGTGGCTTCTCGGAGACGAATCCAGCGGGGCCCAGGTCTGGTTCGTGGGAACTGTTAGAAAAGACGCCGATTGTGAGGACCTTCTTTACCTCGAATATGAAGCCTACGAACAGATGGCATTGGAAATTTTGGAAGAGATCGTCTTGGAGGCCGCGGGGCGCTGGCAGCTGGCAGGGTGGGTGGTGGTCCACCGCCTGGGGAGGGTGCCGGTGGGAGAAGCCTCCCTGCTCCTGGGGGTTTCCGCTCCACACCGCGCCGAGGCCTTCGAGGCCTGCCGCTACCTTCTTGAGCGGCTCAAGGCCGAGGTCCCCATCTGGAAGAAGGAGGTCGGCGAGGGCGGGGGGCGCTGGAAGGCCAACCCGGAAGCCCCCTCAGGGGAGGGGACGGCTCCGTCCGGAGCCGAGGGGGCAGGGCTCTGAGAAACCGCTGGCGGGGATCCTCACGGTAAAGTCGCACGCCCCGCCATCGTCCTTGGACTCTCCGCACACCTCGAGGGTGGCCGGGTCGTCCTGCGGGAGGAAACGGCAGCCCTGCCATGCCGCCGCCGCGGCTTCCAAATCACCCCCGTGCAGGCGCAGGAGTTCCAGGACCACCGCCCGCCCCACCGACCAGGAGGCGGCGGGGTCTCCGGTGCGAATCTCCATCGCCATCAACGTAAAGGGCGTCACGGCAGCCTCCCGCAGTTCCTGGAGGCGGTGGGGCTTGTCGCAAGTGGCGCCCCAGGGGGAAACGGCCCTCCAGGAGAGGGACCAGCATGATAGCCGCCAAGGAAGGGGCGGGGCAAGGAGGCGCACCTTCGCCGTGCCCGGGCCTGGGCCCACCCAGAATATTTAACATAAGATATCTTATCGGACGTTTTGACCGGGTGCCAAAGGCCCCCTGGCCGCCGCGCCACCGCGGAGCGGCGCTCCTCCATCACTCCTCCTTGGGCTCCACCGCTTTGAGGGACCTGGGCCGGGGCTCGTCGGCGATGATGCCGTCCAGGCCGTCTTCCAGGAGCTCGGGGTCGGCCATGAGGTCCGTTTCCTCCTGCCACTCGTCGGTGGAACGCGGCTTCGGGTTGAGCCGCTCCAGCGCCGGGACTCCCCGCAGGATCTTCCTTCGGCCTTTGCCTTTCATGGCGGCCTCCTTCCTGGCCAGTTTCGGTTCCTACTTCATGTATAGGTTCCCAGGGCCTTCTCTTCAAGGTCCCGTCCTAAAAAAGCAACGGGAGAACCCCGCCTGGGATTCCCCCGTCGCTGCGCGGCGCGCCCACGGCGCGTCTCAGATCATCCGGCTCAGGAGAACCCGCCTCCGCCGCAGGAACCCGTCGAACAGGAAGGGGCCGGCCCGCTGGAAGCGGAGGCCACCCCCACCGACCCCGGGACGGAGATGAGCTTCTCCACCTTCTCCCCCTGGCAATGGGGGCACACCGGGGGGGGTGCCTCGCGGTTAAAAACGATTTTCTCGAACCTTATGCCGCAATCTTTGCAGCGGTACTCGAAGATTGGCATGGCCACGCTCCTACCCTAGAAGACTCCTTAGAGCACCTTCTCCAGGAGGCTCTTGAGCGCCGCCTTGGAGAGCGCCCCCACGTGCTGCTGGGCGACTTGGCCTCCCTTGAAGACCAGAAGCGACGGGATGGCCATGATCCCGTAGCGGGCGGCGGTCATCTGGTTGTCGTCCACGTTGAGCTTGGTGAACTTCACCTTGTCCCCCATCTCCCGGGAGAGCTCCTCCACCACGGGGGCCACCATGCGGCAGGGGCCGCACCACGGCGCCCAGAAATCCACCAGGACCGGCAGGGAGGCGTCCAGTACCTCCTTTTGAAAATTGGCGTCACCGACTTCCATCACGTTTCCAGCCATTCTCGGACCTCCTCGGCTCGTTCTCGGGACCGGACCCGGTCCCACAGGAAGAAGACATTCAGGTGGGAACCCCCGCTTTGGGAAGGAGCCACCGGTTGAGCACGTACCAGACCGCCAGAAAAAGGGCGAAGGCCAGGAAATCCCTGCCGCTCACCGCATCCCCGCCTTTCGAAGGATCGCCATCATGGGGCACCAGTTGGTGAAGGCCGACTGCAACAGATTCAGCCCCACGAAGGCCGTGAAGGCGTAGAAGGCGGGGTGGACGAGGTATCCCAGCGCCACCGACAAGATCACGAAAAAGCCTGCGATTCCCCGAAGCATCCGTTCAACGGTCATCTTCTTCGACCTCCCAGGTCCTGAAGATGCATGGGAGGGCCCATGGTAACACACCCTTGCTCCCCGCCGGGGTGGGCATCGGTGGAACCTCCGGACCTTCTCAAGGGCGGTTGAAGAGGCGCTGGACCTCCCCCAGGGCCTCCGCCAGAAGGTCCACCTCCTCCTTGGTGTTGTAAAGGTACAAGGAGGCCCGCAGGGTGTTGTCCATCCCCAGGAAGGCCATGAGGGGCTGGGCGCAGTGGTGGCCGGAGCGGACGGCGATTCCGTACCGGTCCAGGAGGTTGGCGGCGTCGTGGGGGTGGGCTCCCTTCAGGTTGAAGGAAAAGACCGCCAGGCAGGGGTGGGCACCGGGGTGGCCGTAGAGGGTCAGGCCGTCGATATTCCGCAGTCTTTCCAGGGTGTAATCGTGCAATTCCTCTTCATATCTGAGAACATTTTCCATCCCCAGGGCGGCCAGGTAGTCCACGGCGGCCCCCAGGCCGATCCCTTCGGCGATGGCGCTGGTCCCCGCCTCGAACTTCCAGGGGAGTTCGTTCCAGGTCGCCCCCTCCAGGGTCACGGTGGAGATCATGTCCCCGCCCGTGAGGAAGGGCGGCATGGCCTCCAGGAGGGCCCGCTTGGCGTAGAGGAAGCCGATGCCCGTTGGGCCGAGCATCTTGTGGCCCGAGGCGGCGAAGAAGTCGCAGTCCAGCTCCCGGACGTCCACCGGCATGTGGGGGATGGACTGGGCACCGTCCAGCAGAAAGAGGGCCCCCTGCTCCCGGGCCAGGGCCCGGACCTCCGCCACGGGGTTCACCGTCCCCAGAACGTTGCTGGCGTGAACCATCCCCACCAGCCGGGTCCTGGGCGTGATGAGCCTGCGGGCGGCCTCCAGATCCAAGACACCTTGGGGTGTGCAGGGGATGACCTTGAGGACCACCCCCAGCCGGTCCCGCAGCATCTGCCAGGGGACCATGTTGCTGTGGTGTTCCATGAGGGTCACCACCACTTCGTCCCCCGCCCTCAGGTTGGCGGCTCCCCAGGCGAGGGCCACGAGGTTGAGGGCTTCGGTGGCGTTCCGGACGAAGACGATCTCGCGCCAGGACTTGGCGTGGATGAAGCGCGCCACCTTCTTGTGGGCCTCCTCGTAGGCGACGGTGGACTCGTAGCCGAGGGTGTGGATGGCCCTGTGGATGTTGGCGTTGTACTCCGTCAGGTACCGGACCATGGCCTCCACCACCTTACGGGGGCGCTGGGTGGTGGCGGCGTTGTCCATGTACACCAGGGGCCGCCCGTGGACCTTTCGGCCGAAGATGGGAAAATCCTCCCGGACCTTCCGGACGTCGAGGGCAGGAGCGGGGGGGAGGGCGGCGGGGCGGCTCATGGCACCTCCTCTGCCCGTACGTGGACCCACCCGTCCTCCACCCGAACCTCGAAGACCCGCACCGGTTCCACCGCCGGCATGGCCAGCGCCTCCCCGGTCCTGAGGTCGAACTTCGCCCCGTGGTGGGGGCAGACCCAGGCCCCGCCCTCCCGGTGCCCGCCCTCCAGCTCCATGTCCTGGTGGGTGCACAGGTAGGAGACGGCGTAGACCCGCCCGCCGTCCCGCACCAAGAGAACCTCCTCCTCCCCGACCAGTACGTGCTTTCCTTCCGCGGGAATCTCCTCCAGCCGCGCCGCCTGAATCCACTGGTTCATCTTTTTCCGTCCTCCTGAGGTTCAACCTGAAGTTCCGAGGCCGAGAGGCCCCTCATGGTTCGTCCTCGTCCATCTCCGCCGCCTCCCGGCCGTACACCCCGGTCTTGAGGACCTTGAGGGCGAGAAGGGCACACTTGAGCCGCATGGGGCCGATGGGAATGCCCAGGTTTTCCAGCATTTCCTCTTTGGTCAGGCGCCTGACGGCCTCCAGCGGTTCCCCCTTCACCAGGTCGGTGAGGATACTGGCGGCGGCCTGGCTGATGATGCAGCCCTTGCCCTGGAACTTCACGTCTTCGATGATATCTCCATTGGTTTTCAAGGAGATTTCGATCTGATCCCCGCAGGAGGGGTTCCCCTCGGCGTGGACCACCGAAGCCCCTTCCACCCGGCCGAAGTTGTGGGGGTGGCGGTAGTGGTCCAGGAGGACATCCATGAGGAGGGGGTCCACGTCCAGAAGTTCGTTGGGATTGGCTGGCTTTTCCATCACTTCCCCACCCTCTTCTCCAGAATGGCATCCACGGCCTCGCCCGCCCATGGCAGGGGAACCCGTTCCAGGAGGCTCCGAAGGAATCCCAGGACGACGAGCCGCCGGGCCGCCTCCGGCTCAAGCCCCCGGCTCTGGAGGTAGAAGAGCTCCTCCTCGTCCACCTGGCCGACGCTGGCGGCGTGGGCCGCCTTCACCTCCAAGGTCTCGATCTCCAGGCCCGGCACCGAGTCGGCGTGGGCCTCCGGCGAGAGAAGGAGCACGTGGTCCTGAAGGACCGCCTCCGAAAGGGCGGCGCTCTTCTCCATGAGAACGTTCCCCGTAAAGACCACCCGGCTCCGGCCGCCGGCCACGGCCTTCACCGCCACATCGCTCCGCTGCCGCCGGGCGGCGAGGCGGGTGCGGCTGTCCAGGTCGAAGTGCTCCTTCCCCGAAGCGTAGACCATGTGCGTCTCCCGGAAGGAGGCGCCCTCCGCCTCGAGGTGGCTCTGGAGGCGCGCGACCCGGAAACGGGGACCGGACCAGAGGCAGAAGAGGTCCAGCGAAGCCTCCCGGCCCAGGTGAAAACCCGCCGACAGCACCTGGTGGCCGGGGCTCTCCTCCGCCAGGAGGAAGACCTTCACGCGGCTTCCCTCCCCCAACCGCCCCCGGAGGAGGCTGACGTGGAGGGAGGGCTCCAGGGTTGCCCCTGGGGGCCAGTGGAGGACCACGGACATCTCCCCCCCCGGGGGAACGTCGAGGGCCACCGGCTCGAGGACCAGCCCCGGCTGGGGGCCGAAGGTGACGAAGGCCGTTTCGCCGCCGGTCGCCGGCCGCAGGAAGGCCCCTTCCTCCCACCCGGCGAGGACCAGGTGGTCCCAGGGGCTGCGGGCTTCGAGGAGCCCCTCGCAGAGGCCGGGGTCGGCGGACCAAGCCTCCCGGAGGGTTCCGGCGTGGGTCTTCGAGGCCTTTGGCCGCCGGCCCTTCCCCTCGACGAGGAGCGGGGGCGAGAGCCGGGCGGGGGCGAAGGGCAGGGCGTCGAGGTCCAAAAGGAGGCGGGAGTAGCGGCCCAGTTCCAGGTCGGAGCGGGAGAAGGCCTCGGCGTGGGCGGCACGGCCCTTCTCCGGCAGGGCCGATGCCACCTTTCGGAGGCGCTCCTTCACCCCTTCCACGGGCCGGGGGCCTGGAGAGGCGGCGGTGCGGGCGCTCATCCCACGGCCCCTTCCATCTCCAGTTGGATCAGACGGTTCAGTTCGATGGCGTACTCCATGGGCAGTTCCTTGGCGAAGGGGGCGATGAAGCCCTGGACGATCATGGCCATGGCCTCCGATTCGGGCAGGCCCCGTGACATGAGGTAGAAGATCTGGTCGTCGCTGATCTTGCCGACGGTGGCCTCGTGGGCGATGGTGACGCGGTCCTCGGCGATCTCCATGGTGGGGTAGGTGTCGCTGCGGCTCTCCTCATCGAGCATGAGGGCGTCGCACTTGACGCTGGCCTTGACCCCGGTGGCCCCCTTGGCCACCTTCAGGAGGCCCCGGTAGGAGGTCCTCCCCGATCCGCGGCTGATGGACTTGCTCGTGATGGTGGAGGAGGTGTTCTTCGCCTTGTGGATGATCTTGGCGCCGGCGTCCTGGTGCTGGCCGGAGGTGGCGAAGGCCACGGAGAGCACGTTGCCGCGGGCTCCTTCCCCCACGAGGTAGATGGAAGGGTACTTCATGGTCAACCGGGAGCCCATGTTCCCGTCCACCCACTCCATGGTGGCCCCCTCGTGGGCCACCGCCCGCTGGGTCACCAGGTTGTAGATGTTGTGGGCCCAGTTCTGAATGGTGGTGTACCGCATCTGGGCGTTTCGGTGGACGAAGATCTCGATGACCCCCGTGTGGAGGGAGAGGGTGGAGTACTGGGGGGCCGTACACCCTTCGATGTAGTGGAGGCGGGCCCCCTCGTCGGCGATGATGATGGTCCTCTCGAACTGGCCCATCCGCTCCGAGTTGATCCGGAAGTAGGCCTGGAGGGGGATGTCGAGCTGGACTCCCTTGGGGACGTAAATGAAGGAGCCGCCCGACCAGCAGGCGGTGTTGAGCGCCGCGAACTTGTTGTCCTCCGGCGGCACCAGGGAGGCGAAGTACTTCCGGAAGATCTCCGGGTACTCCCGCAGCCCCGATTCGGTATCCAGAAAGATCACCCCCTTCTTGGCCAGGTCCTCCTGGATGGAATGGTAGACCATCTCCGATTCGAACTGGGCGCCCACGCCGGCCAGGAACTTCCGCTCGGCCTCCGGGACCCCCAGGCGGTCGAAGGTCTTTCGGATCTCCTCCGGGACGTCCTCCCAGGACTCCTCGCGGCGCTCGGTGGGCTTGATGTAGTAGGTGTAGGAATCGAAGTCCATCTCCGAGAGGTCCCCACCCCAACGGGGCATGGGCTTCTTCAGGAAGACGTCCAGGGCATGGAGGCGGATGTCGGTCATCCAGCGGGGTTCCTGCTTGTGGCGGGAGATGTCCAGGACCGTCTCCCGGGTGAGCCCCTGGGTAGCCCGGTAGACGGCCACCTCCTGGGCCTTGAAGTCGTATCGGCTCTGGTCGAAGTCCAGGGCGCCGTTGGTCTTTTCGCGCATCGAAGCCTCCCTCGGGGGGGAAAGGGCGGGGGCCGTCCGGCGAGGAAGCCCCGCCCGGGCGTTGCTCACCCGTTGGCCTGGTACTCCTTGAGGATCCAGTCGTAGCCCTTCTGTTCCAGTTCCCGGGCCAGCTCCATGCCCCGGGAACAGAGGACCCGTCCCCCGGCCATGACGTGGACCTTGTCGGGGTTGAGGTAGTCGAGGATCCGGGGGTAGTGGGTGATGATGAGGGCGCTGAAGGAGGGGCCCTTCATGGCGTTGATGGCCTGGGCCACCACCTTGGTGGAGTCGATGTCCAGCCCCGAGTCGATTTCGTCCATGATGACCATGCGGGGTCCCAGCATCTGCATCTGGGCGATCTCCAGCCGCTTCTTCTCGCCGCCGGAGGCGCCCACGTTCAGGTGGCGCTGGGCGAAATCGGGGGACATCTTCAGCCCCTCCAGGACCGCCGTCATCTTTTTCCGGAAGGCCAGCACGCCCTTGGTGTCCACCTTCCGGGGGCTCCCCTCGGGAGCGGCGCCGCCGCGGATGGCCTGGCCGGCGTTCCAGAGGAAGTGGGAGAAGGTCACCCCCGGCACCTCCACCGGGTACTGGTAGGCGAGAAAGAGCCCCTTGCGGGCCCGCTCGTGAACCTTCATGGCCAGGAGGTCCTCGCCGAAGAGACGGGCCTCGCCCCCGGTGACGGCGTACCGCGGGTGGCCCATGAGGGTGTGGGCCAGCGTGCTCTTGCCGCTTCCGTTGGGCCCCATGATGACGTGGACCTCTCCCTGGGGCACGGCCAGGGTGAGGCCTTTGAGGATCTCTTTTCCTTCCACGCAGGCGCGCAGGTCGCGCACCTCAAGCGCCAGCTCGGGCATACCGCCCCTCCTTCTTGGAGGGATCCCCCGCCGGAAGGTCGGCCCGGCCCTCTCGGAGGAGGTCCCACAAGGTTGTTTCGCGGAAGATCGTTTCCACGGCGTGCCTCAGGCGGTGCCAGACCTCCGCCTGGGCGCAGCCACCCAAGAACGCACAGCTCTTGCCGTCCATGCACTCCACGAGACGGAGCTCTCCCTCCATGGCCGTGAAGACCTCCAGGAGGGTGATCTCCCGGGGCGGCCGCCGCAGGCGGTAGCCTCCCTCCCGTCCCAGCGTGGAGACGACGAGGCCCCGGCGGACCAGGCTCCGCATCACCTTGGCCAGGTAGGAATGGGGTACCCCCTGGGTGAGGGAGATGGCCCGGAGATCGGCGGTGCCCCCCTCCGGAAGGCGCGCGAGGAAGACCAGACTCCGGACGGCGTAATCGAAGCCTTTGCTCAACTGCATGGCCTGCTCCGAAAATGTGGAGTTGATGGCTCCACATTTGAGGCTAAAAAATAGCACCGGTTCCCTGGGAGTGTCAACGGATGGCCTCTCCTCGCTCGCAGGAAGGGTTCCCTCCACCCCGGAGGGTCCCGTCTGCTGAAACAGCAAAGGGGCGGGGTTGTTCCCATGCCCAGCTCTCCCAAGCGCCTGGAGCTCCCTGCGGCCCAGGGCAGAGCCGCGGAATGCCGTCGGCCCCCTGGGGGAGGAACGGAGGGCAGGGCTTTCCCCTCTCCGCCCGCGGCCGGGGGTGTGGTATCCTCCCTCCAAACGGGTGGAGGGGTTCCCATGGCCATCAAGACCTCCGGATACCGCTTCACCCGGAGCCTCCTCGCCTCCATCAAGCGCAGGCTCCGGGAGGTCATGGGCCCGGAGAACCCGGAGATCCTCGCCTACTACGCCCCGTACAAGAAGGAACTGCGGTCGGCAAGGGCTCTGCCCTCCTCCCGGCAGCGCTTCGTGGCCGATGCCTGCCGCCGCTGGGTGACCCTGGTGGGCGACTTTCATACCCTCGAGCACGCCCAGAAGACCTACCTCCACCTGCTGGAGGACCTCGCCGCATCGAAGGTCCGCCCCATCGTGGTCCTGGAGATGGCGGAGGCGAGGCACGACGTCGCCCTGCACCGTTTCGTCCGGGGAGCCCTCGACGAGGCGGACTTCCTGGAGGCCATCGACTACTTCCACAAATGGGGCTTCAATTTCCACCACTACCGGCCCATCTTCGACCACGCCCGGGAACGGAGGCTGGCGGTCCACGGCCTCAACCGGGAAGGCCCCCTGGACGGACGGGACCGCTTCATGGCCTACCGGATCCGGCACCTCTGCGCCGCCTACCCCAACCAGCCGCTCCTGGTCCTCGTGGGCGACCTCCACCTCGCCTCCTGCCACCTCCCCGCCCAGTTGGTGGGCCAGGGTATCGCCCCCCTCGTCCTCTTCCAGAACAGCGAGACCATCTACATGCGCCGCCTGAAACGCGGCGAGGAACCCACGGGGTGGTTCTTCCTAGGGAAGGACCGGTACCTGGTGAACAACACCCCGCCCACCGTCAAGATGCAGACCTTTCTCACCTGGCTCGAGCACGGGGGGGAGGCCCTCTGCGCCATGTACGGCTTCTGCGGGCGTGACGTGGACCCCGAAGGGGAAGTGGAGCTCTCCGACACGGTCCAGCGGTACATCCGGGCCCTCAAAGACCTCTTCGGCCTGCAGCACAAAGCCGATGATGATTTTCAGGTTTTCACCTTCAATTCGCTGGAATTCCTGAATGATCCTTATTACAGGAAACCGCCGGGTTCGTGGTTGGCGGCCCTGGTTCGGGACGGCTATTCGGTCTACTCCCCCCACGAGAGGACCATTTACGTCCCCATGATGGACCTCAACCGGACGGTGGAGGAGGCTATGCACTACCTCATGGAGGCCGAACTGGCCACGGGGCCTTCCATCCGGGCCTTTCTGGACCGGGCCCACTACTTCGCCTCCGGTTTCCTGGCCTCCAAACTGATCAACCCCACCCGCAACGCACCGGATGAGGGGGAGATGCGCCGAAGGCTGAAGGAGATCCAGGCCCTCCCGCCGGGAAGGCAGAAGCGGAAGCTGGAACGGCAGGAGGCTTCCCTCCGGGGGTGTCTCCGCTACCTCGACCTGCGGCGGCGGGCGGGGAGGTGGGAGCCTTCGGAGCTGGAGGAGGTCACCGCGACCGACCTGGAGACCCTCTTCGGCGTCTCCCGGCACCTGGGGTACCTCCTGGGCCAGAAGCTCTACGAAGCCTACGACCGGGGGGAAGTCTCGGCGGCCGGCCTCCGGCGCTACGCCTTCCAGCAGCGAGACCCCTTCTACCTGGTGGAAGGGGGGCCGTGAGGGGATTCCCCCCCTTCCGCCGCTTCAGCCCTGATCGGGAAGCGGTTCCAGCCGGAGGTGCAGCCGGTAGAGCCGCCCCCCAATTTCCACAGAAACCTCCAGCGGTTCCCCTACGGCCAGCCGGAGGGGCTGCCCCCCGAGCGACGCGGAAGCCGGGCCGGGAGGTTCGGGAGCAGAAGGCCCCTCCCCCTCCACGGGGGCCTCCTCCAGGAAGACGGCTTCTTCCGGCGCGGCGGGGGGAGGGAACGTTCCCAGGGGTGGGGCCTCTGCGGCGGGTGCGGCCTTCGAGGGGGCGCGGGCCTCGTCCTCGAAGAGGAGATCGGCCGAATCGTCCACCGGCGAAGAGAGTTCCAGGGAGGGGGCGCTCTCCGCCTCGAGCAGTTCGGGACTCTCGGGAAAGAGACTCTCCACTTCGAGAGACGGTTGCAGTTCTCCCCGCTGGCCCGCCGGAGGCGGATAGGACTCGGGGGGGGCGGAGAGGAGCCGCCGCAGGACCAAGGCGCAGGCCGCCTTGAAGGTGTCCTCCACGCCGACGCCTTCGGTGGCGATGGCCTCGAAGAAGGGCCGGTTGTCCGGGTTGAGGTCGCGGTCCATCTCTTCCAGTGTGGCCACCCCCCCAAGGTCCCGCTTGTTGTACTGCAGGACCAGCGGGATTTCGTCGGGGTCGGAGCCCGTGGAGGCCAGGTGGTCCCGGAGCTGCCTCAGGGATTGCAGGTTGGCCTCCCGGAGGGACCGCTGGCTGTCGGCCACGAAGACCACTCCGTCGGCGCCCTGGAGGACCCTCTTCCGGGTCTCCTCGTGGAAGACCTGGCCAGGAACCGTGTAGAGCTGGAGCCGGACCTTCACCCCCTTCACCTGGCCGATCTCCAGAGGGAGGAAATCGAAAAAGAGGGTGCGGTCGCTGTCCCCCGCCAGCTCCACCAGCCTGCCCCGGCCCGCCTCCTCGAGGTTTTCGTAGATGTACTTCAGGTTGGAGGTCTTGCCGCTGAGACCGGGTCCGTAGTAGACGACCTTGACGGTGAGCTCCTTGAGAACCGGGTCGTAAAAGGCCATGCCCCCCCTCCTCCGCCTGCCCCTACACCGTCAGCCCACCAGGTCTTCGAGGGCCTCCTCCTCCGTTTCGTAGACCTTGAGAACTTCGTCGAGGCGCGTGAGGGAGAGGAGTTTCCGGAGAAGCATGTTGGGCCTCACAAGCTTCAGGCGCTTGCCCTTGTCGGCGAAGCGGCCGAGGTAGCCCACCAGTTCCCCGAGGCCGGTGGAGTCCACGTAGTTGATGTTTTCGAGGTTCAGCACGACGCCCTCCACCGAAGGGTCTTGGAGGGTCTTCTCCAGCTCGAGGGAGAGCTCCTCCGCCGATTCCCCCAAGGTCACCTCGCCGGTGATCTCGAGCAGGATGACGCTGTTGTCCAGGGCCTGCTTCACGATCTTCATGGTCCCTCCTCCTCCGCGGGCCGATCCATGGCGAAGGCCCCGGTGACCGGCTGGCCGGAAGCGATGTCGTAACTGTACCACGAACCCTTCACGGAGAGGCGGTCCCGGGAGAGGGTGCCCTCCAGCCGGCCCATCCTCCCGAATCGGGCGTCGATCCTCTCGAGGACCAGCACGTTGTTCACGAAGGTCCCCTGCAGGCTGCCCGACTGCCCGTTGTCGAGGTGGTAGTCCCCGGTGACCAGCGTCCCGTTCTGGGAGAGGGAGACCTCCCCCTTCACGCCGGAAGGCAGGAGGGAGAGGAGCCACCGCCCGTCCAGGACCTGTAGGTCCCCCTGGAGCTCGGAGCGGACCTTTTCGGCCTCCCGTCCCAGGAGGGAGGCCTCCCCGTAGAGGTCGGAGAGTCTCCTCAGGAGGGCGAGCCGTTCCTCTTCCAGTCCCCTCCGCCGCTCCGCTCCCCTGAGCAGGGCCGCGGCCTGCTCCTGGCTGCGGGGATCGGTGGACTGGATGGCCTTGGCGTCCTCGGCGGCGGCCTCCTGGAGAAGGGTTTCCACCTCCGCCAGGCGGGCCCAGCCCTGCTCGATGGCGGCCCGCTTCTGCTGCAGGAGGGTCTCCAGGGCCACCAGACGCATCCGCCGGGCCTCCCGGGCGGCGTCGGCGGCCCGGAAGGAGGGCGGGAGAAGGAGGAGGCCCAGCACAAGGGCACCCAGGACGGAAGGGAGAAGGGCTCTTTTCATGGCTAGAAGGTAGCACGCCTCCGGCGAAGGAGCAACGGGGGGCGAAGGTGTATGCTGTGGCCTCGGGGGGGAGGCGGAGCGATGGCCAAAGAACGGGTTGTCCTGGCGGCGGTGGCCCTGCCGTCCCTTCCCCGGCCGGTGGTGGAGGACCACCTCGACGAACTGGAGGCGCTGGTGGACACGGCGGGGGGGGAGGTGGTCCTCCGGGTGGTCCAGGACCGGGAGGGCCACGACCCCGCCACCTGCCTGGGCAAGGGAAAGGCGGAGGAGCTGGGCCGGCTCTGTGCCGAGGCGCGGGTCACCCTGGCGGTCTTTGACGGGGACCTCACGCCGGCCCAGGTGCGCAACCTCGAGAAGACCCTCGGCATCCGCGTCATCGACCGCACGGGGCTCATCCTGGACATCTTCGCGCGGCGGGCCCGGAGCCGGGAAGCGAGGACCCAGGTCTCCCTGGCCCAGTACACGTACCTCCTGCCCCGGCTCACCCGGGCCTGGGGCCACCTCTCCCGGCAGGCGGGCGGCATCGGTACCCGGGGCGTGGGGGAGACCCAGCTCGAAACCGACCGCCGGGTGATCCGCCGCCGGATCCAGCAGCTCCGAACGGAGCTGGAAGCCATCGCCGCCCACCGCCGCACCCAGCGCCGGAGGCGCCGAAGCTCTTTCCAGGTGGCCCTGGTGGGGTACACCAACGCCGGCAAGTCCTCGCTCCTCAACCGCCTCACCGCTTCGGAGGCGCTGGTGGAGGACCGGCTCTTCAGCACCCTCGACACGACCTTCCGGCGGCTTCCCCTCCCCGGCTTTCTGGAAGAGGTGCTCCTGGTGGACACGGTGGGGCTGGTGCGCAAGCTGCCCCACCACCTGGTGGCCTCCTTCCGCTCCACCCTGGAGCAGGCCGCCGAGGCGGACCTCCTCCTCCACGTGGTGGACGTGAGCCACCCCGCCTTCGAAGAGCGGGCCCGCACGGCCCTGGAAGTCCTGGGGGACCTCCGGATGGACGGCCTGCCGATCCTCACCCTCCTCAACAAGACCGACAGGACCCCTCCGCCGGTCCTGGAGCGGGCTTCCGCACTCTACCCCGAGGCTCTGCCGGTCTCGGCCGCCACCGGGGAAGGCCTGGAGGATCTCCGGCTGGCCATTGCCCGCCGCCTCCTGGAGGCCTCGGGGGCCGTATGCCTCTTCGTGCCCCACGAGTGGTGGCCCGAGGTCCAGCCCCTGTTCCAGGGCCTCCCCCTGCTGGCCCGTACCTACGAGGCCGAAGGGGTGAAGGTGGCCCTTCGGGCCGACCCTTCTCGCCTCGGAGGCCTGCTGGGCCACCCCCACATCCGCGTTGCCTCCCTTTGAATTTTCCGTGACGATCTGGTAACCTATCCCCTAAACGCCGCCCGGGCGGCCCTCGTCCCGGTTCGCCTCGTTTCGTGGGGGTTCGTATGAAGTTCTCGCTCGTACCGCGTGAGGAGCGCTTCTTCGACATGTTCGCCGAACTGTCGGCGGTGGTGCTTCAGGGGGCGCGCCGCTTCAACGCTCTTCTGGGAGACTTCACCGACGTCGAGGCCAAGACCAAGGCCATCAAGGACATCGAACTGGAGGGCGACCACCATACCCACCGGATCATCGAGGCGCTGAACCGCTCCTTCGTCACCCCCATCGACCGGGAAGACATCCACGCCCTGACCTCCGCCCTGGACGACATCCTGGACTACATCGAAGCCCTGGCCATCCGGTTGAGCCTCTTCAAGGTCAAGACCATCACCCCCGAGATGCGGGAGTTCGGGGGCCTCATCGAGAAGGCCGCCGAGCAGATCAACGAGGCGGTCCGCCACCTGAGGAACCTGGACCACCTGTGGTCCTTCTGCCGGGAGATCAAGCGCCTGGAAAACCTGGGCGACGACATCAGCCGGAAGGCCATCAGCCGCCTCTTCGAGGACGGCATGGATCCCATCGAGCTCATCAAGCTCAAGGAGATCTACGGCCGGCTGGAAGCCACCATGGACCGCTGCGAGGACGTGGCCAACGTCATCGAAACCGTCGTCCTGAAAAATGGATAGCGGGCTCTGGCTCATCGGCCTGGTGGTCTTCACCGCCCTGGCCTTCGACTACATCAACGGCTTTCACGACACCGCCAACGCCATCGCCACGACGGTCCTGACGGGCGCCCTCTCCATCCCCAAGGCCATCCTTCTGGCGGCCGGCCTCAATTTCATCGGGGCCCTCACCAGCAAGGCGGTGGCCACCACCATCGGCAAGGGGATGGTGGACCCCCACGCCGTCACCCTCTCGGCGGTCCTGGCCGCCCTCATCGGGGCCATCGCCTGGAACCTGATCACCTGGTGGAAGGGGCTCCCCTCCTCCTCCTCCCACGCCCTCATCGGGGGGATCGTGGGCGCCGTCATCGGCCAGCACGGTTTCTCGGTCTTCCACCCCGCCGGTCTCAAGCTCGTGGCCCTGGCGCTGCTGATCTCCCCCGTCCTGGGCTTCGCCGTCGGGACCCTCTTCATGACCTCCCTCCTCTGGGTCTTCCGGAGATCCCAGCCGGGGAAGCTCAACCGTTACTTCAAGGTCTTCCAGGTCCTTTCGGCGTCGGCCATGGCCCTGAGCCACGGCTCCAACGACGCCCAGAAGACCATGGGCATCATCACCATGGCCCTGGCGGCCGGCGGCATCCTTCCCAGCTTCCACGTGCCTCTGTGGGTGGTCATCTCCTGCGGGGGAGCCATGGCGTTGGGAACGGCGGCGGGCGGGTGGCGGATCATCAAGACCGTCGGCCGCAAGGTCATAACCCTCCAACCGATCCACGGCTTCGCCGCCGAGACCAGCGGGGCGGCGGTCATCTTCCTCGCCTCGGCCCTGGGGGCCCCCGTCTCCACGACCCACGTCATCTCTTCCTCCATCATGGGCGTCGGCTCCTGCCAGACGCTCAAGGGTGTGCGCTGGAACATCGTGAAACAGATCGTGTCCGCGTGGATCCTGACCCTTCCCGCCTCGGCCGCCATCGGCGCCGCCATGAGCCTTCTCTTCCGGCTGCTGGCCTCCTAGTACCCCGGTCGCCCCCGCTTTTTCTCGCCAGGCCCGCCCCCGGTATGGGTTAAATCGCCCTTTTATGCCCCCCTTTCCTCCTCGCAAATAGTATTTTTTTGATACGTGCCCCACCTTAATTCCAGGAGGGCGGCCCTTCCGCCGGGGAAAGGAGCACGGCCATGGCCAGGATCCTAGTGGTGGACGACGACCCAGACATCACCGAAGCCCTGCGCATGGTTCTCTCCAGCGCAGGCCATACCGTTCGTGAGGAGCGCAGCGCCGATACGGGGATGGAGGCCATCCATTCGTGGGATCCGGACCTCCTCCTCCTACCTGATGGAGCTGAAGGCCCTCGGCGAGACGCTCCAGCTGGCGTCCAAGTGAGGTTGGGGTTCTGGAGGCGGTCCACCGGGGGGCCCAAACGACGGTGGGAACCTTTCTCGAGAAGCCCATGGCCGACGTCATCTGCATCAACTGCGGCCAGTGCATCAACCGCTGCCCCACGGGGGCCCTCACGGCCAACGACCCCACCGATCTCGTCTGGGCGGCCATCGACGATCCCTCCAAGCACGTGGTGATCCAGACGGCTCCCTCCCCTCGGGCAGCCATCGGGGAGTGCTTCGGTCTGCCCCCGGGTACCGCCCTCACGGGGCAGATGAATACCGCCCTCCGGCTCTGCGGTTTCGACCGGGTCTTCGATACCAACTTCACGGCGGACCTCACGGTGGTGGAGGAAGGGACCGAACTCCTCCTCCGGCTTCGGGACGCCCTCACCGGAACAGACCGGCACCGTCCCCTGCCCCAGTTCACCTCCTGTTCCCCCGGGTGGGTGAAGTACCTGGAGCACTTCTTCCCCCACCGCATCCCCCACCTCTCCAGTGCCAAGAGCCCCCAGCAGATGCTGGGCGCCCTGGTGAAGACCCACTACGCCCGCAAGGCCGGCGTGGATCCGGCTTCCATCGTCAGCGTGGCCCTCATGCCCTGCACCGCCAAGAAGTTCGAGTGCAACCGGCCGGAAATGTGCGCTTCTGGATTCAAGGACGTGGACTTCGGCCTCACAACCCGCGAGATGGCCGGCATGTTCAAGGAGGCGGGCATCGACCTCCCCCACCTCTCCCCCTCCCCCTTCGACCTGCCCTTCGGGACCGCCACCGGTTCGGGGGTGATCTTCGGTGCCACCGGGGGCGTCATGGAGTCGGCCCTTCGGGCCGTGCTGGAGATCGTCACCGGGGAGCGGATCGAACGCTTCTACGACCACGCCCGGATCATGCCGGTTCGAGGCTTCGAAGGGATTCGCACCTTCGAGATCCCCGTGAAGAAGACCGGCCCGGTGCCGCCCCTGCTGGCCCACCTCTTCGAAGGCTTCCGGTGGCTCGAAGGGGCGGTGTTGAAGGTGGCCGTCTGCCACGGCACGGCCAACGCCCGCCGGGTCCTCGAAGACATCGAGGCCGGGGGGCCTTTCAGCCGCATGCACTTCATCGAGTTCATGGCCTGTCCCGGCGGGTGCCTGGGGGGCGGAGGGATGCCCATCCCGACGACGGAGGAGATCCGGGCAGCCCGTGCCCGGGCCATCTACGCCGAGGACGAGCGTTCCGAGGTTCGGAAGAGCCACGAGAATCCGGCGGTGGCGGAGCTTTACCGGGAGTTCCTGGTGGAGGGTCCCTGCGGCGCCACCAGCCACAGATACCTCCACACGACCTACACCGCCCGAAGGAAGTATATTCTCTAGGAAGAACCGGGAGAGACGCGCCCCATGACCCAGAAGCGCTTGGGACAGCCTCCGCCGTTGGACTTTCCCCCGCCCGGGGGGCTCCCCGCCCGCTACGACGAGGCGGAACAGACGGCCATGGAGGCCATCACCTCGCGGGTTCTGGAGGGCCAATCCCTCGAGGAGGTCCTCGATTCCCTCTTCGACGCCTCCTCCGCCCTGGTCCCCTTCGACCGGATCGGCGTGGCGTTCCTGGAGGAGGGGGGGCTCCGGGCCGTCTGCCATTACGCACGGGCCCGGTACGAGCCGGTCCTTCTGGGCAAGGGGTACGCCGCAGACCTCCGGGGGAGCAGCCTGGAGAGGGTCCTGGCCGACGGCCGTCCCCGGGTCATTTCCGACCTCCCCCGTTACGCCCTCGCCCGCCCCCAGAGCTCTTCGACGGCTCTATTGGTGCGGGAGGGGATACGGTCCAGCCTGACCTGCCCTCTTTCCCCCGCGGGCCGGCCCCTGGGCTTCCTCTTCTTCGCCTCCCGCTTCCCGGAGGTCTACGGCGAACGGGAGGTGAACATCCTGTCTCGCATGGCCGCCAGCCTGGGTTGGGCGGTGGAGCGGGCCTACCGCATCGGCCAGATGGAAACGGCGCTCGCCTCCTACCGGGAGGTCCTCCGCTTCGTCAGCCACGAACTCAAGAACCCGCTGGCCTCCATCCTCTCGGAGGGCCGTGTCCTG
The DNA here is from genome assembly GCA_049968315.1 of Acidobacteriota bacterium. Taxonomy (GTDB): domain Bacteria; phylum Acidobacteriota; class UBA4820; order UBA4820; family DSQY01; genus JBFLVU01. The sequence continues at coordinate 28,815 of JBMFRA010000023.1, forward strand.
GAAAAGGGGTACGCCGGTCCCCTTTCGCCTCCGCAGAAGGCGCTCCTGGCCAAGATGCTGGCCAAGGGAGAGTACCTCCTGAACCTCATTCGAGGGTACCTGGACCTCTCGCGGATCGAAGAGGGGGGACTCCAGCCGGTTCTCCGTCCCGGGGTCGATCTGGTGAAGGAAGTCGCCCTGCCGGCCCTGGAGATGGTGGCTCCCCAATTCGAGGCCAAGGCCATCCGCGTGGAGACGAAACTGCCCGAGGAGCCCCTCCTCGCCACCGCCGACGCCGCCCTCCTCCGGGTGGCCCTCACCAACCTCCTGGGGAACGCCGCCCAGTACGGAAGGCAGGGGGGGCGGGCCTCCCTCGTCCTCACCGCCGCCCAGGGCAGTGCCCTCTTCGAGGTCGAAAACGAAGGCCCGGGCTTCGGCGCCGAGGAGAAGGGGCGGCTCTTTCGCAAGTTCTCCCGCCTTTCCGGAGCGGAAGCCTTCCACTGCAAGGGCTCGGGCATTGGCCTGTACATCACCTCATTGCTGTCCAAGATCGTTTTGGGCAACGGTTTTCCGCATGTTGCCCAAG
>JBMFRA010000024.1:0-28577 GCA_049968315.1 Acidobacteriota bacterium
GACCGTCCCGCCTTCTCTTGCGGGCGGATGGCCGGATGATTTTGGACAGGTGTGCTCGGGTCTACACTTTGGAAGCGTCCCCTCTTGTCTCTCGCCGTGTTGGCTCTGGGAGGTGCGGGAACCCGGCGGGGTGGAGCCTGGCGGAGGACCGCCCGGAGCCGAAAGGCAGAGACGGCCACGGCGGTGCGGGGCGCGCTCCGGGCTCTCTCTCCCACGGGTGGCCTTGACTTTTCGGGAAAAGGAACATATGTTCATAATGCGGGGCGGACCCGCAAGGAGGACCGGCCGTCATGCCCAGGCCCCTTCAGCTCCGGCAGGTGGGAAGGCTACCCAAGATCCGCGGCTTCAAGCCCATGGGCATCCCCATGCCCGACATGGAGGTCCTTTCCCTTCAGGTGGACGAGCTGGAGGCGCTGCGGCTGGCGGACCGGGAGGGGCTCTACCAGGAGGAGGCCGCCGCCCGCATGGGGGTTTCCCGCGTCACCTTCGGGCGCATCCTCCAGAAGGCCCGCGCCAAGGTCGCCGAGGCCCTCCTGGACGGCAAGGCGCTGGTCATCGGGGAGGGGCCGGTGCGCTTCGGCCCGAAGGCGGACGGAAGCTGTCCGGTCCACGGGGGACCGAGGCGTCGCGGGCGCGCCTGCAGGTGCGGGCCATCAGACGAAGACAAAGACTCTGGAGGTGACCCATGAACGAAAGACGGCGATACGGGCGCGGGAGGTGCTGGGATGAGGAATTCCAGCCCGCGGCGGGCGCGGGCCGAGGCTTGCCCCCCTGGGGCGGCGGCGCCGGCCGGTGCTGGGGCGGCGGCCGGGGACCGGGCAAAGGCTTGGGGTCTTCCGGGCCGATTCCCGCCGTGGACGCGCGGCCTCCTCGGTTCGAGGATCTTCTGGGCTCGCTCGACCGCAGGTTGAGGGCCCTGGAGGAGCGCCTGGCTCAGGGGCCCCCGGCCGAGCCTTGAGCCCTTGGGCGGGGGAAGTCTGAGGGTTCTCCGGAAGCCCGGCCGGCGATGGTCCGGCCTCCGGAACCGGAGGCGAGAGGAGGCAGTCATGAGAGGAAGATGGGTGTTCGCGCTGGGCCTGGTCGCGGTGGCGCTTGCGGCCGCCGCGCCGGTGACCCTGCCCATCAACAAGGCGGGGCAGGTGCAGTACATGGAGGTCGTGGAGGTGCCCGGGGCGCCGCAGGCCAAGGTCATGGAAAAGGCCAGGCTCTGGCTGGCGAGCCATGCGCACACCCCCGAAGACGTCACACAAGGGGAACAGCCCCACTGCATCATGGTGGGCGACTCCTTCGAGGTGGCCCGCGAAGGCATGCCGATCACCGTGTTTTTCACGCTGGCCTTCGAAGCCAAGGACCACCAGCTCTGCGCCACGGTGGGCGCGCTGAGGGTCTTCGACGGGAGCGTCCAGCGTCCTCTGGAGTACTACCTGAACAAGGACGGCAGTCCGAGGGTGAACCCGTGGCTCGCCGAGTCGGTGGACCGCCAAGCCCGCGCCTTCCTGGCGGATCTCAGCCAGGCCTTGACGGCGGGGTCGGCTCCGTCCAAGACGTAGTACGACGGGGCCGGGGCGGGGGCGCTCCATGCAGAGCCTGAGGCAGAGCTACTACGACGCCTTTTCCGCGGTCTACGACGGCTTCGTCTCGCTCCATTCGCGGGACAGCCAGCGGCTCGTACGTGAGTTCCTGGCCGGACTGATTCCCGCCGGCGGGAGCCGCGCCGTCCTGGACCTGTGCACGGGCACCGGAACCCTGCTGTCCCACCTGTCGGCCAAGGCCGGGCCGGAGGGACTCACGGTGGGACTGGACTTCTCCAGGGGGATGCTGAGAAGGGCGCGGGCGAAGACCGCAGGCGATTCCGCCGTCCGTCTGGTCCGGGGGCGGGCCGAGAGCCTGCCCTTCCCCTCGGCGCGCTTTCAGGCGGTCACCTGCTCGCACGCGTTCTACGAACTCAAGGGCGCGGCCCGGGAGCGGGCGCTCGCCGAGATCGTGAGAGTGCTCGAGCCGGGAGGCGTCTTCCTGATGATGGAGCACGCCGAACCGGCGTCCCAGCCTGCGAAGGCGCTCTTTCACCTCCGCCTCGCCGTCGCTGGGGGAGCGCGGGCCCGCCGGTTTCTCGAGGCCGAGCAGACCGTGCTGGAGGGCCGCTTCGGCGCCGTCGAAAAGGTGCTCTCCCCGAGCGGGCGCTCCAAGGTGATGGTATGCAAAAAGTGATCTCTCGGTCCGGAAGCGCGGACAGCCGCCAGGCGAGGAGGAAACGACGATGAGCGTACTTCTGAAGGACTGGGCCCTCGGTCCGGTGACCCTCCGCAACCGCATCTGGATGGCGCCCGTGAAGACCGCCTTCGGTACTTCCGACGGTCGCGTTACCGACCGGCACCTGCACTTCTACCAGCGCATCGCCCGCGGGGGCGCGGGGCTGGTGCTCATCGAGCCCGTCCCCGTTCGCTGGGAGGGGCGGGAGCATCCCAAGCAGCTCTCGGTGACCCACCCGGAGGCCGCGAGGGATCTGTCGAGAATCGCGCAGGTCATCCACGAAGGCGGCGCCCTGGCGGGTCTTCCGCTCAACCACGCAGGCAGGGCGGCCAACCCGAGGGCCAGCGCCTCGGAGCCCGTGGCGCCGTCCGCATGCGCGTGCCCGGCGAAGGGCACGCAAGCCAGAGCGCTCATGCCCGGGGAGATCGAATCGATCCTCCAGGCCTTCGGGAGGGCCGCCGCCGCGGCCGAGGAGGCCGGCTTCGACTGGGTGGAGATCCAGGCCGGCCACGGGTACCTCCTCCAGCAGTTCATGGACCCTGCCGTCAACCGGCGGCAGGACGCCTACGGCGCCGACCCGCTCCTCTTTCCCCGCAGGGTGCTTGAGAGGGTGCGGCAATCCAGCTCGCTGCCCTTCAGCCTGCGTGTGACCTTGGCCGATCCGGCGGACGGCGGCGAGCGGGAGCGCCTCGCCGCCCTCCTCGCCCACGCCTGCGACCTTGGCTGCGCGGCCGTTCACGCCGGCATGGGCGACGCCTGCACGAGTCCGCCCTGGTACTACCACCACGGGGCCCTGCCTCTGGTGCCGCAGGAGGCCGCCTTGAAGGCCATCCGCGCCCTTACGACGCTTCCCCTGGTAGCGGCCGGAAGGATGGGGGACTACGAGCGGGCCAGCCGCATCCTCGAGGAGGGGCTCGCCGACGGCATCGCCCTCGGGCGCCCGCTGGTGGCCGATCCGGAGCTTCCCGCGAAGTGGCAGGCGGGAGCGTTCGAGGACGTCCTGGCGTGCGGCTATTGTCTGCAAGGATGCCTGGCCAAGGTGGCCCAAGGGGAGGGGATCTCCTGCATCGTGAACCCCACGGTGGGCAAGCCGCCCGTGTCCCCGGCGCAGGAGCGCAAGCGGACGCTCGTCGCAGGAGCAGGCCCCGCGGGCCTCTCCGCGGCGCTCGCCCTGTGGGAGCGCGGCCACGGGGTGATCGTCGCGGAGGCTGGCGCCGAGCCGGGGGGGACCTTTCGCGCGGCGCCGCTTTCGCCGGGGAAGGAGTCCATGGAGCGCCCCCTGCGGGGGCTTCTCTCCCGCGTCCGCCACATGGAGATCCCCATCCTCTTCAACCAGCCTGTGGATGAGGCCTTCTTGGAACGCGTGTGCCCCGAGGTCCTCGTCTGGGCCGTGGGCGCCGAGGCGGTGAAACCGCCCGTTCCCGGCCTCGACACGGTTCCCTGCCTTACCTCCAAGGAATATTACCTTGAGGGCAAGGAGCTGCCCGGCCGCCGCGTGCTGGTGCTGGGGGGTGGGTTGGTGGGGGTGGAGGCCGCCGAAAAGCTGGCCCTTGAGGGACGGGAGGTGGTGGTCGTGGAGATGCTACCGGAAATGGGCCGCGGCATGGAGGCCGTGGGCAAGGCCCTCCTCTTCAAACGCCTCGCCGCCCTGCCGAAGGTGACCCTCCTCACCTCCGCCACCGTCCGCCGCATCAGCGGTAGCGCGCTGGAAGTGGAGACGCCGGAGGGGGTTCTGCCGCTGCCCCCGGTGGATTCGGTCCTGGTGGCCGCGGGGCTGCGGGCGGCGCCCGTCCCAGGCTTCGTGCAGCGGCTCGTGCCCGAGGTACACGTGGTGGGCGACGCCAAGGCGCCGCGGGACGTGGAAAACGCCGTGCGCGAAGGCTACGAAGCGGGGCTCGCCGTGGGAGGGTGAGTGGGACCGATCGGCAAAGGAGCGCCCGAAGCCTGTAGGAGAGGGGCCGCGGGCGGAAGGTTTGGCGCTGGCGCTGTGGGGCTTTGCGGTTCGCGTTGGAAAAGGGGGGAACGATGGCCAAGATCGCGATTCTCTACTGCAAGAAGGTGAAGGACTACTCGTGCATCGCCTGCGCCAAGTGCTACAAAGCCATGCGCGAACGAAAGGCGGAGTTCGAGCGCTACGACGACGTGGAGCTGGTGGCCATGACCGACTGCGGCGACTGCCCCGGCATCCTCGTGCCGCGGGTGAAGCTCTTGGGCGAGGTCCTCTCGCGCCTCGGCGAGAAGATCGAGGTGATCCACTTCGGCACCTGCGCCAAGCTCGCCATGGAGTCGGGCGCCTGCCCCATCGACTTCGAGGCCGCCAAGGCCATGCTCGAGAACAAGTTCGGCGTCAAGGTGGTGCTCGGCACCCACGCTTACTGAACGAGGAAAGGCACCATGCCCAAGATTGAGCCTTTTGAACGGCACGCCCTGGCCTACGACGCGTGGTTCGACGCCCACCCCTGGGCCTTCCGCTCGGAGGTGGAGGCTCTGCGGCGCTTCTGGCCCGAAGGGTGCGAGGGTCTCGAGGTGGGCGTGGGCAGCGGCCGCTTCGCGCAGGCGCTCGGGATACGGCTGGGCGTGGAACCCTCCCCGGCCATGCGCGAGCTGGCGCGGGGGCGGGGCATCGAAGCCGTGGAGGGGACCGCCGAGGCGCTGCCCTTCGAAGAGGGCCGCTTCGGCGGGGTTCTGATGGTCACGACGCTATGTTTCCTCGACGACCCAAACCGCGCCCTCGCCGAGTGCCGGCGCGTGCTCAGGCCCGGGGGCCTCTTCGTGGCGGGCTTCGTGGACGCGAGGAGCGACCTGGGCCGGCGCTACGAGGCGCGGCGCGGCGAGAGCCGCTTCTACGGAGAGGCCCGATTTTGGAGCGTGCCTGAGGTGGCGGGAGCGCTCCTGGGCGCGGGCTTCTCGAACCCCGCGATCGCGCAGACGCTTTTCCACCACCCCGACGCTCTTCGGGAGGTCGAAGCCGCAAAACCAGGGTACGGCGAGGGCGCCTTCGTCGTGATGAGGGCCGCGCGGGATTGACCAGGCAATTGATATGGGAATGCACGGCGATCCGCGCTCGGCCCGGACGCCGCTGACGAAGAGAGGAGTTGACCGTAACGATGGTGTTTATGCTCGTTGGCTTCATTCTGGGCGCGATTGCCGTCTACGAGGCGACGCGGTTCCTCGCGCCCCGGCTCATGATCGAGGATCGCGAAAGCGCGCTCTCCTTCGACGACACGGTTCGGGCCCTGGAAGGCGCCGTTCGAGAAGCCGGCTGGGTCCTTTCAGACTCCAAGGACTTCAACCGGTCGCTGGAGAAAGAGGGCGCGGCGCTGGAGCCCAGGATCCACCTCATCAAGCTGTGCAAGCCTTCGTACGCGGTGGAGGTCCTCAAGGAGGAGCGGAGGGTGGCCTGCCTCATGCCCTGCACCTTCGCGGTCTACGAAGACGACGCCGGGCGGGTGCGGGTCTCCAAGATGAACACGGGCCTGATGGGCAAGCTCTTCGGGGGCGCGGTCCGCCGGGTCATGGGGGAATCGGTGTCGAAGGAGGAGAAGGCCATGCTCCGCGGCATTCTCCGCCACGCGTAAGGGGAGAGCATGCCTCCGACAACGGATGACCTGCGCGAGCGAAGGGCCCGCTTTGCCGCGCGCACCTCGCAGTACCTGCGCCTGGGCCACGACCGCCTCGCCGCGGCGGCCTTCGTGGCACAGGGCGCCGGAAACGGACCCGGGAGGGCCCTCGACGTGGGGACGGGCAAGGGGCTCCTCGCCATGGCCCTCGCCTCCAGAGGATTCCTCGTGACGACGGTGGACGTGGACGCCCAGGAGCAGGAGCTGGCCGCCTTCCTCGCGGAAGAGCTCGGGCTAAAGGAGCGAATCGCCTTCGACGCCGCCGACGCGTGCGCCCTTCCTTTTCCCGACGGGAGCTTCGACGTCGTGGCCTCCATGGACGCCCTCCATCACCTCGAGGACGGGGAGCGGGCCATGCGGGAGGCCGCTCGAGTGCTCAAGCCGGAGGGGCTCCTCGTCCTTGCCGACTGTACGGAGGAGGGGTTCGCCCTCGTGGAGCGGGTGCACGCCGCGGAGGGCAACCGCCATCCCCGGTCCGGCCTCACCCCTGACTGGGCCTCGGGCTTCTTGGCCGCAGGCGGCTTCCGCCTCGAGGCGCGGGAGGAGGCCCACCTCCAGGATCGGCGTCTCTTCCGCCGGATTTCGGGGAAGGACGCGGCTGCGATGCCGCAAAGCCTCGCGGGCACGCCCTTCGGGGACATGGGCCCTCGGGAGCTGGGGAGGTCGCTGGAGGCCTTCGCGAAGAACTGGCTGGCCCACGACGGCTGCTGGTTTCTCGCGGCCGAGGAGAGGTACGGCCTGGAGGCGGCCATCGAGCTGGATGCGGCTTCGTGGCGCCGGTTCGCGGCGGTGGAGGCGGCGAGGATCCGGGAGACCTTCGGCCTCGCCTCGCCCTGCGGCCTGGCGGGCTTGGAGCGGGCCCTCTCCCTCCGCATGTACGGCCTGCTCAACCGGCAGCATTCCGAGTGGCTGGAAGGGGGACGCACCCTTCGCTTCGTGATGGACGCGTGCAGGGTCCAGGAGGCGAGGCGGAGGAAGGGCCTCCCGCCCTTCCCCTGCAGGCCCGTGGGAGAGGTGGAGTTCGCCACCTTCGCGAAGACTCTCGATTCATCCATCGAGGTGCGGTGCGTGGGGTGCCCGCCCGATCCGAACGAGGGCGGCGCGTGCACCTGGGAGTTCACCCTTGCGCCCGGCTCCGGCGACGGAGGGGAAGACGGGGGGAAGACGAGGTGATCGCATGAGCGCGGCGCGATTCGTCTACGGCCCCGTCCCCAGCCGCCGCCTGGGCCTGAGCCTGGGGGTGGACCTTGTCCCCTTCAAGGCCTGTCCCTACGACTGCATCTACTGCCAGCTCGGCCCCACGCGGCGCCTGACCGCGTCGAGGCAGACCTTCGCCTCCGTGGCCGCGGTCGTCCAGTCCGTAAGGCGCGCGCTGGAGCGGGGGCCGGAGCCCGACGTGATCACCCTCGCGGGCTCGGGCGAGCCCACGCTCTACAAGCCGCTCGGCAAGCTCATCGAGTCGCTGAAGGAGCTTTCCAAGGTCCCCGTGGCGCTCCTGACCAACGGCGCCCTCTTCGGCGACGGGGCCGTGCGAAGGGAAGCCGCGCTGGCCGATCTGGTTCTGCCCAGCCTCGACGCGGGGGACGAGGGCTTCTTCCGCTACGTGAACCGGCCCCATCCCAGCCTCACGCTGGAGAAGGTGGCGGCCGGGCTGGAGGCATTCCGGCGCGAATACGGCGGCCCCGTCTGGCTGGAGGTCATGGTCGTGGCCGGGCTCACCGACCGGCGGCCACGGCTGGAGCTCATCGCCGAAAGGGTCCGGCGCATCGCGCCCGACCGCGTTCACCTCAACACGCCCGTCCGGCCCTCTCCCCTCGGGCCCTCCGCCGTGGTGCCGCCGGAGCGGCTGGAGGAATTCTGCGCGCTTTTCACGCCCAGAGCCGAAGTCATCGCCGAGTATCCCGCCCGGCCCTTGGCCGTCGGGGCCAGCACGGAGGCGGTGGAGAAGCAGCTCCTCGGCCTGCTGGCGCGCCGGCCGTGCACGGTGGAGGACGCGGCGGCGGGGCTGGGAGCCCCCGCGAACGAAATCCTCAAGGCCCTTTCCGCCTTGCAGGCCGCCGGCCGCGTCCAGAGCAGGAGCCACGCAGGCAAGGTCTTCTTCTGGGCCGAGGGAGGCGCGCCGTGATCCTGGTCAAGGTCCTTCAGAGCGTTCTCGGAGATGCCCTGCTCGTGACGGGCTTCGTCTTCGCGATGATGCTCCTCGTGGAGTACTTGAACGTGGCCACCGCGGGCTGGCTCGCCCAGCGGCTTGAAAGGGGCGGACTGGCGGGCTACGCCGCCGTGATCCTCGTCGGGACCTTTCCGGGGTGCCTCGGCGCCTTCACCGACGTGACCCTCTACATTCACAAGGTGATCTCCTTTGGCGCTCTTGCGGGAAGCATGGTGGCCGCCTCGGGCGACGAGGCCTTCGTCATGCTGGCGCTCATGCCGAAGACCGCCCTCTGGCTCTTTGCGGGATTGTTCCTCTACGGACTGGCCCTGGCCTGGCTCGTGGACAGGGTCGGCGGGCGGCGGTGCTACGGCGGATTGCCCTGCTGGCGGGGACTCGCCATACACGCCGTGGCCGACGGAAGCCCGCGGCTCGCGATCCGCTCCCGGTTCCTGGCGTGGTCCCCCGCCAGGGCGCTCCTCTTCTCCTCGCTGGGCCTCTTCGCACTCGCCCTGGCCCTGGGCCTCATCGGGCCGGAGGGCTGGACCTGGGTGCGCGCGATTCTCTTGGCGGTCACGGTGGTTGCACTGACCGTCGTATTCGTCGCGCCGGAGCACTTCCTCAAGGAGCACCTGTACCGCCACGTGGCCCTGGAACACGTCCCCCGCATCTTCGCCTGGACCCTCGGGGCCCTCTTCGCGATGGCGTGGATCAAGCTCCAGGGAGGCGCCTTCCAGGCCTGGATCCAGCTTCATCCCGGATGGGCGGTCCTGGCGGCGGTCCTCATCGGCATCCTACCCGAATCCGGCCCCCACATGATCTTCGTGGCGGGTTTCGTAGAGGGGGTTCTCCCCCTCTCGGCGCTCGTCGCGTCGAGCGTCGTCCAGGACGGCCACGGCATGCTGCCCCTGCTCGCCGAATCGTGGCGCGAGTTCATCAAGGTCAAGGCCGTCACCTTCGCCGCCGGACTGGCGGCGGGGTACGGGCTCATGGTTTTCGGACTGTAGCAGCTGACATCAAGGAGGCTCTCATGAAGGTAGCCGTTCCCATGATTCAAGGAAAGTTTTCGGATCACTTCGGAGGGGCCGAGGGCTTCGGCCTATTCGAAGTGGACGAGGGCTCCAAGACCGTCGTCTCCCAATCCTTCTGCGCGGCTCCCCCGCACGAGCGCGGCGCCTTTCCAAGGTGGCTCCGCGACCAGGGGGCGAAGGTCGTCCTCGCGGGCAGCATGGGGCCGCGGGCCATGCAGATGTTCGAGCACTACGGCATCGAGGTGGTGGCGGGCGTTCAAGGGGACGATCCCGCGGCCCTCGTCCGGTCCTTTGTGAACGGGACCCTTCAGGCCTCGGGCGAGGGGTGCAGCGGGGGACACCTCCACCACTGCGGAGAGCATGGTCACGAGGATTGAGCCGAAGAAGCCGGAAAGGAAGACCGCCGGCGGAGTGGAAAGCCCAAGGAGTTCACTCCGCGGCCTTGGAAAGGGGAGGCTGCCATGCAGGGAAGACACGCAGGAGGCGGCGGGCCTTCGGGAAACTGCGTCTGCCTGAAGTGCGGCGCGACGGTACCCCATCAGCCCGGAACCCCGTGCAGAGAGGCGAGGTGCCCCAAGTGCGGAACCGCCATGGTGCGGGAGGGCTCGGAGCACCACCGGGCCTACCTGGAGAAAAAGGGAAAATAGAAAGGCGGCGGGTGACCGCGGCGCAAGGCGCCGGGCACCTGGGCGAAGCCCCCCTGCACCTGCGGCTGCCCCGCCGCGAGGGTGCACCTTGCCGCTGCCGAGGAGGAGGAGTAGAGTGGAGCCAACGCCAGACGAGGTCCCTTGGCCCTGAAAAGGAGGACGCCCATGGGAACGCGGGGACGTGAAATCATCGGCATGGACGTGGAGCAACTCTTGAAGATGCTCAACGCGGCCTACGCGAGCGAGTGGCTCGCCTACTACCAGTACTGGCTCGGCGCGAAGGTGGTGAAGGGGCCCATGAAGGACGCCGTGGCCGCCGAGTTGAACCTCCACGCCACGGAGGAGCTGGGCCACGCCCTCCTGGTGGCCAACCGGATCATCCAGCTCGGAGGCACGCCCGTGCTCACGCCCGAAGGATGGGCCAGACTGAGCCCGTGCAAGTACGACGCGCCCGAGGACCCTTACGTGGCCGTCCTCCTCGACCAGAACATCGCGGGCGAGCAGTGCGCCATCACGACCTACAAGAGCCTCATGGACGCCACCAAGGACAAGGACATGGTCACCTACAACATGGCCCTCACCATCCTCCAACAGGAGGTGGAGCACGAGGAGGACCTGCAGAGCCTGCGGGAGGACCTCGAGCTCATGGTCCAGCGGGGAAGCAGGTAGGTGGGTGAGCGGGGAAGCCGTGAAGCGATTGGGCGATTGGGCGAGCACGTGGTCACCCGATCTTTTGCTCACTTGCTTTCGTCCTCCCCCGATCACGTGGTCACTCGGTTCGTGATCCCGTTAGGAGGTGCCATGGCGGATGAAAAGAAGGAAGGATGCGTTTCGGTGGCTGCGGGGCCCCTCGCCCCGAAGCCGGAAGCGGGGGCGGCGGGGCCGCCGGGCCCCGCGGGAAAGGAGGCCAGGATGGCGGTGATGGTGGGAAAAGAGGCCCCCGACTTCGAGGCCTCGGCCTTCCACGAGGGAGGCTTCAAGAACGTCAAGCTCTCCGATTTCCGGGGGTAGTGGGTCTTCCTCTGCTTCTACCCCGGCGACTTCACCTTCGTCTGACCCACCGAACTGTCGGCGGTCGCCGGCAAGGCTGACGTGTTCCGCAAGCTGGGTGTCCAGGTCCTCTCCTGCAGCACCGACAGTAGGTTCGTGCACAAGATCTGGCAAGAGCAGGAGCTGTCCAAGATGGTGGACGGAGGCTTTCCCTTCCCCATGCTCTCCGACGCGGGGGGAAAGATCGGCAGCGTCTACGGGGTCTACGACGAGGCGGGCGGCGTGGACGTGCGGGGCCGCTTCATCATCGACCCGGACGGGATCGTCCAGGCGGTGGAGATCCTCACGCCCCCCGTGGGCCGGAAGGTCGCCGAGTCCATCCGCCAGATCCTGGCCTTCCAGCACGTGCGGGCCACCAAGGGCGCCGAGGTGTGCCCCGCCGGCTGGGAGCCCGGCAAGCCCGTCCTGAAGGTGAGCCCCGACCTCGCGGGCAACGTCTGGAAGGTGTGGAAGGCCGACGAATAGCGCCTTTGCGGGAGCAAGGTAAGGGGAGGGGCGTTCGGAGGGGGCGCGTCCTGCCCCCTTCTCTTATCGGAAAAGGCACAATCTTCCATCGCGGAATGTCGGCCTTTACGGCCCGGCGGCTCCGCCCCGGGGGGGCATTCCTTCGAACCAGACCGCCGCGTACCCGACGAAGTGGTGCAGGTCGGCGGGGGCCGTCGGGCCCGGCCCTTGGGGGAACCGAAGGGTGGGGCCGTCCACCGAGAGGGCGGTGGCGGCGGGGACGGCCCGCACGCCCCCCGGTCCGGCGAGGCGCTCCAGGAGGAGCATGGCGAAGGGGACGGAGAAGCGGCCGCACCAGGGGATCCGGTAACGGCCGGGGTCCTCGGGGTCCACGAGCTTCCCGAAGAGGCCCCGGGCCTTCTTGGCCGTGACCTTCCCCGACAGGTACTCCCGGACGAGGCGCCGGTCCTGGGCCCGGGCGAGGAGGTACGCCTCCACCCCGCCGTCTCCGAAGGGGGTGTAGTCGAAGTCCCTTCCGTAGTGGACGGCGTCGGAGGAGACCACCACCTGCACGTCCCTGCCCCAAGCAAGCCCCCGTTCGGCCAGGGCGGCGGAGAGGGCGGCGGCGAGCCGCCCCGCCAGGGCCTCCATCCGATCGAAATTCATGGTGGGGACCAGGATGGGGAGGATCTCCACCTCCGGGTTCTGGCGCCGGAGCCAGAAAACGATGGGCTCCAGGCTGTGTTCGGCGTCGTGGGCGGTGTCGTCCTCGAGGAAGTCCCCCGGAGAAAGCCTCTCCAGGACGGCCTTTCGGAGGGGCGAGACGGGGACGTCTCCGTCGGGGCTCCGCCAGAGGCGGTAGGTGTCGAAGAGGAGGCGGTCCCGGATGCCGAAGGCCCGCCACTTGTGGAAGACGCCGAGCAGCACCACCGTCTTGGCCCGGACCGGTGCCAGGGCCACCCGGTACATCCGGCCGGCGTATACGTAGTCGTCGTGGGGGCAGAGGGCGCCGAGGACGGGGCCGCGGAGGGCCCGGCCGAAGCCTTCGGGGGCGGGCCCCGCCGCCGCCAGCCGCACGATGCCGTCCATCTGCTCCCGGGTGACGGCGAAGCCCACGGCGTCCTGCTGGCCCCGCCGGTCCCCTTCGGAGGGGACGCCCATGGAACGGCGGACCTCCTCGGGGGCGGGGGGCGCCGCCGCGACCGCTGCCCCCGCGAAGAGAAGCACCACAAGGGTGGTTCCCAAGGCCCGGATCATGGCTCCTCCGTGTAGAGGCTCTCGATGAGGGCGGCGTACCGCTCCTCCACCTCCTTGCGCTTGACCTTCATGGTGGGGGTCAGCTCCCCCGCGTCTTGGCTGAACTCCTTGGGCAGGAGGGCAAAGCGCTGGACCCGCTCGAAGGGGGCCAGGTCCTTGCTCCTCCGCTGGATGCGGCGGGTGTAGACCGCCTTCACCTCCGGGTGGGCCAGGAGGGCCTCCCGGTGGGGACAGGAGATTCCCCGGGCGGCGGCCCACTCCTCGAGGGCGGGGAAGTTGGGGACGATGAGGGCGGTGATGAACTTTCGGCGGTCGCCGATGACGGCCACCTGTTCGATGAGGGGGTCCCCCAGGAGGGCCATCTCCACCGCCTGGGGCGCCACGTACTTTCCTCCGGAGGTCTTGATGAGGTCCTTGAGGCGGTCGGTAACCCGGAGCCGCCCCTCGCCGTCCAGCTCCCCCGCGTCGCCGGTCCGGAACCACCCGTCCACGAAGGCGGCGGCCGTTTCCTCCGGCTTGTTGTAGTAGCCCGCCATCACCGTCTCGCCCCGGACCTGGATCTCCCCCCCTTCGCCGATGCGCACCTCCACGCCGGGGAGGGGCTTGCCCACGGTTCCGTAGGCGAAGTGGGTCAGCTCGTGCACCGAAACGGTGGCGGTGGTCTCCGTGAGGCCGTAGCCGTAGGCGACGAACATCCCCGCCGCGTCGAAGAAGCGTTCGATCTCCGGGGCCAACGGGGCGCCGGCGCAAGGGAAGAACCGGACCCGGCCACCGGTCAGGGCCCGCAGCTTCGAGAGCACGAGGGCGTCGGCCAGGCGGTGGCGGAGGGCCAACCCCGGCGGGAGACCCTGCCCCACCCGCCGCCGCTCGGCGGCCTCGGCCCCCACCTTCAGGGCCCACCGGAAGAGGGCCCGCCGGGGCCGGGGGGCCGCCTGGACCCGGGTCATGACGGCGCCGTAGACCTTCTCATAGAAGCGGGGGACGGCGCACATGACCGTGGGCCGCACCGTCGGCAGGGCGGCGGCCACCTGCTTGGGGTCTTCGAGGTAGGCGTTTTCCACCCCCCGGAAGAGGTTGTAGTAGGTCCAGCACCGCTCGAAGACGTGGCTCAGGGGCAGGAAGCAGAGGGAGACGTCCCCGGGCCCCGTGGGAGGCAGGCGCCCCTCGTGGGCGGCGAAGGAGGCCAGCAGGTTCCGGTGGGTCAGCATGACCCCCTTGGGCTCGCCGGTGGTTCCCGAGGTGTAGATGATCGTCAAGAGGTCCTCCGCCCGGCCCCGGGAGAGGCGCTCCTCCACGGACCCTTGGGCCCCCGGCGCCTCTCCCCGCTGGAGAAATGCGGAGAAGGCCAGGGACCGGCCGTCTTCCCGGAGCGGTACGGCGGGGTCGAAGACCACCACGTGGCGAAGGTTCGGAAGGTCCTCCGCCGCCTCCAGAACCTTGGCGTACCCCTCGGCACCGTCCACGAAGCAGAGGCGGCAACCGGCGTCCTTCAGGATGTACCGGGCCTGTTTCGCCGTGCTCGTGGGGTAGATGGGGACGGGGACGCAGCGGGCGAGGAGGGCCCCCGTATCGCACAGGGTCCACTCCGGCCGGTTGCGGGAGAGAATGGCCACCCGCCCCTCTTCCTCCACACCCAAGGCCACCAGGGCCCGGGCCGCCCCCAGGATCCCCTCCCGGACCCGCCGCCAGTCCCAGACCTTCCACTCCCCCCCTTCCTGGAAACGGAAGGCCGGCTCCGGCCCCCGGCTTTCCAGGCGCCGGAGCAGCTCTCTCCCAAAGTGTCCATCGGTCATGGTTCCCCCCTCGTGAAGAGTCCGATTTTACCCTTCCCGCCGGGTTGCCGTCTCGGGTCTCCCGGGGACACCCCCTCGCGGGAAAATTGGGCCCCCCTCCGGTGTTGTGGAAGGGGGGCCAAGGGGGCCCCCCAGGAGGCGGGCCATGACCGATTTCGCCAAGCGGCGGTGTACCCCTTGCGAGGGGGGGGTGAAGCCCCTCTCGCCCCAAGAAGCGGAGAGGCTCCTTTCGGAGGTTCCCTTCTGGACCCTGGACGGGGAGGCGGCGGCGCTCTCCCGGACCTTCGTCTTCCGGGACTTCCACGAGACCATGGCCTTCGTGAACGCCGTGGCCTGGATCGCCCACCAGGAGGGCCACCACCCGGACCTCACCGTGGGCTACGACCGCTGTACGGTGAGGTACGCGACCCACGCCATCGGCGGCCTGTCGGAGAACGACTTCGTCTGCGCCGCCAAGGTGAACGCCCTCCTGGCCTACGCCTGAGGGCGCTCCGCCGTCAGAGGCGGCCGGGGCCGCGGAGAATCCGGGCGGGAAGGAAGAGGAGGGCCTTGAGGAAGGCCAAGACCCCCTCCACCGCCATCCCCAGCAGGCGGAAGGGCAGGAGGAGGAGCCACACCAGCGGGTAGAGGACGAGGGCCAGGAGGGCCAGGGGCCAGCACACCACCAGCAGGATCAGCCAGAGCAGGAAGGTCGCCATCACCGCACCCCCGAAGGGGGGTACGGCAGGGAGCGGAGGAAGGTTTCCAGGGCGGAGAGGGCGCGCTCCGAGGGGGAGAGGAAGAGGAAGGCCCCTTCCCAGGGCTCCTTCTCCGAGGCCCGCACGCAGACGGCGGCGCTCTCGAAGGTCTCCTTTCCCAGCGCCATCCGGAGGGTGGCCTTCCGGAGGAGGCGGAAGGGAAGGGGCCCCCGGACCAGGGCCGCCTCCAGGCTCAGGTTCACCACCTCCACCGGCACCTCCTGCCCGCCGGCGGGGAGGATGCGTCCCCGGAGGGAGATCCGGTGCCGGGGGCTCCGCCGCCGCTCCACCGTGAGGGCCATGGCCTCCTCCCTTCAGGAAATGCCGCAGGCCCTTCGGGCCCGTTCCAGCGTGGCCTCGGCGACGGGGCGGACCCGGCGGGCCCCCTCCCGGAGGACGTCCTCCACCTCCGACGGCCTCGCCGCCAGGGCCTTCCGCCGCTCCCGCGCCTCGCCGAAGGTCTCGTCCAGCACGGCGATGAGCCGCTTCTTCGCGTCGGAGTACTTGAGGCCCCCCTTGAGGAACCGCTCCCGCCACTCGGCCTCCTCCTCCCGGGAGACGAAGAGCTTCAGGAGGTTGAAGACGTTGTTGGAATCGGGGTCCTTGGGGGCCTCCACCGGCGCCGAGTCGGTGACGATGGCCATGACCCGTTCCTTGAGGGCCTTGCCCTCCAGGAAGATGCCGATGTCGTTCCCGTAGGACTTGCTCATTTTCTGGCCGTCGATCCCCGGCACCACCCCCGTCTCGGGCAGGATCCGCGGTTCCGGAAGGACGAAGACCTCCCCCCCGTAAAGGTTGTTGAAGCGCTGGGCGATGTCCCGCGTCACCTCCACGTGCTGCTTCTGGTCCTTTCCCACGGGGACGACGTCGGCGTCCACGATGAGGATGTCCGCCGCCATGAGGACGGGGTAGGCGAAGAGGCCGTGGTCCGGGGAGATGCCCTTGGCGATCTTGTCCTTGTACGAGTGGCACCGCTCCAGGAGCCCCATGGGGGTCACGGTGGTGAGGAGCCACTGGAGCTCCGTCACGGCGGGGAGGTCCGACTGGCGGTAGAAGGTGCACCGCCGCGGGTCCAGCCCCAGGGCCAGGTAGTCCAGGGCCACGTCCCGGACGTACCGCCGCAGGGCCTCCGGGTCCTTTACGGTGGTGAGGGCGTGGTAGTCGGCGATGAAGTAGAAGGCCTCTCCCTTATCCTGGAGCTCCAGGTGCTGCTTCATCGCCCCCAAGTAGTTGCCCAGGTGGAGCCTCCCCGACGGCTGGATCCCCGACAGGATGCGCATGGACACGGTCCTCCCCAGAACGGGGCAGTGTAGCAGAGGGCCCGGCCCCCATCCAGCGGGGTCTCCCCGCCGCCTTGCTTCCGGCGGATCCCTCCGCTATGCTCACCCTCTGCCCGAAGGAGGCTTCCATGGAAACCCGGGTGGCGTTGGTCACGGGAGGCAGCCGCGGCATCGGTGCCGCCATCGTGCGGTCCTTGGCCCAGTCCGGTTGGGCGGTGGCGGTGAACTGCCTGAAGAACGCGGAGCTGGCCCGGCGGGTCCTGGAGGGGGCCGGCGGTCAGGGCGGGGTGTACCCGGCGGACGCCCGGGACCCCGCCGCGGTGGCGGCCATGGTCCGCCAGGTGGAGAAGGAACTCGGCCCCGTGTCGGCGGCCGTCCACAACGCCAACGTGGCCTTTCCCATGGGTCCCTTCTGGCTCCAGCCGTGGGAGGAGGTCAGGGCCAAGCTGGTGGGCGAGCTGGGCGCCTTTCACGGCCTTTGCGCCGCCGTCCTCCCGGGGATGGCGGAGCGGCGGTGGGGCCGGGTGGTGGCCGTCTCCTCTTCCCTCTCCCGCTTCGGCCACGAGGGCTTCGGCGCCCACGCCGCTGCCAAGGCCGCGCTGGACGGCGCCGTCCGGGTCCTGGCCCGGGAGGCGGGCCCCTTCGGGGTGACGGTGAACACCGTGGCGCCGGGGCTGGTGGAGACCGACGCCACGGCCCACATGCCGCCGGAGCAGAAGCAAGCGTCGGCGGCCTTCACCCCCCTGCGGCGGGTGGGCCTCCCGGAGGACATCGGCGGGGTGGTGGCCTTCCTCTGCTCGGAGGAGGCCCGTTGGATCACCGGGCAGTACCTGCCGGTGAACGGCGGAACGGAGATGGTCTGAGGAGGCGAAGGACGATGATCTACGAAAGCAGCGTAGCGCTGGAGACGGCCCTCAAGGGGATCCTGGAGCCGGCCCCCCACGGCCGGGCGGTGGTGAAGGACCCGGCGGCCTTCCGCGGACCCCTCACCGATTCCCTGGTGGAGACCGCCGTCTTTTCCGAACGGCCCGAAGTCCGGGGCTGGGCGCGCTTCTTCCTCAAGCAGGCCGCCGAGGCCCTGGGGGTGCGCCTGGCCTCCATTCACACCCTTTACGCCGCCGTGGGCCGGGGGGAGTGCGGGCCCTTCACCGTGCCCGCCATGAACGTCCGGGGCCTCACCTACGACACCGCCCGGGCCTTCTACCGGGCCGCCCGGCGGACCGACTGCGGGGCCTACATCTTCGAGATCGCCCGGACGGAGATGAACTACACCAGCCAGCGGCCCCACGAGTACGTGGCGGTCCTTCTGGGGGCCGCCCTCCGGGAGGGCTTCCGGGGCCCCCTCTTCGTCCAGGGGGACCACTTCCAGGCCTCGGCCAAGGGCTACTTCGCCGACCCGGAGAAGGAGCTGGCGGGGCTCCGGGCCCTCATCGAGGAGGCCCTCGGTGCGGGCTTCTACAACATCGACATCGACTCCTCCACCCTGGTGGTCCTGGAGCGCCCCACCCTGGAGGCCCAGCAGCAGGACAACGCCGCCGTCTGCGCCGAGCTCACCCACTTCATCCGGGAGAAGGAACCGGAGGGGGTCCGGGTGAGCGTCGGGGGGGAGATTGGCGAGGTGGGGGGCCACAACAGCACCGTGGAGGAGTTCCAAGCCTTCATGGAGGACTACCTGCCCCTCCTGGGAGGGGCGGAGCCCATCAAGAAGATCTCCGTGCAGACGGGGACCAGCCACGGCGGGGTGGTCCTGCCCGACGGCTCCATCGCCAAGGTGAAGCTGGACTTCGACGTCCTGAAGGCCATCAGCACCGTGGCCCGGGAGCGGTACGGCATGGGGGGAACCGTCCAGCACGGCGCCTCCACCCTTCCCGACGACCTCTTCCACAAGTTCCCCGAAAACGGGGCGGTGGAGGTCCACCTGGCCACCGGCTTCCAGAACCTCGTTTACGACCACCCGGCTCTGCCGGCGGACTTCAAGGCCAGGGTCTACGCCCACCTTGACCGGGCCTTCGCCGCGGAGCGCAAGGCGGGGGAGACCGACGAGCAGTTCCACTACAAGACCCGGAAGAAGGGCTTCGGGGGCTTCCTGAAGCGGGAGTGGTGGAGCCTACCCGCCGGGATCCGGGAGGAGCTGGGGGCGGCCCTGGAGGAGAAGTTCGCCTTCCTCATCGGCCAGCTGGGGGTGGCGGGCAGCCGGGAGGCGGTGGAGCGTTTCGTGGCGCCGCCGCCGCTGGTCCCCGACCTGGAGGCGGAGATCGCCGCCGCCTCCGCCGTCGTCGTGGAGAAGGCCGAGGCGAACCCCCGGGCCGACTGAACCGTCCCTATTCCTTGACGAATCAGCGACTTCAGGGCATAATAGCCCTTCGGGCCCCCGGCGGTCGTCGGCCGGGGGCCTCCTTCCTCCACCGCCCCGCCGGCGAAGAGGGAGGGGAAGGTGTGCCGGGCGCCCGCCCGGCCCTGCGTTCCGTCCGGTTTCCGAAGGAGGTCTTCATGTTGGCAGCACTGCTGATGGCCCAGCCGGGAGGCGCGGCGTCCCAGAACCCGTTGGCCGCCTTCCTCCCCATCATCCTCATCGTGGTGGTCTTCTACTTTCTCCTGATCCGGCCCCAGCAGAAGCGCGCCAAGCAGCACAAGGCCATGCTGGACGCCCTGAAGTCGGGGGATGCGGTCGTGACGGTGGGGGGCCTTCGGGGAACGGTCCACAGCGTGGACGACGAAACCGTCGTCCTCCGGGTGGCCGACAACGTGAAGCTGACCTTCAACAAGTCGGCCATCGCCGGCGTCGTCAAGAACGCCTGAGGGGGATTCGATGAAAGAGACTATCAAGTGGCGGGTCCTCTTGGTCCTCGCCGTCACCGCGCTCAGCGTCTTCTTCTTCATGAAGAACGGCCTCCGCCAGGGCCTGGACCTCAAGGGGGGCGTCCACCTGGTCCTTCTCATGGACACGGACGTCTCGGTCTACAACAAGGTCCAGACCGACCTCCGGAACGCCGAGGAGGCCCTGAAGGCCCGGAACGTGCCCTACGGCCGCCTGTACACCCCCGGAGACCGCAACGACGTCATCGTGGTGGAGGGCACCGACCCCAACCTGGGGCTGGCCCTGAGGGAGATCGCCGACAAGGAACTCTCCGCCTACACCTTCAAGGCGGTGGGCGGGGGCCGTTTCGAGCTGGTCCTGAAGGCCGCCTTCGAGCAGGACCTGAGGGACAAGGCCGTCCAGCAATCGGTGGAGGTCATCCGCAACCGCATCGACAAGTACGGCGTCTCCGAGCCGGCCATCAGCCGCCAGGGCCTGGGTACCAACAAGATCGTCGTCCAGCTCCCCGGCGTGGAGGACTCCACCGAGATCAAGGCCCTCATCGGCAAGGCCGCCCAGCTCGAGTGGCACATCGCCGTGGAGCCCAAGAGCGGGGCCGCCACCCGGGAGGAGATCCTCAAGTACTACAACGGCACCCTGCCCCCCGACGTGGCCATCTTCCCCGGCAGCCGGGAGAAATTCGGCCGGGAGGTCTTCTTCGCCCTGCAGACGGTGGCCCCCGTCACCGGCGCCGACATCCAGGAGGTCCGGGTGGAGGGCGGCAAGCTCGGCGAGCCGGTGGTGGGCTTCCAGCTCTCCGCCACCGCCGGGGAGCGCTTCCGGGAGGTGACCCGGAAGTACCTCCACGAACCCCTGGCCATCGTCCTGGACGGCAACGTCATCTCCGCCCCCATCATCAACGCCGAAATCGGCGACCGGGGGGTCATCGAGGGGCACTTCACCCAGCGGGAGGCCCAGGAACTGGTCTTCCAGCTCAAGTCCGGAGCCCTTCCCGCCATCCCCCGCTTCTCGGAGGAGCGCTCGGTGGGCCCCAGCCTGGGCCTGGACTCCATCCGGAAGGGGACGGTGTCGGGCCTGGTGGGCCTTGCCGCCGTCCTGCTCTTCATGTTGGCCTACTACCGCCTGTCGGGGCTCAATGCCGACGTCTGCCTCCTGCTGAACTTCGTCCTCCTGATGGGCTTCATGTCCACCTTCGGGCTCACGCTGACGGTGCCGGGCATCGCCGGCATCATCCTGACCCTCGGCATGGCCATCGACGCCAACGTCCTCATCTTCGAGCGCATCAAGGACGAACTCCTGGAGAACAAGACCGTGGCCACCGCCATCCAGAACGGCTTCGGCAAAGCCTTCGTCACCATCTTCGACTCCAACGTGACGACCCTGGTCTCGGCCCTCTTCCTCCTTCAGTTCGGGACGGGGCCGGTGCGGGGCTTCGCCGTGACACTGACGGTGGGCCTTCTGGTCTCCATGTTCACCGCCATCTTCGTTTCCCGGCTCATCTACGACATCGTGATGGCCGTCCGGAGCCGGAAGGGCGAGCGGGTCACCACCCTCTCCATCGGGCCCGTGGGTTCATTCCGGGGGACCCAGATCCCCTTCA
Source organism: Acidobacteriota bacterium (assembly GCA_049968315.1). GTDB lineage: Bacteria > Acidobacteriota > UBA4820 > UBA4820 > DSQY01 > JBFLVU01. The sequence continues at coordinate 20,677 of JBMFRA010000024.1, forward strand.
TGAAGTTCAAGGCCCTCCTCATCAGCCTCTCCCTCCTGCTCATCGCCGCCGGGATGGTGAGCCTCTTCACCCGGGGCCTCAACTGGGGCATCGACTTCCGGGGCGGGCAGGAGATGCAGGTCCGCTTCGCCGAGCCGGTGGACCCCCGCCAGATCGAGGCGGCCCTGAGGAAGAGCGTCGGCAAGGCCTCCATCACCGTGGTCCGCTTCGGGGAGCCCCAGGACAACGAGGTCCTCGTGCGGATGGACGCGCGGGACGAGAAGGGCCAGCTCCTGGACGAGCAGGCCCTCGCCTCCCGCAGCCAGGAGATCCTGAAGACCCTCCGCAAACCCGAGGTTCTCGCCGCCCTGGCCGCCGGTAAGGTGGACATCAACACCGCCAACACCAAGGCCATCGAGGAGATGGTCCTCAGGGGCATCTCGTCGGGGAGCCTCTCCGGAACCAGCGACACCGCCAGGCAGGCGGCGGAGGCCATCCAGGCCTACAAGAAGGAGCACGGGGGGATCCTGCCCTCCCTGGAGAACCTCAAGTCGGTTCCCGGCATCAGCCCCGTCCTGGCCGATTTCCTCAAGGAGCGCTGTGTCGCGGGCTCCTTTGCCATCCAGCGGATCGAGACGGTGGGCCCCACCGCCGGCAAGGAGCTCAGGAACAAGGCCCTCCAGGCGGTCATCGGATCCCTGGTGGGGATCCTCCTCTACGCGTGGTTCCGCTTCCAGTTCCGCTTCAGCGTGGGGGCCATCCTCTCGCTGGTCCACGACGCCCTCATGGCCATTGGCTTCCTCTCCCTCTTCCAGGTGGAGGTGAACCTGCCCACGGTGGCGGCCCTGCTCACCCTCCTCGGTTACTCCATCAACGACACCATCGTCGTCTTCGACCGGATCCGGGAGCACATGAAGCTCACCAAGCGGCAGGAGGACGACGCCCTCTTCGACAAGGCCATCAACGAGACCCTCTCCCGGACCCTCATCACCTCCCTGCTGACCTTCTTCGTGGTGGTGGCCATGCTGGTCTACGGCGGCGAGATCCTCTTCTCCTTCTCCTTCGTGATGACCGTCGGCATCGTGGTGGGAACCTACTCCTCCATCTTCGTCGCCAGCCCCTACGTCCTCTTGTGGAACCGGCTGGGGCTCCAGAAGTACTTCCAGAAAAAGAAGGGCGGGCGACGGTAGGCGCCCCCGGAACGGCAAGAGGCCCGGGCTTCGGCCCGGGCCTTTTTTCGCCGGCGGTTTCCGGCCGAGCTCTCCTCAGGCCTCCACCAGGGCGCAGAGGATGTGGATCAGGACGGCGTGGGCCTCCTGGATCCGGGGGGTCTCGGCCGCCGGGTAGACGAGGGCCGCCTCCACCTCCGGCGCGATGGCCCCCCCGTCCCGGCCCAGCAGGGCCGCGGTCCGGCAGCCGCGCCGCCGGGCTGCCTTCAGGGCCAGGAGTACGTTGGGCGAGTTTCCGGAGGTGCTGATCCCCACGGCGGCGTCGCCGGGCTTGGCCAGGGCCTCCACCTGGCGGGCGAAGACCTTCTCGAAGCCGTAGTCGTTGCCGATGGCCGTGAGGGCGCTGGTGTCGGTGGAGAGGGCCAGGGCCGGAAGGCCCGGGCGCTCCTTGAGGTACCGCCCCACCAGCTCGGCGGCGAAGTGCTGGGCGTCGGCGGCGCTGCCGCCGTTGCCGAAGAGCAGGATCTTGCCGCCCCCTTCGAGTGTGCTCCGGAGAAGACCGGCGAAGGCCGCCACCTGGGGGCCGTTGCCGGCGAGATAACGCCCGAGGAGGGCCGCGTTTTCGACGACCGCCGCCCGCTCCCGCTCGTACAGGTCCTGCATAGAGGCCATGGCATCCTCCACTTTGAGTATACTCGCTTCCATGGACCGCTTCGGAACCGTCGTCGCCACCGCCGCCCTCCCCCGCGCCGCCCTCCAGCGGGAGGCGGCCCGGGCGGCCCTCCGGGAGGGGGCCGACCGGGCGGAGGTCCGCCTGGACCGCCTGGCGCCGGGGGAGAACCGGGAGGCCCTCCTCGCCCTCGCCGCCGAGATTCCCCTCCTCGTCTCCGGGGACCGCCACAGGACCTCCCCCGAAGAGCTGGACCTCCTCCGCCGGGCCCAGGCCTCGGGCGCCTGGGTCGATCTCCCCGCCGGCCCCGGAGGGACCCCCGAAACGGCGGGCCTCGACCCCCGCCGCCTGGTGCTCTCCTGGCACGGCCCGCCCCCTCCGGCGGACGGCCTCCGCCGCCTCGCCGGGCGGCTGCTCCAATCCCCGGCGGCCCGGGTCAAGATCGTCCTCGAGGTCTCCCGGGGGGAGGAGGCCCTTCCCCTGCTGGACCTCTGGAAGGGCACCGGGGAGGGCCGGCTGGTGGCCTTCGCTTCGGGGTACGCCGGGTTCTATACCCGGGTCCTCTCCCTCTCCCGGGGCTCGGCGGCCGTCTACGCCGCCGCCCCCGGCGCCGCCCCCGCCGCCGAAGGGCAGCCGGCGTTAAAGGTCCTCCTGGAGGAGTACCGGATCCGGAGCCTCGGCGCCGCGGACCCCGTCTACGGCGTCGCCGGCTGGCCCCTGCGCCACACGGGATCCCCCGCCCTGCACAACCGGTGGCTCTCCCGCCTCGGCCTCCCCGGCGTCTTCCTCCCCTTCCCCTTCGAGGACCTGGGGGCGCTGGCGGAGGCCGCGGGTGCCCTCGGCCTCCACGGCCTGGCCGTCACCATGCCCCACAAGGCCGCGGCCCTTGCCCTTCCTCCCCGGGCAGGCCGGGTGGCCCGCCGCTGCGGTGCCGCCAACACCCTCCTCTTCCGGAGCGGGCGCCCCCGCCTCGCCGCCAACACCGACGTCTTCGGGGTCCGGTGCGCCCTCCGGAGCCTGCCCCCCTTCCGCCGCGTGCTTCTCCTGGGCGCCGGCGGCGCGGCGGCGGCGGCGGCGGCGGCCCTGGGCCCCCGCCGAGACCTCGCCATCACCTCCCGGGACGCGGGCCGGGCCCACGCCCTGGCCCGGCGCTTCGGCGCTGCGGTCCTTCCCTGGGAGGAGCGGGGGCGCTTCCCCTGGGACCTCCTCCTCCAGGCCACCCCCTGCGGCCAGGAGGGGGAGGAGGACCCCTACCCCTTTCCCCTCCGGGGCCGGGCCCTCTTCGACCTGGTGGTGCGGCCGGGGCAGACCCCCCTCCTTCGAAGGGCCCAGCTTTCGGGGCTGGCGGCCGTGGGGGGGGAGACCATGCTGGAGGCCCAGGCCCGCCTCCAGTTCCGACTCTTCACCGGGAGGACGCCCCCCCGTTGACCGGTCCTTGCCGGCGGGGGAGAATAAAGAGGACCTGCCGCGCTGTTAGGAGAGAGGGCACCGCCCACCGGTGCCGCGGAGTGCGTACCATGGACCGAAGGCGCTTTGTCCGTCTCGCCGCGGGAGGAACGGTCCTCCTGCCGCTCTGGATCCGGGCCGGTGTCGCTGCCGGCCCCGCCCCCCACCGCCCGCTTTCCCAAACGCCGAGAAAAGGAGGAAACACGACCATGGCCTACGAAGCGAAGACCCACTTGAAACCGTCCAACCTCAAGGGAATCAGCCAGAACCAGATCGACCAGCACTGGAAGCTCTACGAGGGGTACGTCGCCCAGTCCAACGCCCTGAAGGCCGAACTGGAGCAGCTCCGGAAGGAGGGCAAGGGCGGAACCTCCCTCTACGCCGACCGCCGCCGCCGCTTCGGCTTCGAGTACAACGGCATGGTCCTCCACGAGTACTACTTCGGAAACCTGAAGGCCGGGGTGGCCGAACCGGGGGCCGACTCCCCCCTTCGCAAGGCCCTGGAGGCCCAATTCGGCTCCTTCGAAGCCTTCAAGGACGACTTCTTGAAGTGCGGCGCCACCCGGGGCATCGGCTGGGCCATCCTCTACCTGGACCCGGCCACCGGCTGGCTGACCAACCACTTCATCCAGCTCCACGAGGACGGGAACGTGGCCGGCTTCGTCCCCATCCTGGTCATGGACGTCTTCGAGCACGCGTACATGGTGGACTTCACCGCCACCGGCCGTCCCGACTACATGAAGGCCTACTTCGAGAACGTGGACTGGTCCGCCGCAGAGAAGCGCTTCGCCCTCGGGAACGAGGGCAAGATCGCGCCGAGGTTCTGAGACGGGGCCGAAGGGACCGGGAAACGAGGGCGGGGGAGGGAGGGCCTGAAGGGGCGCCCCCGCCCTGTTTTCTTCCCCGGGGCGACAGGCGCCCTCGCCTGTCGGACCAATTTGAAGCCTCTCCTGGCTTGGCGCGCTACAGGACCGGCAACAGGCGCGAGCGAAGGCGGAAGCCCGGGTGGACGGCGCGCGGCGGCCCTCGGGGCGCGGATCGCTCCCAGCGAGACTAGGCCCTGCGGACGCCGCCCCCCCGCAGGTGTGGATGGCCTACTTGACCATGGCGTCGATCAGGCTCTTGATGCTCTCCTTGGAGTTCGGCACGTTGCTGACTGAAACGATGAGCACGCCGTCTCCGCATTTCCCGGCCCACGTGCCGGTATAGGTCACCCACGGCGGGCAGCTCGTGCCGATCTGGGGCGAGGTGGTCTTCTTGTAGAGGAGCGTGCCGCCGTCCAAGCCCTCCTGGCCGGCGGGCTCCGTCTTGATCATGCCCACGGTCGACGTCTCCTGCTCCAGTTGGATCAATCCCTGGATCACCATCGGCGCCGCAGACTCGACCATGGCCGTCCAACAGTACGCGAGGTGGATGTCGGGGTCCACGTGGATGCAGGCCTTGACGCCGTGCGGCTTGGACGCCTCGACGTTCACCATCGCCGGCGAGTCGGTCTTGTGGTTCACCGTGAACCCTGCGGGGATCCGCGCCACGGGCAGGTCCGGTTACGACGTCGTCGACAGGGAGAAGCAGCAGGCCACCGCCGCCAGCGCGGCGCCGCTCCAGCCCAGCACTCCCCTTCGGTTCTCAGCACGGTTTCTCATGGTCCCCTCCTCGCTGCCAAGATTCTAACAGGCTTTTGAGAAGCTCGCATGGTCACGGGGGCAGGCCGGTCGGCTGCTAGCCCCTTCTCTACGCGAGGGCAGCCTGCACCTTGAGGACGGTTGCCCAGTTCCGGGTGGTGGCCGCCTCGCCGGTGATGCGGCCGAAGCGCCGGGCGAGCTTCGAGCCGATGACGCCGTTCGGGCACCAGGGGTAGGCCGCGTCGCCACCCAAGGCGGAGGCCTCGGGCGCCCACGGGGCCAGGTGGCCAGGGCCGCGGCTTTCCACCCCGCCTCACCAGGCGTGCTCGATGCCGGGCGGCAGGGCCACCCACGGGTGCATGCGCTCCTCGTACACGGAGACCTTGGGCGGTGGAAAATCCCGGTCCGCAAAGGCCCCCACGCACCCCGCCAGAGGCACAAGGCGCCGAAGATCGGGGCGGGACCGCCGCGAGACAATCGCAGACCGGATATGCACAAACATGACCTGACCGCGCGCCTGTGCTTTCCTACGCTCCGACTCATTGACTTCACCGCTGAGGCGCGGAGGACGCGGAGAGCGCAGAGGAAAGGCCAATTTCACAGGAAGGACGGGAGGAAAGGGAGGAGAGGGGAATTCACCGCAGAGGCGCGGAGGGCGCGGAGGGGAAAGAGGGCCCCACAGAAATGTCCCCTTGGATTGGCGATGGGGAGGTCCGCGCCGGAAGGGACGCTGAAGATGGGCAGGAAAGCGGCCGGCGGGCTCCTGAAGAGGCCGCCGGTGGAAGCGAAGAGCGGGGGGCAGGGACGCAGGCGCTGCGCTTCGGCTCCGCCTTCGCTTCGCGCCAGCGTACCATCTTACAACCCCCTCAGATGAGGCGGAAGAAGATTAACAGTACACGTTGGCGCCCCAGCCCTCCTGTTGCTGACGCTCCAGGATGGAGCGACCGATGTCCCAATAGAGGAGGACAAGCTCGCGGTTGACCGCCAGCGCCGCCTGCACCCTGGCGGTACGGATGCGGACTTTGAGGTTTTCTAGCAGTTCGCCATAACCAGTAGGAAGCATTTCATTCGCCATACCCCAGCTCCTTAAGGTTCTTCCAGATCGCCTCATCCAGCCGCTGGGCTTCGGCCGACACACGCACCGACAAACGCTGAAACACACGCCGCGCGGTTTGGTTTGCGTGCGTGTTTTTTGGCGAAGCGCTCATATTTATGAGCGCGCTCATATCCATTTGGTTCGCGCTCATATTTTATGTCCTTCGCTCATAATAGGTGCCCTTCTTCGTTCCCGAGCGCCCCAAGTGGCCATCCTTCACCAATCGGTCGAGGAGCCGAGTGGCCTGGTGCGGCCCAAGCCGGCACAGTTCCGCCGCCTCCCTGCGTGTAATCCGCCCGTGCTTTTCCACGTATTGCAGGACCATCTGCTTCTGCTGCAGCGGCTCGAAGCCGCGCTGGCGGACATAGGCAGCAGGTTGCCCGAGCCGGCGGTAGGTCGCCGCGGAAAGGTGCCAGGTGCGGCCCTTGCGCTCGCCGCGCGATTCGACCAGCCCGATTTCGACGAGGCGGCTGAGGGTGGCTCGAACTTCAGCCTCCGGCTTCTGGCTGAGACGGGCGGCTTCCTCCGTGGTCAGCCGCCGGTCGCGCCAGAGGGCGTTCAGCATCAGGAGATCGTCCAGTCCAAGGTCGCGTCCGGCACGCGATTCCTCGACGAGAAGGCGGACGAACTCCAGGTTGGCTTCTCCGCCAGGCAGCACCAGGACAACCCCGGCCTCGTTGCTGCGGTCGTAGGATGGCGCGGGGCGGCCGTTGCGCAGTTGCTCGTAGAAAATGTTGTCGATGCCGCGCGCGGTACGCTCAACAATGCCGGCCCGCTTGAAGGCATCGCTCAGAAGCGGGTTGCGCGGCCGCGGCGCGGTGACGAGGAGATTGTCGAGCCGCACACCTTCGGGAAAGCCGCCGGGGTTGGAGATTTCCAGGCGGTCGGAGTGCCATTGGATGTGAACGGCCCCAAGGCGGGTGTAGTCTCGATGGATGAGCGCGTTGGCCAGGGCCTCGCGGAAGGCAGCCGGCGGATAATCCGGGACGCCGATCCGAAGCATCCCCACCAGGATTTCCCGCTCCCAGTTGTGGGCGGCAAAGCGCTGTTCGCATTCCTCCATGACGCGCAGGAGCGGCCAGCGAAAGAAGTCGTTGACCTCGACCTTTTGTCCGGCCAGCACCTGAAAGGCGACCTCGTGCGTGGGCAGGAGACGCCGCAGCGATTCTTCCTTGCCGAACAGGAGCAGGCCCAGCACCCGGACGTTTCGGACCTGGCCGTTGGCTTCCACGGCGCCCAGCGCCTTGGCCAGTTCCAGATCCGGCAGGGTAAGCAAGGAGGGGTCGCCACCGCGTCGTTCGCGGATGCTGCGGCGGAAGCGTTCGAACTCCAGAGGATCCAAATCATCCCAAGCGGCATTCGGCAGGACCAAGGCGGAGTAATCCTCGGCGCCTCGGTCGGCCTGCCGAGCGTGCATTTCGTGGAAAAACATGGGCAGGCAGCAAGGCCTCCCGTCGCCCCCGAGGGCCCGGCGCAAATACTTGCCGGCCGTCGTGCCTACGGGGGTCTGTACCGGCGGCACCTCGAGCGTGATGACCTCTTTGCCCTCCAAGGAGACAAGGGCCACCCGCGGAGTCAGGGAAGGCCGGGTGCGATTGGCAATGAGCGTGGCGAGTCGTAAAGGGTCCGTTCGCCCGGATTCATGCCGCGGTCATGCTCCGGTTACTCTCCCATCATCCTCCACGCCGATGAGGAGCCATGCCGAAGCACTCGACGACCGGTTCGCCAGGCAGACGACGGCTTCGACGAGTTCGTCGTCCGAGAGAGGCTTTCGTTCTTCGCCTTTGAATTCGAGGTCGAGCGATTCGCCGGCGGCGATCAGTTCCTGGAGGCGTTCGGGTGTCATCACAGCGTCCCCCAAAAACCCAGCTCCTTCAGGTTGGCCGCGATGGCGGCGTCGAGCTTCGCGGCCTCGGCCT
>JBMFRA010000025.1:0-26169 GCA_049968315.1 Acidobacteriota bacterium
AGCAATGAGGCGGGGCACAGGGGCCTCTCGGAAGGCGGCTTCGGGGGTAGAATGCCGGGCAGGAGGTTCCCATGCGAAAGGCCCCGCTTCCCGCCCTCCTTCTGGCCCTGATTCTGGGCGCCTGCTCCTGCGCCCTCGCCCCCGTTCCCATCGGCAAGATCACCAAGAACCCGGAGCGTTTCGAGAACCGGATGGTCACCGTCCGGGGGCAGGTCCTCTCCGCCACCAAGCTTCCCTTCCTGGAGGAGGGCTTCTACGTCCTCAAGGACGCCACCGGGGAGATCACCGTCGTGACCCGGGGCGCCCTCCCCGCCGAGGGAAAGACGCGGATCGTCCGGGGCAGGGTGGAGACCACCTTCAAGGTCATGGGCAAGGCCCTGGGGGTGGTGGTCCGGGAAGGGGGCTGAGGCCGTTACCCCTTGGGCCGGCGTGCATCTTCGTTGGTCCCGAAGCCCCCCTTTGGGGAAGGAGGCCCCATGATCCGGAAAGACCGTTACGGGATGTTCACCGAGACCGGCAAACCCTTCGGCGAAGCCCTCAAATCCCTTCGAAGCGCCCTGGAGGCCAACGGATTCGGCATCCAGTGAGAGATCGACGTGCAGGCCACCCTGAAGAAGAAGCTGGGGGCGGACGTCCCCGAGCAGGTCATCCTGGGGGCCTGCAACCCGCCGGTGGCCCTCGAGGCGCTCCGGGCGGAGCCGGAGATCGGCCTGCTCCTCCCCTGCAACTGCACCGTCCGTCAGGAGGGCGGCCGGGTGGTCCTGGGCGCCGTCTCTCCCCACGCCCTCATGGGCCTCACCGGCCGCAGCGACCTGGGCCCCTTCGCCGACCAGATCGCCGCCGCCCTCGAGAAGATCCTCCTCGAAGCCCGGTAGCGGAAAGGGCGGGGTGGCCCCTCCCCCGCCCCACCGCCCCGGGCCGGCCCCCGCCGCCTTTTCACCGGCGAGGGCTCCTGCTATGCTGTGGGGCGGAGGATGCCCATGGCGCGGGCCCGCAAAGCGGAGGAGACGCCCCTCGAAGACGAGGCCCCCGTTTCCCCGGTGGAGAAGCCGCGGCCCCTTTCCCGGGGGCGGGAGGTGGCGGCGATCCTGCTCTTCGCCTCGGCCCTCCTCTCGGCCCTCTCCCTCGTCTCCTTCAACCCCTACGACCCGGGGCCCTTCTCCTTCGGAACGGTGACGGTGGCGCCCCGGAACTGGGTGGGGATCCTGGGCTCCTACGCCTCCTCCCTCCTGATCCACCTCTTCGGACTCACGGCCCTCTACGTCCCCCTCTGCCTGGCACGGCTGGGGGTGATGGTCCTCACGGGAAGGTCCCTCCTCCGCCCCGACCGGTACCTCCTCTGGCTCTCCCTGATGCTCAGCCAGGGGACCTTCCTCCAGCGGGCCCTGGGCACCGTGGCCTTTCCCTTTCCCTCGGGGGACATCCCCCTGGCCCTTGGCGGGGTGGTGGCCATCGTCCTGGGCGAGCTCATGGAGCGCTCCCTGGGGACTGCGGGGGCGGTGGTGGTGCTCCTCCTGTGGGTGGTCCTCTCCCTCGCCCTCTTCTTCCAGATTTCGCCCCTGGGCCTTCTCCGGCGGGCCTTCGCCCCCCTGGGGGGGCTCTTCTCCCGCCTCTCCCTCCGCCGGCAGCAGCGGCGGCAGGAACGGGAGCGGGAGGCCACCCGGGAGCAGATCCGGCAGAAGCAGAAGGAGCGCGACAAACCCGCCATGGGCAAGGAACCGGACCGTCCGGTGAAGATCACCCAGCGGGCCGCCACCGCGCCGTCCCTGCCGTTGGAGCCAGCCCCCGACACCGGATTCCGCCTTCCCCCCTCGGACCTGCTGGACCCCCCCCGGCCCCGGCCGCCGGTGGACGAGGAGGACCTTCGGGAGAAGGCCGGGCAGATCGAAGCCCGCCTGCGGGAGTTCGACATCGCCGGGGACGTGGTGGAGATCCACCCCGGGCCCGTGGTCACCATCTTCGAATTCAAGCTGGCCCCCGGCGTCAAGTACGCCCGGATGACCGCCCTGGAGGAGGACCTGGCCCTGGCGCTGAAGGCCGACCACGTCCGGGTGGACCGGGTCTCGGGGAAATCCCACGTCGGGATCGAAGTGCCCAACGAGAAGCGGGAGGTCATCGCCTTCCGGGAGCTCCTGGAGTCCCGCGCCTACGCCGACACGCCGGGCAGGCTGCCCCTGGCCCTGGGCAAGACCGTGGACGGCCTCCCCTTCGTCACCACCCTGGACCGGATGCCCCACCTCCTGGTGGCCGGCACCACCGGCTCGGGCAAGAGCGTGGGCATCAACGCCCTGATCCACAGCATCCTCTTTCGCTCCACCCCCGACGAAGTGAAGTTCATCCTGGTGGACCCCAAGCAGGTGGAACTGAAGATCTACGAGGGTCTGCCCCACCTCATGGTTCCGGTGGTCACCGACGTGAAGAAGGCCGCCAACGCCCTCAACTGGGCGGTGCGGGAAATGACGGAGCGGTACAAGCTGCTCGCCGGAGCCCGGGTCCGCAGCATCGACCAGTACAACGCCTGGGTCCGCAGCCTGACCCCCCGTTCGGCCCAGGAGGCCGCCTCCGCCCTCAACCGGCCCCTTCCCTACATCGTCATCGTCATCGACGAGCTCTACGACCTCATGGCGGCGGTGGCCAAGGAGGTGGAGACGGCCATCGCGCGCCTCTCCGCCATGGCGAGGGCCGTGGGGATCCACCTCATCCTGGCCACCCAGAGGCCCAGCCGGGACGTGATCACCGGCGTGATCAAGAGCAACCTTCCGGCGCGGCTGGCATTCCAGGTCCGGGAGAAGCTGGAGAGCCGGCTCATCCTCGACCAGAACGGCGCCGAGACGCTGGAGGGAAAGGGGGACATGCTCTTCCTCCCCCCCGGCTCCGGCCGCCTCATCCGCCTCCACGGCGGTTTCCTCTCCACCACCGAGACCCAGCGGGTCCTCCAGTACCTCACCCGCCAGGCGTCTCCCACCTTCGACACCGACGTCCTCAAGGAAACCCCCGGGACCGAAGGGGCCGGAGCGCCCGGCGACGAGGGGGAAGCGGAAGACCCCCTCTACAAGGACGCGGTGCGGCTGGTGGTCCAGACGGGGGTGGCCTCCGCCAGCAACCTCCAGCGCCGGATGCGCATCGGCTACGCCCGGGCGGCCCGGCTCCTGGACGTGATGGAGAAACGGGGGCTCGTGGGCCCCGCCGACGGGGCCAAGCCGCGGGAGATCTTCGTCACCCTGGAGGAAGTGGAGTAGACCTCCGAGGAGGAAGCCATGGAATCCTTCAAGATCCCCAAGGAGAGGGGCACGGTGCTCCTCTTGGCGCCGCCCTTCCCCGTGTCGGTCCGGACGGTCTTCCTGGCGGACCGGGCGGAGACCCACGGGGGACCGGAGACCGTCTCGGACCTCCTGGAGCGGCCCGACCCCTTCTTCCCCGTCCAGGAGGAGGACGGCGAGCCGGTCTTCCTCCGGAAGGACGCCGTGCGGTGGGTGAAGGTGGAGAACCCCCGGGAGACGGAGTGGATCTTCTACCGGGACCGGGAGGCGGCCCCCTCAAAGAAGATCCGGTGCCTCTTCGCCGACGGAGAGCCGCTGGACGGCACCATCTACGCCATCGCCCCCGTGGGCGAGCAGCGGGTCTCGGACCTCCTCAACCGGCGCCTCCGCTTCCTGCACCTGGAGGCCGAGGGAGACCTCTACCTCGTGAACCTCCGCCACGTGGTGACGGTGCGCATCCTGGAGGAGCCCAATGGCCACGCTGGATAAGCTCCTCTCGGCCATGGGCCCCGCCGGCGCCACGGCCCTCGTCCTGCCGGCGGGGGAGATCCCCTACTTCGAGACCGCCGCGGGGCCGCGGACCGTGGCCAAGCAGCCCCTCCCCCAGGCCAGCCTCCTCGCCCTCCTGAAGGAGATGGCCCCACCCGAGGAGGCCCAGGCCCTGGACGAACTCCGCCCCTGCCGCTTCGCCTACGGCGCCTTCGGCGTCTTCGTGGACTTCACCGCCTCGGGCCTCCTCGCCCGGGTGGTCCCCGCCGGCGCCGCGCCGGCCCGCCCCGCCCCCGCCCCCACCGGGGCCCCCGCCGGCGCCAGCCCCCTGGACGTGCTCCTCTACGAGATGGTCCAGCGGGGCGCGTCGGACCTCCACGTCAGCACGGGGGAGCCGCCCTTCCTCCGGGTGGACGGCACCATGGTGCGGATGGAGGGCAGGCCGCCCCTCACCGCCGAGGAGGTTCGGGGGCTCCTCCTGCCCATCTGCCCCCTGCGCAACCGGGAGGAGTTCGAGGAGGTCCACGACACGGACTTCGCCTACGCCATCGAGGGCCTGGCCCGCTTCCGCGTCAATTTCTTCCAGGACCGCCTGGGCATGGGGGCCGTCTTCCGCCAGATCCCCTCGGAGGTCCCCACCGTCGAAAAGCTCGGGCTGCCCCAGCCGGTGGTGGACCTCTGCTGGCTCTCCAAGGGCCTCGTTCTCGTCACCGGGCCCACGGGCTCGGGGAAGTCCACCACCCTCGCCGCCCTGGTGAACTTCATCAACCACCACCGCACCGACCACATCGTCACCATCGAGGACCCGGTGGAGTTCGTCCACCCCAACCGGAAGTGCCTCATCAACCAGCGGGAGGTGGGAGTCCACACCCAGAGCTTCAAGCGGGCCCTCCGGGCGGCCCTCCGGGAGGACCCCGACATCGTCCTCGTGGGGGAGATGCGGGACCTGGAGACCATCGCCATCGCCCTGGAGACCGCGGAAACCGGCCACCTGGTCTTCGGAACCCTCCACACCACCACCGCCCCCTCCACCATCGACCGGATCATCGACCAGTTCCCCGCCGACCGGCAGGCCCAGGTCCGCGTCATGCTTTCGGAGAGCCTCAAAGGGGTCATCGCCCAGACCCTCTGCCGGAAGATCGGCGGCGGCCGCGTCGCCGCCCTGGAGGTCCTCCTCGTCAACCCCTCCATCTCCAACCTCATCCGGGAGGGCAAGACCTTCCAGATCCCCTCCCTCATGCAGACCCAGAAGGCCCAGGGCAACACCACCCTCAACGACTCCCTCCTGGATCTGGTCAAGCGGAACGTGGTGGAGGCCCGGGAGGCCTACATCAAGAGCGTGGACAAGGCGGGGCTCCGGGCCCTCTTCGAGCGCCACAAGATCCCCCTGGACCTGGCCGAGGGACCGGCGGCGCCGGGCTCCTGAGGCCCCCCTCCGGCGCCTCACCGGCGGCGGGTTTTCCGGGAAGGGCGGCGCCCGCTGGCCCTCGACCCTTCGGGGCAGTGGGGGGCGAGGGGGCAGGCGGGGCAGGTCTCCCCGTCGAGGCGCCCGCGGCAGCGCTTCTGGATGCCGGTGTGGGCCAGCAGGAAATCGAAGCGGCAGGGATCCTGCGGGCAGAGGTTGCGGAGGGCTTCGGTGACCTCCCGGGCCCGCGCCCCGTCTTCGCTCCGGCGGGGCGAGAGGCCCAGGGCCCTGGAGAGGCGGGAGAGGTGGGTGTCCAGGGGGACCACCAGGTCGGAAGGGCGAAGGACGGTCCAGAGCCCCAGGTCCACCCCGTCGTCGGGGCGGACGACCCAGCGGAGGAAGAGGCGCCACCGCTTGCAGGCCGACCCGCCGGAAGGCCGGGGCAACAGGTGGCGCAGGCCCGGCGAATCCCGCTCGGCGGCCTCCCTCAGCCTTCCCGCGAAGGCCTCCAGCCTCTCCTCCGGGCCCCCCTGCCCGGCGGCGAAGGCCGATTCCAGGGTTCCGTGGCCAGCCAGAAGCCGTCCCACCCCCCGGAGGAGGGCCTCCCCGTCGGCGGAGGACTGGAAGCGGTAGGGGGGGACCGGCGGGACCGCCCCCGCTTGCAGAACCTCCGCCGGACGATCCCCCAGAAGGCCGAAGAGGGCCTCCAGGAAGGCCCCCATGGACTTCACGTTGCCGTAGGCGTACAGGGCGGCCAGCAGGGCGGCGGCCTCCCGGTCCCCCCGCTCCCGGTACCGCCGGGGGAAGCGGACGGGGTCGCTCTCCAGGGCCTGGGGCCTCACCCGCCGTTCCAGCTCCGCCAGGGCGGCGAGGAGTCCCTCCCGGTCGGTCTCAGGCAAAGCGGTTCATGAGGAAGTTGGTGAGGTCCAGGCCGAACTGCTCCATGTAGGCGTGGAAGGTCTTCACCTTCCGCCCCAGGAGGTTGTACCCGATGAGGGCGGGGACGGCGGCGAAGAGGCCGGCGGCGGTGGTGACCAGCGCCTCGGAGATGCCGGGGGCCACCGAGGCCAGGGTGGCGCTTCCGGAAACCCCGATGGCCCGGAAGGCCTCCATGATCCCCCAGACCGTCCCGAAGAGGCCGATGAAGGGCGTGGCGGTGGCGCAGGTGGCCAGGAAGGCCAGGCCCGCCTCCAGGAGGATGGTCTGGTCCCGCATCACCCGCTCGATGGTCCGCTCCAGGTTCTCCCCGTGGCGGATCTGGGGCCGCCCCTCCGGCCCCGCCCCCGGGGAGGAGCCCCCCGTCCCCGCCTGGTCCTTCACCTGGTCGTGGAGTTCCCGGTAGGTCTCCAGGAAGATCTCCCGGAGCGGCGAGTCCTTGGCCGCCTTGGCGGCCACCAGCATGTCGGTGATCCGCTGGGCGTTCCTCAGGACCTCGTAGAAGTCCTGGGAGCGCCGGCGCAGGCGCCGGTAGTTCACGAAGCGGTCGATCATGATCGTCCAGGAGACCAGGGAGAAGGCCAGCAGCACGAGCAGGACCATCTTGGCCACGACTCCCGAATGGGCGAGCATTTCGGTGATGCTGGCGGCGGCCAGGGCGAGGACCATCGGCACCTCCTACCAAGGGGGGAATTATACTCCACGAAGGGGGAGGGGGTTCCTCCCCGTGGAAGCCACCCGCCTCCCCCGCCGTTGCAGGGAGAGGGAGGCACCCTAGCCATGGCCGTCCGACACGCCGCCTTCGCCCTCTTGGAAGTTCTCTTCCTCACGCCCCTGGGGACGGGGAGCCAGCAGCCCCTGCCCTCCGACCTCCGCTCCCGGGCCCTCACCCTCCTCGAACAACAGCGGTACGAGGAGGCGGCCCCCCTGCTGGAGACCCTGGCCGCCGCCGACCCCGGCGATCTCGGCATCGCCATCGCGAGGACCAAGGCCCTGCTGGAACGGGGACTCTGGCCGGAGGCCCTCGGGGCCGCCGAGGCCCTCGCCCGGCGCTTCCCCGGCCACCCCGAGCCGGCCCTCCTCCTGGGCGACCTCCGCTTCTTTTCCTTCGACGTTCCGGGGGCCCTGGAGGCGTACCGGAGGGCCCTTTGCGACCCCGTCTGGGGCGAAAGGGCCCTCCAGAAGGGCGCCGCCGCCGCCCTGGCCCGGGGTGACGAGGAGACGGTGGCCGCCTGGGTGGCGGAGGCCCGCCTGCTGGGCCGCCCCGTTCCCCCCGCCGTGGAGGCCGCGGCCCTCCGGGCCGACCCCGACCCCGCAAGGAGGCTCTCCCGCCTGAGGGGCCTTCTCGCCCGCCTTCCCGGGCGGGAGGACCTCCGCAACGAAGTGTCCCTCTGGACCGCCATCCTCGAGGCGGGAGGGGGGGCGCCGCCGCTCCTGGACCTCCCCGGAAAGACCGCCGTCCGGGAGGTCTACGGCGAACCGTGCCTCCGGGTGACCCTCAACGGCGCTCGGAAGACCTGGATGGCTTTCGATACCGGAAGCGAATCCCTCCTCCTGAACGAGGACCTGGCGCGGCGGATGGGCCTTGCGCCCCTCGGCCGCTCCGCCATCGAGGGGTGGGGCTACCACGGCACGCTGGCCCGCCCGGTGGTGCTCCTCGATTCCCTGGAGACCGCGGGAATGCGGGCGGAGAAGGTCCCCGCCCTCCAGAACCCCCGGGACAGCGAGTTCTGGAGCAACAAGGCGGGGTACATCGGCCTCTGGCCCTTCCTCTCCGCCTGCGTCCTCTACGACCGCCGGGGAGGCCGCTTCGAGGTGTACCCGGCGGGAACGGCCGCCGCCGCCCTCCTCGGCCAGGAGGGCTTCACCCTTCCCGTCCTCTGGTACCGCGGCGTTCCCCTCGTCCCGGTGCGCCTCGCCGGCAAGGGGCCCTTCCCCTTCCTGCTGGACACCGGGGCGCCCCTCACCCTCCTCTCCCGCCGCTACGCTGCCGGGGTCGGCATCCGCGCCAACACGGGAAAGTACGGGAAACTCTACGGCCTGGGGCAGTCGGGGGGCTTCACCTCCAGCGTGGCCGAACAGGTCTTCTTCGAGGTGGGTCCCCGCCGGTACGAGCGCCGCGTGATCTTCGTCACCGACATCCCCGAACGCTTCCCCGTGCCCCTCTACGGCATCCTGGGGCGGGACGTCCTCAACGACTACAAGATGGTCTTCGACGGCCCCGCCTGCCGCGTCACCCTCGTCCCCTACGACTGATGGGAACCCCCGCGGGCCGCCGGGCAAAGCCCCGCCGCGGGACCGGGCCCCGGGCGGGGAAGGCGCGGGGGCCGCACCCGCCGCCCCGCAAAGGAAAGTTCTGGGGGTCAGCCGCCGAGGGAAAGGCCGCGGCGGAGGCGCCGCAAGGTACCCTCTTTGCCCATGGCTTCGAGGACGTCGAAGATACCGGGGCTTTCCCCCCGGCCCAGGAGGAAGAGCCGGATGGGGTGGATGAGGGTTCCGGCCTTGAGGCCCTGGGCCGCGGCGTGGGCCCGGATTTGCGCCTCCAGCTCCGGGGCCCTCCACTCCTCCCCCGCCACCGCCTCGAGGGCCGGCAGGAGGGAGGCCACGGCGGGAAGGGCGGCGGGGTCCTTGAGGGCCCGGGCCCGGGCCTTCTCGTCGTAGGGGAACTCCTCCGTGAGAAAGGGGGTGAGCCAGTCGGCCAGCTCCCTGAGGTCGTGGGCCCTCGTCTTCAGCACCTCCACCGCCTTTTGGGGGACCGCCGGCGGCGGGTTCCACCGCCGGGCGAGAAAGGGTTCCAGGAGGGCGGAGAGCTCGCAGGAGGGCGTCTCGGAGATGGCGCGGGCGTTGACGAAGCGGAGCTGTTCGCGGTCGAAGACCGACGGCGACTTCTTGAGGGCGTCGAGGTCGAAGCGGCCGAGGATCTCCGTCACGCTGAGGAGGGGGTCCTCCCCGAGGTTGGCCCCCATCTGGGCGAGGTAGTTGAAGAGGGCGATGGAGAGGATGCCTTCGTCCCGGAAGGCCGTCACGGAAGTAACGCCGTGGCGCTTGCTGAGCTTCTTCCGGTCGGGTCCGAGGATGAGGGGGAGGTGCCCGAAGACGGGGAGGCCCAGGCCGAGACCCCGGTAGAGGGCGATCTGCTTGGGGGTGTTGGAGATGTGGTCCTCGCCGCGGATGACGTGGGTGATGCCCATGGCGGCGTCGTCGGCCACCACCGAGAGGTGGTAGGTTGGGCTGCCGTCGGAGCGGAGGAGGACGAAATCCTCCACCTCGCCGGCCTCGAAGCGGATGGGGCCCTTGACGACGTCGTTCCACTGGAGGGGTTCCGGAGGAACGGCGCAACGGACCACGAAGGGCTCGCCGGCGGCGGCCCTCCGCCCCGCCTCGGCGGGGTCGAGGCCCCGGCACCGGCCGTCGTACTTCCACTCCTCGGGCTTCCCCGAGGCCTGGCGCCGGGCCTCCAGATCCTCCTTGGTGCAGAAACACCGGTAGGCCCGGCCGGCCTCCAGCAGGCGCAGCGCCGCCTCCCGGTAGAGTTCTTGGCGCTCCGTCTGGAAGAAGGGGCCCTCGTCCCATTGGATGCCCAGCCAGGAGAGGCCTTCGAGGATGGCCCGGGTCATTTCGGGGGTGGAACGGGCGGCGTCGGTGTCCTCGATGCGGAGGACGAAGGCCCCCCCGTGCTTGCGGGCGAAGAGCCAGTTGATGAGGGCCGTGCGGGCACCCCCCACGTGGAGGTAGCCGGTGGGCGACGGCGCGAAACGAACGCGGACGGACATGGGACCTCCCGGCCGGACGGCCGAAGGCTCCTAGGGTGGCGGAGCCGCCGCAAATTCTAGCACGTTCGAGGGACAGTTACCTATTTCTTGGCGGTGGGGGAGGGATTCGAACCCCCGGGCGGGTTGCCGCCGTCCGCTTTCAAGGCGGATGCCTTCGACCTCTCGGCCACCCCACCGCACCGCCTACACTAGCGGCCGCCGGAGCCGGCGTCAATGCACCGCGCCCCGGGGTTGGGGGCCCTCAGAGGAGCTTCGCCAGTTGGTCGTTGGTCCGGCGGAGCTTCGCGGCGAGGTCCTGGACGAGGTTCCAAAGGAGCTTGACCTTGAGCTCCGGGCTGTAGCCCAGGAGGTCTTCGAAGTCCTTCCGGCCCAGCTCCAGGAGTTCCCCGTCGGTGAGGGCCTCGACGGTGGCGGAGCGGGCGCCGCCGTCCAACAGCACCAGCTCGCCGAAGAGGTCCGCTTCTCCGAAGAAGCCCAGCTCCAAGGGAAAGGCCCCCGCCTCGGTGAAGGCCCGGAAGCGGCCGGCCTTCACGATGAAGAGGGAGTCCCCGGGCTCTCCCTCGCGGACCACGGCCTCCCCCTCCTGCACCTTGAGGTGCCGGACCCTCTTGGAGACCTGCACCAGTTCCAGGCTGTCGAGGCCGGCGAAGAGGTCCATCCGTTTCAAGACAGCGGCGTGCTCCATGGCCTCCCCCTGTGTGGACCAGCCTATCCCCCCGGGGTGCCCCCGTCAACGGGGGGGCTTGACAGGAACAGGGGAGGGTTCAACAATTGGAGCAGGAATTCGGTGAGGAAAGGGGGCTTTCATGGGCAGAAAGGCGATCTTCTGGTTGGCGGCGCTGTTCCTGCTGGCCCTCCCGCTCTGCGCGGCGGCCCAGGACACGGGGTGGATGGTGCGGGTGAGGGCCATCAACATCGCTCCCAACGACAGCAGCGACCACATCTTCGGGACGGGGAGCAAGGTGACGGTGGACTCGGCCACCGTTCCGGAATTGGACATCGTCTACAAGTGGAACAAGAACTGGGGCCTGGAGCTGGTGCTGGCCGACGCCCGCCACGACCTGGGGCTCTCGGGAGGCCTGCTGGCCCCCTTCGACGTGGGCAGCGTGCGGGTGCTTCCCCCCACCTTGGTCTGCAACTACTACTTCGACACGTCCAGCCAGTTCAAACCTTACATGGGCCTGGGGTTGAACTACACCCGCTTCCACAGCTTCCACCTCGATTCGGCCCTCGCCGCGGCCGGGGTGACGGGGGTGGACTTCGACAACTCCCTGGGCCTCGCCGCCCAGGCGGGCTTCGACGTGGACTTCCAGAACCACTGGGTTCTCAACTTCGACCTCAAGTACGCCTGGATCAACACCGATGCCTCCATCGACCTCCTGGGCGTCCACTACGACACGGTGGGCGTGGACATCAACCCCTGGATCTTCGGCATCGGCATCGGCTACAAGTGGTGAGCCCTCCCGGCCCGCCAGAGACCAAAGGGGGCGGCTCCGGCCGCCCCCTTTCCACTTCCTCCCCTTTTCCGCCCCGGAGCCCTATTCGCCCTCCCCCTGGATCCTCAGGACCGACAGAAAGGCCTCCTGGGGGATCTGGACGTCCCCCACGGACTTCATGCGGCGCTTCCCCTCCTTCTGCTTTTCCAGGAGCTTTCGCTTCCGCGTGATGTCCCCGCCGTAGCACTTGGCCAGGACGTCCTTCCGGAGTGGCTTCACCACCGTCCGGCAGATGACCCGGCTCCCCAGGGCGGCCTGGATGACCACCTCGAAGAGCTGGCGGGGGATGGCCTCCTTGAGGCGCTGGGCGATGGCCCGGCCCCGGGCCTCCGCCTGGGACCGATGGACGATGAAGGAGAGGGCGTCTACCGGCTTCCCGTTCACCAGGATGTCCAGCTTGACGAGGTCCCCCGGCCGGTAGTCCTCCACCTGGTAGTCCATGGAGGCGTACCCCCGGGAGAGGGACTTGAGGCGGTCGTGGAAGTCCACGATGAGCTCGGAGAGGGGGATGTCGTACTTGAGGACGATGGTGTCCTTGGAGGCGTATTGGAAGCCCCGCTGGCTCCCCCGGCGCTCCTCGAAGAGGCGGAGGAGGTTCCCCACGAACTCCGCCCGGGTGAGGACCGTACAGGAGGCGTAGGGCTCGAGGATCTCCTCGGTCTCCTGGGGCGGCGGCAGGCTGGCGGGGTTCTCCACCTCCACCGTCTCCCCCCGGACGGTGCGCACCTTGTACCGGACGTTGGGGGCGGTGGTGATGAGGTCCAGGTCGAACTCCCGCTCGAGGCGCTCCTGGATGATCTCCATGTGCAGGAACCCCAGGAAGCCGCACCGGAAGCCGAAGCCCAGGGCCTCGCTGGTCTCGGGCTCGAAGACGAAGGAGGCGTCGTTGAGCCGGAGCTTCTCCAGCGCTTCCCGGAGGTCGGGGTAGGCCGCCGGGTCCACCGGGTAGAGGCCGGCGAAGACCATGGGCTTCACCGTCCGGAATCCCCCGAAGGGTTCGGCGGCGGGACGGTGGGGGTGGGTCAGGGTGTCGCCGATGGAGACGTCCTTGACCTCCTTGATGCCGGCGATGACGAAGCCCACCTCCCCCGCCTCCAGCGCCTCCACGGCCATGGGCTTGGGGGTGAAGACCCCCAGGGCCTCCACGGCGTAGGTCCTGCCGGTGGACATGAACTTCAGGGGGTCCTTCACGGCCATGCGGCCGTCCATGACGCGCACGAGCATCACCACCCCCCGGTAGGCGTCGTACCAGGAGTCGAAGACCATGGCCTTGAGGGGGGCCGAGCGGTCGCCCCGGGGAGGGGGGAGCCTCCGGACCACCGCCTCCAGGATCTCCCCGATGCCCACCCGCTCCTTGGCCGAGGCCAGGATGGCCTCCGAGGCGTCCAGGCCGATGACCTCCTCGATCTCCTCCTGGACCTTCTCCGGCTGGGCCGAAGGAAGGTCGATCTTGTTGATCACCGGGACGATCTCCAGCCCCTGGTCCACCGCCAGGTAGGCGTTGGCCAGGGTCTGGGCCTCCACCCCCTGGCTGGCGTCCACCACCAGGAGGGCCCCCTCGCAGGCGGCGAGGGCCCGGCTCACCTCGTAGTTGAAGTCCACGTGGCCGGGGGTGTCGATGAGGTTGAGGCGGTACTCCTCCCCGTCGGAGGCCCGGTAGGAGAGGCGGACGGCGTGGGCCTTGATGGTGATGCCCCGCTCCCGCTCCAGGTCCATTCCATCGAGGAACTGGTCCACCATCTCCCGCTCGGAGACGGCGTGGGTGGCCTCCAGGAGGCGGTCGGAGAGGGTGGTCTTGCCGTGGTCGATGTGGGCGATGATGGAGAAGTTGCGGATCCTCGAGATGTCCATGGCCGTCCTCTCGCCCGCCGCCGCCGGCCCCTCAGCCCTTCAGGGCCACGGCCTCGATCTCCACCCGGACGTCCTTGGGAAGGCGGGAGACCTCCACGGTGGACCGGGCGGGCGGGCCGGCGGGAAAAAAGCGCCCGTAGACCTCGTTCATGGCGGGGAAGTCCTCCAGGCTCTTCAGGAAGACCGTGGTCTTCACCACCTGTTCGAGGGAGAGGCCCGCCGCCTCCAGGACGGCCTTCAGATTCAGAAGCACCCGCTCCGTCTGGGCGGCGGTGTCCTCCCCCACCACCTGCCCCGTGGCGGGGTCCAGGGCGATCTGCCCCGAGCAGAAGAGGAAGTCGCCCGCCGCCACCGCTTGGCTGTAAGGGCCGATGGCCTTCGGGGCCCCCTGGGTGGCAATCACCTGCTTCGCCATGGCACGCTCCTCTCCCCGCCGATGCCCATCAGGGCACCTCCAGGGGGATGAAGGGGCCCTTGAGGGACGGCCGGGCCCCCTTTCCGAAGTCGGTGAGGACGAGGGACTCGTCCCCCGAGACCAGCTTGACCAGCCCGAAGGGGACGACGTCGTCGGAGAGCCAGACCTCCGCTTCCACCCCCTCCGCCCCCACCACCTTGAGGTGCCGGCAGGAAACCTTTCGCTTCCCCACCGCCAGCACCTCGTCGGGAAGGCCCTCCAGTTTGCCCACCCGCGGGCCGATGGAGAGGGCCGAAGGGCCGAAGGCCCTTCCGCCCTGCCTCAGCAGGCGCTCCAGGGCCGCCCGGTCCAGCTCCACCGCCGGGCCCTCACCGTCCTGGGCGCGGACCGAAAGGACGTTGCCGTCCTCCACGGGATCCCCCTGAAGGCGGAAGGCCGCCACCGAGGGAACCCCTTCGGAGGCGCTTCGCATCTCCAGCCAGAGGGCTCCCCCCTCCTCCACCACGGCGAAGGTGACGTCGGCCTCCTCCCCCACGGCGTCCCGCACGTGGTAGGTGCTCCACCCGCCGGGGCGGGGGTTCCAGCCGTGGTAGAACTCCGGGAAGAAGGAGGAGGCCCCCGCCGCCCCCGCACCCAGAAGGAGCCCAAAGCCCGCGGCCAGGAGCCCCACCCTGCGCGCCCGGTCCCTGCCCATGGTTCCGCTCCTCCTTTGGATCCCCGCCGCCCCGTCAGTTCCGCAGGGAGGTGATGGGGGCGGGGATGACCCCCCCCCGCTCCACGAAGGCCGAACAGGAGAGGGTGCGGATCTCCTGGACCGGTGCCTCCCCCAGGAGGCCGCCGAAGGAGACCGTCTCCCCCACCTTCTTGCCCCAGGCCGGAATGACGCGGACGGCGGTGGTCTTGTGGTTCACGATGCCGATGGCCAGTTCGTCGGCGATGAAGCCCGAAAGGGTGTCCTCGGGCACCTCCCCCGGAACGGCCACCATGTCCAGGCCGACGGAGCAGACGGCGGTCATGGCCTCCAGCTTTTCCAGGGAGAGGTGGCCCTCCCGGGCGGCGGCGATCATGGTGGCGTCCTCGCTGACGGGGATGAAGGCCCCCGAAAGGCCGCCCACCGCCGAGGTGGCCATGGCGCCGCCCTTCTTCACGGCGTCGGTGAGCAGGGCCAGCGCCGCCGTGGTTCCCGGCGCCCCCACCCGTTCGAGGCCCATGGCCTCCAGCACCTCCCCCACCGAGTCCCCCAGCTGGGGGGTCGGGGCGAGGGAGAGGTCCACGATGCCGAAGGGGAGCCCCATCCGCTCGGCCACCTGCCGGCCGATGAGCTCCCCCACCCGGGTGATCTTGAAGGCGGCCCGCTTGATGGCCTCCTCCAGGGTCCTGAGGTCGCACCGGCCGGCGCGCCGGATGGCGTCCAGGACGACTCCCGGGCCGCTGACCCCCGTGTGGATCACGGCCTCCGGGAGCCCCACGCCGTGGAAGGCCCCGGCCATGAAGGGATTGTCCTCCACCGCGTTGGCGAAGACGACGAACTTGGCGCAGCCGATGCTCCCCCGCTCCCGGGTCTTGTAGGCCGTCTCCTTGAGGACCCGCGCCACGATCCGCACCGCGTCCATGTTGAGGCCGGTCCGGCTGGAGCCGGCGTTGACCGAGGAGCAGAGGCGGGAAGTCCCCGCCAGGGCGTCGGGGATGGAGTCGAGAAGGGCCCGGTCGGCCTCCGTGAATCCGGCGTGCACCAGGGCCGAGTAGCCCCCGACGAAGTCGAAGCCCATCTCGGAGGCGGCCCGGTCGATGGCGGCGGCGATCTCCAGGAAGGCCGCCGGCTCGGGGCGGGTGTGGATCAGCGACACGGGGGAGACGGCGATGCGGCGGTTGGCCACCCGGATCCCCAGGGCGTCGGCGGTCTCCCCCACGGCCTTGGGCATGGGGGAGGCCAGCCGGACGAGCTTCTCGTAGACCCTGCGCGCCGCCTCCTTCGGATCGGGGTGGCCGCAGTCCAGCAGGCTCACCCCCAGCGTGACGGTACGCACGTCGAAGTTCTCCAGCTCCGTCATGCGCAGGGTTTCCAGGATTTCCCGGCGGGTGTACGTCATGGCTTCCCCGGAGGTTCGGACGGCGTCAGACCCGGTTCACCGCCCGCATTATGTCCTCGTACTGCACGAAGACCAGGACGCCCAGCTCCTCCCCCCGCTTCTTGAGGGCGGCGCGGATCTCTTCGAAGGAGACGGAGGCCTGGGAAGGGTCCAGGATCATCATCATGGCGAAGTTGCCGTGGACCAGCGTCTGGTTGAGGTCCACGATGTCCACGCCGCACCGGGCCAGGACCTCCGAAAAGGCATGGACGATCCCCGGGCGGTTCCGCCCCAGGGAGGTGAAGACGATGTGCCGGATGTCCCGGCACTCCCCACCGGAGGGACCTCCGCCCTCCAGCAGGCGAACGAGGTCGGCCACCACCCCCTCCAGGGCCGGGGACGGGATCCCCTCCGGGATGTGCTTGAGGACGATCTCCGAGACGGCCAGGGCCAGGGCTTCCCGTTCCATGGAAACCTCCAGCTCTCAGCATAGCCGAAGCGGCCCTCCGGGGGAAGGGGCCTCCCCCTTGCCCCGACACGGGCAATCCCCTACAATGGAAGGGCCATGTTCGAACAGAAGGTGGTGGTCAGGTTCAAGGACGGAAGGACCCTCGCCGGCTTCGGCGACAGCTTTCTCGCCGGGGAGGCGGAGATCCTGGTCCAGGACCTGGGGGAGCGGATCCACCGGGTGCTCCTCCAGGGGGTGAAGATGGTCTGTTTCGTCCGGGACTTCGCTTCCGATCCCGCCGAGACGCACCGGCTCTCCGGCAAGGTCCTCTTCCAGGCCGTGCCCGGCAACCGGGTGCGGGTGGCCTTCCGCGACGGAGAGGTGCTGGAGGGGATCACCAACCTGGAGTCCCGTCCCACCCGGGGGTTCTTCCTGACCCCCCTCAACCCCCACGGGAACAACCTCAGCGTCTACGTCAACATGGACGAGGTGGTCAGCTTCCGCTTTCTCGACTGAGCCACACCTTCTCGGGGCGGACCATGGGGGGTGTCAGGTAGAGCTTCAGCCCCATGACCTCCGGCCGGTGCGGCACCATGCCCCGGATGTGGTAGAGGAAGATGCAGGGCGCGTCCTCGATGAGGATGTCCTCCGCCTCGTGGTAGAGGGCGATCCGCTCCTCGGGGTCCAGGGAGCGCCGGGCCCGGTCCACGATCTCGTCAAAGCGGGGATTGTGGTAGTGCAGTTCCAGCGTGTCCCCGCCCTTGGAGTGGAAGAGGGTGTACATGAAGGAATCGGGGTCGGGGTAGTCCACGTACCAGCCGGTGGCGTAGAGGCCCGGCTTGCCCTGGACCTTCCTCAGGGACTCGAAGGCCTCGTGGCTCATCGTCTCCGTCTCCACCCGGATGCCCACTTGGCCGAGCATCTCCACGATCATGGCGAACTCTTTGGCCTGCCGGACGCGGCTTTGGTCCACCGGCACCCGGAGCTCCACCCCCGAGCCGAAACCGCCCTTCTGCAGGAGGTACCGCGCCCGCTCGGGGTCGTAGGTGTAGCCCTTGAGGTCCTGCCGGTAGGCCAGGATGCCCGGCGGGAGCACTCCCCGGGCGGGCGTCGAACGGGCGTGGACGTACCGGCCCACCAGGGCTTCCCGGTCGATGGCGTAGTTCATGGCCTGGCGGAGCTCCCGGCTGGTGTAGGGGGCCAGGTCGTTGCGGATGGAGACGAAGATCGTGTTGAGAAGGACCGTGCTCTCGGTGTTGTTCTGCCAGAAGGGATCCCTTAAAAGCCGTTCCACGGCGTCGTTGGAGAGGTTGGAGGCCAGGTGGACCCGGCCGGCCTCCAGGGCCTCGGACAGGGTTTCCTCGTCCCGGGAGGAGTAATCGAAGACCAGCCGGTCCAGGTGCGCCACGGCGGGGTCCCAGTAGCCCTCGAAGCGTTCCATCACCACCCGGTCGGCGCCGTGCTCCACCACCCGGTAGGGGCCCGCCCCGATGGGGCGCTTCAGCCGCAGCGTCTTCTCGTCGTAGGCCTCCGGCGGCAGGACGGAGGCCTCGGGGTAGGCCAGGAAATACAGGAAGAAGGCCAGGGGCTCCCGCAACCGGATCTCCACCGTGAGGTCGTCGGGGGCGGAGACGCCCCGGACGGAGTCGGCCTTGCCCTCCAGGAACTCCTCCACCCCCTCCACCCAGGAGAGGAAGATCTTGCTCTCCGACTGGAGCTTGGGGGAGAGGGCCCGGTGCCAGGAGGCCAGGACGTCCCGGGCGGTGACCTTCCGCCCGTTGTGGAAGGTGAGGTTGGGGCGGAGCCTAAAGGTGTAAACGCGCCCGTCGGTGGAGAGGTGCCACGATTCAGCAAGGCCCGGCAGAATCTGCGTGCCGTGGCCCTGGCGGAGAAGGCCCTCGCAGTAAGGGTGCACCACCTCGTGGTCCCGGATGTTGTTGGCGAAGGCCGGGTCCAGGTTGAAGGCGTAGGAGACGTGGCCGAGCCGGAGTTCCCCGCCCCGCTCGGGCTTGGGGAGGGTGAAGGCGGAGAGTTCCTCCACGAGGAGGAGGGATTCCTGCTTCAACGAGGCGGAGGTGGCCGAAAGCTCCCGGGCCCCGAAGAGCCCCTGGTCGGCGGCGCCGGAGATGGCGTCCATGGCGGCGACGATCCGCTGGCCGGCCTGGGACATCCGGACGAGGGCCTTTTGGATCTCCTCCACCGCCCCCCGGACCTGGTCCATCCCCTCGGCGATGGTGTTGCTCCCCGAGGCCTCCTCCTCCATGGCCCGGTCCACGTTGCGGGTGAGTTCCTTCATGACCTCCGACCGCTTGGCGATGTGGCGGGAGGTCTGGGCCTGCTCCCGGGTGGCGGTGGAGATGCGCTCGATCCGCTTGGTCATCTCCTCGATGGCGGCGGTGACCTGCTTGCTCCCCTTGGACTGCTCGGCGGCCGCCCTCGCGATATGGCTGATGCTGGTCCCCGCCCCCTCGATGGCCTTGGCGATGCGCTGGAGGGTCTCCTCGGCGCTGCGGCCCAGTTGGAGCCCGTCCTGGACCCGGGCCATCCCCTCCTCCGCCACCTTGGAGGCCTCTCCCACGTCCTTCTGGATGGTTTCGATGATCTGGGCCACCTCGCTGGTGGAGGCGGTGGTCCGTTCGCTCAGGTCCCGGATCTCCTCGGCCACCACCCCGAAGGAGCGGCCGTGCTCCCCCGCCTGGGCGGCGATGATGGCGGCGTTGAGGGCCAGGAGGTTCGTTTGGTCGGCGATGTCGCGGATGACCTTGAGGATCTTTCCGATGTCCCGGGAGCGCTCCACCAGGGCGTTCATGGCCTCCAGGTTGGTGCTCATGACGGTGTGGATGGAGTCCAGGGCGTTGACCGTCTGCTTGACGGCCTTCTCCCCCTCCCGGGCCGTATCCAGGACCTTGCGGGAGATGCCCTCCGTTTCCCGGATGTTCTCCTCGATCTGGCCGATGGTGGCATCCATCTGGACCATGGCGGAGGAGTTCTGGATGGCGAAGGAGGAGAGGCTCTCTCCGTGGCCCGCCACCTCGTCGATGGAGCGGGACATCTCTTCGATGGAGGCGCTGATCTCGTCCACCAGGGCCGAGAGGTTGTGGGTGGCCCCCACCACCTCCTCGATGGAGGCACGCATCTCCAGGATGGCGCTGGAGGTCTTCTCGGTGAAGCCGGAGAGGCCGTCCACGCCCAGGACCACCCGCTCGATCTCCCCCTCCAGGGAAGTGAGGGAGCGGCGGACCTCCCCCACGGCCCGGGCCTGTTCCCCGGCGTCGGAGAACATCTGCTGGGCCTTCCGGGAGATGAGGGAGGAGGCCTCCGAGACGCGGGTCCCCGTGTCCTGCAGGTGGCCGATGACCCCTTGGAGGCTGGAGAGGACCCTCTGGAGGCCGGGGTTGGAGGCCAGCACCCGCCGGGTCTTCCCGTCCCGGCCCACGTCGAGGGAGCCCGCGGCGATCCGCTTGAGGAGGTCGTCCACGGGATCGCGGGAGGAATCCCCCCCTTTGCGGGCCAGAAGGGCGGTACCCAGGGCGCCGCAAAGGCCCCCCAGGAGCAGGAAGACGAGGAACCGCCCGGTGAAGGTCCCCCCGGGAAGGACCAGCCTGGCCAGAACGGCCAGGGAAACCACCGAGACCAGGCCGCCGGCCGCCACCACATTCCATCCTCGCTTCGCCAAGGGCCCCTCCTACGGCATTCCGCTCCATCCTAGGCGAGGGCCTCCGGGGTGTCAACCGTCCCCCGGCGCCCCGGGGGATCCCTCTTTGGCTTATACTATGGGGCTATGCTGCCGCGGATCGACCACGTTCTGGAAAAGGTCAAGAGGTACAACCCCTCGTCGGACGAGAGGCTCCTCCAGAAGGCGTACCTCTTTTCGGCCTTCGCCCACGAGGGGCAGCAACGGTACACGGGGGAGCCCTACCTGGTCCACCCCGTGTCGGTGACGGACATCCTGGCGGACCTCAGGGCCGACGACACGGCCCTGGTGGCGGGCCTCCTGCACGACGTGGTGGAAGACAACCACGCCGTTTCCCTGGGGGAGATCGAGCGCCGCTTCGGCCCGGCGGTGGCCCACATCGTGGACGGCGTGACCAAGATCGAGGACAACGTCCCCACCGTCTCCCGCCAGGAACGGGAGTACGCCTCCCTGAGGAAGGTCATCCTGGCGATGGTGGACGACATCCGGGTGATCCTCGTCAAGCTGGCCGACCGCCTGCACAACATGAGGACCCTGGATGGGCTTCCGGAGGAGCGGCGGCCGGTCAAGGCGCAGGAGACGCTCCAGATCTACGCCCCCATCGCCTACCGCCTCGGGCTGGGCCGGGTCAAGGCGGAGCTGGAGGACCTCTCCTTCCGGTACGCCTATCCGGAGGACTACGCCGCCCTCACCCGCCTGCTCCAGGAGCGGAGGAGCTACAACGAGAACTTCATCGAAGAGACCACCCAGGAGCTCCAGGGGCTCCTGGCGTCGGTTCGCGTGGAGGGGAAGGTCACCGGCCGGGTGAAGCACCTCTACAGCATCTTCACCAAGCTGCGCCGCCAGGGGATCTCGGTGGACCAGGTGTACGACTACATGGCCTTCCGCATCCTCGTCCCCACGGTGAAGGACTGCTACGCCGCCCTGGGGGCCATCCACAACCACCCCACCTGGAAGCCCGTCCCCGGGCGTTTCAAGGACTTCATCGCCCTTCCCAAGGAGAACCACTACCGCTCCATCCACACCTCGGTCATCGGGCCCAAGGGACAACCCTTCGAGATCCAGATCCGGACCTTCGCCATGCACGAAGAGGCGGAGAACGGCTTGGCCGCCCACTGGCAGTACAAGGAAGGGCGCCTCACGGCGGAGGACGAGACGGCCACCACCCAGTGGCTCCGCTCCTTCGTGGAGTCCTTCCAGGAAGGGGGGGGTTCGGCCCGGGAGTTCCTGCAGGACCTGCGGATCGACCTCTACCCCAAGGAGGTCTACGTCTTCAGCCCCCGGGGGGAGGTCTTCGCCCTGCCCCGGGGGGCCACCCCCCTGGACCTGGCCTACACCATCCACTCGGATCTGGGCCACCACTGCGTCGGCGCCAAGGTCAACGGGAAGATCGTCCCCCTCAAGACCACCCTCAAGAGCGGGGACCGCGTGGAGATCATCAAGAGCCCCACGGGAAAGCCCTCCCGGGACTGGCTGAAGGCCGCCGTCACCAGCCGCGCCCTCTCCAAGATCCGCGCCTTCCTGAACGCCCAGGAGAAGGCCAAGGCCATGGAGTCGGGGCGGGCGGCGCTGGACCGGGAACTCAAGCGCCTCAAGGTGAATTTGAAGGACGCCCAGCAGTCGGGGCTCTTTCAGGAGGCCTTGAAAAAGGTCTCCCTGTCCGACCTGGACGCCCTCCTGGCCGCCATCGGCTACGGGAAGGTCTCCGCCCGGGATTTCGCCCGCCGGCTCGTCCCCCGGGAGCCCGAGAGCCTTCCCGCCGCCGGCCCCGCGCCGGCCCCCGAGCGGTCCCGGGAGCCCACCCTCGTCGTTCGGGGGGCCCCGGCCATGGCCTTCACCTTCGCCCGCTGCTGCAGACCCATCCCCGGCGAGGAGGTGGTGGGCTTCGTCGCCTCCCGGGGCAAGGGCCTCATGGTCCACCGGGCCGACTGCCCCAACGTGGCCCGCCTGCGGTACAACCCCGACCGCTTCATGGAGGTCTCCTGGAGCGAGGCGGCCCCGCCGGCGGCCCACGAGGTGAACCTCGTGGTGGAAACGGAGGACCGGACGGGCATCGTGGCGGAGATCACCCAGGTGGTGGCCGACGCCAAGGCCCCCCTCCGCCACATCGAGGCGGGCGTCAACGCCCGGGGCCAGGGCGTCGTCCGCCTGACCATCCAGGTGAAGGACAAGGGCCACCTCTCCCAGATCCAGTCCCGGTTGGGCCGCATCGCCGGGGTCCTCGGCCTGCGGAGGGTGGCCCGGTGACCCGCCGGGACCGTGGCCGGCTCCTCCTCCTCCACAACCCGTGGGCCCGGGCCGCCTCGGAGCCGGCCCTCTTGGGGAGGCTGCGCGCCTTCCTGGAGGCCAGCGGGTGGGAGGTGGCCGTCCGGGGTTCCGGGGAGGGCGGCCCCATCTCCGTGGAGGCGCGGCGGGCGGCCCTCCAGGAGGGCTTCCAGCGGGTGGCGGTCTGCGGGGGCGATGGGACGGTCCGGCAGGCGGCGGAGGGTCTCCGCGGCACCGGCGTCCCCCTGGCCCTCCTGCCCATGGGCACCGCCAACGTCCTGGCCCGGGAGCTGGGGATCCCCCGGTCCCCCCTCCTGGCGGCGGAGCTGGCCGCCCGCGGCCGGGCCCGCCCGGTGCCCCTGGGCCTCATCGGGGGAAGGACGCCCTTCACCTTCTGCGCCTCGGCGGGGCTGGACTCCCTGGCGGTGGCCCGCCTCGATTCGGCCATGAAGCGGGAGACGGGGGGGTGGGCCTACGGGTACGCGGCCCTCCGGGCCCTGCTGGAAGAGCCCCTTCCCCCCCTCCGGGTCCGCCCCGAGGGAGGTGCCCCCGTGGAGGCGGCCCAGGTCTTCCTCCTGAGGGGCCGCCGGTACGGCGGGGAGGCCCTCCTCACCTCCTCCCCGGTTTTCTTCCGGCCGGTCCTCAAAGTCCTGGCGGTGGCGCCGCCCCTTCCGCTCCGCCTTCCGAGCCTGGCCCTGGGCCTCCTCCGGGGGGGATTGGAGGGGCTGCCCGGCGTCCGGGCCTTCGAGGCCCGGCGGGTCCTCGTCGAGGGCCCTGGGGGCTTTCCCCTGGAGGCCGACGGGGACGTGGCCGCCCTTCTCCCCGCCGAGGTCTCGGTGGAGGAGGACGGCCTCCACCTGGTGGTCCCGGAAGAAACCGGGGCGCCTCCGGAGGGGACCTGAGGTGTTCCGCCGCCCCTCCACCGGCCCTTCGGAATTCCCCGCCCGCCTCACCTGGTGGGTGGGGATCGCGGCGTTCCTTCCCCCCTTGGCCCCTGCGGCGGCCCTCCTGGCGGCGGCCAACGGCCTTCTCGGCCACCTCCTCTGCTCCAAGCACCCCGAGCGGTACACCGGCAAGAAGTGGATCTGGGCCGGCTTGGGCCTCTCCATCCTCGCCATGGCCCTCTTCTTCGTGGAGGCCGGGCTCTTTCTCCACTGGAAGCGCCAGCAGGTTGCCTCCGGGCGGGTGGCGGTGAGCCGCTTTCGGCTCCAACAGGTGGCCGAGGCACTGGAACGGTACCGGGAGGAGAAGGGCCGGTACCCCGAGGTCTCAGGGATCCACCTCCTCAAGGAGACCCTGGAGCCGCGGTTCACGAGCGACTGCCCCGTCCTGGACGGCTTCGGGGGGGCGCTCTCGGTCTGGAGCCGCGCCGACGGGTTCCGGGTGGAGACCTCCCCCCTTCCCCTCCCCGGAGGCGGAACGGCCCCCCCACTCTTCGCCGAGGGCCACTTCCAGCCCAGTCCCTCCCCGCCCCCCCCGCCAGCCCCCGAAGGGGACGCCGGGGCCTCCTCCTCCGGGGGGACGCCGCCGGCGCCCAACCCTGCGGAGGGGAGCGGACCTGCAGTGGGGAACGGAGCGGAATCCCCCTGAACGGCCGCCGCCTTCAATCGGGCAGAGCCTCGTACTTCCGCCGGCGCCGCCGGGCGGCGGCGGCCACCGCGGCGAAGAAGAGGAGCAGGATGAGGGTCCAGAGGAATCCCGGCGAGGTGAGGAGGACCACCCACTCCCCCCACCAGGGGAGGTTCTTGGCCCAGGCCTGGAAGGCGGCACCGGGGGGCCTTCGAAAGCGCTCGAGGAAGGCCCGGTCGAAGGAGCCGCAGCGGCGGACCTCCTCCAGGAAGGCCGCCAACTGGGCGTCGTCGGTGAAGAGGTCCCGGACGAAGCCCTTGGCGAGGGCGTAGGAGCGCCGCACGGCCCCCTCGCCCCGGGCGAAGTCCGCCTCCATCTGTTCCAAGCGCCACCGCCCCCTGGCCACCTCCCTGAGGGCCAGCGCCGCGTTCCACTCGTCCCTCAAGCCCCATTCCCCCGCGGCACGCATGGCCAGACCCTCGTCGAACCAGCGGGGAGCCCTCGCTCCCAGGGCGCGGTACAGGGCAACGTGGGAGACCTCGTGGACCACCGTCTGGCGGGCGTCGCCGAAGGGGTAGGGGCCGCACCGGGAGAGGACCACGGCGATGCGCCCCTCCTCCTCCACGGCGGCCCCGGCGGCGAAAGCGGGAAGGCCCGCCCAGGCGCGGGGCAGGTCCTCGGGGACCGCCGCCACGGTCACTTGGAGAGGTTCGGCGAGGCGCTCCGGAGGCACGCCGTAGAGCCGGCACAAACGCCCGTAGGCCTCTTCGGCGGCGCGCTGGAGGGAGGGGGGCAGGCCGGAAAGGGGGGCGGCCCCCCCGGGGAGGGCCGCCGCCAGGAGCAACGCGGAGAGGATCCCGCGGACCGGAGGCGGGAGGAAGGGTCTCACGGGGAGAGGACGGGCGTGGGACGGCCCTCGGGGTCCAGGGCCACCATGTGGAAGAGCCCCGAGGTGCAGAGCTGGCGGTTGCCGGTGGCGGCCTCCTCCCGGTACATCCGGACCTTTACCGTCATGGAGGTCCGGCCCACCGCCACCACCTGGGCCTCCACCACCGCGATGTCCCCCCACCTCACGGGGACCTTGAAATCGAGCCGCTCGATGGAGGCGGTGACGGCGGTCTTCCCGCTGAGCCGGATGGCTGCCAGGCCCGCGGCGATGTCCATCCACTGCACGGCGCGCCCGCCGAAGAGCGCCCCCAGGGGGTTGGTGTCGATGGGAAGGACGAGGTGGCTCGCCGAAGCCCTTCCCTTGGAGAGGTCCAGTTCCATTCCGGCCTCCTTCGGCCTCCCTCAGACGTTGAAGCGGAAGAGGCAGACGTCCCCTTCCCGCATGACGTAGTCCCGGCCTTCGGAGCGGTAGAGGCCCCGCTCCTTCACCTTCTTCTCGTCCCGGGAGCAGGCCACCCAGTCCTCGTACGAGTAGACCTCCAAGCGGATGAACCCCCGCTCCAGGTCCGAGTGGATCTTCCCGGCGGCCTGGGGGGCCTTGGTGCCCCTCGGAATGGTCCAGGCCCGGGTCTCCTTCTCCCCCGCCGTGAGGAAGGTCATGAGGTCCAGGGCCGAGAAGGCGGCGTGGACCAGCTTGTGGAGGCCGGGTTCCGTGAGGCCGTAGGCCGCCATGAACTCCGCCCGCTCCTCCGGGGCCAGCGCAACGAGCTCCGCCTCCACCTCCCCGGCGATGCGCACGCAGGGACGGCCTTCCCCCGCCGCCAGCGCCTCCAGGGCCGAGGCTCCGGGGTGGCCGGGGCGGAGCCCCTCCTCGTCCACGTTGGCCACGTAGACCACCGGCTTGAGCGTGAGGAGGAACAGGTCGTGAAGCAGGGGACGCTCCTCGGGCCTCCACGCCACCGAGGCGGCGAAGTGCCCCTCCTCCAAGGCACCCTTGGCCCGCTCCAGGACCGAAAGGAGCTTCCGGGCGGCCTCGTCCCCCGACCGGGCCAGCTTCACCGTCCGTTCGATGCGCTTCTCCACGGAAGCCAGGTCGGCGAGGGCCAGCTCCAGGTTCACCGTCTCCGCGTCCCGGACGGGGTCCACCGACCCTTCGTCGTGGGGGACGTTGTCGTTTTCGAAGGCCCGCACCACGTGGACGATGCAATCCACCTCCCTCAAATGGGCCAGGAACTGGTTTCCCAGCCCGCTGCCCCGGGAGGAACCCCGGACGAGGCCCGCCACGTCCACGAACTCCAGCGTCGTGGGGGTGATCTTCTTCGATTGGAAGACCCGCCCGAGGTCGTCGAGGCGGGGGTCTGGAACGGCGGCCTGGCCAATGTTGGGGTCCGCCGAGGCGGAGGTGAAGCCACCCGTGGCGGCCCGGGAGGCCGTCAGCGCGTTGAAGATCGTCGTCTTTCCCGAGCGCGCCAGCCCCACGATCCCGCAGCGGAGTGCCATCTCCACCTCCACACCCCGGCACCGCGCCGGAGGCTCGATGGTAGCACACCAAGATAGGGACAGTTACCTATTTTTCCGGCACCGTCCGCCAACGGCGGTGCATCCAGAACC
>JBMFRA010000026.1:0-26162 GCA_049968315.1 Acidobacteriota bacterium
CGCTTGGGCAACATGCGGAAAACCGTTGCCCAAAACGATCTTGGACAGCAATGATACGCGAAGGGCCGTGGGCTCCCGCCACCTTGCCGGGGGCTTCGGTGAGGTGTACCTTGGGAGGCAGGGAGGCGGACCATGGCCAGGCCCAAACTGGGAGACCTTCTGTTGGAGGCCAACCTCATCGACGAGGTTCAACTCCAGATCGCCCTGGAAGAGCAGAAGCAGCGCGGGACCCGCTTCGGCTCCACCCTGATCGCCCTGCACTTCATCGACGAAAACGTGCTGACGGCCTTCCTCTCCCGCCAGCTCAACATGCCCTGCGTCTCCTTCGCCAACCTGGAGATCCCGCCTTCGGTCCTGGCCAAGATTCCCAGGGGCCTCGCCTTCCGCCACCACGCCCTCCCCGTGAAGGCCGACGGCAACCGCCTCTTCGTCGCCCTGGCGGACCCCCTGGACCTGGACACGCTGGAGGTCCTGGAGAAGGTCTCCGGCATGTCGGTGGTGCCCATGGTGGCGCCCCAGTCGAGCCTGGAGGAGGCCCTGGAGCGCTTCTACCCCGAGCCGGCCAAGGGCGCCGCGCCGCCCCACCAGGGGACGGAGTCCGCCCTCTTCCCCGAACTCATGCGGGAGATCGAGGAGATGGAGATCTTCGGGCGCCAGTTCCAGGAGATCCGTGACCGGCTGGATCGGATCGAAGGCTCCCTGGCGGAGATCCGGGCCCTCCTGGCCCGCCGGGGCTCCTGAAGGCCCTCGGGAAGGACGGCCCCCCGCGGCGTACCCCGCCCATCTCCTTGAGAATTCGTGCGCTTTGCGCTAGAATGCCCGCTCCTCCACCGGAGGCGGGCAACCCTTCCGGGCCCCCGGCCCGGCCCCCCCAACCGACGAGGACAGCCCCCCCACAGGGTTCGGGAGGATCGCGTGCTTCGGGAAGACATTCGCAACGTCGCCATCATCGCCCACGTGGACCACGGCAAGACCACGCTGGTGGACGCCATGCTCTGGCAGTCCGGCATCTTCCGGAAGGGCCAGGAGGTGGAGGAGCGGGTCCTGGACAGCAACGACCTGGAGCGGGAGAAGGGCATCACCATCCTGGCCAAGAACACCTCGGTCACCTTCCGGGGCGTCAAGATCAACATCGTGGACACCCCCGGCCACGCCGACTTCGGTGGCGAGGTGGAGCGGGCCCTCACCATGGTGGACGGGGTGCTCTTGCTGGTGGACGCGGCGGAGGGCCCCCTGCCCCAGAGCCGATTCGTTCTTCGAAAGGCCCTGGAGCGGAATCTGCCGGCGGTGGTGGTCCTCAACAAGATCGACCGGAGCGACGCCCGGCCCGCGGAGGTCCTGAACGAGGTCTACGACCTCTTCATCGACCTCGACGCCACCGAAGACCAGATCGGCTTCCCGGTGGTCTACACCGACGCCCGGAAGGGCACCGCCACCCGGGACCTCAAGGAGCCGGGCCGGGACCTCCTGCCCCTCTTCGAGGCGATCCTCTCCACCGTCCCCGCCCCGCCGGACCACTCGGCCGAAGCCCTCCAGGCCTGGATCACCAACGTGGACTACAACGACTACGTGGGGCGGCTGGGGCTCTGCCGGGTGGTGAAGGGGACCCTGCGGGCCGGCCGGGACCTCGTCCTCCACCAGGAGGGGAGGACCTTGAAGGGCCGGATCACCGCCCTCTACACCTTCTCCGGCCTCGACCGGGTGGAGGCGGAGGAGGTGCGGTCGGGCGACCTCTGCGCGGTGGCGGGCTTCCCCGAAGCCGGCATCGGCGACACCCTCTGCGAGCCGGAGGCGCCGGCGGTCCTGCCCCGCATCCGGGTGGACGAGCCCACCCTCTCCATGGTCTTCTCCGCCAATCAGTCGCCCTTCGCCGGCAAGGAGGGGCGGTTCGTCACCGCCCGCCAGATCCGGAACCGCCTGGAGAAGGAGGCCCTCCGGAACGTGAGCCTCCGGGTGGTCTTCCCCGAGACGGGGGACCAGTTCGAGGTGTTGGGGCGGG
Organism: Acidobacteriota bacterium; assembly: GCA_049968315.1. Classification (GTDB taxonomy): domain Bacteria; phylum Acidobacteriota; class UBA4820; order UBA4820; family DSQY01; genus JBFLVU01. The sequence goes on from JBMFRA010000026.1 coordinate 2,000, forward strand.
GGGAGCTCCAGCTCGCCATCCTCATCGAGACCATGCGGCGGGAGGGCTTCGAGCTTTCGGTGGGACGGCCCCGGATCCTGACCCGGCGAGAGCCCGACGGCCGCATCCTCGAACCCATGGAGATCGTCCAGGTGGACTGCCCCGAGGCCTTCCTGGGGGCGGTGACCCAGCTCCTGGGGAGCCGCCGGGGCCGGATGCTCAAGATGGTGAACCACGGATCGGGGCGGGCCCGGATGGACTGGCGCATGCCCAGCCGGGGGCTCATCGGCCTGAGGACCCAGTTCCTCACCGAGACCCGGGGGCTGGGGATCCTCAACCACCTCTTCGACGGGTACGACGCCTGGCAGGGGCCCATCCCCGGCCGGATGACCGGGGCCCTGGTGGCCGACCGGCCCGGCAGGGCCACCGCCTACGCCATCGAGCACCTGGAGAGCCGGGGCACCTTCTTCATCGCCCCGGGGACCCCGGTCTACGAGGGGATGATCGTCGGGGAGAACAACCGCGAGAAGGACATGGACGTCAACGTGGTCAAGGAGAAGCACCTGACCAACATGCGGGCCTCCACCTCCGACGAGGCCGCCCGGCTGGTGCCCCCGCGGATCCTCAACCTGGAGCAGTGCCTCGAGTTCCTCGCCGACGACGAACTCCTGGAGGTGACCCCCCAGTCCCTGCGCCTCCGCAAGAAGATCCTCAAGCAGGGGGACCGCTATCGCGAACGGCCCCGCTGAGGGCCCTCCTCAGCCCTCCCGCTCCAGAAGGTCCAGAAAGGCCGCCACCACCGCCGGGTCGAAACGGCTCCCCGCCTCCTCCAGCAGGTAATTCCGGACCTTCTCCGGCGGCCAGGCCGCCCGGTAGGGCCGGTCGGAGGAGAGGGCGTCGTAGGAGTCCACCACCGAGAAGATCCGGGCCGCCAGCGGGATCTCCTCCCCCCGGAGGCCCCGGGGGTAGCCCTTCCCGTCCCACCGCTCGTGGTGGCAGGTGGGGATCTCCAGGGCCGGCCGGAGAAACTCGATGGGGGCAAGGAGGTCGGCGGCGTACTCGGTGTGGCGCCGCATGATCACCCACTCCTCCTCGGTGAGGGGCCCCGGCTTGAGCAGGATGGCGTCGGGGATCCCCATCTTGCCGATGTCGTGGAGGAGCGCCCCCCGCCGGATGTGGGCCAGCTCCGCCTCGGGCAGGGAGAGGGCCCGGGCCAGGCGGACGGTGAGTTCCGCCACCCGGAGGGTGTGGCCCTGGGTCTCCCGGTCCCTCAGTTCCAGGGCCCGGGACCAGCCCTCCAGCGTGGTCTCGTAGGCCGAGGCCAGCTCCAGGTTGGTCTTCTGCAGATTCTCGAAGAGCCCCACGTTGTCCACGGCGATGGCCGCCTGACCCGCCAGGGTGTCCAGGAAGTCCAGCCACTCGGCGTCGGGGTCCAGGTAGGTCCGGTGGAAGACCTCCAGGACGCCCTTGACCTGGCCCCGGGAGAGGAGGGGGACGGCGAAGTAGGCCCGGAAGTCCTCCGAGAGGAAGAGGGGCGACCGGGCGAACTCCTCGGGGGAGTGCTTGAGGTCCTCCACCCGGACCCGCCGGCGGGTGAGGGCGGCCCTTCCCGCGAAGCACTGCCCCAGGTGCAGGCGGGTGTGCCGCAGGGCGTCGGTCCGGAACCCCCGGGAAGCGGCGAACTCCAGGGTCTGGTCCACGGGGTCCAAGAGGAGGATGGCGGCGGCGTCCACCTCCAGCCGGGCTACCGCCTGCTCCAGGAAGGTCGCGAGGACGGTCTTGAGGTCCAGGCTCGCCGAGATGGCGGCGTCGATGGTCCTCAGGGCCGAGAGGCGCTCCACCTGGCGGCGAACCTGCATCTCCGTCCGCTTGCGCTCGGTGATGTCCCGCACGGCGGTCACGCGCACCGCGCGGCCGCCGAAGGGAAGGGGCCGGGCCCGGCACTCCACGGGGAACTCGGAACCGTCCCGCCGCAGGAAGAGGAACTCGAAGGGCTCCTCGGTGAAGGTCTCCAGGTAGGCGGCGGCGCGGTCCCGCTGGGAGGGGACCACGAAGTCCAGGACCGGCCTTCCCAGGATTTCCGGCAGGGAGTAGCCGGTCATCTGGGCCAGCCGGGGGTTGGCGTCCAGGATGCGCCCCTGGTCGCTGATGCAGACCCCCTCGAAGGCCGCCTCGGAAAGCCGCCGGAAGCGCTCCTCGCTCTCCCGCGCCGCTTCCAGGGAACGGAGCCGCTCCAGGGCGGTGGCCAAAAAGCCCGCCAAGGTGGAGAGGGTTTCCAGGTCGTGCTCCGAGAAGCGGTTCTCCCGGGAACTCTCCACGTTGACGACCCCCAGGATCCGCCCACCGGACTTGAGGGGCACGCAGAGTTCCGACCGGACGGCTGGGTCCATGGCGATGTACCCCGGTTCCTTCCGGACGTCGGCGATCCGGAGGGGCTTGCCGGTGGCCGCCACCCGTCCGGTGACTCCCTGCCCCAGCGGGATGGCGTCGTAGAGGGGACTCCGGTTCCTTCGGGCGTAAGAATCGGAGAGGACCAGCATCCCCCGTTCGGCGTCGAGAAGGAGGACCCCGCAGTTGTCGGGGTAGAGCTCCTCCTGGACCACCGCCGTGAAGCCCTGCAAGAGGGCCCGTTCGTCGGGGGCCTCCACCGCCAGGGTGGCCACGCGGTTTAGGGCCCTCAGCTCCTGGAGCTGCCGCTGGAGGGCCTTCTCGGCCTTGACCCGTTCCGTCACCTCCCGGGCGGTGAAGACGATGCCCCCGATGGCCGGGTTGTGGAGCTGGTTGTTGGCCAGGGCCTCCAGGTAGACGTAGTGGCCGTCGGCGTGGCGCATGCGGAAGACGAAGGGCTTTTCGGGGACGCGGCCCTCCAGGATCTGGGCCACCATCCTCCGGGCGCCGGCCTCGTCTTTGGGGTGGATCTTGTCGAAGTGGCTGGTCCCCAGCAGTCCCCCGGGGCCGTACCCCAGGATCCGGGCCACGGAGGGGCTCTCGTAGAGGATGGTCCAGTCGGGGCCGTGGACGGTGATCAGGTCGTGGCTCTGCTGGACCAGGTCCCGGAAGCGCTGCTCGCTGGCCTGGAGGGCCTCCTCCGCCCGCCGCCGCTGGGCCACCTCCCCGGCGAGGTCGTCCACCGTGCGCTTCAGGTCCGCCGTCCGGGCCTCCACCCGTTCCTCCAGGGCCGCCCGTTCGGCGTCCAGGGCCTCGGTGAGGCGCCGGATCTCCTCGAGGCCGGCCATCTGCCGCACGAAGCCCAGGACCACCATGAGGACCAGGGCGGCGAAGGAGGGGAGGGGAAGGGCCCCCCCGGAAGCGGCGAAGAGGGCCAGCAGGGCGAGGAGGAGGGCGCCGTAGGCCAGGATCACCGAGGTTCGCAGGAGGGCGGGGTTTTCGGGGGGAGCGGCCGTCTCCTCCAAGGCCTTGGCCGGCGGGGAGAAGAGCAAGGCGGAGAACCCCGCCAGGGCGTGGCTGGCCATGTAGCCCAGGCTCACGAAGTCGGGGTAGGACCTCTCCGCCTCCAGCAGGAAGAGGGAATAGAAGAAGTCCGTCACGATGAGGACCCCCGCCGAGAGGGCCAGCAGGCGGTAAGAGGTCCGACTGGCCTCCTCCCCCCGCCGGAAGAGCAGGCGGAGGACGGCCCAGAGGAGGAGCAGGTCCCCCAGGGGGTAGGCCACGGCCAGGAGGGCCGCCGCGGCGGAGTTTGTGGGGAGGAAAGCCCTTGGTTCCACCACGAAGACCCAGAGCCCCAGGGCCCCCGCCAGGGCCACCACCGCCAGGTCCAGGAAGAGGCGCAGGCGCTCTCCCCGCCCCAGGGGACGGTGGGGAAGGCGGAGGACCCCCGCCAGGAAGAGGGGGTAGAAGGCCAGGTACAGGGCGTTCATGAGGGCCGACCGCCCCCCGCCGACCACCAGGGGAACACGGAAGAGGGAGGCGAAGACGTCCCCCAGCCCGTAGGCGAGGAAGGCCAGCGCCAGAAGGAGCCACGGGGCCCTCCAGCGGGGGCCCTCCTGGCGGAAGGCGGTCCAGAAGACCACGGCGGAAAGGGCTATTGAAAAGAAGGTCTCCAGGAGGCCGGCCTGCATCTCCCAGGCCCCCGGACTGGATCCCGAGAACCTCAGGGCGGCGAAGAGGGCGAAGAGGGCCAGGCAGAGGGCCACCCAGAGGAACACCGGACGCTTCGCCTTCCAGCGGGTCGCCTCGGCAGGCGCCATGGCCGCCACCTCTGCCCTTCCCGAAAGGAACCTCCCTGACGCCGCCGGGACCCTCCCGCCCCCGGGCGCCTTGGAGAGGTACTCTACAACGTTTTCGAGGCCCGTGGAATTGCGCCGCCGCCTCTCGAGCCCCCCCGCCACCCCGCCGTTCCGGTGTACACTTTCCCCCTGTACCCGGAGGAGACCATGGAAAGCCGAATCGCCCGGGCCCTCGGTTCCCCCTACGAGCCGGTGGCCGTCTTCTTCGCCTCCCAGCGCCCTGCCGGGGCGGCGCGCTTCAAGGAGGGCCGCTGGGGCTGTGTGGTGGAGATGCTGGCCTTCGCCGCCCGGGGGTACGGGGCGGTCTTCGACGAGAGGACCGTGGGCTGCCGGGGGGGCATCCGGGGCCTCTGCCTCGGGGAGGGCTACGAGCAGCCCGCCGCCATGGCCCGTTTCCTCTCCACCGGCGGCGGCCGGGGTTCGGAGGGAGGGCTCCGCTTCTTGAAAACCCCGGCCCTGGCCCGGAGGTTCCTCGAGAGCCTTCCTTCCCGAACCCCTCCCCGCCCCTTTGTCGTCTTCAAGGCCCTCTCCCGGGTGGACGGCCGCCGGGAGAGACCGGAGGTGGTGGTCTTTCTCGCCACCGCCGACGAAACGGCGGCCCTGGTGACCCTGGCCCACTACGACCGGCCGGGGGAGGAGGCCGTCACCGTCCCCTTCGCCTCCGCCTGCCAGGCGGTCTTCCTCCTGCCCCTCCTGGAGGGGGAGGGGGAGCGGCCCCGGGCGGTCCTCGGCGGCATGGACCTCAGCGCCCGGGTCCACCTGGAGCCGGGCCTTCTCACCTTCGCCGTGCCCTACGCCCTCTTCCGCCAAATGGAGCGGAACGTCCCCGGCAGTTTCCTGGAAGCCCCGGTCTGGGCCCGGATCCGTACCCGAAAGGAGGGGAGGTGACGCCATGGCCCTTCTGGAAGCCCTGCTCGGCGGCCTCAAGGCCCTCCTCCTCGCCCTGAACAACGCCATCTGGAACTGGCCCCAGGCCTTTCCCACGCTGGTGGCCCTCCTGCTGGGAACGGGAGTCGTCACGACGGTGCGGCTCAAGTTCGTGCAGATCCGCCACTTCGGCCACGGCGTCCGGGTGCTCAAGGGGGACTTCGACGACCCCCGCCACCGGGGGGAGCTCACCCACTTCCAGGCGCTCTCCACGGCCCTCTCCGCCACCGTGGGCATCGGCAACATCGCCGGCGTGGCCACGGCCATCCACTACGGCGGCCCCGGCGCCCTGTTCTGGATGTGGGTCACCGCCGTCCTGGGCATGGCCCTCAAGTACGCCGAGGTCACCCTGGCCCAGCGCTACCGGGTGGTGACGCCGTCGGGGGACGTGGCCGGCGGCCCCATGTACTCCATCGAGCGGGGCCTGGGCCCAAAGTGGAAACCCCTGGCCATGGCCTTCGCCGCCTTCACCGTCATCTCCTCCTTCGGCTCTGGAAACGCCGTGCAGGCCTTCACCGTGGCCGACCAGTTCCGACAGGACCTCCACGTCCCCACCTGGGCCACGGGGGCCCTCTGCGCCGGCCTCGTGGCGGCGGTGATCCTCGGCGGCATCCGCCGCATCGGCGCCGTCACGCAGGTCCTCTCCCCCTTGATGTGCGGCCTGTACGTTGCGGGGGGCCTTCTGGTCCTCCTCCTCCACTGGAACCTGATCCTGCCCACCTTCGGCGAGATCCTCGACTCCGCCGTCCACCCCGCGGCGGCGGTGGGGGGCTTTTCGGGGGCGGGCTTCGTCTTCCTCCTCACCTGGGGCGTCAAGCGGGGCCTCTTCTCCAACGAATCGGGACAGGGCTCCGCCCCCATCGCCCACTCGGCGGCGCGGACCGACGAACCGGTACGGGAGGGGATGGTGGCCCTGCTGGAGCCCTTCATCGACACCCTGGTGGTCTGCTCCATGACCGGCCTCGTCGTCGTCATGTCGGGCCTGTGGCACGAGAAGCAGGAGCAGACCCTCCCGCTGAACCGCCAGTCCAACCTCCGGGCGGTGGCCGGGGAGGTCCGGCTGGGCCCCAACGGCGTCCTTGCCTCCGGTGCCCCGGCCGCGGGCTCCTTCCCGGTGGAGGAGGGACGGATCCAGGGCTTCACGGTGATCCGCAACCAGGGCACGGTGGAGGAGGCCCGCCTTCTGGCCGGGGGCCGGGACTTCCTCGGCCCCGCCCCCAGGCCCTTCACCGGCACCGTTGCCTTTGCGCCGGGGGCGCCGGGGGACCTGGTTCAGGCTTCCTACACCTGGAGGGACGGCCGCCGGGAGGAGGCCTCCCGCCTCTGGCTCCGGGGTCTCGCCCTGCAAAACGGCTCCCCCCTCACCTCCTGGGCCTTCGAGAAGGGCCTCTCCCCCCTCTTTCCGGGGGGGCGCTTCCTGGTTACCTTGGGCGTCTTCCTCTTCGCCGTCTCCACCGCCATCTCCTGGTCCTACTACGGGGACCGCGCCGTCACCTACCTCTTCGGCGAGCGGTGGATCCTCCCCTACCGCGCCGCCTTCTGCCTCGTCCACTTCCTGGGGGCCGTCTACTCCCTGGAGCTGGTCTGGACCTTCGGCGACACCGCCCTGGGCCTCATGAGCCTCCCCAACCTCCTGGCCATCCTCCTCCTCACCGGCCAGGTCCGCACCATGACCGAGGAGTATGTCAAGGGCGGCCACATGGTCCCGCCCCCGAAGGGGTGAGGGGGGAAGGGGAGAAGGCCGAACCCCCGCTTCCCGCAGCAGCGGCCGATGCTCGCATCGGCCGAAGCCCCCCTCCCGTAGCGGCCGATGCTGGCATCGGCCGAAATGCCGGCCTTTGCAAGCAAAGGCCGCTACGGAAATCCGGCAAATTCTGGTTGGAAAGGGCGGGGGAATGGCGGGGCGAAAAAAAGGGGGCGGCTGGGGGCCGCCCCGATGCAGGGAGGGATGTCCGGATGAAACGAGGAACGGGTAGGCCCGCCGGGCCCGGTGGGGGGAGCCCGGCGGGCGCCGGATCAGGTGCGCCGTTTCTTGGAGAAGGGCAGCCCGCCCTTCTTCTCGCGCTCGGTGATGGGGGTCTGGTACTGCTCCCAATCCTGGTCGGGGATGCCCCCGGGGGTGGGGGGCGTCTCGTTGGGGTTGGTGACGAAGGTGCCGCGGCGGAGGCCCAGGCCCCGGTAGGACGGCCTCGCGGCCTCCGGAAGGGCGGTGTCCACGCCGGGGACGTTGCCGTAAGGGGCTGCGGCGCAGGCTTCCGAGAGGGAGGGGTTGGGGGTGACGGCCCGCAGGGGCGGCCGGCCCGCTTCCTGGGCCAGGGCGCCGTCCTCGAAGGCGGCGGCCACCACGGTGACCCGGAGGTCGTCGCCGAGGCCGTTGTCGAGGCTGGTCCCGAAGAGGAGGTGGACGTCGGGGTGGGCCTTCTCCCGGACGAGGTTGCAGATGGTCTGCACCTCCTTGAGACCGGGGCTCCTGGAGGAGGCGATGTTCACGAGGATGTTGCGGGCGCCCTGGATGGAGGCGTCTTCGAGGAGGGGGTTGTTGGCGGCCTTCCCCGCCGCCACCACGGCCCGGTCGGGGCCCGAGGCCTGGCCCATGCCCATGACGGCGCGCCCGCCGGCGGAGAGGACCGTCCGGGCGTCCTCGAAGTCGAGGTTCACCTGGCCGGGGCGGGTGATGAGGTCGGAGATCCCCTGGACCCCCTGCCGCAGGACGTCGTCGGCGGCGAGGAAGGCCTCCTCCAGCGTGACGTCGTCCGGCAGGCAGGAGAAGAGGTTCTCGTTGGGGATGACGATGAGGGTGGCGTCGGCCATCCGGAACTGGGAGAGGCCCCAGGCGGCGTTCCGCTCCCGGACCGGGCCCTCGTAGGCGAAGGGCTTGGTCACCACCGCCACCGTGAGGGCCCCCACTTCGTGGGCCAGGCGGGCGATCTGGGGGGCGGCGCCGGTGCCGGTGCCCCCGCCCATGCCGGCGGTGACGAAGACGAGGTCGGCCCCCTCCAGGTGGCGGGTGAGGAGCTCGGTGTCCTCGATGGCGGCGTTTTCGCCGCGCTCGGGGTAGCCTCCCGTCCCCAGGCCCTGGGTGATCTTCTGCCCGATGGGCACCTTGACGGGTGCCAGGGACTTTTCCAGGTCCTGGTAGTCGGTGTTGACGGCGATGAACTCCACGCCCTTGAGCCCCGCAGAGATCATGCGGTTGATGGCGTTGCCCCCGGCGCCCCCCACGCCGACGACCTTGATGCGCACCTTCCGCACGCCTTCGTTCTTCGGAGCCTCTTCCATCGTGAACATGAGTCCTCCGTCCCGTTCCATGTGCGACCCCCTTTCGAACATCCCTGCCAGAAGGCGCCCGGCGCCTTCAGTCCGCGTCCCGAAAGATCGAAAAGACCCGCCCCCAGAAGCCCGCCTTCCGGCGGGCGGGGCCCTGTTCCGCTTCCCTCTTGGCGCCGTACACCGCCAGGCCCACGGCGGTGGCGAAGAGGGGGGCGGAGACCAGGTTGGTGAGGCCCGCGATGTTCAGCGGTTCTCCCACCCGCACCTGGTGGTCGAAGATGCCCTCCGCCACCTCGGTGAGCCCCGGGAGGGAGGCCGTACCGCCGGTGAGGACGAGACCGGCGTTGATGGTGCGTTCCAGCCCCACGCTCCGGATCTCCTCGTAGAGGAGCTGGAAGAGCTCTTCGGCCCGGCCCTGCAGGATCTCGGAGATGCGGGAGCGTGGCACCATGGCGCTCTTCTTGCCGGCGGGGGAGGGGACCTCCACCATGTCGTCCTCTTCGATGAGGCTCACCAGCGCGCAGCCGTACTTCTTCATGAGGATCTCGGCGTCCAGGATCCCCGTCCGCAGGCCCACGGCGAGGTCGTTGATGAAGTGCTCCCCCCCCAGGGGGACGACGCGGGTGTGCCAGAGGGCCCCCTTCTCGAAGACGGCGATGCCGGTGGTGCCGTGGCCGATGTTGATGAGGCAGACGCCGATCTCTTTTTCGTCGGCGGTGAGGACGGCGTGGGCGTCGGCCATGAGGTTGAGGACCGGCTCCGCCACGGCGAGGCCGCAGCGGTTCACCACCGTGGTGAGGTTCTGCAGGACGGTGACGGGCCCGGTGATGATGTGGACGTTGGCCTCCAGGCGGCTCCCCGTCATCCCCAGGGGCTCGGAGATGCCGTCCTGGTTGTCCACGATGTACTCCTGGGGGAAGGTGTGGAAGATCTGCTGGTCCTGGGGGAAGCTCACGGTGCGGGCCCCCTCCAGCACGCGCTGGATCTCCTCCTTCCCGATGAGGCGCTCCCGGTTGGTCACCGCCACCACCCCGCGGCTGTTGAGGCCCCGGACGTTGCAGCCGCCCACGCCCACGTAGGCCCGGTCCACCGAGACGCCGGCCATGAGTTCCGCCTCCTCCACCGAGGCCTTGAGCGACTCCACGACCTCGTTGAGGTTGGCGACGACCCCCCGGCGCATGCCCTTGGCCTCGGTCTTGCCGATGCCGGTGACGGCGAGGGAGCCGTTCTCTTCGATCCTGCCGATGACGGTGGCCACCTTGGAGGTGCCCACGTCGATGCCCGCGACGTGACGGGATTCCTTAGCCATGGTCCGTTCCTCCCTCTCCGGCGGTCGCCGGAGCGGTGTCGGCCGGTTTGGGTTCGGGGGGCCTGAGGACGATCTTCCCGGACCAGCGCAGGTCGGCGGTCCGGCGGTCGGGGGCGTACTTCTCGGCCCAGGCCCTTGCCTTCTGGAAGCGCTCCCACTGGGAGGGAAGGTCGGCGGGAGAGGCCACCAGGGTCCAGCCGTCGGCGCACCGCAGGGCGATGGCCGAGCCCGGGCGCTCCGCCTCCAGCGAGAGGACCTGCCCGTGGAGGCCCAGCCGCAGGAGGTCCACCAGGACGCCCTGCACCGAAGGGTCGGCAGGGTCGAGGCCGGCTCCCAGGGCGAAGTGGGCCCCCGTCCCCGGCAGGGCCTTCCAGGCGAAGCCCCTTCCGTCGATCTCGAAGGTGCCCTCCGGTGTGCGCACGGCGCAGAGGGTCTCCCGCTCCTCCACCTCCACCAGGAGGGTGCCGGGGAGGTGCTTCCGGCAGAGGAAGCCCTTGAGCCAGGGGAAGGCCGAGAGGCGGCGGGCCACCTCCTCCGGGGGCAGGACCACCAGGTTGCGGCCCCTCAGGTCCCGGAGGGCCGAGAGGACCTCGGCGGGCGGGTGGCGGTTCAGCCCCACGAGCTGGATGTCCCGGATGGCGAAGGCGCTGTCCTCCTGCAGGAGGATCCAGCCGCGGCCGCCGGCGGCCGTGAGCCCCGAGAGGCCCGCGACGACCAGGACGAAGAGCAGGGCGCGGCGGAGGGAGCGCCGCTTCCGCTCCTTCTGGAGGCGGGTGACGGCGGGGCGCGAGACCCCCCCGGCCCGGAGCAGGGCCCGCACCACCTCTTCCGGGCGGCTCATCGCCAGACCTCCATCTCGTACTCCAGGGCAAATCCGGCGGCCTCCGCCGCCAACCGGGCCTCCTCGGCGAGGCCGAAGGCCTCGGCGAAGGAGGCCCCGCCGTAGTTCACCAGGAAGTTGGCGTGGCGCTCGGAGAAGCCGGCCCGGCCCCGGCGGCGGCCCTTGAAGCCCAGGGCCTCCAGGATCCGCCCGGCGTAGTCCCCCGGGGGGTTCTTGAAGACCGAGCCGAGGGTCGGCTCCCGCCAGGGCTGACTGGCCTTCCGCCTCTCCTGCGCCTCGGCATAGCGCCGCTCCACCGCCTCCCGGTCGTCCTCGGCCAGGAGGAAACGGCAGGCGCAGACGACCCCCCTTCCCCGGAGGTCGGAGGAGCGGTAGCGGAAGGTGAAGCGGGAGGCGGGGTGCCAGGCCATCCCTCCTTCCGCCTCCGCCAGGCGGACGGCGGAGAGGACCTTTCCCACCTCGCACCCGAAGGCGCCGGCGTTCATCACCGCCGCCCCGCCCACGGTCCCCGGGACCCCCCCCAGCCCCTCCAGGCCCGCAAGGCCCCGCCGCACCGACTCGCCGGCCAGGCGGGGCAAGGGGACGTCGGCGTCGGCCTCGGCCTCGGGGCCCGACCACCGGATGGTTCCGCCGAGGCCCCGCAGGTGGAGGATCCCGAAGGGGAGGGCTCCGTCGGCCGCCAGGATGTTGCTCCCCCCCGAGAGGACCCGGAAGGGGACGCCCTCGTCCCCAAGGGCCTCCAGCAGGGCGGGGACCGCCTCCCACCGCGGGGGCCGGATCCGGAAGAGGGCCTCCCCGCCGATTCCCAGGGAGAGGACCGGGGCGAGGGGGAAGGGCTCCTCGAAGGAGGCGCCCAGCTCCCGGGCGCGGGCGGAGAGGCGCTCAAGGCCCATGGCGTCCCTCCAGGAGCCGGAGCAGGCGCTCGCCGACGGTGGTGATGGTTCCCGCCCCCAGGGTGACCACCAGGTCGCCGGGGCGGAGGTGGGGGAGGACCGCATGGGGGAGGTCCTCCACCCGGGGGCAGTACCGGACCTCCCGGTGGCCCGCCTGGCGGATGCGCTGGGCGAGGGCCTCACCGGTGACGCCGGGAATGGGGGGCTCGGAGGCCGCGTAGACCTCGGTGATCCAGAGGAGGTCGGCGGAGGAGAGGACGTCGGCGAAGGCGCCGGAGAAGGCCCGCAGCCGCGTGAAGCGGTGGGGTTGGAAGAGGAGGACCACCCGACCGCCGGCGGCGGTCTTGCGCGCCGCCTCCAGGACGGCCCCGATCTCCGTGGGGTGGTGGCCGTAGTCGTCGATGACCCGGACGGAGGCCGCCTCGCCCTTGAACTCGAAGCGGCGGTCCACCCCGGGGAAGGTGGCCAGCCCTTCGGCGACGGCCTCGAAGGGGATCTCCATCTCCTCGGCGGCGGCGGCGGCCGCCAGGGCGTTGAGGACGATGTGGCGCCCCACCTGCCGGAGGCGGAGGAGCCCCCGCCGCTGGCCCCGGACCCGGAGGGTGAAGGCCTCCCCGAAGCCGGGGGGGGCCTTTTGGGCCTCGGCGGAGACGTCGGCGGGGGAGGCCACGCCGTACCGCACCACCCGCCGGCGGACCGAGGGCAGGAGGGCTTGGACGCCGCCGTCGTCGGCGCAGGCCACCAGGGCCCCGTAGAAGGGGACGCGGTTCATGAACTCCAGGAAGGCGCCGTGGAGGTCTTCGGGGGTGGGGTAGCGGTCCACGTGCTCCCAGTCCACGTTGGTCACCACCGCCAGGCTGGGGTGGAGGAGGAGGAAGGAGCGGTCCGACTCGTCCGATTCGGCCACCAGGAGGTCGCTCCGGCCCAGGCGGGCCGAGGAGCCCAGGGTGGAGAGCCGCCCCCCGATGACCACCGTGGGGTCGAGGCCCGCCAGGTGGGCGAGGTGGGCGATCATGGCGGTGACGGTGGTCTTCCCGTGGGAGCCGGCCACCACCACCGACGTCTTGAGGCGCATGAGCTCCGCCAGCATCTCCCCCCGGGGGATGACGGGGATGCCCCGGCGGCGGGCCTCCTGGACCTCGGGGTTCTCGGCGGTGACGGCGGAGGAGAAGACCGCCACCTGGGCGTCGCCCACGTTCTCCGGCCGGTGGCCGAGGGCGATGCGGGCCCCCAGGGCGGCGAGCCTCCGGGTAGCGTCGTTCTCCCGGAGGTCCGACCCCGTCACGGTGAAGCCCAGGTTCAGAAGGACCTCCGCCAGGCCGCTCATCCCCGACCCGCCGATGCCCACGAAGTGGAGGCGCTTCATCCGGGAGAGCCTCATGGCCGTCCCTCCGCCAGGAGAAGGAACTCGGCGATGTCCCGCGCGGCCCGGGGGCGGGCCAGTCCCGCGAGGGCCCGTTCCATCCGGCGCCTCACCGCGCCGTCGGCGAGGCGGGAGAGGGCGGCGAGGAGGGAGTGGGTGTCGAGGTCCCGCTGTTCGAGCCGGAGGGCGGCCCCGGCGGACTCCAATCCCCGGGCGTTGGCCGACTGGTGGCCGCCGGCGGCCTGGGGGAAGGGGACCAGCAGGGCCGGCCGCTTCACCACGCACAGCTCCGCCAGGGTGGTGGCCCCCGCCCGGGCCACCACGGCGTGGCACCAGCCGTAGGCCGCCTCCATGTCGTCGAGGAAGGGTTCCACCCGGGCCTGCAGGCCCTGGGCGGCGTAGGCCCTCTGGACCCGCTCCCGGTCCTCGCTCCCCGTCTGGTGGAGGAGGGAGAGCCCCCCTTCGAAGGCCGCCAGGGCGGGGGCCGCCGCGATGAAGGCGTCGTTGAGGGGCCTGGAGCCCCGGCTCCCCCCCAGCACCAGGAGCCGCAAGGGCCGGTGGGGTTCCGCCGGCGGCGGGACGGAGAGGAGGCTCTCCCGGACGGGGTTGCCGAGGAAGCGGGCCTTTCCGTGGAAGACCCGCTTGGTCTCGGGGAAGGCCACGGCCACCAGGGCGGCGAAGCGGGAGAGGAGGCGGTTGGCCAGACCCGGCGCGGCGTTCTGTTCCAGGAGCACCAGGGGGATGCCCGCCAGGCCGGCGGCGAGGCCCATGGGTACGGAGGCGTACCCGCCGACCCCCAGGACCGCGTGGGGGCGGAAGCCGGAGAGGAGGGCGGCGCACCGGGCCACCGCCCCCGGAACCGAGGCCAGGGCGCGGAGCCGCGCCAGGGGGGAGGTGGCGGCGAAGCCGCTCACCGGGAGGGCCTTAAAGGGGTAGCCCAGCCGGGGGGCCAGCCGGGCCTCGATGCCCCTCGTGCTCCCGACGAAGAGGACTTGGGTGCCGGGGCGCAGGGCGGCGGCGGCCTGGGCCACCGCCAGGCCGGGGAAGAAGTGTCCCCCGGTTCCGCCTCCCGCCACGATCATCCGAAAGCCCTGCTCCATTCCCGCTCTCCCGTGGCGCCCGCCGTCCCGCCTTCGTCCGCCGGACCTCACTCGTGCTGGCTGATGTTGAGGAGGATCCCCAACCCCGACAGCGTCACCACCAGGCTCGAACCCCCGTAGGAGAAAAGGGGCAGGGGCATCCCCTTGGTGGGGATGAGGCAGAGGGTTACCAGGATGTGGATGAGCGCCTGCCCGAAGATCCACGCCACGATGCCCGCCGCCGCCAGCGTCCCGAAGGCGTCGGGGGCCCCTTCCACCGCCCGGACGCCCCGCCAGAGGAACCACACGAAGAGGCCCAGGAGGACCAGGCACCCGGCGAGGCCGAAGGTCTCCCCCACCATGGAATAGATGAAGTCGGTGTGCGGGTGGGGGAGGAAAAGGAGCTTCTGGCTGCTCCCGTCGAACCACTTGCCGAAGATGCCCCCGCTGCCCACGGCGATGAGGGACTGGCTGGCCTGAAAGCCCGCCCCCCGGGGGTCCAGGTCGGGGTGCATGAAGACGGCGATGCGCTGGATCCGGTAGGGGAAGGCCAGGATCAGGACCCCCACCAGAAGGAGCGCCGCCCCCGCCGCCGGCAGGATCCACTTCCACGGGAGGCCGGTGAGGAAGAGGAGGGTGCCCGCCACCAGGCCCAGGACCACCACGCTGCCGAGGTCGGGCTGGAGGGAGATGAGGAGCCCGAAGAGCCCCGTCGCCACCGCCACGGGGAGGAAGGTGGCCCGGAAGTCCCCGCCGGCCTTGAGGCCCCGGTCCAGGACGAAGGCGCAGAGGAGGATCAGGACCAGCTTGGCCGACTCCGAGGGCTGGAGGGTCATCTTCCACACCTTGATCCACCGGTGGGAGCCGTTGATGGCCGGCATGAAGAGGACCACCACCAAGAGGAGGGTCTCCGCCGCGGTGAGCCCCAGGACCACCCGCCGGTCCTTCCAGAAGGTGTAGGGGATTCGCAGGGTGACCAGGAGGGCCGCCATTCCCGCGCCCATCCACAGGGCCTGGTGGACGAAGAAGTACATGGGGTCGCCCTTGGTCTTGAGGGCCACCACCGACGAGGCGTTGTAGATCATCACCAGCCCCGCCATCATCAGCAGGAGGATGACGGCGGTGAGCTGGCGGTCGTAGCGGAGGGTCCGGCTCATGGGGCCTCCTCCCCCCGCACCCAGGCGGTGAACTTCCGGCCGCGGTCCTCGAAGTCTTGGAACTCGTCGAAGGAGGCGCAGGCGGGGGAGAGGACCACGCTGTCCCCCGGTTCGGCCAGCTCCAGGGCCCGGCGGGTGGCGGCGGCGAGGCCGTCGAAGCGTTCCACCGGGAACCCCTGGCCCTTGAGGGCCGCCTCGGCCTTGGCTCCGGCCGCCCCGAAGCAGAGGACCGCCTTGGCACACCTCTTGACCTCGGGCACCAGGACGCCGAAATCGGCCCCCTTGTCCTTGCCCCCCACCAGGAGGATGACCCCCCGCTCAAAGGCGGTGAGGGCCTTGAGGACGGCGTCGGTGTTGGTGGCCTTGGAGTCGTTGTAGACGTGGGCGCCCTTCACGGTGGCCACCCGCTCCAGCCGGTGGGGCAGGCCCCGGAAGCGGCGCAGGGGCTCGGCCAGGGCCTCCGCGGGGACGCCGGCCAGCCGGGCGGCCAGGCAGGCCGCCAGCGCGTTCTCCAGGTTGTGCAGGCCCGGCAGGGGCAGGTCCGCCCGGGAAAAGAGGACCTCCTCGGCGCCCCCGTGCCGCCAGAGGGCGAGGCCCCCCCGCACGAAGGCCCCTTCGGCCAGTTCCCCCGCCGTGGAGAAGGGGGCCTTCCGGGCGGCGGAGCCGGCGGCCAGCCGGGAGGCCTCGGCGTCGTCGGCGGAGAAGACCGCCCAGTCGGAGGGGCCCTGGTTCCGGAAGACCTCCCCCTTGGCGGCGGCGTAGGCGGCGAAGGAGTCGTACCGGTCCTGGTGGTCGGGGGTGACGTTGAGGAGCACGGCGACGGCGGCCCGGAAGGTGTCCAGGCTCTCCAACTGGAAGGAGGAGAGCTCCAGCACGTGCCACGTCTCCTCCGTGTCCCCGGCCACCATCTCCGAGAAGGGGCGGCCCAGGTTTCCGCCCACCCGCACATCGGGGAAGCAGGAGGCCAGGAGCTCCCCGGCCAGGGTGGTGGTGGTGCTCTTGCCGTTGCTTCCGGTGACGGCGAGGACGCGGCCCCGGGCGTGGCGGAAGGCCCACTCGATCTCGCCGAGGACGGGGATCCCCGCCTGGAGGGCCGTCCGCACCAGGTCCGACCGCCTAGGCACGCCGGGGGAAAGGATCACCGCCTCCACCCCCTGCAGGAGGTTGGGGGACATGCTCCCCCCGTAGAAGAGGAGTCCCCGGGCCAGGAGGGGAGAGAGGTCCACGGAGAGCCGGTCGCTGGTGGCGAGGTCGCAGGCGGTGACGCCGTGGCCCTGCTGCAGGGCCAGCCCCGCCGCCGCGAATCCCGACTTCCCCATTCCCGCCACCAGCACCTTCACGGCTCTCCTCCTACCGAATCTTCAGGGTGGCCAGCCCCATGAGGGCGCAGAGGATGGCCAGGATCCAGAAGCGCACCACCACCTTCGTCTCCTGCCACCCCCCCAGCTCGAAGTGGTGGTGCAGGGGGGCGCAGCGGAAGATCCGTTTCTTGTTGCGCCAGCGGTACGAGGCCACCTGGAGCATCACCGAGAGGGCCTCCGCCACGAAGAGCCCGCCCACCACCACCAGGAGGACCTCCTCCTTGATGATCAGGGCCAGGGTCCCGATGGCCGCCCCCAGGGCCAGGGAGCCCACGTCCCCCATGAAGACCTCGGCGGGGTGGGCGTTGAACCAGAGGAAGCCCAGGCTGGCCCCCACCAAGGCCGCGGCGAAGACCGCCAGCTCCCCCGTGTCCTTGACGTACGGGATGCCCAGGTAGCCGGCGATGATGGTGTTGCCGGCGGCGTAGGCCAGGATGGCGTAGGTGGAGGCGGCGATGAGGGTGCACCCGATGGCCAGCCCGTCGAGCCCGTCGGTGAGGTTCACCGCGTTGGAAGAGCCCACGATGACGAGGACGGCGAAGGGGATGAAGAAGGGGCCCAGGTCGGGGCGGAAGTTCTTGAAGAAGGGGAGGGTGAGGGTGGTCTCCCACCCGCCGCTCCGGGCCAGGAGGTAGAGGGCGGTGGCGGAGGCCAGGGCGCAGAGGATCTGGAGGGCCAGCTTCTGCTTCGCCGTGAGCCCCAGGTTCCTCCTCCTGCGCATCTTGAGGTAGTCGTCGGCGAAGCCGATGGCGCCGAAGGCCAGGGTGGTGAGGAGCAGGACCCAGAAGAGCGGTGACTCCCAGCGGCTGCAGAGGAGCACCGCCGTGCAGAGGGCCAGGAGGATGAGGACCCCGCCCATGGTGGGGGTCCCGGCCTTGGCCTGGTGCGCCTTGGGGCCCTCCTCGCGGATGTACTGGCGGAGGTTCATCCGCTTGAGGGCCTCGATGACCCGCGGCCCCAAGAGGAGCGACAGCAAGAGGGCGATGGCGATGGCCAGGGCGCCCCGGAAGGTGATGTACCGGAAGAGGCGGAGGGCTCCCCAGTGCTCCTGCAGGGGGTACAACAGGTAGTACAGCATCAGCTCCCCCTTCCTTCCCGGAGGGCCCGCACGAGCCCGTCGAGGCCCACCCCCCGGGAGCCCTTCACCAGCAAGACGTCCCCGGCGGAGAGGCGCGCTTCGATCCAGGGCAGCCCCTCGGGCCAGGCCGGCACGTGAAGGACCTCCCCCCCGCCGGGGGCGAAGGCCCGGGCCATCTCGGCGGCGTTCTCCCCTCCCACGCAGAGCAGGGCCTGCACCCCCGCCTCCGCCGCCCGCCTCCCGGCCTCCCGGTGGAGCTCGGCCCCTTCGGGCCCCAGCTCCAGCATCTCGCCGAGGACCGCCAGGGGCCTCCGGTCCAGGGTCCTCAGGGTCCCGAGGGCCGAGGCCAGGGCGGCGGGGTTGGAGTTGTAGGAGTCGTCCAGGACCAGGATGCCGGGCTCCAGCCAGAAGCGCTCCCCCCGGTGGGCGAAGGGGCGGAGCTCCGCGGCGGCGGCCGCCGCCTCGCCGAGGGGAAGCCCGTACTCCGCCGCCAGGCAGGCGGCACCGGCGAAGTTCAGCAGGTTGTGGCTCCCCAGGAGGGGCAGGAGCCCTTCAGCCCGCTGTCCCTTCCCCTCCAGGACGAAGGGGACCCCCGAGGCCGAGGGCTTCTCCTTGGGGAGGACCCGAAGGTCCGCGCCGGGGGAGAGGCCGTAGGCCGCCCGGCGGAAGCCCTCGGGAAGGGGAAGGCCCGCCAGGAGCGGGTCGTCGGCGTTGAGGACCGCCAGGCTCCCCGGGGCGGCGTGGCGGAGGACCCGGGCCTTCTCGTCCCGGATGGCCTCCAGGGAGGGGAAGTACTCCAGGTGGACCTTCTGGATGGTGGTGAAGAGGACCGCCGTGGGGGCGGCCAGGGGGGCCAGGCTCTCCATCTCCCCCGGGTGGCTGATGCCCAGCTCCAGGACCCAGAAGCGGGCGGAGAGGTCGCCGTCCAGGAGGGTCTCGGGGAGGCCCAGGAGGTTGTTGCGGTTCCCGGAGGTGGCGTGGACGGGCCCCAGCCGCCTCAGGAGGGCGGCGGCCATCTCCTTGGTGGTGGTCTTGCCGCAGGATCCCACCACGGCGGCCACCTCACCCTGGAAGGCCCGCCGCGCCATGCGGCCCAGGGCCTGGACCGCCCCCTCCACCGAGGGAACGCGCAGGGCGGCGAGGCCCGAAGGCAGGGGAAGCTCCCGTTCCACCAGAGCGGCGGCGGCGCCTCGGCGCCGGGCGTCCTCCAGGTAGTCGTGGCCGTCGCTCCGGGAGCCTTTGAGGGCGGCGAAGAGGCACCCCTCGAAGCAGCTCCGGGAATCGAGGCGAAGGCCGGAGAGGGCGAGGGAGGGCGGGCCGGCGAGGATCCGGCCCCCGGCCGCCGCCGCGGCCTCCTGGAGGGTGAAGGTCAGCCGCGCCATCCCATCTCTCCCAGGAGTTGGCGAAGGACCGTGGGGTCGTGGAAGGGGCGGACCTCCCCCCCCGCCGTCTGGGTCCGCTCGTGGCCTTTGCCGGCCACCACGACGACGTCCCCCGGAAGGGCCATGGAGAGGGCCTCCCGGATGGCCTCCCGGCGGTCCAGGATCCGAAGGAACCGTTTTCCGGCGGTGAGTTCGGGGCGGATCCCCGCCTCCACCTCGTCGGCGATGGCGGCGGGGTCCTCGGAGCGGGGGTTGTCGGAGGTGAGGACCACCACGTCCGACAGCCGGGCCGCCACCGTTCCCATGAGGGGACGCTTGGTCCGGTCCCTGTCGCCGCCGCAGCCGAAGACGGTGATGAGGCGCTTGGGCTTGAGGTCCCGCAGGGTGGCGAGGAGGTTCTTCAGCGCGTCGTCGGTGTGGGCGTAGTCCACCACCACCGTGAAGGGCTGCCCCGCCGACACCCGCTCCACCCGCCCGGGAACCCCGGCGAGGGCCTCGATGCCCGCCGCGGTCTGTTCCAGGGTGGCGCCGGCGGCCAGGGCCGAGGCGGCGGCCACGAGGAGGTTCTGGAGGTTGAAGGTGCCCAAGAGGGGGGAACGCACCTCCAGGGGGCCGAAGGGGGTGGCGAAACGCCCGGTGATCCCCGAGAGGTCCAGGGTGACCTTCTGGGGGCGCACCTCCGCCGGCCGGGAAAACCCTACGGTGAGCAGGCGCCGCCCCTCCAGCTCCGAGGAGAGGCGCAGCCCGTAGGGGTCCTCCAGGTTGAGAACCGCCGTCCCTTCCGGGGCGAGGAGGGAGAAGAGACGGCGCTTGGCCTGGAAGTACGCCTCCATGCTCATGTGGAAGTCCAGGTGGTCCCGGGTCAGGTTGGTGAAGGCGGCGACGGCGAAGGAGAGGTCCGAGACCCGGTGGAGGGCGAGGGAGTGGGAGGAGACCTCCATGACGCCGTAGGGGACGCCCCCCTCGTGGAGGGTCCTCAGCCAGCGGTGGATGTGGTGGGCCTCGGGGGTGGTCCGCTCGGCGGGGCGGAGCCCCTTTCCGTCGTCGTACTCGATGGTGCCCAGCATGCCGGCCCCGCCGGCGCCGCCGAGGATGCTCCTCAAGAGGTAGGCGGTGGTGGTCTTGCCGTTGGTCCCCGTCACCCCCAGCAGCTTCACCGGCAGGCCGCGGGTCTGGTAGACGGCGGCGGCGGCGGCGCTGAAGGCTTCCCGGTCCCGGGGGCAGACGATCCAGGGGATACGGGACCAGTCGCCCTCCGGCCCGGCGTGGGAGAAGACCGCCGCCGCCCCCCGATCCGCCGCCTCCCGCGCGAAGGCCCGCCCGTCCTGGCGGAATCCCCGGAGGGCGAAGAAGGCGTCCCCCGGGCGCACCTCCCGCGAATCGCAGGTGACCCCCGTGAGGATGACCTCCGGGTTCCCCAGCACCAGGGAGTGGGGCACCGCCGCGAGGAGTTCCTGAAGCCGGACGCCCTTCATGGCCGCTCCCCCGCGAAGGCCAGGTCGGTGGGCGGGAGCGCCTCGGGGTAGGAGAGGCGTTTCAGGGCGTAGGCCATGATCCGGGCGAAGGCGGGGGCCGACACCGAGCCCCCGTAGATGCGCCCCAAGGGTTCGTCCACCATGACCAGGACCACCGCCCGGGGGTTCTCCGCCGGGGCGAAACCGACGAAGTACGCGATGAAAAGCTTCCTCCCGTCGGCGCTCTTCATCCCCAACTTCTGGGCGGTCCCCGTCTTGCCCGCCACGGCGACGCCGGGGAGGGCCGCCTTCTTCCCCGTCCCGTCCTCCACCACCCGGCACAACGCCCGGGTGAGGTCCGCCGCCGTGCGGGCCTTGAGGATCCTCTCGAAGGGCGGCACGGGGGCGTCGGCCCAGAGCCGGGGGACCACTTTGAGGCCCCCCGAGGCCACCGAGGCGTAGGCCAGCGCCAGCTGCAGGGGGGTGACCCTGAGCTCCTGGCCGAAGGAGAGGGAGGGCAGGGAGAGGGCGGACCACTCCTTCGGGGGCCTCAGCCGTCCCGCCACCTCCCCCGACAGGTGGAGGGGGGTCACTTCGCCGAAGCCGAAGCGGCGCATGTAGGCGTAGAAGGCCTCTGGGCCGACGGACAGGCCGATCCGGGCGGCACCGACGTTGGAGGAGTGCTGGAGGACCTCCTCCACCGTGTAGACGGGCTTGACGGGGGGCTCGTCGTCGTGGATGGTCTTGGGGCCCACCGTGAGGGTCCCATTCCCCACCGCCACGGTGTCGTAGAGGGAGAGGCGTCCCGTGTCCAGGGCCGAGGCCAGGGTGACGAGCTTGAAGGTGCTCCCCGGCTCGTAGGAGTCGGTCACCGCCCGGTTCCGCCAGGCGCTGCGGGGGGAGTCCCCGGGGCGGTTGGGGTCGAAGGAGGGGCAGACGGCCATGGCCAGGATGGAGCCGTCCCGGGGGTCTAAGACCAGGGCCACCCCGTCCAGGGCGTGGAGCTCCTCCACCGTCTGGGAGAGGACCTCCTCGCAGACGCTCTGGAGGGGCAGGTCGATGGTGAGGCGGACCGACCGGGGGGGCGGGTCCACCTGGGGGGCCACCTCCACCGGGATGAGCCGCGTGGGCTTGGCGTCCCGAAAGACCAGGTAGCGCCGGACGCCGCCCTCCAGCTCCTTGTTCCAGTGGTGCTCGAGGCCCGCCAGCCCGGCGTCGGTACCCATGCAGCCGAGGAGGTTGGCGGCGGCGCGGCCGTTGGGGTAGTACCGCCCGGCCTCGTCCATGATCCGCACGCCGGGGAACCGCTGGCAGAGGTCCCGGGCCTGGGGGTACCTCTCGAAGGGGACCTTCCGCGCCAGCCAGGTGAACTTCCGGCGGGTCTGCAGGTCCTTGAGCACGGCGGAGGCCTCCCGGTCCGACAGGAGGGCCACCGCCTTGGCCAGGCCGGCCTTGTCGGCGATCTTCTGGGGGTCGAAGGTGTAGAGGGAGGGGCAGAGGGTGCTGGCCGCCAGGACGAAGCCGTTTCGGTCCACGAGGTTGGCCCGGGGGAGGTCCACCTCGATGACCTCCTGGGCCTGGTTGCGGGCGACTTCGGCGTAGTAGGACCCCTTGAGGACCTGGAGCTGGATCAGGCGCAGGAAGACCGCCAGGACCAGGAGGGCCACCCCCAGGAGGAGGTAGCGCGTGCGCTCGGGGAGGAGGACGCCCTTCACCGCCGCCTCCCGCTGTGCCCCGGCGGGGGAGACTTGGGCTTCGAGGGGGTGCCTTTGTCCCGGGCCTCTTGGGCCGGGGGCGGCGGAGGTTCCACCCCCACCGTCCATTCCTGCGGATCCTCCTCCACCATGCCCAGCGCTTCCCGTGCCACCCGCCGGACCTCCTGGGGGGCCAGGAGGGAGGCCTTCACCAGGGCCAGCCGGTCCCGCTCCCGGGTGAGGAGGGTGCGCTCCTCCACCAGCCGGGAGAGGCGGTACTCGGCCTCGATGTGGCGGGAGGCCAGATGGACGTAGAGGGCGGCGGGGGCCAGGGCCGCGGCGGCCAGGGCGAAGATGCGGAGGAGGTCGGCGGTCCCCCGGCGGTCGGGGAGGCGGATGGGCTCGTTGCGGATGGGCGGGGCGCTCATCGCTTCACCGCCACGCGCAGGCGCGCGCTCCGGGAGGCGGGGTTGGCCGCCACCTCCGCGGCAGAGGGCCGGAGGGCCTTCCGGTGGGGAAGGTCCACCTGGGGGACCCGGCCGCAGGTGCAGACGGGCAGGCGGGGCGGGCAGACGCAGCCCCGGGCCAGGCTCCGCAGGGTCTCCTTGACGGGGCGGTCCTCCAGGGAATGGTAGGCGAGGACCGCCAGCCTCCCCCCCGGCCGGAGGAGCCCCACGGCCTTTTCCACGAAGCGGCCGAGGCCGCTGAGTTCGTCGTTGACGGCGATGCGGAGGGCCTGGAAGGTCCGGGTGGCGGGGTGGAGGCGGCCCCGGGCCTTGGCGGGGACGGCCCTCTCCACGATCTCCGCCAGCCGTGCGGCGCCCTCGATGGGGGCCTCCCGCCGGGCGGCGGCGATGGCCCGGGCGATGGGCCGGGCGAAGGGCTCCTCGCCGAACTCCCGGAGAAGGCGGGCGAGCTCGTCCTCGGAGAGGCGCTCCAGGAGCTCCGACGCCCGATCGCCCTGGGAGGGGTCCATCCGCATGTCCAACTCCCCTTCGTCCCGAAAGCTGAAGCCCCGCCGCCCCTTGAGCTGGTACGAACTCACCCCCAGGTCCGCCAGGATCCCCGCCGGCGCTTCCGGCAAGAGGGCGCTCCAGCCCTCCACGTTGCGGTAGTCGCCCTGGAAGGTCCGGAGGCGGTCCCCGAAGGGGAGGAGGCGCTTCCGGGCCAGCGCCAGGGCGCCGCCGTCCCGGTCCACCCCCAGGAGGCGAACGGCGGGGGAGGCCTCCAACAGGGCCTCCCCGTGCCCGCCCAACCCCAGGGTGCAGTCCACGAACCAACCACCCTCGAAAGGCCGAAGGGCTTCAACCACCTCCCGAACCATCACCGGAACGTGGAGGGGTTCCGCTTCCATCCTTGGCCTCCCGAATGATCCGCGACACGTAGCGAACGGCCTCCTCGGTGAGGGGGTCCTTCGCCTCGTACTCGTTGAGGACCTCTTCGTTCCAGACCTCCAAAAGCCCCGTCCCGAGGCCGATGACCACGACCTCGCCGTCCATGCGGGTATGCTTGCGGATGTGCTGGGGGATAAAGAGGCGCCCCTGGGCATCCACTTCCTGTTCGTCTCCCCACCGGCCCACGGTGGTGAGAAAGCGGTTCACCAGCGGGTCCTCGGCGTACTGGCCTTCGCTCAGGGCCTTCTCGATGCGGAGCCACTCGGCCAGGGGGTAGACTTTCAGGGCGGGGGAGCCGAAGGAGGTGATGAAGACCTGGGAACCGTAGCGCTGGCGGAGGGGCTCCCGGAACTTGCTGGGGATCTTGAGCCGCCCCTTCTCGTCGATCTTGGCCGCGGCGCTTCCCCGGAACATGGCACCCCTCGCTGGGAATCCTCGTGGCTCCAAGGGTCCGGAGATCCGGTCCACTTTGGTCCACTTTGGTCCACAAGGGAAGAATAGGGCGCCGGCGGGGCCTTGTCAAGGGGCCGGGGGGGAGGCGGGAAGAGGGCGAGGGACGGCGGGAGGGAGGGAAAGGCTCCCCGCGGCGCCGCCGGGGCGCCAAGAAGCCTGGGCCCCCCGGGGATCCCAGAGAGCCGGTCCCTCTTGGGGGCCTTCGCCCGAGGCGGAGCGGAGGGGGGGGCGCCCGGCGGCGGGGTGGGTCCTTGGTGGAGGCGCGCCGGGGGGGTCATAATG
>JBMFRA010000027.1:0-25819 GCA_049968315.1 Acidobacteriota bacterium
CCCGGCCGTACCCCGCGGGAAGGTCCTGGCCACCCCCCACACCCGGGCCCTGGCCCGGAAGCTGGGGGTGGACCTGGCTTCGGTGGTTCCCACCGGCAAGGGGGGCAAGGTCACCGACGAGGACGTCCGCCGGGCCGCCGCCGCTCCGGCCCCCGTCCCGCCCCCCGTCCCGGCGGAGGCCGGGGAGGCGGGTGCGGACCCCTACGGCCCCGTGGAGCGCCGGCCCCTCTCCCACCTCCGGAAGGTCATCGCCCAGGCCATGGTCCTCTCCAAGCACACCTCCGCCCACGTGACCCACGTGGACGAGGCGGACGTGACGGACCTCCACGCCCTCTACACCCGCCTCAAACCCCTGGCCGCGGCAGAAGGGGTCAAGCTCTCCCTCACCGCCTTCTTCGTCAAGGCGCTGGCGGCCATGCTGAAGGCCCACCCCCTCCTCAACGCCTCCTTCGACGGGGAGAGGGGGGAGGTGGTCCTCAAGAAGTACGTCCACATGGGGCTGGCCGTGGACACCCCCGAGGGGCTGATCGTTCCGGTGATCCGGGAGGCCGACCGCAAGCCCCTCCTTCAGGTGGCCCGGGAGGTGGAGGACCTGGCCCTCCGCGCCCGGGAGCGCCGCCTCGCCCTCGAGGAACTGCGGGGCGCCTCCTTCACCCTCACCAACATCGGCCCCATCGGCGGCCTCATCGCCACGCCGGTCATCCACCAGCCCGAGGTCGCCATCTGCGCCTTCTTCACCGCCAAGGAGCGCCCTGCGGTCCGGGAGGGCCAGGTGGTGGTGCGGCGGATGATGAACATCGCCCTCTCCTTCGACCACCGCCTCATCGACGGCGCCGAAGGGGCCCGGGCGGCCTCGGAGCTGGTCCGGCTCCTCGAAAACCCCGAATTCCTTCTCGTGAAAGGGTGAAGCCATGGTCGTGGGATCCTTTTCCCGCAGCACGGAGGTGGCGGTGATCGGCGGAGGGCCCGGCGGGTACCTGGCGGCCATCCGCCTGGCCCAACTCAAGAAGGAGGTCCTCCTCGTCGAGGAAGGTCCTTCCCTGGGAGGCATCTGCCTCAACGAGGGGTGCATCCCCAGCAAGGCCCTCATCCACGCCGCCGATTTCCTGGCGGAGGCCCGGCAGGCGGAGAAGATGGGCATCTCCCTCGAGACCCGGGGGGTGGACATGGCCCGCCTCGTGGCCTGGAAGGACGGCATCGTCCGGAAACTCACCCAGGGGGTCCGCTTCCTCGCGGAGAAGAACGGCGCCGAGATCCTCCGGGGAAGGGCCCGCTTCACCTCCTCCCGGAGCCTGGCGGTCCAGACCGAGTCCGGCGTGGAGGAGGTGACCTTCGAGCGCGCGGTCATCGCCACCGGCTCCAGCCCCTTTTCCCTGCCGGGCTTCGAGGTGGACGGCGAGCGCGTCATCGGCTCCCGGGAGGCCCTCTCCTTGCCGGCGGTCCCCTCCCGGCTGGTGGTCATCGGCGGGGGGTACATCGGCCTCGAGCTGGGGAGCGTCTTCCGGAAGCTGGGGGCCCAGGTGGCCCTGGTGGAGTTCTTCCCCGAACTCCTCCTCCAGCACGACCCCGAGGTCCGGGAGCTTCTCACCCGCCGCCTGAAGGAGCTGGGGGTCGAACTGTACCTGGGCCACAAGGCCCTCCGGCTGGAGCGGGGGACCATCGCCCGGGTCACCGTCGCCGGCGAGGACGGGGCCGAGAAGACCCTGGAGGCGGAGAAGGTCCTCGTCTCCGTGGGCCGGGTCCCCAACATCCAGGGCCTGGGTCTTGATGAGGCCGGCGTGAAGACGGGCCCCAAGGGCTTCATCGAGGTCAACGCCCGCATGGAGACCAGCGCCCCCCACATCCTCGCCGTCGGGGACGTGGTGGGGGGCCCCCTCCTGGCCCACAAGGCCTACCGGGAGGCCAAGGTGGCCGCCGAGGTCATCGCCGGGGAGCCCTCGGCCTTCGACAACGTGGTGGTTCCCGCCGTCATCTACACCGACCCCGAGATCGCTTGGGCGGGGCTTTCCGAGCAGGAGGCGGTCCAGAAGGGCCACCGGGTGATCACCGGCACCTTCCCCTTCAAGGCGTCGGGCCGCGCCATGACCCTCAACGCCACCGAAGGCTTCGTCAAGACCGTGGCCGACGCCGAGACCCGCCGGATCCTGGGGGTCCACATCGTCGGCCAGGACGCCAGCGAGATGGTCTCCGAGGCGGCCCTGGCCATCGAGATGGGGGCCTTCCTCGACGACCTGAGCCAGACGATCCACCCCCACCCCACCCTCAGCGAGGGGCTCCTCGAATCGGTGGAGGCGGCCCTGGGCGCCGCCGTCCACGTCCTGAACCGCTGAAGGCCCCCGGTCCCGCCGCCCTCCGGGGGGTTTGTGATTCCCATCACTGGACATGGGGGGCGGGGGGTGTCAAGGTGTGCACGATCCACAACGCGCCTCGACCCACCATTCGGCGCATGAAAGGAGAGAGCATGTCCCTTCGGAGGAGGAAGACCGCCGCCGCCCTGTCGTTCCTGATGGCCGCCGCGGCCCTGGCCAAAGAGCCCCTGTACCGGCCCGTGGCGCCGGCCGTCCCCGGTCCCGCATCCCCCTATATCGAGGCGGAGGTGGACGAGGCCTCCGGCCAGTTCACCTTCGGGGTCCCCGGGGGCCCCATCCTGCTTTTCGGCCACCCCTACCCCTGGTCCTCCTTCACCACCGTTCGGGTGGACGGGGCCGACTACACCAACCGGGAGCAGGCCTTCGGCCCCGTGGTGGAACCCCCGCTCACCGCGGGGGATACCAACGAAGGGGTCTGGCAGGTGGGCTCCACGCCCATCCGCGTCCACCAGATCCTGACGCTGGTCAATGGCCCCAGCACCGGCCACCCCGACACCTTCCTCATCCGGTACCGGCTGGAGAACACCGACACGTCGGCCCACGCGGTGAGCCTGCGCATCATGCTCGACACCGACCTCGACGACAACGACGGCGCCCCCTTCCGCGTGCCCGGCACCGGCTCCGTCACCACCGAGAAGGAGTGGCTCGGAAGCCGCGTTCCCTCGGGTTTCTTCGTCTTCAACGACCTGAATACCCCCAGCGTCACCGCCCAGGCCACCCTCCGCGGGGGGCTGGCCGTCCCTGCACCCGGGAAGCTCCAGATCGCCGCGTGGCCCGATGTATTCCATACGGACTTCGGGTACACGGTGACCGAAGGAAACCCCGTGACGGGGGATTCCTGCTACAACCTCTTCTGGGAGAACTACACCGTGGGCCCCGGCCAGAGCGTCACCTTCTCCACCTACTACGGCCTCGGCGGGCTCCTCGTGGACACCGCTCCCCCCCTGGCCTCCTCCATCTCGGCACCCGTGGAGCTGGAATGCCTCTCCAACATCCTGAGCCCCAACCCCTTCGACCTCTCCCTCTACCTCGCCAACTCCGCCCCGGGGGTGACCGTCACGGTGACGGGTATCTCGGCCCAGATCACCCTTCCCCCCGGCCTCACCCTCCTTTCGGGCACCGCCACCCAGGCCGTTCCGGACCTGGCCCCCGGGGCCGATGCCCTGGTCACCTGGTCCGTCGCCGCCGACGGCTCCCACACGGGACCCCTGGGCTATACCCTGAACGTGAACAGTGCCAACGCTGGCACCAAGACCCTTTCGGGCACCGTGGCCGTCCCCTCCGGCTGCACCGCCTGCTTCCTCAACCTCACGGCGTCGGCGGACAGGACCTCGGGGGTCAAGCCCCTCCCCGTCGCCTTCACCGCCTCCGCCACCCCCACCAACTGCGCCGGCACCGTCTCCTACGACTGGGACTTCGGGGACGGCAGCGCCCACGCCTCGGTGGCCTCGCCGGCCCACACCTACACCCAGGCCGGGACCTACACCTGGACGGTGACCGCTTCCCTGGGGAGCGCGACGGCGAGCAAGTCCGGAACCCTCGTCGTGAGCGACGTCCCCCCGCCGGTGGTGACGGCCATGCGGAAGGTCTCTCCGCCCTTCAAGTTCGTCGTAACGGGGAGCAACCTCCAGAACGGCATCCGGGTCTTCATCGACGGCGTCGAATGGCCGTCGGTCCTCTGGAAAAACGCCGGCAAAGTTGTGATCAACGGCTCGGGCCTTAAAAACACCGTTCCCCGGGGGACCCAGAAGTCCTTCCGCTTCCTCAACCCCGACGGGGGGGAGACCACCTTCACCTGGGGCTGGTAGCACCGCGTCCCAGCGGAAAAAGGGGCAGGGGGCCCGGGCTCCCTGCCCCTCTCCTTTTTCCCCTCCTGCCCGGGGCATTCTCCTGGTATACTTTCCGTCCATGTGCGGCGTGGCGGGAGTCTTCGGCGACGACCAGGCGGCGGTTCTCTGCGGGGAGGCCCTCTTCGCCCAGCAGCACCGCGGGCAGGATTCCTGCGGCCTCGCCGCCGCCCGGGAGGGGACGGTGGTCCGCCACCGGGCCATGGGGCTGGTGCGGGAAGCCCTGACGCCCGCCGTCCTCTCCTCCCTCTCCGGCTTCGCCGCCATCGGCCACGTCCGCTACCCCACCCAGGGGGCCGCCACCCTGGAGAACGCCCAGCCCCACCTCTTCCTGGAGGAGGGGGAGCCCCGCTTCGCCCTGGCCAGCAACGGGGACCTCACCAACCTTCCCGCCCTCCGCACCCTCCTGGAGGCCCGGGGGGTGAGCCTTCAGGGGACCAACGACGGGGAGGTCATCGCCGCCTGCATCGGTCTCTGGGCCTTCGCCGACGGGATGGGGATCGAGGGCGCCATTGCCCGCTGGATCGCCGAGGGCCGCGGCGCCTTCTCCGCCGTTCTCCTCACCCCCGACGCCCTCTACGCCTTCCGGGACCCCCACGGCTTCCGGCCCCTCGCCGTGGGGATCCGGGAGAACGCCTACCTCCTGGCCAGCGAGTCGGTGGCCTTCGACGTGCTGCGGGGCCGGTTCCTGGAGGAGGTGCCCCCGGGCGCCCTCTACCGATTCGACCGGGCGGGCCTCCACCGCGCCTCCCCCGCCTCCCCTACCCCAACCCACCACTGCATCTTCGAGCACATCTACTTCGCCCGGCCCGACAGCCGGGTCTTCGGGCAGCGGGTCTTCGAGGTCCGGCGCCGCATCGGCGAGGAGCTGGCCCGTGGCGATACGGTGGAGGCCGACGCCGTCGTACCCATCCCCGACTCGGCCAACTACATCGGGCTGGCCTACGCCGAGGCCCGGGGCCTGCCCTTCGTCCTCGGCCTGGTCCGGAACCACTACATCGGCCGTTCCTTCATCGCCCCCGACCAGGTGATGCGGGACGACGCCGTCCGGCTGAAGTTCAACCCCCTCCCCGGCTTTTTCGAGGGCAAGCAGGTGATCCTCGTGGACGACTCCATCGTCCGGGGGACGACCATCCGCAAGCTCGTCCGCATGCTCCGGGAAAACGGGGCCCGGGAGGTCCACCTCCGCATCGGCTCCCCCCCCATCCGCTTTTCCTGCTACTACGGCATCGACACCCCCGTCCGGGAGCGCCTGGCCGCCGCCCACCGCAGCCCCGAAGAGGTGGCCCTCTCCCTGGGGGCCGACAGCCTCCGCTACCTGCCCCTGGAAGGCCTGCGCCGGGCCGTCGCCAGCCCGGGGGACTACTGCTACGCCTGCTTCACCGGGGAGTACCCCGCCGGCGAGAAGGAAGAAGGGGACACGGTGGCGGGGGGCTGAGGCGCGGCGGAGCCGGGGGCGGGGCCGGGAGCCAAAAGGAGGATACCGTGGAGTACCCCCACCGGCAGGTAGGGTGGACGGTCCTTTCCTTCCTGGCTGCGGGGGTGCTGGTGTCCCTGCTGCTTCCCCGGACCGCCGGAGGCCTTCCCTCGGACCCCCGGGGCCGGGTGGTACTGCTCTTCCTTCCCTTGGTCCTCGCGCTGGGCGCCGCCTTTGCCACCCTGACCGTCCAGGTGGACCGGGACAGGCTTCTGCTGCGGTTCGGCCTGGGCCTCTGGCGCCGGACGGTGCCCCTGGCGGAGGTGGAGAGCGCCCGGCCGCTGAAGATCCCCTGGACCTGGGGGTACGGCATCCGCCTGGCCCCCGGCGGGTGGCTCTACCGCGTGGGGGGACGGGACGGGGTGGGCCTCCGCCTCCGGGGCGGCCGCCGCCTGTACGTCGGAACCGACGACCCCGAGGGACTCCTCGGCGCCCTCCGCCTCTTCGGGGTGCGGGTGGAGGAGGGCGGGGCGCCCCCGAACCGCTTCCCCTAGGAGAACCCGCCGTGGAGCGAGCCCCCCTTCACATCGTCGTTGCCGGCCGGGGCTGCGGCGCCTGCCGGGAACTGCTTCGAAGGACGAGGGAGGCCTGCGCCGCCCTCTCCCTCCCCGCGGAGATCCAGGAGGTCTTGGAAGAAGAGGCGGTGGAGCGCTACGGGGTGGAGCACCTCCCGGCCCTCTTCGTGGAGGGCCGCCTGGTCTGCCAGGGGTTTCTCCCCTCCCCCGCCCTCCTGGCCGACTGGCTTGGGGAGATGGCCCGGGGGCGGGTGGCGCTTCCCCGGAGGGGCGGGGAGGAGGGCGAGCCGTGACGGGGAATGGGCAAACGGGCCAGGCCCCCGAGGAGAGGGGCCCCGGAGCGGCGAGGCGGTACGGTCCCTCACAACGGTCCTCACCAGCGCGCCCGTCCGGGCCTCCTGCGGCCTCGTCGCGGCGCGCCTTGGGGAGATGGGCGTTCCCGCTCCCCCGGACCTCCTCCGGCGGATCGAGGAGATGGGCCGGGCGGCGGTCCTGGGCAAAGACTACCCGGGGAGAATGGCCGCCGCCTTGGCGGCCCTCATCGAGCGGCTCTGCCCCGGTCCCCGCTAGGACCCGCCTCCTGGAGCCGGGCCAGGGCCCGGCGGGCGGCGGCCTGCTCGGCGGCCTTGCGGGTGGGGCCGCGGCCCTCTCCGGCTTCCTCGCCATCCAGGAGAACGACGGAGACGAAGCCCTCACCCTCCGGTCCCGTCCGGTAGACCGGCAGGGGAAGCCCCCGGGCCTGCCGCGCTTCTTGGAGCCGCGTCTTGGCGTCCTCGTCGAGGACCCCCAGCCCCCGCCGGCGGATGGCGTCCCGCCAGTGAACCTGTACCAGGCGGCGTGCGGCGGGGAGGCCCCCGTCGAGGTAGAGGGCCCCCAGGAGGGCCTCCAGGGCGCTGGCGAGGATCCGCTCCTTCCCGCTCCCCTCCTGGCGGCGCTCCCCCCGGCCGAAGCGAAGGGCCGCCCCCAGCCCCAGGGACCGGGCCACCTCCGCCAGCACCGGCTGGCTGACCCAGAAGGCCCGCATCCGGCTGAGGGTCCCTTCCTCCTCCCCGGGGAAGCGGTGGAAGAGCAGCTCCCCCACCAGGAAGTTGAGGAGGGCGTCCCCCAGGAACTCCAGCCGTTCGTAGGAGGCCCGGCGGGGAAGCCCCGCCTCCACCGCCGCCGAAGGGTGGGTGAGGGCCTGCTCCAGGAGGGCGGGGTCCTTGAAGAAGCGCCCCAGGCGCACCTGCAGGGCATCCTGGGGAGCCAAGGCCGGCCCGGAACTCCGGGGGCTCCCGGCTCCCCTCCCTCCCCGGGGAGGCTTCACGGCCCCATCTCCCCCGCCGCATCCCGCACCGTGGTCTCGGTGACGGGACGCTCCTCCCGCTCGAAGCCCAGGAGGAGGGCGTTGGTGCAGAGGTTGTTCACCAGGCGGGGAACCCCTCCGGTGAACCGGTGGACGGCGGAGAGGGCGGCGGGGGTGAAGACCTCCCCGTCCCCCCCGGCCACCCGGAGCCGGTGGGCCACGTAGGCCGCCGTCTCCTCCTCCGTGAGCCCGTCGAGGTGGTACCACATGCCCACCCGCTGGCGCAGGGCCCGGTAGGCGGGGTGGCGGAGCCGCCGCCTCAGTTCCGGCTGGCCCAGCAGGAGAATGGCCAGCAGGTTCTCCGTGTCGAGCTGGAAGTTGGAGAGGAGGCGGATCTCGTCGAAGGTGGCCTTCCCGGGGATGAGCTGGGCCTCGTCCACCACAAGGACGGCCCCCCTGCCTTCTTCGTGGAGTTCCAGAAGGCGGTCGCTCAAGGCGTCCAGGAGGTCGGCCCGGTTGGGCCCCGGGGGAACCTCCAGGCGGAGGGCCAGTTCCCGAAGGAGCTGGAAGGGGGTGAGGCGGGGGTTGACGACGAGGACGAAGCGGTCCCTCTCGTTCCGGTCCATGAGGGCCCGGGAGAGGGTGGTCTTGCCGCAGCCGATCTCCCCGGTGAGGACGGCGATCTCCCGCTCCTCCACGGCGTACTCCAGCCGGGCCAGGGCCTCCTCGTACCGGGGGGCCAGGTAGAGGAACCGCGGGTCGGGGGTCTTGCCGAAGGGGCGTTCTTTCAGGCCGTAAAAGGCTTTGTACATCGCGCCACCCCCCGCGGGGACCGGAGACTTACGCCTTCGCGCCCTCCATCGTGGCGAAGAGGGAGGCGGTGTCGATGACCAGCACCACCTGGTTCTCCCCCACCTCCGTGGCCCCCGCCAGCCCCGGGAGGCTGCCGAAGGTCTTGCCGATGGGGTGCACCACCGTCTCCTGTTCGCCCACCATGTCGTCCACGAGGATGCCGGCGGCCTTGTCCCCCCGCCGCGCCACCACGATGAAGACCCGCTCACTCTCCCGGGGCTCGGTCCGCGTGAGGCGGAAGCGCTCCTCCAGCCGGAGGAGGGGAAGGGTGGTCCCCCGCAGGTGGAAGACCTCCCGCTGGTCCACGAGCTGGATCTCCGATTCGAAGGTGCGCAGGGTCTCGAGGACCGACGAGATGGGGATGGCGAAGGTCTGGCCGCAGGTGCGGACGATGAGGGACTGGATGATGGCGAGGGTGATGGGAAGGGTGATCTGGAAGGTGGTCCCCCGGCCCGGCTCGCTCCAGACGGCGATGGTGCCCTTCATCCGCTCGATGGCGGTCTTGACGGCGTCCAGGCCCACCCCCCGCCCCGAGACCTCCGTCACCTCATCGGCGGAGGAGAAGCCCGACCGGAAGATGAGGTCCAGCACCTGCTCCTCGTCCAGAGCGACCTCGGGGGCCACGAGGCCCAGGGCCACGGCCTTCTCCCGAATCTTCTCCGTCTGGAGGCCCCTTCCGTCGTCCGAGACCTCGATGACGATGGAGTTGCCCTTCTGGTAGGCCTGGATGGCGAGGGTTCCCCCCCGGGGCTTGCCCAGGGCCACCCGCTCTCCCGGCGGTTCGATGCCGTGGTCGATGGCGTTCCGCAGGATGTGGATGAGGGGGGTCACCAACTCGTCCATCACCGTCTTGTCCAGCTCCGTGTCGCCGCCGTAGAGGGTGACGGACACCTCCTTCCCCGCCGCCCGGGCGAGCCGCCGGGCGGTACGGTTCAGGCGGCTGTAAATCTGGCTGATGGGCACCAGGCGGATGTCGATGATGGAACGCTGGAGCTCCGCCAGCTTCTTCTCCATGGTGCGAAGGTGCTTCGCCGCGTCGGCGGCCAGATCCCGCTGGCCCGGAAGGGCCTTGAGGGACTGCACGATCCGCTGGAAGGCGGCCTTGACGAGGTTCAGCTCCCCCACGAGACCCATGACCCCGTCCAGCTTTTCGATGTCCACCTTCACCGTGCGGCCGAGGCTTCGGAGGTCGTCGGCCTCGGCCTCACCGGCCTCCGCCCCCGGTTCTTCGGGGGGGGGCGGGGCCGCCGTGGAGGCCGCCGCCGGCTGGGGGGGGGCGGTGAGGTCCTCCACCGTGCCGCCGGCCTCCGCCACCAGGGACCGCACCGCCTCCAACCCCAGGGTCGTCCCGAAGAGGAGCCGGAACTGGAGCCCCCCGGCGGGGGCGCCGTCCATCACCGGCAGGGTGGAGATCACCTCCCCCGACTCGGAAAGCCGGTCGGTGAGGGCGCGGAGGCGGGTGTCGAAATCGCTAAAGCCGAAGGCCACCCGGATGGCGAGGATCCGGTTGCCCTCCGCCAGGTTCTCCTTGAGGCGGTGCTCCTCGTACTCGGTGAGGGACTTGAGGGTCTGCTCGTCGAGGCCCAGGGCCGAGGGGGTCTCTGGCGGAGCCGCCGGCTCGGTTCCGTGGGCGGCGATCCGGGCCTTGAGGGCCTCCACGTCGCTCTTCTCCCCCCCCTGGGCGGCCTCCCCCACCAGCGTCCTCAAAGCGTGGTGCACCTCCCGGAGCAGGGCGAAGAGCTCCCGGGAGAAGGGGGTCTTTCCCAGCCGGACCTTGTCCAGGAGGCTCTCGGCGTCGTGGCTCAGGGCCGTGATGCGCTCCAGGCCGAACATGGAGGCCAGGCCCTTCAGCGAGTGCATCTCCCGAAAGACCTTGTTCACGAGGTCGGGGCGGACCCTCCCCTTCTCTTCGAACTGGCTCTGGGCGGCCTCCTGGTCCTCCGCCAGCGCTTCGAGGAGGTCCTCCGCCTCGGCGACGAAATCCTGCAGCGCCTTCTCCCGGCTCTTGTCCATGGGACTCCCTACGGGAGGTGCCTCTGGACGAGGTCGATGAGTTCGCCTTCGGTGAAGGGCTTGGTGAGGTAGGCGGTGGCCCCGATGGCCAGGCCCCGCCGGCGGTCCTCCTCGGCGGCCTCCGTCGAGATGATGAGGATGGGCACGTCCCGGTACACGGGGTGCTGCCTCAGGAAGGAGATCAGCTCCAGGCCGTTGATGTCCGGCATGTTGATGTCGGTGAGGATCATCCGGAAGTCGTTCTCCGGGATGAGCTTGAGGGCGGCGAAGCCGTTCTCGGCCTCGTAGACGTCCACCCCGAGGTGCTGGTCCAGCGCCGCGGCGATGAGGTTCCGCATGGCGTTGTTGTCTTCCACCACCAGGACCTTGGTCTTCATCGGGCCGCCCCTTGGCCCATTATGGCCGCCCCCGCCCGGGGTGTCAACGCCCCCGGCGGCCCTTCCCCGGGCCGGCCTTCGCTGCTATGCTGGGGCCCTTCGTGGAGGATCCCCATGGCATCCGTGATCCGGCTCGCCCACAGCCCCGACTCCGACGACGCCTTCATGTTCTACGCCCTGGCCAAGGGCCTCCTCGACACGGGGGACATCACCTTCGTCCACGAACTCTGCGACATCCAGAGCCTCAACGAGCGCGCCCTCCAGGGGGAACTGGAGGTCACCGCCGTCTCCTTCCACGCCTACGCGTACGTCGCGGACCGGTACCTCCTCCTCCCCCACGGCGCCTCCTTCGGGGACGGCTACGGGCCCATGGTGGTGGCCCGGGAGCCCCTGGAGCCCTCGGACCTCAGGGGACTGCCGGTGGCGGTGCCGGGGCTCATGACTTCGGCCTACCTGGCCCTCCGCCTCTTCGAGCCCTCCGCCGAGCCCCGGGTGATGGACTTCGACGCCATCCTTCCGGCGGTGAAGGAAGGGGCGGTCCCCGCCGGCCTGATCATCCACGAAGGTCAATTGACATACAAACGGGAGGGGCTCCACCGCATCGTGGACCTGGGCGTCTGGTGGAAGGCCCGGACCGGCCTGCCCCTCCCCCTGGGCGGCAACGTCATCCGGCGGGACCTGGGCCCGGAACTCATTGCCCAGGTGAGCCGTCTTCTCCGAGAGAGCATCGCCTACTCCCTCTCCCACCGCGAGGAGGCCCTCGCCTACGCCCTCGCCTTCGGGAGGGGGCTCTCCCGGGAAGACGCCGACACCTTCGTGGGGATGTACGTCAACGACTGGACGCTGGACTACGGCGAAGCGGGCCGAAAGGCCGTGGTCCTCTTCCTCGAGGAGGCCTTCCGCAAGGGCCTCCTCCCCCGGATGCCGGCGGTGGAGTTCGCCCCCTAGCCTCCTCCGGTTCGGCTGTCAAGTGACATTCTTCCCGGTGGTGGTGGCCACCACCCCCCCGTGCTTGACCCCCCGGCAGGCCAGCAGCCCGTCGGCGAGCTTGCGGATCCGTTCCGAGGGTCCCCGGAGGATCACCACCTCCAGGCAGTTGTGGGCGTCCAGGTGGACGTGGGTGGCGCTCACCACCGCCTCGTGGTGGCGGTGCTGGACCTCCGTCAGGAGGTCCTGGAGGTGGTGTTCGTGGTGCTCGTACACGAGGCTCACGGTGGCCGCCACCTCCGCCTCCGGCCGGGCCCACTCCCGCTGGACCAGCTCCCGCCGGACGAGGTCCCGGATCGCCTCCGAGCGGGAGGGGTAGCCCCGCTCCTCCAGGAGGCGGTCGAAGGCCTCCAGCAGCTCCTCCTCCATGGACACGCCGAACCGCACGACGCCTCCCGCCATGGCCGCTTCCTCCGGCTTTCATTGTACCCCTCGGGGAAGAGCGCCGGCGGCAGTGCTATATTTCTTTTATGGGTGCCCGGCGGATTCTGGAGCGGCTCCTGCTTCCCTTCGGCCTCCTCGCCGCCGTCTACATGGCCGGGGTGGCGGGGTACGTGTTCCTCGAAGGTTGGAACTTCGAGGACGCCTCCTACATGACGGTGATCACCGTCGCCACCGTCGGTTTCGGCGAGACCCACCCCCTGAGCCCCGCCGGGCGCTGGTTCACCGTCGCCCTCATCCTGGGCGGCATGGGGACCATGCTCTACGCCGTCTCCTCCCTCACCGCCTTCATCGTGGAGGGGGAGCTGGCCCAAATGCTGCGGAGGGGAAAGATGGACAAGGCCATCGCCCGCCTCGAGGGACACTTCGTCATCTGCGGCGCCGGCCGCGTCGGTTCGGTGATCCTCACGGAGTTGAGGGCCGGCGGCCACAAGACCGTCGTGGTGGACCGGGATTTGGAGAAACTGGAGGAGACCTTCGGCCCCGACCACGGCCTCCTGGCCGTGGAGGGGGACGCCACCCACGACGCCGTCCTGGAGCGGGCGGGGATCCGGCGGGCCCGGGGCCTGCTGGCGGCCCTGGCCGAGGACAAGGACAACCTCTTCGTCGTCCTCTCGGCGAGGTCCCTGAACCCCGCCCTTCGGATCGTGGCCCGGGCCGACGAGGAGAGCACCCGGGACAAGCTCCTCAAGGCCGGCGCCGACGCCGTGGTCTTCCCCCACACCATCGGCGGGCTCCGGATGGCCTCGGAGATGTTGCGCCCGTCGGTGGTAACCTTCCTGGACCAGATGCTCCGTTGGGGCGACGGGAGCCTCCGGGTGGAGGAGGTCTCCCTCCCCGCCGGCTCCCCCCTGGCCGGCCAGTCCCTGGCCCAAGCGGACATCGCCGGCCGCACCGGTGCCCTCCTGGTGGCCCTGAAGACCTGCGGCCAGTTCCTCTTTAACCCTCCGGGGGACCGGACCCTCTCCGCCGGCGACGTCCTGGTGGTCATCGCCCACCGCTCCCAGCGGGAGGCCCTCCAGCGGCTTGCGGACGGTGCCTAGGGGGCGGCCCCGGGGGCGGTGCCGCCCGGTTCCTCTCCCTCCCAGGCGGGGAGGCCCACCCGGACGACGGTCCCCCGGCCCTCCCGGCTCTCCAGGTGGACGAAGCCGCCGTTCTGCTTCACGATGCCGTAGACGGTGGCGAGGCCCAGCCCCGTCCCCTGCTCCCCCTTGGTGGTGAAGAAGGGCTCGAAGACCTTGGAAAGGAGCTCCTCCGGGATGCCCTTTCCCGTGTCCTCCACCTCGAGGAGGACGTACTCCCCCGGCGGAACGTAGGGGTTTCGCTGCAGGAACTCCTCGTCGGGGACGAAAGGGGCCGTCCGAAGGGTGATGGTCCCCGGCCCATCGAGGGCGTCCCGGGCGTTCACCACCAGGTTGGTGACCACCTGGTCGAGCTGGCCGGGGTCCATCCGGACGGGCTTGGGCAGGTCGCCGGGCTCGAAGAGAAGGCGGGCCTCCCGGCCCACCGCCGGGCGCAGGAGGGAGACGAGGGGGGCGAGGGCCTCGTTGAGGGGGAAAACCCGGGGGGAAACGGCCTGCTTCCGGGCGAAGCCGAGGAGCTGGCGCACCAGGCCGGCGGCCCGCTCGGTGGCCTGGCCGATCTCCTCCAGGCTCCGCGCCAGCACCTCCGGCTCCCCCGCCCGGCGGCGGGCCACCTCGGTGTGGATCCGCAGGACGTTGAGCATGTTGTTGAAGTCGTGGGCCACCCCGCCGGCCAGGCGCCCCACCGCCTCCATGCGCTGGACCCCCTGGAGCTGGGCCTCCACCTTCCTGCGTTCCTCCTCCGCCCGCTTCCGGTCGGTGATGTCGGTGAGGGCGCCCACGACGGCCACGGTGCGCCCCTCCTTCACCACCGGCGCCTCGTGGACCTCCACCCAGAGGATCCGGCCGTCCTGGGTCCTTAGCTCCAACTCGTAGGGGGGCTGGGCGAGGCCCGTTTGGATGGCCCGCTCCTTGGCCTCATACCCCTTGGCGTTCAGCGGGTTGTCGGTGACGAACTCCGTCCAGCGGACCCGGGCCTCTTCGGGGGAGCAGCCCAGGAAGTAGCGGGACTGGGGGCTCACGTAGGTCAGCACGTGGTCGGGGGTATGGCTGTAGAAGAGGTTGGTGCTGTGCTCCACGATCTGCTTCAGCCGCTGCTCGCTTTCCTGGAGGGCCGTGAGGGCCTCCCTCCGTTCCAGCCGCTGCCGGAGGAGGAGCCCCACCGCAGCCGTGGCCAGGGGGTAGACCAGCAGCACGGGAAGGGCCACGGCCCGAAGGGTGGGCCCCCGCTCCGCCGGGGGAAGGAAGACGGCGCAGGCGAGCATGACCCCTTGGACGACCAGGCCCAGGGCGTAGAGCTCCCCCGCCGAAACGCGGGAGAGGGGCCCGCGCCGCCAGCGGCGCCAGCAGAGTCCCGCCGCCGACGCGGAGAGAATCACCGCCGTACCCATGGCCGCCCCGGCCCCTCCCAGGGCCAGCCGGTAGGCGGCGGCCACCCCCGCGGCCAGGACCGCGGGCAGGGTGCCGAAGAAGAGCCCGGCCAGGGCCAGGAGGACCGAACGGGTGTCGAAGACCACGCCGGGGTGCAAGGGAACGTGGGCGGCCATGACCAACAGAACCATCGCCCCCAGCGCCGCCCCCGAGAGGGCCCCTTCGAGGAGGGGCCCCCCGGGCAGGGAAGATTGGACCAGCAGGTCGTACAGGACCACCAGCGCCAGCAGCAGGGCGGCGTTCTGCAGGACCCCCAACCAGAAGCCCGCCTCCATCCGCCTCCTCCCTCCGCGCCCCCGAGGGGCACCACCGGAGAGCCGAATAAGGATTGCCCTTTACTTTACCCTCTGTTTCGGAGGGGGCGCAAGAAGAGGGGGGCGGCCACCGCCGCCCCCCCCTCGTCCAGAGGCCGAAGCTCTCGTGGGAAGGCCGGGGGAGGCCCGCCCCCGGGTGGGGTCACTCCTCCGCCATGAAGGGGTAGGCGAAGTGGGTGGGCGGGACGAAGGTCTCCTTCACGGCCCGCATGGAGGTCCAGCGGATGAGGTTCAGGTAGGAGCCGGCCTTGTCGTTGGTGCCGCTGGCCCTTCCGCCGCCGAAGGGCTGCTGGCTCACCACGGCGCCGGTGGGCTTGTCGTTGATGTAGAAGTTCCCCGCGGCGTGGCGGAGGCGGTTCATCATGTGGAGGGTGGCCTTGCGGTCGCCCGAAAAGATGGCGCCGGTGAGGGCGTAGGGGCTCGTGGTGTCGCAGAGTTCCAGGGTCTCGTCCAGGCGGGCGTCGTCGTAGACGAAGAGCGTCAGGACGGGGCCGAAGATCTCCTCCTCCATGAGCTTGCCCTTGGGGTCCGTGGTCTCCACCACCGTGGGCTCGATGAAGTAGCCCACGCGGTCGTCGCACCCGCCGCCCGTGAGGAGGGTGTACTCGGGGCGGGATTTGGCGTAGTCGATGTACCCCTTGTGGTCGTTGAAGGCGTTCCGGTCGATGACGGCGGTCATGAAGTTGCGGAAGTCGGTGGGGGGGCCCATCTTGATCTCGGCGATCTGGGCGAGGAGGGCATCCTTCAGCGTGGGCCACAGGCTCCTGGGGATGTAGGCCCGGGAGGCGGCGGAGCACTTCTGCCCCTGGAACTCGAAGGCGCCCCGGACCAGGGCGGTGGCGGCGGCCACCGGGTCGGCGCTCCCGTGGACGAAGACGAAGTCCTTGCCCCCCGTCTCGCCGACGATGCGCGGGTAGCCGCGGTACTTGGCGATGTTCTGGCCCACCGTCCGCCACATCTCCTGGAAGACGGAGGTGGAACCGGTGAAGTGGATGCCCGCCAGGAGCGGGCTGTTCAGGACGGGGTTCCCCACGGCGCCGCCGCGCCCCGGTACGAAGTTGATGACCCCCGGCGGGAGCCCCGCGGCCTCGAGGACCTTGAGGATGTGGTAGGCGGAGAAGACCGCCGAAGAGGCGGGCTTCCAGAGGACCACGTTCCCCATCATGGCCGGGGAGGTGGGCAGGTTTCCGGCGATGGAGGTGAAGTTGAAGGGGGTCACGGCGAAGACGAAGCCCTCCAGCGCCCGGTACTCGGCGTAGTCCCAGATGCCCCTCGCGCTGTCGGGCTGCTGGTCGTAGACGAAGCGCATGTAGTAGGGGTTGAAGCGGTAGAAGTCGATGAGCTCGCAGGCCGAGTCGATCTCCGCCTGGAAGGCTGTCTTGCTCTGGTTCAGCATGGTGGCGGCGTTGGCCGTGGCCCGCATGGGGCCAGCCAGGATCTCGGCGGCCTTGAGGAAGATGGCCGCCCGGTGCTCCCAGGGCATCTCCGACCACTCCCGCCAAGCCTCCTGGGAGGCGGCGATGGCCTGTTCCACCTCCCGCGGGCCAGCCTGGTGGTAGACGGCGAGGACGTGGCGGTGGTCGTGGGGGCAGACCGCCTCGGCGGTGTTGCCGGTACGGACCTCCTTCCCCCCGATCACCAGGGGAATCTCGATCTTCTCGGAGAGCATGCGCGCCAGTTCGGCCTTGAGGGCCTTCTTCTCGGGGGAGCCGGGTCCGTAGGCGAGCACCGGTTCGTTCTGGGGCTTGGGGACGTAGAGGATGTTGTTGGCCATGAAATACCTCCCGGGATGGGGGCGGGGGGGGTTCTGCCCCCGCCCGGGCGCGGAAGTGCGCCTAGAATCAAAGTTTACCCGAGTATGCCGGCCACCGGCAAGCTTCGTCTTGGGGGTGCCGAGGGGTGCGCGAGGAGACGCCGCGGCGCGCCCTTGACAGGCCCCGGAGGGGGGCTTTAGAATGGGAGTCTGAGTGGGCGATTAACTCAGCGGAAGAGTACTATCCTCACACGGTAGGAGTCGCTGGTTCGAATCCAGCATCGCCCACCACCCCAGCGGATCGGGAGGGAGCGCCCGCTCCCTCCTTTTCGTTTCGGCGGGCCGCCCGCCGGCGGCACCTTTTCTCCACACCCTTTCCCCTTCCCGGCCTGCGGGTCTCCCCCGAGCCTCCCTTCCGGAGCCGGATGTGCTAGCGTACCGCCATGGGCGGCCGTACGGTGACGCTGGTGGGCTTCATGGGGAGCGGGAAGAGCACCGTGGGGAGGGTTCTGGCCCTCCGCCTCCACTGGCTCTTCAAGGACTCGGACGCCCTGGTGGAAGAGCTCGCGGGAAAGCCCATCCGGCGGATCTTCGAGGAGGATGGGGAGGCGGCCTTCCGGGAGGTGGAGCGGCGGGTCATCCTCTCCACCCCCGAGGAGGGGAACCGGGTGCTGGCGGTGGGGGGAGGGGGCTTCACCGAGGAGACCATCCCCTTCCTGGACCGCCTCGGCCCCACCGTCCACCTGGACCTCTCCTTCGAGGAGGTCCGAAGGCGCATCGGCCGGGACCCCCGGCGCCCCCTGGCGGCGAGCCCCGACCTTTTCGGCCTCTTCATCCGCCGCAGGCGCCTCTACGGGCGGGCGCGGTTCCGCGTCTGGACCGAAGGGCTCTCGGTGGACGAAGTGGTTGACGCCATCCTTCGTCTGATATAAGGTTCAGGCTACTGCCGGGGGGGCCGCTTGGCGCGCGCACGGTACCTGGTCCTGTCGGATATCCACGGCAACCTGGAGGCGCTCCAGGCGGTCTTTCGGGCCGTGGAGCGGCGGCGGTACGCCGGCGTCCTGTGCCTGGGGGACCTGGTGGGGTACGGGGCCAGCCCCAACGCCGTGGTGGCCCGGATGCGGCGCCTCAAGAACCTCCTGGCGGTCCGGGGAAACCACGACAAGGTGGCTTCGGGGCTCGAGAAGGGGGACAACTTCAACTCCTCGGCCCTGGAGGCCGCCCGGTGGACCCTCCGGCGCCTCACCCCCCCGAACCTGGCCTTCCTCCAAAGCCTCCCCCGGGGGCCACGGGAGGTCCTCCCGGGGGTCTTCCTGGCCCACGGCTCCCTCGCCGACGAGGACGCGTACCTCTTCTCCGACTTCGACGCCTACCAGTCCTTCCGGGCTTTTCCCTTCCGCATCGCCTTCTTCGGCCACACCCACTTCCCCGTCCTGTACCAGGAGAGCGGCCGGGGTGTGGACTTCGTACCCCTCTCCGGCGACACGGTGGAGGTGGTCCTCAACCCCGCCGCCCGGTACCTGGTGAACCCGGGGTCGGTGGGCCAGCCCAGGGACCGGAACCCCAAGGCCTCCTTCGCCGAGTTCTACCCCGAGACGGGCCGCCTGGTCCTCCGGCGGGTGCCGTACGACGTGGAGGGGGCCGCCGCCCGCATCCGGAAGGCCGGCCTTCCCCTCCACCTGGCCAACCGGCTGGCTCTGGGCGCATGATCACCGGCGTCAACACCCTCGTCCCCTGCGGCGGGACCGAGTACCACGTCCAGATCGAAGACCTGGACCGGGAGCGGGTCCTGGAGGCCCGGGTCTACGTGGGGGGGCGCATCCTCTTTCAAAAGCGCCACGACTACGGCCCCCTCCTCGAAGGGGCCGCATCGCCCCAGGAGGCCCAGGAGCGCATCCGCGGGGAGATGGAGCGTCTCCTGGCCCTCCTCAAGGCCGCCATCGAGCGGGGCCGCATCCGGGGCTGACCCCCGGCGGCATTTCCTCCCCCCGCAGGAGAAGGTTCGGCGGCCCATGGGGGCGAAGGGCGGCAGGACCTCGAAAAAAAGAGAGAAAGGCTCAGGCGCCGGCGAGGATCCGCTGGACCCGTTCGGCGAGGCGGTCGTACTGGAAGGGCTTGGAGATATAGTCCACCGCCCCCCGCTGGAGGCCGAAGATCTTGTCCTTGAGGTCGGTCCGCACCGAGAAGATGGCCACGGGGATCTCCCGGGTGGCGGGGTCGTTCTTGAGGAGCTTGAGGACCTCCCAGCCGTCCATCTTCGGCATGTTGAGGTCCAGGAGGATGAGGCGGGGCTTTAAGGTGCGGGCCACCTGCAGGCCGTCCTCCCCCGAGAGGGCCTTGGCGACAACGTAGCCCGCCTCCGAGAGGATGGCGTCCACGATGTCGAGGAGGTCCGGATTGTCGTCGATCACCAAGACGGTCTGTTTCATCCTTCCTTCTCCCGCACCTCCACCCGGAGTCAACCTAATCCATTCTTTGAAGAAGGTCAAGAATCGGCTACTTCGTTCACACTCCGAGGTGGGCCTCGGGCGCCGAGGGCCCCAGAAGGGCCGTTGCACAGCGGGCTCCCGTGGTCTCGGCGAGGAGCCCGGCGATGCGCCGGGTACACCCCTCCGCCAGGGAGTCCATCCCCGGCGGGGCATAGACCACCGCCAGGAGCCGCTTGCTCTCCACGGTCACCTTGGTGGCGTGCCCATCTTTCACGGGCGTCCCCAGGGGCTGGTCCTGGGGGAGGGCGGCGAGGAGGAGCAGGTCCGCAAGGTCGAGCCGCTGGCCGGCGGCGTTGAAGGGGTAGCCCTCTCCGGGCCGGCCCCGCCGCAGGAGAAAGGCGCCGGTACCTGCCCGGTCCACATCCAGGAGGGTCACGGGGAGCAGGAACTCCAGGGAGGCGAGGTTGGCGGCGTCCACGGCGTCGAGGACCGCCGGGACCTCGCCCCGGGAAAGGAGGCCGAGAAGGTACTCGCTGGCGGGCTTTCCACGCCCGGAGGGGCTGTAACGGCCCACCCGGAGCATCCGGCGGACCTCCTCCCTCCGCCGGGCGGCCTCCGCCCGCTCCTCCGGCGAGGCCACCCACCGGCGGGCCGCCGCTTCGAAGAGGCTCCGCATGGCGGGGCGGGGCGGACCCACCACCGCACCTTCCGCCAGCAGAATCCCCAGCACGGGGCCTTCCACCCCCCGCCGGACTTGGATCTCCATGGTCCCTTCCTCCAAAAGAAAACGGGCGGGCGGACCCGGTCCGCCCGCCCGCTCGTGGCGCCGGCGATCAGTGGCGGGGGGGCCTGCGGTCCCTCTCGCCGCGGCCGCGGTCGGAGCGCTCCCGGTCCCGGGGGGGACGGCTCCCTTCCCGGGGACGGGAGGAGGGGCGGCGGTCCCCTTCGGGGCGCTCCACGTACCCCTCGGGCTTGGCCATCAGCGCCTTGCGGCTGAGGCGCAGCTTTCCGCCCCGTTCGAAGTCAAGGAGCTTCACCTCGATCTCGTCGCCCACCTGGAGGTAGTCCTCCACCTTGTCCACCCGCTTCCAGTCCAGTTCCGAGACGTGCAACAGGCCGTCGGTCCCCGGGAGGATCTCCACGAAGGCCCCGTAGGGCTCCACCCGCCGCACCGTTCCCTTGTAGACCTTCCCCACCTCCGGCTCCTCCATCTGGGCCCGGATGATCTCCAGGGCCTTCTGGGCCATCTCCGGATCGGTGGAGGCGACGGTGACGGTGCCGTCCTCCTCGATGTTGATCTCCACCCCGGTGTTCTCCTGGATGGCGCGGACGTTCTTGCCGCCGGGGCCGATGAGTTCGCCGATCTTGGACTTGGGGATGGTGATGGTGTAGATGCGGGGGGCCAGGGGCGAGATCTCCGGCCGGGGGGCGGGGAGGGTCTCGGCCATGATCTTGAGGAGGTGGAGCCGGCCCTTGCGGGCCTGCTCCAGGGCCTCGCGCATGATGGCGAAGGAGACGCCGTCTACCTTGATGTCCATCTGGAGGGCG
Organism: Acidobacteriota bacterium; assembly: GCA_049968315.1. Taxonomy (GTDB): domain Bacteria; phylum Acidobacteriota; class UBA4820; order UBA4820; family DSQY01; genus JBFLVU01. The sequence continues at coordinate 20,721 of JBMFRA010000027.1, forward strand.
GTGATCCCCTTCTCCGTGCCCGCCACCTTGAAGTCCATGTCACCGTAGTGGTCCTCCAGGCCGGCGATGTCGGTGAGGATGGCGTACCGGTCCCCCTCCATGATGAGCCCCATGGCCACACCGGCCACCGGAGCCTTGATGGGCACGCCGGCGTCCATGAGGGCCAGGGTGGCGCCGCAGATGGTGGCCTGGGAGGAGGAGCCGTTGGACTCCAGGATGTCCGAGACCACCCGGATGGTGTAGGGGAAGTCGGCCTCCGAGGGGACCACGGGGAGGAGGGCCCGCTCCGCCAAGGCGCCGTGGCCGATCTCCCGCCGGCCCGGGCCGCGGATCATCTTCACCTCGCCGACGCTGAAGGGCGGGAAGTTGTAGTGGAGGATGAAGTGCTTTTCCTGCCCCTCCAGCAGACCGGACAGGCGCTGGACGTCCGCCGCCGTCCCCAGGGTGCAGTTGGCCAGGGCCATGGTCTCCCCCCGGGTGAAGAGGGCCGAGCCGTGGGTCCTCGGAAGGACCCCCACCTCGCACCAGACGGGCCGGATCTCGTCGAAGAGGCGCCCGTCCACCCGCCGCCCCTCCTTGAGGAGGACCGTCCGGAAGGTCTTCACCAGGACCTCGTGGAAGAGGCGGGAGGCCTCGGCCCGCCCCTCCTCGTCGTCCTCGGGCAGGGGAGCCAGCAGGTCCTTCTCCACCTGGTCCAGGGCGGCGTACATCTTGAGCTTGCCCCTGACGGCCATGGCCTCCCGGAGGGGAGCGGCCACCTTGGCCTCCACCTCGGCGAGCTTGGCGGGGTCGAGGGCGGGCTTGGGGACCTCCATCTTCTGGATGTTCAGGCGGGCGAAGAGCTCCTCCTGGGCCGCCACGATCCGCCGGATCTCGGCATGGGCCACCTCCAGGGCCTTGACCATCTGCTCCTCGGAGAGCTCCTTGGCGCCGGCCTCCACCATGCAGATGGCCTCCCGGGTGCCCGCCACCACCAGGTTGAGGGCGCTCCGGTCCATCACCTTCAGGGAGGGGTTGACCACGTACTCGCCGTCGATGAGGCCGATGCGAACGGCCCCCACGGGGCGGTTGAAGGGGATGGGAGAGCAGTAGAGGGCCGCCGACGCGCCGTTGATGGCCATGACGTCGGGGCTGTTTTCGTAGTCCATGGAGAGCACCATGGCGATGACCTGGGTCTCCAGGTGGTACCCCTCGGGGAAGAGGGGACGTAGGGGCCGGTCGATCATGCGGCAGACCAGGATCTCCGGGTCGGTGGGCTTGCCCTCCCGCTTGAAGAACCCGCCGGGGATCCTGCCGCCGGCGTAGGTGTACTCCCGGTAGTCCACGGTGAAGGGCAAGAAGTCCAGCCCCCGCCGCTCGTTCTTGTCCATACCGGCGGTGACGAGGACCACCGAGTCCCCGTAGCGGACCCACATGGCCCCGTGGGCCTGTTTGGCCACCTTGCCGGTGGAGAGCTTCAGGGGCCTTCCCCCGATTTCGATTTCAACGCTTTCTTCGTGATACATGCACGCTCCTCATCTACACGGATAGGCCTCCCCCGAAAGGGGGCCCAAAGCCTCGCCTCGGGGCGGGGCGCTACTTGCGGAGGCCCAGACGGTTGATGAGGTCGCGGTACCGCTCGATGTCCCGGTCCTTCAGGTAGTTGAGCAGGCGGCGGCGCTGGCCGACCAGCATCAGGAGACCGCGGCGGGTGGCGAAGTCCTTCCGGTGCTTCTTGAGGTGCTCGGTGAGGCCGCTGATGCGGTCGGAGAGGAGGGCGATCTGCACCTCCGGGGAGCCCGTGTCGGCAGGGTGCTTGGCGTACTCTGCGATCAGGGCCTTCTTTTTCTGCGTCTCCATGGTCACACGTCTCCTATCTTCTTCAAGAAGAAGAGGGTACCACAGGGGAGGCTCCGGTGTAAAGGGCCCTCAGGAAACCGTCTCCTGAAAGACCACGCCCCGTCGGGCCAGCTCCTGCATGACGAAGAGGTAGCAGCCGGGAGCCTGGCCCACGAACTCCGGCGGGGAGACCCCGGGGCGGCGGTACCGCCCCGACGCCACCAGCCGGGCGACGGCGGTGCAGGTGTAGCCGGTGGTGCGGGCCATGGAGGTGGTGCGGGTCACGGGGTCGTACCGGTCCATGAGGTCGTAGACCCTCCGGACCCGCTGGCCGGCGGTCTCTCCCTCCACGGTGAGGCGCATGACCGTCACGTCCTCCTCCCCCTCGGTCAGCTGCCAGAGGGGGAAGAGGAGCCGGGAAGTCACGTCCAGGGGCCGGACCTGCACCCCCCCCACATCCAGGGGCTCCTTGCCGAAGAAGCCCGTCTCCCTTAGGACCCGCATCTTCTCGATGTGGCCGGGGTAGCGGAGGGTCTTCTCCTTCATGTTGGGAATGTCCATGGTGAAGAGCAGGCTGCGGAGGCCGTCGGTGTTGAAGGCCTCCAGGGTCCCCACACCGGGAAAGTCCAAGAGTTCGGGGTCCGAGAGGGCCGGCCGCACCACCATCTCCCCCCGCTCCACGAAGCGGGCCGGGCGGAGGTACTCTTCGATCACGTCCGACGGGGAGAAGACCGCCTTGTACTCGTAGGGCCACTGGCGCACCACCGGGAGCCCCCCCACGAGGCACTCGAAGCGGTCGATCCGCTCCATGACGGTGGTGAGGTAGCCGAGGACGATGTTGCCGGCCCCGGGGGCGATGCCGGCGTCCACCACCACCGTGGCGCCGGCCCGGCGGGCCTCCTCGTCCAGGAGGCGGGCGTCCTCCTCGAAGAAGGAGATGTCCACCGCGTTCTTCCCTTCCCCGATGACGGCCTTCAGCGTCTCGAAGCCCATCTGGCCGGGAAGGGCGCCCACCACCAGGTCCGCCGGGCGCACGGCCTCCAGAAGTTCCCGGCGGTTCCGGAGGTCCGCCCGCTTTCGCTTGAGGCCGGGCGCCTTTTCCAGGCGGTCCAGGACCGTCTCGGACGCGTCCACCGCCGTGACGGTGAACTCCCCCTCCCGGACGAGGTCCAGGGCGATGGCCCTGCCGACCCTCCCCGCGCCCAACACCACCACGTGCATGGGACCCTCCCGCTGGAGGGTTCATTATACACCGGGGCCGGCCAGGGGGCGCCGGCAGAGGGGGGCGCCGGGGCAGGCGCCGCAGGCCCCCGGCTCGGCGGGGGCGGCCTCGAAGGGACGGTCCGGGTCGAGGATCTCCTCCGCCAGGCGCCGTACCACCGGCACGAGAAGGTCGTCCAGGAAGGCCGGGAGGCCCCCGGCCACACCCGCCAGGGTGGCGGGCGACTCTCTGGGATCTCGGAGGGAGAGCAGGCGGGCCTCGATTTGGTCGGGGGGGACGCCCCGGACCCTCCGCACCATCTCGGCGTAGAGGGGGAGCTGGAGGGACCGCAGCCCCCGCAGGAGGGTCGGGCGGTCGTCCTGGGGGCCGGGCAGGGTCCGGGCCGGGAGGTACCGCCCGGCGAGATTGTGCCCCAGCTTGTAGTCGGTGAGGCGGAGGCGGCCGCCGGGGAGGAGATCCAGCCGGTCCACCTTTCCCTCCACCCGGACGGGCGGCCCGCCGCTCTCCCCGAGGTCCAGGTGCAGCTTGTACTCCACCCCCGCCACCCGGGCACCCGGCTCCCACCCCTCCCGCTCCCTGTCGAGGAGCTTCCCCAGGCGATCCTTCGCCAGGAGCGCGAGGAGGAAGCCGCTGTCCCTTTCCCGGAAGGCCTCTTGAACCAGAGACGGGAGGCGGGCCCGCATGGCGGCGAAGTCCCCCTCGTCCAGGGGCTTCTCCGCGTAGGGCTTGAAGAGCTCCTCCAGCACTTCGTGGAGCAGCCTTCCCACCTCGAGGCGCTCCGTCTCCTCCTCCTCCGACTCCCGCTCTCGCAGGGAGAGGACCGCATCCCAGTAAAAGAGGAGGGGGCACCGCAGGTACTTGTCGAGGGAGGTGGGGGAGAGGACCAGCCCCCTCAGGCGCTCCAGGACCTCCGGGCCCTTGGGAACGGCGGCCACGGGCTCCGCCCTGCCGCCCGTCCGAAAGGCCAGCGGGGACACCCGGCCCTCCCGTCCCGCCCGCCGAGCCTCCCAGAGCAGCTGCTCCACGAAGGGGGAACGACTCCTCCCCGGCTGGGCGGCGTAGAGGACCCACGCCCGCCCGCTGGATTGGAGGAGGCGGAAGACGTGGTACCGGTAAATCTCCGCCCGTTCCAGGACTCCGGGAAGGCCGAGGGCCTGCCGGAAGGCCGGGGGAAGCAGGGGGTCGGGGGCAGGGACGGTGGGGAGGACCTCGTCGTCGGCGTCCAGGAGGATCACCCGGGGGAAGCGGAGGGCCTGGGTCTCCAAGACCCCCATCACCTGGAGGCCCCGGACGGGGAGGCCGGTGAAGGGGACCCGGACCTCCGAGAGGCGCTCCCGCACGAAGGCGAAGAGGCGGCGGGGCTCCGGGGCACTCCCCTCCTCCTCCCGGCCCGCCGCAGCCAGGCCGGCGAGGCAGCGGGCCGCCGCCTGGAAGGAGGGCCGGTAGAAGGGGTGGCGGGGCGCCGGGGAGCCTTCGGCCACCACCCCCAGAAGGCGCTCGAGGGTGACGGCCAGCCCTTCCAGCGTCGAGGCGGCGCGGACCTGCCGGAAGAAGAGGTCGTGGGCGCGGGCGAGGGCGGCGGCCAGGGCCTCCTCCGGGGGCCCCTGGGGGTTCAGCGCCCGGGCCCGCCTCCGAGGCTCATCCTCCCTTTCCAGAGCGCCGAGGTCCACCTTCCGCCGCCCCTCCCTCCGGAGGAAATCCTCGACGGCGTGGAAGAAGACCCGCAGGGACCCGGGGGCCAGCCCCTCGGGGGCGAAGTTCTTGACGTACGGGTGGAAGAGGAGGCGCAGGTAGGCCTCCCGGGGGAGCACCTCCCCCTCCCCTTCCTCCGCCGCCCCCAGGACGGCGTCCAGGAGGGTGAAGAGGGGGGAGCGGGCCAGCGGGTAGCCCAGGGTGACGTTGAACTCCTCCTTCAGGACCCCCAGGCCCTCCCAGAGGAGGGGCAGGAGGGTGTGGGGGTCGGGGAGGACCACCACCGTCTCTCCGGGAACACTTCCTTCCTCCGAAAGGATCTCCCCCACCCGGACGGCCTCGCCGTGGGCCGAGGGGGCCTCCTCCA
>JBMFRA010000028.1:0-24410 GCA_049968315.1 Acidobacteriota bacterium
CCTCGCCTTTGCCGGAACGGACCTGAAAGGCTGGCAGGCCCAGGCCCGGGGCACGACGGTGCAGGGGCTGGTGGACGGCGCACTCCGGGCGGTGGGCCACCGGGGTCCGCGGGCCGTGGGGTGTTCCCGCACCGATGCGGGGGTCCATGCCCGCCTCTTCACCGCCCACGTGGACCTTTCCCTGGAGAGGCCCCTCCCGGCCCTCCTCAAGGGGCTCAACGCCAACCTCCCCCCCTCGGTCCGGGTCTACCGCCTCTCTCGGGTTCCCGATTCCTTCCACGCCCGGTACGCCTGCCTGGAAAAGACCTACCGCTACCACCTCCACCGCGGTCCGGTGGTACCCCCCTTCCTCGCCCCCTACGTCTGGTGCTGGCAGGGCCCCCTGGACACGGAGGCCATGGCGGAGGCGGCCTCCCTCTTCCTGGGCGAACACGACTTCGCCGCCCTGACCACCGCCGACGGGCGGAACCGCAACACGGTCCGGACGGTGAACCGGTGCCGGCTGGAGCGCCGGGGGGACCTCCTCGTCCTCGAGGTGGCCGGGCCCTCCTTCCTGCACCGGATGGTCCGGTGCATGGGGGGGCTCCTGGTGGCCGTCGGAACGGGACGGATCACCGGGACGGAGGTGGCGGGGGTGCTCCAATCGGGCCGGGCCGCCTTCCAGATTCCGGCCCTTCCCGCCCAGGGTCTGGTCCTCTGGGAGGCCCGCTACCCTCCCGCCGCGGAGGGGGGGCCGTCGGCTGGAGAGGTGCCCGCCCGGGGCCTCTTTCCCCTCGGCGAAGCCTAGGCGGGGGGAAGAGGGGAGCCAGGCAAGGAGAGGGAGGCGCGGGACGACCCCCCCGCGCCTTTCTGCTCACACCTCCTTCAGGGTATGCCCCATCTTGATCTTCTTGGTGCGGAGGTAGGCCCGGTTGTTCTCGTTGGGCTTCACCTCCAGCGGCACCTGGTCCACGATCTCGATGCCGAAGCCCGAAAGGGCCGCCAGCTTCTTGGGGTTGTTGGTGAGGATGCGGATCCGCCGGAGGCCCAGGTCGTGCAGAATCTGGGCGCCGATGCCGTAGTCCCGCTGGTCGGGCGCGAAGCCCAGGGCCTCGTTGGCCTCCACCGTGTCCATCCCCTGGTCCTGGAGTTCGTAAGCCTTGAGCTTGTTCAGGAGGCCGATGCCCCGGCCCTCCTGCCGGAGGTAGACGACGACCCCCCGCCCCTCCGCGGCCACTGCCTTCATGGCCGCCTCCAGCTGGGGCCCGCAGTCGCAGCGCTGGGAAAAGAGGGCGTCGCCCGTCAGGCACTCGGAGTGCATCCGGACCAGCACCGTGTCCCCTTCGCCCCATTCGCCCATGACCAGGGCCAGGTGGGTGCGGTCGGTGAGGATGCTCTCGTAGGCGATGACCTTGAAGAGGCCGAACTTGGTGGGGAGCTTGGGCTGGGCGACGCGGCGAACCAGCGATTCCCGGGAGAGGCGGTACTTGATGAGGTCGGCGATGGTGACGATGTCCACCCCGTGCTCCTCGGAGAAGGCCAGCAGGTCGGGCATCCTCGCCATGGTCCCGTCGTCCTTCATCACCTCGCAGATGACCCCGGCGGGGTAGAGGCCCGCCAGGCGGGCCAGGTCCACCGAGGCCTCCGTCTGGCCGGGACGCCTCAGGACCCCGCCCTCCTTGGCCCGGAGGGGGAAGATGTGCCCCGGCCGGGCCAGGTCCGCCGGCCGCGTGGCGGGGTCGATGGCCGTGAGGATGGTGGCGGCGCGGTCGTAGGCGGAGATGCCGGTGGTGGTCTTGTGTTTGGCCTCGATGGAGACGCAGAAGGCCGTCTGGAAGGAGCTGGTGTTCTGCTGGACCATGAGGGGGATCTCCAGCTCGTCCAGCCGCTGGCCCGTCATGGCCAGGCAGATGAGGCCCCGCCCGTACTTGGCCATGAAGGTGATGGCCTGAGGCGTGGTGAACTGGGCCGGGATGTAGAGGTCTCCCTCGTTTTCCCGGTCCTTGTCGTCGCAGATGATGAGCATCCGGCCCTCCTTGATCTCTTCGAGGGCCTTTTCGATGGAGATGAGCGGCATGGCGAGACTCCTGTGGAAGTCGGCCCCGTGGGGCCGCGGGCTCAATAGCCCCGTTCTTCGAGGTCCGAAAGGGTAAGCCCTCCCCCCCGGGGGAGGAGGCGCTCCAGCGTGTGGACGACGTACCGGCCGACGAGGTCCGTCTCCACGTTGACCTTCCGCCCGGCCCGGTAGCTGCCGAAGGTGGTGTTCTTGAGGGTGGCGGGGACGACGGCCACCCGTACCGTGCCGCCTCGAAGGCTGGCCACCGTCAGGCTGACCCCCGAGATGGCGATGGAGCCCTTGGGAACGACGTAGGGCAGGAGGTCCCGGGGCACCTCCACCTCCAGCCGCCACCCCTCTCCCTCCCGCACCATGGCCTTGACCTCTCCGACCCCCTCCACGTGGCCCTGGACCATGTGGCCGCCCAGGGGGTCCGTGGGCCTGAGCGCTGGTTCGAGGTGGACCCCTTGGCCGGGCTTCAGGGTTCCGAGGGTGGTCTTGGAGAGGGTCTCCCCGCTGAGAAAGGCCCGGAAGCCGTCGGGAAGGAGCTCTTCCACCGTGAGGCAGGCGCCGTCCACGGCGATGCTGTCGCCGATCCGGGCCCCCTCCAGGACCTCCCGGCAGGCCACCTCCAGGGTGCCTTCCCGCCCCCGGCGCAGAAGGCGCCGGACCGTTCCCACCTCCTTCACGAGGCCGGTAAACATCTTCCCTCCAGGCGGGCCGCAAGGACCCAGTCGCTCCCCACCACCCTCGCCTCCAGGGAGCGGGCCGGCAGGGCCAGGGGGCCGAGGCCGCCGGGGAGGGCCGCCAGGCGGGGCCGCTCCGCTCCCCCTTGGATCCTGGGCGCCAGATGGAGGGAGAGGCAATCCACCCATCCCTCCGCCAGGAGGGCTCCCGCCAGGCGGCCCACCGCCTCCACGTACAGGGCCATGATAGACCGGTCCCTGAGGAGCCCAAGGAGGGCCTCCAGGGAGATCCCGCCGCCGGCCTGCCTCGGCAGGGCGGCCACCTCCACCCCTTCCCCCGGCGCCTGGGGGAGGCGCGCCGCCTCCTCCCCCCGGATCCAGAGAATGGGGCCCTCCCCGGGGGCGGTGGCGAAGACCCGCTCCCGGCCGGTGAGCCGCCCCGAGCCGTCCAGGAGGACCCGCAGAAGGGCCTTCTTCCGGCCGTCTTCGAGACGGACGGTGAGGAGCGGGTCGTCGTGCAGGACGGTTCCCGCCGAGACCAAGAGCGCGTCGCTCTCGAAGCGCTGCTCGTGCACGAGGCGCCGGGCCTCTTCCCCCGTGAAGTAGGTCCCCGGCGGGGGCACCACGCACCCGTCGAGGGTCGCGGCGGCCTTCAGGTGGACCATGGGCCGTCCCTTCTCGTAGAAGAGGTGGTAGGCCGGGTCCACGGCCCTCCCCGCCTCCTCGCCGAAGGGCATCACCACCTCGATTCCCGCCTCCCGGAGTTGCGACGCACCCCGTCCCGAGACCCGGGGGTTGGGGTCCGCCACCGCCGCCACCACCCCCCGGAGTCCCGCCGCCCGGATGGCCTCGGTGCACGGTGGGGTGCGGCCGTAGGTGTTGCAGGGCTCCAAGGTCACGTAGAGGAGGGCGCCCCGGGCCCGCTCGCCGGCCTCCCGGAGGGCCTCCACCTCGGCGTGGGCCGTTCCGGGCCCCCGGTGCCAGCCCCGGCCCACCACGACGCCGTCCTGGACGACCACCGCCCCCACGGCGGGGTTGGGGTGGGTCCTTCCCCGCCCCTTCTTGGCCTCCTCGAGGGCTTCGGCCATGAAGCGCCCGTCGGGAACCACCGCCCCCTCCCTCAGCCGCCCAGGAGGCCCGAAACGTACTCGGCGGGGTCGAAGGGAACCAGGTCTTCCACCTTCTCCCCCACGCCCACGTACCGGATGGGGAGGCCGAACTCGGCGGCGACGGAGAGGGCGATACCGCCCTTGGCCGTCCCGTCCAGCTTGGTGAGGACGAGGTCGGTGACCCCCACCTTGGAGGTGAAGAGACGGGCCTGCTGGAGGCCGTTCTGGCCGGTGGTGGCGTCGAGGACCAGCGTCACCTGGTGGGGGGCTCCGGGGCAGGCCCGCCCGCAGACGCGGTGGATCTTGGCCAGCTCCTCCATGAGGTTGTGCTTGACGTGGAGCCGGCCCGCCGTGTCCACCAAGACGAAATCCAACCCCCGGGCCTTGGCCGCCTCGACGGCGTCGAAGGCCACCGCGGCGGGGTCGGCGCCCTCCTTCTGCCGGACGACCTCGGCTCCGGCCCTTCGCGCCCAGATATCCAGCTGGTCCGCCGCCGCCGCCCGGAAGGTGTCCCCCGCCGCCACGATCCCCCGCTGGCCCCTGGCCGTCCGCTGGGCCGCCAGCTTCCCCACGGTGGTGGTCTTACCCACGCCGTTCACCCCCACGAAGAGCTGGACCCAGGGGGAAGGGGGAGGCCCCTCCGGAGGAGGAGGGGGCGGCCAGAGGGCCGCCATGCGGGAAGCCAGGGCCGCCTTCAGCGTGGCGCCGTTCCTCCGGGCTTCCTGGGGCAGCCGGTCCAGGAGGCGGTGGATGGTCTCCAGGCCGACGTCGGCGAGGAGAAGGGCCTCCTCCAGCGCTTCGAGGGCCTCGCCGCCGGCTTCGGTGTCCCGGCCGAAGAGGCCCCCCAGCCGCTCCGAGAGGGCCTCCCGCGTCTTCCGGAGGCCCTGGAGGATCCGTCCCATCATCCCGTGGACCCTCCCATCTCCTGGAGGAGCCGCTTGGCACTCTGGCCGAAGGTGCCTTCGGGGGCGATCTTGAGGACCTCCAGGAGGGCGGCCCGGGCCTCGGGGTACATCTTCTCCTGGAAGAGGGCCTCCCCGTAGTGGTAGTAGACCTCCGCGCCGTCGGCCTGGAGGGCCTCGAAGTTGTTGGCCATGAGGTCCAGGGCCTTCTTGAAGTAGAGGGCGGCGTCGGCCCAGCGGTCCTTTGCCGCCGCGAGAACCCCCAGCTTGTTGTACCCGCGGTAGTACCGGGGATTCTCCTCCACGACCTTCAGGAAGACCGCCTCGGCGTCCAGGGGCTTGTTCTGCCGCATGTAGATGACGCCCATGTTGTAGTAGGCCTCGTACCGGCTGAAGAGACCCGGGGCGTTCACCACCTCCCGGAGGACCGTGAGCGCCTCCTCGTCGTGGCCGAGCTGCATGTGGCAGACCCCCATGGCGTTGAGGACCGCCACCCGGTTCTCCGAAGTCCCCGGGCCTTGCCGAAGGGCCAGCTCCAGCTTGCCCAGCGCCTCGGCGTACCGCCCCTCCGAGAGGTAGAAGAGGGCGTCGGCATAGGAGTACTTGGCCTGCGGCTCCATGCGGGAGGCCAGGGCGATGTAGTGGTGGGCGGCGTCGAAGTTCCGCTGGCCGGCGAACTCCAGCGCCATGTTGTAAGCCACCTCGGGGTTCTTGATGTGCTCGTCGCCGGGGAGGGTCCCGTCGGCACGGGCGGGGCGCCCCGTGGCGTCGCCCCCGGGCGGGTTCTTGGGACCGCAACCGACGAGCAAAACCAGGGACAACCCGAAAACCGCCACCGCCATCCTCGTCTTCATGGGAATCCGCCCTCCTTCACCGGGGGGAAAGGCCGCCTTTCCCGGCGCGCCGCCGGAGGCCGCAAACCTGAATTTTACCACAGCTGCCCCCCTCTCCCGTTCCGGGGGCTCTCGGGCCCGGCTCCCCCGGGGCCTTGACCGCCGCTCCCCGCTGCGGTAGGATAGCAAAGCCCCTTGCGGGGGGCCGCTCGGAGGAAACATGGTCGCGCTGCTGTGGGTGCTGTACATCCTGGACTGCCTGCTCCTCATCGGGATCATCCTCCTGCAGCCCGGGGAGGGCGGAGACCTGGCCGCCGCCTTCGGAGGGGCCAGCTCCCAGACGGCCTTCGGGGCCCGGGGTTCCGCCACCTTCCTCCAGAAGCTGACGGCCACCCTGGCCATCCTCTTCATGCTCCTCTCCATCACCCTGGTGATCGCCACCAACATGCGCCACAAGAGCATCATGGAGAAGGCCCCTATCGAAAAGCCCGCCGCCGCATCCAGCGAGAAGCCGGCGGCCCCGGCGGCTCCGGCTCCGGCCCCCGCCGCACCCTCCGAGGGAGGGACGAAGTGATCACCCGTGCCGAAGTGGTGGAACTGGCAGACACGCCATCTTGAGGGGGTGGTACCCGACAGGGTGTGGGGGTTCGAGTCCCCCCTTCGGCACCAAGACTCCAAGAGGGGGGCTCCGCCCCCCTCTTGGAGTCTGGGGCTGCCTTTCTCCCTCGCCGGCGCCGTCTAGGGACGGGGGTTCTGCCGCGCCTGGATCTTCTGCCACGCGTCCTTGAGGGTCACGGTCCGGTTGAAGACGGGGCGGCCGGGTGCGCTGTCGCGGTCGGCGCAGAAGTAGCCCAGGCGCTCGAACTGGAAGCGCTCCAGGGGCCGGACGTCCCTCAGGGAGGGCTCGGCCTTGCACCCCGTCAAGGTCACGAGGGAGGCGGGGTTGAGGTTGGCCTTGTAGTCCTGCCCCTCGGGGAAGTCTTCGGGATCGGCCTTGAGGAAGAGCCGGTCGTAGAGACGGACCTCGGCGTCCACGGCGTGGGCCGCGGAGACCCAGTGGAGGGTGGCCTTGGGGGACCGGCCGTCGGGACTGGAACCGCCCCGGGTGGCGGGGTCGTGGGTGCAGTGGAGGCGGACCACCTCCCCCCGGGCGTCCTTCTCCACGCCGGTGCAGGTGACGAAGTAGGCGCCCCGCAGGCGGACCTCCCGGCCGGGGGCGAGGCGGTAGAACTTCTTGGGGGGATCCTCCAGGAAGTCCTCCCTCTCGATGTAGAGGACGCGGGAGAAGGGGACCTTTCGGGTGCCCGCCGCCGGATCCTCGGGGTTTTCCAGCAGCTCCACCTCCTCCGTCCGGCCTTCGGGGTAGTCGTCCAGGACGACCTCCAGGGGCCTCAAGACCACGAGCCGCCTGAGGGATGTGCGGTTCAGGTGGTCCCTGAGGCACTCCTCCAGAAGGGCCACGTCCACGACGGAGTTGCTCTTGGAGACGCCGATCCGGTTGCAGAAGGCCCGGATGGCCTCGGGGGAGTAGCCCCGCCGCCTCAGGCCCGCCAGGGTGGGCATGCGGGGATCGTCCCAGCCGGAGACGTAGCCCTTGGCCACCAGCTCGGTGAGCTTCCGCTTGGAGAGGACGGTGTAGTTCAGTTCCAGCCGGGCGAACTCGATCTGTCGCGGGTGGTGGGGAACGGGGAGGTTTTCGAGGAACCACTCGTAGAGGGGCCGGTGGTCTTCGAACTCCAGGGTGCAGACGGAGTGGGTGATCCCTTCGATGGCGTCGGACTGGCCGTGGGCGAAGTCGTACATGGGGTAGATGCACCACTTCTCGCCGGTCCGGTGGTGGCGGGCCCTCAGGATCCGGTAGAGGACCGGATCCCGCATGTTGAGGTTGGGGTGGGCCATGTCGATCTTCGCCCGCAGCGTCCGGGAACCGTCGGGGAACCGGCCCGCCCGCATCCCTTCGAAAAGCTCCAGGTTCTCCTCCACCGTCCGGTTCCGGTAGGGGCTCTCCCGCCCCGGCTCCGTCAGGGTGCCCCGGTAGGCCCTCAGCTCGTCGGGACTCAGGTCGCAGACGTAGGCCTTCCCCGCCCGGATGAGGTGGAGGGCCCAGGCGTAGAGGGTGTCGAAGTAGTCGGAGGCGAAGTAACGGTGCTCGCCCCAGTCGAAGCCGAGCCAGCGGACGTCCTCCTGGATGGAGTCCACGAACTCCTGCTCCTCCTTGCAGGGGTTGGTGTCGTCGAAGCGGAGGTGGCACCGCCCGCCGAACTCCTCCGCCAGGCCGAAGTTGAGGCAGATGGACTTGGCGTGGCCGATGTGGAGGTACCCGTTGGGTTCGGGGGGGAAACGGGTCACCACCGTGCGGTGGCGGCCCTCCCGGAGATCTTCGGCCACTTGGCTCCGGATGAAGTCGGTGGGCCGGCTCCCCGCCGGCGTTCCCTTTCCGCCGCTGTCCGTGCGTTCGCCCATGGGGACTCTCCCGCGAGCCCGCCGGAGCGGCGGGCGGGAAAGAGGATACCACAGGCTGGGGATGGAGGGGCAGTTGGAGTAAGGAATCGGTCGCCCCCTTGCCTCTCTGGCCAAGAAGTAGAAAATAAAAATCTATGTTGCTGCGTGTGAGGAAATGCTCATGACCACGGCGCCGCCCAAGCCCGACCGCCGGGACCTTCACGTGGTCCTCTACCCGGGAAGGCGCGGTACGGCGCTCTTCCTCCACGGGGTCCTCTCCTCCGCCGGGTACTACGCCGCGCTGGCGGGAGCCCTGCGGGACGGGCCCCGCCTCGTGGTACCCGACCTCCTGGGCCACGGGGAGTCGGCGAGACCCCCCTCTCTCCGCTACACCCTGGAAGACCACCTCGACGCCCTGGAGGACCTGGTCCGGCACGAAGCCCCCCACGGCCCGCTGGTCCTGGGGGCCCACTCCCTGGGGTGCCTCCTCCTCACGGCCCTCACGGCCCGGCGCCTTCGGGACCGGGTGGACGGCCTGGTCTTCCTCAACTTCCCGCGTTTCACCTCGCCGGCCCTCATCCACGAGACCTTGAGGAAGGGCTCCGCCGAATACCGGCGGGCCACGGAAGGGATCGTCTCCCTTTCGGACGACGACCTGGTCCGGGCCTCCGGAACCTTCGTCCGCCACTTCGCGGCCATCCTCCCCGCCCACCTCCGGAACGACGCCGAGCGCACGGCCCCCGAGGCCCTCTCGGGGACGGTGCGCCACGCGCTCTTCGCCTACCGGCCCGACGACGACCTCCTGGCCCTGAAGGACCTCCCCCAGCTCCACCTCCACGGGGACCAGGACCGGGTGGCGCCTCCCGCCTTCCTGGAGGCCCTCCTCCCGCGCCTGCCCCGGGCCCGGTACGTCAAGGTCTCCGGCGCGGGACACCACCTCCTCCAGACCCACGCCGCCCTGGCCGCGGGGGAGATTGCGTCCTTCCTGAACCGGGTGGCCGGTTTACGCCCGTAGGGCGCCCCCTCAGGCCGTCCCTTCCCGGGGAGCTCTCCGGTCCGCCTCCTCCGCGGAGAGGTCGGGGGCGAAATGGTTGTAGGCCAGGGTGAGGCAGAGGGCGAAGAGGGCCGCCAGGAGCCCCATGAGGGCCTTGATGTGGTGGGGGGAGGTGAGGGCCAGGCGGAGGAAGACCGTGCTCACGGCGAAGCCGGAGTTGCGGAAGACCACGGCGTAGGTGCTGCTGTAACGGAGGGAGAGCAGGACCAAGAGGACGTCGGCGAAGATGAGGACCGTGTAGAAGGTCTCGAAGAAGGGGTGGGATTCCCGCCCCAGGGCCACCCGGTGGAGGTCTACCAAGGCCAGACCCGCGAAGAGGAGCAGGAGGGCCAGGGCGGTGAGCTTCTTGGCGGCGGCGAAGGACCACCGTTCGTCGGGGTCGGAGGAGATGGGGAGGTGCTTCTGGAGGCGGTAGTAGAAGCCCAGGACGACGAAGATCAGCAGCGCCCCGAAGGCCACCGCCGCCATGTCCAGGATGGCGGGCCGGACGTGCTCCCAGGTCACCGGCTCGGGAAAGCGCGTGAACTCCTTGAAGGTCTGCCGCACGAGGATCAGGGAGAGGATCTCGAACTGCTTCCCCACGGAGAAGGAGACCGACCGGGCCAGGGTGAAGACCAGGGAGAGGACCTCGAAGAAGAGGAGGAGGGTGAGGGCGAGGTCCACGGCGTAGAAGTGGTTGGTGGGCAGGGCTCCCGAGAGGGGCGGGGGAAGCCTTCCCTCCCGGTTCAGCTCGATGGCCAGCAACGCCAGGAGGAAGACGGCGATGAGGACCGTCCCGAAGGTCCGGGCGGTCCGGTGGCTGGACCAGCGTTCCTCCAGTGCGTCGAAGATCCCTTCCGCCCGCGTCAGGACCGGATTCATGGCGGTGATTCTACAGTGCCCCCAGGGAGAAGAGAAGGGACAGGAGGAGGACCCCGGCGGTGGTGGTGGCCACCGTGGTGAGGAGGCCGAAGCGGAGGTACTCCCGGAAGCCCAGGTGGTGGACCCCCTTGGCCAGTTCGGCCACGATGAGGTTGGCCATGGATCCCACCAAGGTGAGGTTCCCGGCGAAGGTGGAGGTGAGGGCCAGCAGGAACCAGAAGAAGCGGGCGTCGGGGTGCCGGGCCACCCACTCCGCCGCCGCCAGCACGAAGGGGACGTTGGAGAAGAGGTTGCTCCCGGCCACCGAGAGGAAGGTGAAGCCGGCGACGTGGAGGGGGCCCGACCCTTCGGGCAGAAGGGCCAGGGCGGCTCCCGAGGCTCCCGAGGCGCGGACCCCCGCCATGACCACGAAGAGGCCGGCGAAGAAGAGGAGGAGGGACCAGTCGAGGCGCTCCAAGATGCGGGTGGGGGAGAACCGGGCGGCGAGGATGAGGAAGGCCGCCCCCGCCACCGCCGTGAAGGAGAGGTCCGTTCCCCAGAGCCACCCCGCCACCACCAGGCCCAGCGTCAAGAGGCTCTTCCAGAGGAGGGGGCGCCGCAGGCGGGGGGAAGCCTCGGCGGGCGGCGCTCCGTCCCCCCGTCCCAGCCGTTCCTTGAAGACGGCGTGGAGCAGGGCGTGGTTCAGGGCCAGGCAGAGGACGGCGATGGGGCCCATGACCCAAAGGTACTGCCGGTACGGGATCCCCGAGGCGGTGCCGATGATCATGTTCTGGGGGTTTCCCGTGAGGGTGGCCACGGAGCCGATGTTGGAGGATGTGGCCAGGGCCAGCAGAAAGGGAAGGGGGTCCAGGCGGAGGGAGGTGGCCAGGAGGGCCACCAGCGGCGTCATCATGAGGCAGACGGTGTCGTTGACCAGGAGGGCCGAGGCCAGCCCCGACACCCAGACCACGCCCGCCAGGAGGATTCTCGGGTCGGTGGTCCGCCGGAGAACGGCGTGCAGGAGTACGGGAAAGAAGCCCGCCTCGCCGAGGTAGGCGGTGAGGACCATCATTCCGAAGAGGAGGCCGAGGGTGGCCAGATCCACGGCGGCGTAGGCTTCCCGGGGGGAGAGGACGCCGAAGAGGACCATGGCGGCGCCCCCCACCAGGGCGCCGGCGGGGCGGCCGATGTGCAGCAGCCTCAGGCGCCGGACGGCGATGAGCAGGTAGGTGAGGGCGAAGAGGACGAGGGCGGTGGCCATGGGGGGGACCCGCCTTCCCGGGAAGTGGGAAGGGCGGGCGCCGGCGGGGCTAGTCCACGGTGATGGCCCCCTGGGGGCAGTTCTCCACGCAGAGGTTGCAGCCGGTGCAACTCTCCTCCCGCACGACCTTGATGACGCCGTTGACCACCTCGAAGACGTCCTCGGGGCAGACCTCCAGACACATCCGGTTGTCCTCGCATTCGCCGTAATCGATCTTCACCGTGTACATGGCCGCCTCCCCTTGGAGACTGTAGGCGAGGGCGAAGCATCCGGCAAGGGGGGAAAGGGCCCCCGGAACTCCCTCAGCCGTTCTGCCGGAGGAGCCGCTCCAACCGCTCCCGGAGGGCGTCGGCCCGGCGCGTGAGGGAAGCGAGCCCCAGGGCCAGGGACTCCAGCTCCGCCCGGACCTCCTGGAGTTCCGAAGCGGCGAGGGCCGGGGAGGGGGACTCCTCGCCAGGAGAAGGCGCGGGGGCCGGCTCCTCGGGGGCCGGCAGGACCTCCTCCCCGGCCCCTTCCGCCACCTGGGGGGCCGCCGCCGGCTCCAGGGGTTCCGGTTCTTCCTCCACGGCATCCAGGTCCAGCACCTCCAGGTCCTCGCCGGAGATCTCCTCCTCGGGAACCACCGCCACGGGGATGGCCGCCTCCGGGGAGGGGGCCGGCGGGGCGGGGGCTTCCTCCGCCGCGGCTTCCGTGGGGAAGGTCTGCTCCACGGGAGGGACGGCCTCCGCCGGGGGAGGGGCCTCCACCGGCAGCGGAGGGACGGGGGTGCTCTCCCGCTCCGGCGGCGCCACCGCCTCCGGGGCGGGGGGACGGGAGGCTCCCACGGCGGACCGGAGCGATTCCTCCTTGCGGTGCAGGTCCCGGATGACCTCCTCGATGATCCGGCGCAGGGTCTCCCCCACGCCCTCGCCGGTGGTCGCCACGGAGCGGAAGCTGGGGGCCTTCCGCCAGTTGAGCCTTTCCTCCAGTTCCTCGAGGGGGCTCAGCCCAGGGAGGTCTTGCTTGTTGTACTGGAAGACCAGGGGGATGGTGTCGGGGTCCAGGTTGTTGAGGCGGAGGTTGTGCTTGAGGTTCTCCACGCTCTCCAGGTTGGCGTCCATCATCACCGCCTGGGAATCGGCGACGAAGACCACCCCGTCGCTCCCGCGGAGGACGATGCGGCGCGTGGCGTCGTAGAAGACCTGCCCGGGGACGGTGTAGAGCTGGACCCTCACCCGCATGCCGCGGATGGTCCCCAGCTCCATGGGAAGGAAGTCGAAGAAGAGGGTGCGGTCGGTCTCGGTGGCCACCGTCAGGAGCTTCCCCCGGCGTTCGGGATTGGCGGTGGAGAAGATGTGTTCGAGGTTGGTGGTCTTCCCACAGAGTCCCGGGCCGTAGTAGACGATCTTCAGCGTGATTTCCCGGGTGGCCCTATTGATCATGACCATGGCCGTCCTCCTTCTGCACCCCCACGCTGGCCATGCGCCGGTAGAGGTGGCGGCGTTCGATCTGCAGCTCCTCGGCGGTCCTGGAGATGTTCCCGCCGTGGCGGACGAGGGCCCGCCGGATGAACTCCCGTTCGAAGGCCTCCCGCGCCTCCCGCAGGGGGCCCGTCCAGACGAGGTCCCCCCCCTTGGGCGAGGGCCGTCCCGCCGGGAGGGGCAGGTCTGCGGCGCGGACCTCCTGGGAGGATACCATGATGGTGACCCGCTCCATGAGGTTGCGGAGCTCCCGAACGTTTCCCGGCCAAGGGTACTGGGCCAGGGCCTGGAGGGCGTCCCGGGCCAGGACCTTGGGGGGCTTTCCGTACTGCCGGCAGAAGATCTCCAGGAAGTGGGCGCACAGGAGGGGGATGTCCTCGGTGCGCTCCCGCAGGGGGGGGACGTGGATGGGAATCACCGCCAGCCGGTAGTAGAGGTCCTCCCGAAAGGTCCCCTTGGCGATCTCCTGGGGAAGGTCCTTGTTGGTGGCGGCGATGACCCGCACGTCCACTTCCACCGGTTCGGTCCCGCCCACCGGCTCGAAGACCTGTTCCTGCAAGACCCGGAGGACCTTCGCCTGGGTGGCGAGGCTCATGTCCCCCACCTCGTCGAGGAAGAGGGTCCCGCCGTCGGCCAGGAGGAACTTGCCCTTCTTGTGCTCGATGGCACCGGTGAAGGATCCCTTGCGGTGGCCGAAGAGTTCGCTCTCGATGAGCTCCGTGGGGATGGCGGCGCAGTTCACGTCCACGAAGGCCTCGTCCTTCCGGTCGCTGTTCAGATGGATGAGGCGGGCCACCAGTTCCTTCCCCGTCCCGTTTTCTCCAAAGATCAGGACCCTTCCGGAGGTGGGGGCCGCCCTCCGGATCTCCTGCCGGAGGGACTCCATGGCCCGGCTTTCCCCGATGAGGGTGGCCTCCCGCCGGATCTCGTCCATCAGGAGGATGTTCCGCTCCAAGAGCCGGCGCTTCTTGAGGGCGTTGGCCACCGTCACCAGGACCCGTTCCATGGAGAGGGGCTTCTCGATGAAGTCGAAGGCTCCCGCCTTGAGGGCCTTGACCGCCGTCTCCACGGTGCCGTGGCCCGAGATCATCACCACTTCGGCGTCACCGCCTTGGCCGGTGTAGGCTTCCAGCGTCTTGAGGCCGTCCATTCCCGGCAGCCAGACGTCCAGGAGGAGGACGTCGAAGTCCCGCTCCCGAACCTTCTGGAGGGCCTCTTCCCCCGAGGCGGCCGCTTCGATGGCGTACCCCTCGTCCTCCAGGATCTGACGCAAGGTTCGGCGGATTCCCTCCTCGTCGTCCACGATGAGGATGCGTCCCTTGGCCATGGCGTCCTCCGCCCGGCGGTCTCCCGGGCCCTCAGAGGGGGAGGGTCACGACGAACCCAGCCCCTTCGGTGTAGGTTTCGTCCACTCGGATGGTCCCGCCGTGCTCCTCCAGGATCCGCGCCACGATGGCCAGGCCGAGCCCCGTTCCCTTGCGCTTGGTGGAGAAGTACGGCGTGAAGAGACGGCTGCGCGCCTCGGGGGGGATGCCCGGCCCCGTGTCCCTCAGGGTGAGCACCGCCTTCCCCTCCCGTTCCCGCAGGGTCAGCACGATGCGCCCCGGGCCGTCCATGGCCTGGATGGCGTTCTCCAGAAGGTTCTTGAGGACACGGCCCATCTGCTCCGCGTCCAGGCGCACCGGCGGAAAGCCCGGGGGAATGTCCAGCTCGATCTCCGCCGCCGACCGGTAGGGGGCCAGCACACCCTCGATGAGCGCCGGCAGGGATGCCGGTTTCGGGCGGATCTCCGGCAGCCGGGCGAAGCGGGAGAACTCGCTCACCATGGTGCTCATGGCCTCCACCTCCCGCTCGATGGCCGTGGCACCCTCCAGAACCGCCGCCGTGAGGTCCGCCGCCTGCTCCTGGGCCTTCTTCCGCATCCGCTGGGCCGAGAGCCGGATGGGGGTCAGGGGGTTCTTGATCTCGTGGGCCATCCGCTGGGCCGCCTCCTGCCAGGCGGCGATACGCTGGGCCCGGGAGAGGTCGGTGATGTCCTCCAGGATCACCAGCGTTCCTCCTCCCAGGGACCCGTGCCCTTCCAGGGGGGTGGCGGTGACGGCCAGGATCAGGTGCCCCCGGCGTGTGGCGAGGGTCACCTCCCGGTTCTGGACGGGCCGCTGGGGCAGGGGGGTGAGCAGGGCCTGCAAGGGGGCCCACTCGGGGCGGGTGAGGGCGTTCCGCGCCGGCTCGTGGGGATCGAGGCCCAGAATCTCCCGGGCCTTGGGGTTCAAGGTGCGGATCTGCCCCTCCACGTCCAGGGAGACCACGCCGATGTCCAGGGTTTCCAGCAGGGCCTCGATGTACCGGCGGCGGCCCTCCGCCTCCTCCGTGGCCTGGTGGAGGGCCCGGTTCCGCCGTTCCAGCTCCTCCCGGCCGGCCTCCACCTCCGAGGCCATCTCGTTGAAGGAGGCCACCACCATGCCGATCTCGTCCTTCGCCTCGTAGGCGATGCGGTGGGCGAGGTTTCCCGCCGACAGGGCCTGGGTTCCCTCCAAAAGGAGTTGCAGGGGGACGCTGATCTCCCGGGAGAGGTGGGTGCCGATCCAGACGGCGGCGAAGATCACCAGCAGGGTGAGGGCCAGGAAGGAGGAGATCATGGTGGTCCGCAGGAGTTGCTGGCGGGTGCGGAGCTGGAGGTAGGCCCGGTGGTTTTCGGAGATGTACCGGGCCCGCTCGTACAGGGCCTCGGGAAGCCGCACCCCAACGAGAATCCCCATCTTCTCGTCCACCTGGACGCCGCTCCAGATCATGGGTGAGGGCCTCAGGTCCATGTAGCCCGCCAGGCCCTGGGGGGAGAAGACCTTGGAGACCTTGTAGGGCTCGGGGGCGGGGGTGGTGGCGGGGCCCTTGGCGGCCACCGTGCCGTCGCGAAGGACGAGGACGAAGGCATCCAGGTCCCCGCCGGCGAAGTTCTGGGCCGCCAGGGAGGGCCTCAACTCCGCGGGGATCTGGCGGAGCTGGAAGGCCAGCGCCTTCGCCTTTCGGAGGCTGCCCTCCCGGACAAGGTCCAGGCTTCGGTCCACCAGTTCCTGGCTGGCGGTGGTCAGCCCGTGGACGGGGGACTGGAACCAGCGGTCCACGGTGGCCTGGATGAGGAGGATGCCGCTGACGAAGAGAAGGACCGAAGGGACGAGCCCCAACAGCACGAAGGCCGTGAGCAGGCGGGTGCGGAACCGCGCCCCCTCCCGCTGGCGCCTCCAGGAGAGGTACCCCTTCACCAGCTCCCGGAAGAGGACGAAGAGGAGGACGGCCATGAGCAGGAGGTTCAGGAGGGCCAGGCCCGTGAGGAACGGCCCCGCCGACGAGGCGAGGCCGGCGGTGTCGGAACGCCTCAGGAGGATCCAGAGGTAGAAGCCCACCAGCAGGAGGCCCAGGAGCGCCACGAGAACGGTGAACTGGCGGGGGGTGAGGCGGTACCTCATGGCGTGGGCAGGTTGGTGGAGACCCAGGGGGTCTCCACGCTGGAGGGGATGATCCAGAGGACGAAATCCGAATACACGCGGACCTTCACCCGGAGGGTGTACCCGCCCTCCGAGGGTTTCAGGTCCGCCACCGAGGCGAGGGCCAGGTCCCGCACCTCCCCCATGTAGTCGGCCATTTCCTCCCAGGAGGCCAGCACCCGCTGGTCCGTGGGGACCCCCTCCTCCGCCGTGGTCACCGTGAATTGCCGGGTCAGGTTGTCGTACTGCACCGTGTGGAGCACCTTCCGGGAGGCCACCACCCGGTCTCTCCAGAGGGTGCGCCCCTTGGCGATCTCCGCCTGGAAGGTGAAGGTGACGGGGGTGGTGGAGAGAATGGCCTGGCGGACGTCCTCCCGCTCCAGGGCGTCGGCGACGGCGAAGGAGACGACGACCCGGTTGTTCTCGAAGCGCCACTTGAGGCCCCGGACCAGGGGGCCGGCGGCGAAGGAGGAGAAGGCCAGGAGCAGGAGAAGGCCCGCCAGGGGGAGGCGCCGCCCTCCCCTCCGTGGTGCGGGGACCCTCTTTCCGAGGTCCATCTCGCCCTCCTCCCTGGGGACCGCGGGGGTCCCTAGAGCACGTTGGCGGCGGTCTCCGCCAGGGGGGACCGTTCCCCCCGGGTCAAGGTGATGTGTCCCGCTTCCTTTTGGGCCTTGAACCGCTCCACCACGTAGGTCAACCCGTTGGAGGAGGAGTCGATGTACGGGTTGTCGATCTGGTAGGGGTCGCCCGTGAGGACGATCTTGGTGTTCTCTCCGGCCCGCGTGATGATGGTCTTCACCTCGTGGGGGGTCAGGTTCTGCGCCTCGTCCACCACCAGGAACTGGTTGGGGATGGAGCGGCCCCGGATGTACGTCAGCGCCTCGATCTGCAGGACCCGCTGGTCCACCAGCTCCCGGTAGGCGTCGTGGCCCCGGTTGCTGTAGGAGAGGTTCAAGAGGAGCTCCAGGTTGTCGAAGATCGGCTGCATCCAGGGCTTGAGCTTCTCCTCCAGCTCCCCGGGAAGGTACCCGATGTCCCGGCCCATGGGAAAGATGGGCCTCGTGACCAGCAGGCGCTGGTACTCCTGCTGGTCGGCCACCTTGTGGAGGCCCGCCGCCAGCGCCAGCAGGGTCTTGCCGGTCCCGGCCTTCCCCACCAGGGTCACCAGGGGCACGTTGTCGTTCAGGAGAAGGTCCAGGGCGAAGCGCTGTTCCCGGTTCCGGGGGGTGATGCCCCAGAGGGGCTTGACCTCGTCGATGGGGTGGAGGGAGCGGTCCTGGGGGTCCTGTCGGGCCAGGGCCGTGTGGCTGGGGTTCTCCTCGTCCACCAGGAGGACCATTTCGTTGGGGTAGACCTCCACCTCCAGCGGAATCCGCTTCTTCTGGAAGAGCCCGTCCAGGACCCTCCGGGGCACGGTGAGGGAGCGCCAGCCGGGGTAGAGTTCGTCAATCTGGACCTTTCCCGTCTCGTAGTCTTCCGCCGGCAGGCCGAAGGCGTCGGCTTTGATCCGGAGGTTGGTGTCCTTGGTGACCAGCACGGCATCGAGGCCCTTCCTCTTGAGGGCCAGGGCCACGCCGAGGATCAGGTTGTCGGCGCTCCCCTCCCGGATGGTGGGGGGAAGGTTGCTCTTCTCCAGCCTCTCGATGGCCACCTGGAGGGTCCCGCCGTCGGGCAGGGGAACCCCTTCGGAGAGGGGGCCGTACCTCCGGAGGTCGTCGAGGGTCCGGGAGACCTCCCGGGCGCTCCGGCCGATCTCCGTGACGTCCCGCTTGAAGCGGTCGATCTCCTCGATGACCCAGACGGGGATGACCACCGTGTGCTCCTCAAAGCGGAAGATGCTGTGGGGATCGTGGAGGAGGACGTTGGTGTCCAGCACGTAGGTGCGGCTCATGCGATCTCCTTGAGGAGACGGGAGACCTCCTCCATGCTGGCGGGGCGCTCCTCCGGCTTCTTGGCGAGGCAGGCCATGACGAGACGTTCCAGCGTGGGAGGGAGGCGATGAAAACGGGAGGGCGGCGGCGGCATCTCCCGGAGTTGCTTGAGGAGGATCAACCCCGACTTGTCCCCGGTGAAGGCGTCCTGGCCGGTGAGGAGGAAGTAGGCCAGGAGCCCCAGGGCGTAGATGTCCGACCGGGGGTCCAGGGGAAGGCCCTGGATCTGTTCGGGAGAGACGTACTTGGGGGAACCCACGAAGTGCCCTTCCTGGGTCAGCTCCCCGCTCTCCTCCAGGTTGGCGTGGGCGATGCCGAAGTCGAGGATCTTGGGGATGCCGGAGGGGGTCAGGATGACGTTCTGCGGTTTCAGGTCCCGGTGGATGACGCCCGCCTTGTGGGCCTCGTGGAGTCCGGCGGCGATGCCCCTCAGGATCTCCACCTTCTGCCGCAGGTTGGCCTTCAGGTGGCTGCCTTCCCGGACCCACTGGCTCAAGGTCTTGCCGGGGATGAACTCCATGGTGAGGAAGAGGGTGTCCCGCCAGACGCCGAAGTCGTACACCCGCACCACGTTGGGGTGGGTGATGCGGCGGCTGAGTTTGATCTCGCGGAGGAAGCGGGCCCGGGCCTCCTCGGTCATCTCCGGCCGGCGCCTCAGGGTCTTGAGGGCCACCTCCTCCCCCAGCTCCCGGTCCCGCACCCGAAAGACCTGGCCCATTCCGCCCCTTCCCAATTCCTCCAGGATCTCGTACCGCCCGGCCACCAGGACCCCGGGGTGAAGCTCCTGGGCGGCCAGGTCGTGGAGGGCCTCCTCGATGGTCTTGTAGGCGCGGTCGGGGTCCCGGCCCGCCAGCCGGGCGAGGAACTCCCCGGCGGGGGCGGAAATGTCGAGCTCCGGGGGAGGAAAGGGCGCGCCGGGGAGGAAGGGCGCATCGAAGCTTCCCAGGAGGAGGCCCGCCACCAGGCCGGCGGCGGCACGGAGGTCGGGGCCGGGGTCGGTTTGGAACTCCGCCGGTTCGACGGAGGGGGCGCCGGTGTCGGCGGGGCTTCGCCGGGGTTGGGGAGGGAAGAGGCCGAAGCCGTGGAGGCGTACCCGGCCTTCCCGGTCCATGAGGACGTGCTCGGCCCCGAGGCGGTTGTGGGGAAGCCCTCGCCGGTGGGCCTCGGCCAAGGCCTCCAGGATTGGCCGGAGCTTCTCCAGGGCCGCGTGGCCCGAGGGGCGGTAGCCCTCGGCCACCCACTCGGTGAGGGGCCGGCCGCCGAAGTCCTCGTACACGAACTCCGGGCCGCCGGCGGTGGGGATGGCGTCCCGCAACCCCAGGATACTGGGATGCCGGAGGGAGAGAAGGCGCTCCAGGTGCTCCGGCTCGAAGAGGCCGGGGGAGAGGCCCCGGGAATCGGCGATCCGGTGCAGGAGAACGGGGGTTCTCAGCAGGGTGTCCTCCGCCCGGACCCAGGGCCCGAGGGAGTCCGCCCAGGCCGGCCCCACCTCTCCGTAGCGGTCCCGCTGGCGGGCCGGCCTGGCGCTCCACTGCTTCACCGCCTCCAGCCGTTTCTTCGCATCCTCGAAGGAGACGTTCACCGCCAGGGCCTTCTTGTAGGCCTCTTCCGCCCCAGGGGCGTTCCCCAGGGCCTCCCGGACCCGGCCCGTGAGGTAGTGGTACCAGGCCTCCTCGTCGAGGCTTCCGGGGGAGACCCCCTCCAGGCAGGCGGCGGCCACCGAGGGCTCCCCCAGGTCCAGGAAGAGCCGCGTCTTGAGGAGGGAGAGGCGGACCCGCTCGGGGGGGTTGTCGGGAAAGGCCTGGATCCGCTCCAGGAAGGCCCGGCGGTCCTCCTCTTCCGAGGCCAGGGCGACGGCCCGCTCCCAGTGGCCGGCTTCGAAGGCCATCCGGGCGGCCCGGGAGTTGTCCCCCGCCTTGAGGTAACACTGTTCGGCCATGGTGAAGAGGTGGGCCTGCTCGTAACACTGGGCGGCCGGGAGGAAGGCCTGGCTTCGGTAGAAGAGGTTCCCGGCCATCTCGAAGTCCCCCAGCTCCCGGCGGAGCTCGGCGGCGGCGGCCAGGTGCCCGCACTCCTCGTAGAGGGCGGCGGCCCGGTCCTTGAGCCCCGCCTCGGCGAAGAGGCGGGCGGCCTCTTCCGCATCACCCCTCGCGGCCAGGGCTTCGGCCTGTACGGCCAGGGGGGCTCCGGCGCCCTTCTGGCCCAGGGCCCCCAGACGGTCGAGGGCCCCCACGCGCCGGTAGTACTCCGCCGCCTTCTCGTACTGTTTGGCCGCCTCGTAGCACTGGGCCGCACCCAGGAGGTCGTTCAGCCGTTCGTGGATCTCCGCCGCCCGGTCGTAGGCCTCCCCCTCCTCGAAGTACCGGGCCACCTCCATGAGCTGTTCCCGCTGCTGGAGCGCTTCGGAGGGGGTCAGGGAGTCGGAGTCGGGAAGCTGTTTGAGGACCTTCTCGAAGAGCAGCAGGGCCCGGCCCACGTTCCCCGACTGGAAGGCCAGCCGCCCGGCCTCCATGTACCGCCCCGCCTGTTCCAGGAGCTGGGAGGCCAGGGCCTGGTTGCCCCCCTTGAGGGCCATGGCCGCCGCTTGGACCTTGTTGCCGGCCTCGGCGTAGACCTGGGCCGCCCGGGTATAGTGGCCGTGGCGGCCCAGCAGGAGGGCCGCCGAGTTGGGATCTCCGGCGCGGAGGAGGTACTCCACCGCCTGGGTGACCCGGCCCAGGGTCTCCTCCACTTCGGCAGCGGCCCGGAGGTCGCCCCCCTTCAGGTACATGCGGGAGGCCTTCTCCAGCTCTCCCGCCGCCTTGTAGAAGTCCCCGGCCTGGAGGTAGTTGCCCCGGAAATAGGCCTTCCAGGCCTTCCTGGTCAGTTCGGACACGGCCCCTCCCGGGACGCCGCTGGCCTTCCCCGGCCGCGGGGGTTCCCCCGGCGGAAACGTCCCCAGCGTAGCAAGGGGGGCCTTGTGTGTCAAACAGGTCTCAGAGCCCCCGTCCCGCGGCGGAAAGAGCAAGGAACACCGGTGTCCAAGAGAAGGCTGGGCAAGGTCTTGGGCCCCGGCCCGGCGCGGGCGATAGGGGAAAGTGCTTTGAAAAATAAAGTAATACCACCCTTCGCCGGCCTTCCTTTTCCAAGCCCTTCCCAACCGGCCTTCGGAGGAGGGGTTGACCTTTTGGCCGGAGAAACTTACACTTGAGAGTGAAGAAAGGGGGTCGATCCATGAAGCGCACGTTCCTCCTCGCATTCTTCCTGGCGGCCGCTGGCCTGGCCGTGTCCGCTTCCTATTCCATCCACCTCAAGGACGGCAAGGTCATCAAGGCCGACGAGAAACCCGTCGTGAACGCCGGATTCGCCTACTTCCAGAAAAACGGGCTGTACCTCTACCTCCCCGCGGACCGGATCGATTTCGAGAAGAGCGAGCGGGTGAACGCCGTCGCCCAGGCCCCGGTGAAGGGGTTCCTCCTGGAAGGGCTGGAGGAGACGGCCACGCCGGCGCCGAAGGCCCCCAAGGTCTTCATCGACCAGCAACAGCTCGAGCTCATCCGCCAGCGGGCACGCCTGGCCAACGAAGGGGAACTCCTCCCGCCCCCCCAAGGGGCCGAGGAGCCCGCCACCGCCCCTTCGAGCCCGGGTCTCCCCTCCGCGCCGGCCCCCGACGTCTCGGGCATGCGGAGCCAACTCAGCGGACTCATCGAGCAGAGAACCCTCCTCTACCAGCAACAGAACGATCTCCAGGGCCAGCTCTCCACCCTTCGCGACCGCTACAACTTCAGCGTCCAGCAGTCGGAACAGGAGGCCTACCAGAAGGCCATCGACGCGACGCAGAATCGGCTCAACGACGTCCAGCGCCAGATCTCGGACCTCGGCGGCCAGATCGATTCGCTGCAGCAGCAGATCAACGCCACGCCGGTCGTGGTGCAGGAGCGGGCCGCCCCCAGCGGGGAAGGCCCCGGCACCTGAGAAGCTTCCTTAGAGGCTTCCCTTGGGGAAATCCCATTCGGCCTCCCTCCGGGGAGGCCGAAGGCGTTTCCGACATCTGTCCGGCCGGCCGGACGGAACCGGGAGGGAGGACGGTCTCCCCCATCCTATCCCGGCCTCCACGGGGACTTTCCGCGGGGCCGGGGGTGGCATTCTCCTTGCAAAGCCCCGGGGCGGGAGGCGTGCCATGAAGACGCTTCGGATCCTCGGAACGGCGGCCCTCTTGACCGGCCTTTGCCTTTGGCCCCGGGCCCAGGCTCCCGCCGAGCGCCACGCCGTCGTGCGGGCGGTCCAGGGCGGGGCGCGGGTGCAGGGCCAGGCGGCAGGCGAGGAAGCCCAAAGCCTCACGGTGAACCTTCCGGTCTTCGAAGGCGACACCGTCTGGACCGAACCCGGCGGGCGGCTGGGGCTTCTCCTCTCCGACGGAAATACCCTCTGGATGGACGGCAGCACCCGGCTGGACGTGGCGACCCTCCCCCAGGAGGCCTCCGGCGGCCCCCGGCTGAAGGTCCGCCTCTGGAAGGGCACGGTCCTCCTGGACTTCAGGGTCTGGGACCCCGCCATGGTGGCCACCGTAATCGAGAGCCCCTCCGCCACCGTTTCGCCCGCCCGGGGAGGACGGTTCCTGGTGGAGGTGGAGACGGTGGACCGCAGCCGCGTCACCGCCCTGGAGGGGGCCTGCCAGGTGGCCACCGCCGGCGGCGCCGTGACGCTGGGGCCGGGGGAGATGACCTACGCCGACTACGGGTACCCTCCCATCCGGCCGGTGGCCGCCGAGGCGGCCTCCTACCGGGGTCTCCTGGACTTCGCCGACGACCAGCTCCCCCGCCGGACCCGCGGCCCTTCCCAGCGTTACCTCCCGGAGAACCTCCGGGGGTACGCCCCCGACTTTGACACCTACGGGACCTGGATGTACACCGCGGAGTACGGCTACGTCTGGCGGCCGTCGGTCCTGGAGGCCGAATGGAGCCCCTACATGGCCGGCCGCTGGTGGTGGGGGCCCTGGGGCATGACGTGGATCCCTTTCGAAGCGTGGGGGTGGGTTCCCTTCCACTACGGCCGGTGGACCTTCGTCGCCGGTGTCGGCTGGGGGTGGATCCCCCTGCCGGTCTTCGCACCCGCCTGGGTGGCCTGGTACTGGGGTGACGACGGCTGGCTGGGCTGGTGCCCCCTGGGGTGGGACGGCCTGCCCTACTGGGGCCCGTGCGGCTGGTACAGCGTTCCGGTGCTGCACCTCTACGACCCTTACATCCCCCGGGTCATCGTCCACCACCGCACGCCGCCGCCCCCTCGCCCCATCTACCCCAGGGCCCAGGGCATCGGCGGAACGGTCCTCGTCAACGGAGGCCCCCGCGTTGCGGGCCCGGTGGTCTCCCCCGTGAACCTCCCGCCGGGGCGGGTGCGGGACCTGGCCGACGGGCGGATCAGCCGGGCCGAGCTCCGGGACCGGCTCCTCGATCCCCTTCCGGCGCCGCCCTCCCGCCGCGGCTCGTCGGACCTCCTGCCCGGTTCGGGGGGGCGGGACCGCTGGACGGGCCCCGCCGAGCCTCCCCAGGGTTCGGGGAGCCGCCCCACCCGCCGCGGCACCACCACGGGAGGCATCGTGGTGACCGACGATACGGTTCGTTCCCGGGGGGGGCGGGGCACCACCACCCCCGGGACCGGCCCCCGCTCGGGCTGGATCGAGCCCCAGGGGACGCCGGACCCGGGGCGGGAAGAGGGGGGCACCCCGCGGCAGCGGCAACCCCTGCCGCCCGACTCCTCGCCGTCGCTGGGCGGCAGCCGTACCCCCGCAAGCCCCCCGCCGCTTCCACCGGCCGACGAAGGTCCCACCCGGAGGGAAGGGCGGGCCAACCCTGCTCCTTCGCCTCCGCAGGGGGAGTCCCCCGGCCGGAGCGGCCGCTCCTCCTGGAGCCGGCAGGCCCCCCCCGAGTCGGCACCTTCCGAGGAGCGGAGCGCCCCCTCCGCAGGCCGCTCCTCCCGCGAACCCCGGGGCCGTGCCGAGGGCCGCTCCTCCGAGCCGGCGCCCCGGTACATCCCGAGCCGCCCCTCGGCGGGGGTGGAGGTCCCCTCTCCCCCTCCCCGGCCGTCCTCGGGCCACCGCCGCCGCTGATCATTCCTCCCTCTCCTTCTCTGTCCGGGCGGGGCTCCGGCCCCGCCCCTTTTCTTTTCCCCAGAGGCACAGAGGCGCGGAGGAAAGCCCTTTTGCACAGGGAGGGCGGGAGGAAGGGGAGGAGGCGGGGATCTCACCGCTGAGGCGCGGAGGGCGCGGAGGGGAAAGAGGTTTCTGTAAAGCATGGGGTCACATCTTGCTTTCTAGCATTCTCATTTCGCACCGTTCATCGTCCGTTTAAGAAGCCTGCCAGCGGTGGCGTAGTGGACGCCAAGATGCTTGGCGATTTC
>JBMFRA010000029.1:0-23636 GCA_049968315.1 Acidobacteriota bacterium
GGGAGGCCCGGCGGTCTGGGGAACGGCCGGGGGAGCGGGGGGCGGGGCGGGGGCCCGGTCGGGGGCGGGCTCCGGCGAGGCGGCGGCTTCCGTTTCCACCTCGGCCACCGCCTGGCCGATCTTCACCGTGGAGCCGGCGGCCACGAGGATCTTGAGCCGGCCGCCGTGCTCGGCGGCGACGGTGAGGGTGACCTTGTCGGTCTCCAGGACGAAGAGGGGGTCCTCGGGCCGCACCACGGACCCGTCGGGCTGGAGCCACTCGGCCAGGAGCCCCTCGCTGATGGATTCGCCGACTTGGGGAACGATGACCTCAATCCGCATGGAAGAACCTCCTGGACGGCGGGCAGGACACCCGGTAGCACCGAGGGCCGCCGAAAGGGGGAAAGGCCGCGGCCATGGCCTACGCCTCCAGGGCCAGGGCGGCCCGGACGAGCGCCTCCTGTTCCATCAGGTGGACCTTCATGGACCCCACGGCGGGGCTGGCGCTGGCCTTGCGCCCGGCGTAGAGGATCTCCCGGCCGGGGAAGAGGTCGAGGAGGCGGGGATGGAGGAAGGACCAGCCCCCCCGGTTCTTCGACTCCTCCTGGCACCAGACCACCGGTCCACCCCCGCCGAGACCCTCGGCGACCTTCCGCAGGGCCTCCTCGGGGAAGGGGTAGAACTGCTCCAGCCGGAGCAGGTAGGCGCCGGTGACACCGGCCTTCCGCCGGGCCTCCAAAAGGTCGTAGAAGACCTTTCCGCTGCAGAGGACCAGGCGGTCAACATGTTGGGGCGGCTCGGGGTCGGGGAGGACCTCCCGAAAGCGGCCGGAGATCAGCTCCGAGACGGGGGAGACGCAAAGAGCGTTCCGGAGGAGGCTCTTGGGGGCCATGACGATGAGGGGCCGCCGGAAGTTCCGCTTCAGCTGGCGCCTCAGGGCGTGGAAGTACTGGGCGGGGGTGGTGAGGTTGACCACCTGCAGGTTGTCCTCGGCGCAGAGCTGGAGGTACCGCTCCAGGTGGGCGCTGGAGTGTTCGGGGCCCTGGCCCTCGTACCCGTGGGGCAGGAGCAGGACGATGCCGGAGGCCCGCTGCCACTTGGAGAGGGAGGAGGCGATGAACTGGTCGATGATCACCTGGGCCCCGTTGGCGAAGTCGCCGAACTGGGCCTCCCAGAGGACCAGCATGTTGGGCTCGTCGAGGGAGTAGCCGTAGTCGAAGCCCAGGACCGCGGCCTCCGAGAGGAGGCTGTTGTAGACGCAGAAGCGGGCCTGGCCGTCGTGGATGTGCTTCAGCGGAACGTACTTCTCCCCGGTGTTCATGTCCTGCCAGAGGGCGTGGCGCTGGCTGAAGGTTCCCCGGGCGCTGTCCTGGCCGGAGAGGCGCACGGGGATCCCCTCGTGGAGGAGGCTTCCGAAGGCCAGCAGTTCGGCGGTGGCCCAGTCCACGGTCCCCTTCTCCTGGACCGCCCGGAAGGTCTCCGGCAGGCGCCGGGCCACCTTGGGGTTCAGGGCGAAACCCTCGGGGACGGTGGTGAGGGCCCGGGCGACGTCGAGAAGGACGCCGTGGGAGACCCCCGTCTCCGCCGGGGCGTGGGAGTACGGGGCGTCGAGGCCCGCCCAGCGGTCCTGGAAGGCGTGGCGCTCCACCTCCGGAGGGCCCTGCTTCACCGCCTCGTAGGCCTCGGTGAGGCGTCGCTGGAAGTCGGCGGCGAGCCGTGCGGCCTCCTCCTCGGTGAGGCCGCAGCACTCCAGGAGCCGCGCGGTGTACAGCCGCCGCACCGACGGCCGGTCCTTGATCTTCCGGTAGAGGAGGGGCTGGGTGAAGGCCGGCTCGTCGCCCTCGTTGTGGCCGTGGCGGCGGTAGCAGACCAGGTCCACGACGGCGTCCCGGCCGAAGGTCTGGCGGTACTCCAGGGCCAGCTCGGCCACGAAGACCACCGCCTCGGGGTCGTCGCCGTTCACGTGGAAGATGGGGGCCTCGATCATCTTGGCCACGTCCGAGGCGTACATGGTCGAACGGCCCTCGGAGGGGAGGGTGGTGAAACCGATCTGGTTGTTCACGATGATGTGGAGGGTCCCGCCGGTGGTGTACCCCTCCAGCCCCGAGAGGTTGAGCGTTTCCGCCACCAGCCCCTGCCCGGCGAAGGCGGCGTCCCCGTGGATCAGGAGCGGCAGGACCTTGCGCCGCCTCTCGGTGTCGTTGCGGCGGCGCTGTTTGGCCCGGGCCCTCCCCAGGACCACCGGGTCCACCGCCTCCAGGTGGCTGGGGTTGCTGGTGAGGCTGATGTGGAGCGGCTTTCCCGAGGCGTTGACGTGGGTGGAGGAGTAGCCCCGGTGGTACTTGACGTCCCCGTCCCCCCCGTAGGTGTCCTTGAGGGCGATGTCCTCGAACTCGGAGAAGATCATGGCGTAGGACTTGTCCAGGATGTTGGCGAGCACGTTGAGGCGGCCCCGGTGGGCCATCCCCATGACCACCTCCTCGATGCCCAGGTCGGGAGCCCGCTCCACCACGGCGTGGATGGCGGGGATGAGGCTCTCGGCCCCCTCCAGGGAGAAGCGCTTCTGGCCGGGGTAGCGCCGTTGGAGGAAGGTCTCGAAGAGCTCGGCGTCGGTGAGGCGCTCCAGGATCTCCCGGCGCTTCTCCGGCGGGAAATCGGGGTGGTTGCGCACCGGCTCCATGCGGGCCTGGAGCCAGCGCCGCGCCTTCACGTCCTGGATGTGCAAGTACTCGACGCCGATGGAGCCGCAGTAGGTCTCTCGGAGGATGGCCAGGATCTCCCGGAGGGTGGCACGCTGGGGTCCCCCCAGGTGGCCGGTGTCGAAGACCCGGTCCAGGTCCGCTTCGGTGAAGCCGAAGGCCTCCAGGGAGAGGTCCGGGTGCTCCTGGAGGTTGTTCCCCAAGGGGTCCACCTGGGCCAGGATGTGGCCCCGGCTCCGGTAGGCGAAGATGAGGCTGGCCACCTGGGACTGGGCCCGGGCGCGGTCCGCCGCCACGCAGGAGCGGGGGCAGGAGGCCATCTCGAAGCCCTGAAAGAAGCTCCGCCAGCTCTCGTCCAGGCTTTGGGGGTCCTGCTGGTAGCGTTCGTACAGCGCTTCCAGCAGGGCCGGGTTCGCCAGGGCCGCCGGGGAGCCCAGGCGAAGGGGGGACTTGTCGGTGGACACGGCGCCTCCTTCTCCGTTGGTCGGCCCCCGCGGGTCGGCCGGGGGCCTCCCTGTCCAACAGGACCGAACCTTTGTTTATTCTAGAGGAAAGCCGCGGCAGGCAAAAGGGCGGGGCGGGGCCTTCCGCCGGGGGGCCCCGCGGCGGCCCTCCTTCGCCGCGGCCGATGGGCTTTCGCCCCTCGCGGGTGGCGGCGCCGGCGGCTACCGGGGCGGCTTCCTCCCGTACCGCCTTCCCCGCCACACGACGCCCTGCCGGTAGTAGCGGCGGGCGGAGCGGAGGAGGACGAGGGTCCAGAGGAGGGGGCGAAGGGGGTAGAGGGGGGCGGTCCAGAGGGGTTTGCGGGCCCAGAGGCAGAGGGCTCCGTTGAGGGCGAGGCCCGCTGCGGTTCCCAGGGTGGCGGGGAGGAACGCCGGTTCCGGAAGGGGGAGGAGGAGGCCGAGGAGGAAGACCAGGGGGGGGAGGGTGTGGACGCCCAGGTCCCCCGCCATGAGGAAGGCGGCCCAAAGGGGGCGGTAGTTGAAGAAGGCGAAGAAATTCTTGGTGAATCCCTCCATGGCGGAGGCGAGGCCGTCGTACATCCGCACCCGCACGTCGCCGAAGGCGGTGAGGAAGCCCCACCGGGCGCCGGAGGCCTTGACGGCCTTCCCCATGGCCACGTCGTCCACCACCTCCGACCGGATGGCCTCCAGCCCGCCGGCCTTCCGGAGGGACTCCAGCCGGACGAGGTTTCCGGACCCGGCCCCGAAGGCGAAGCCCCGAAGGGCCTGCACGTTGGCGAGGAAGACCGGGGCCACGTAGAAGGTGAAGGCGTCGAGGTTGGCCATGAGCACGTGCTCCAGCCCCCGCGCCTCCAGCCTGGAGAGGATCAGCAGGAAGTCCAGGCGGCGCCGGAGGGCCTCCCCCACCGCCCGGCGGAGCACCCCCGGGCCGTACCGGACGTCGGCGTCGGCGAAGAGGATCCATTGGGAACGAGCGCGGGAAAGGCCTAGGAACTGGGCGTGGGGCTTCCCCAGCCAGCCCGGCGGGGGCTCCTCCCCGCGGACCACGGTGAGGTTGGGAAAGCGGGCGGCCAGCCCGGCGAGGATCTCTGGGGTCCCGTCGGTGGACCCGTCGTCCACCACCACGACGGAGAGGCCGGGGTAGTCCTGGGTGCAGAAGGCCTCCACCGTCCGGGCGATGGCCCCCTCCTCGTTGCGGGCGGGAATGACGACGGTGAGGGAGGGAAGGCCGGCCCCTTCCGGCCCTTGGCGGGGCAGGCGGGGGATGAGGAGGGTGTTGAGGAGGGCGTTCAGCACCGCCAGGGCCCAGAAGACCACGGCACCCCAGAGGACCCACGGGAGGACCGCCACGGATCAGGCCTCCGGCCGCCGGTCCTCGGGGTGGATCGTCACCCAGAGGTGGCCCGCCTCTGGGAGGATCAGCGCCTGAAGGGCCAGGAGCGCCCCCGCGGTGGATCCGGGGAGGGCGAAGAGGAGCTTCCCCCCCCGGGCGACGCCGCCGAAGGCTCGGGAGAGGAAGGCCGCGGAGCCGATCTGGTCGAAGGAGAGGCGGCGGAAGAGCTCCCCGAAGCCCGGGAGTTCCTTCTCCAGGAGGGGCCGGAGGGCCTCCGGCGTCACGTCCCGGGGAGCGGCGCCGGTGCCGCCGTTCACCAGGACCACCTGGACGGCGGGGTCCTGGAGCCACCCTTCCACGGCTTCGGCGAGGGCCCCCCGGTCGTCGGGAACGACGGCGTACCGTACCACCTCGTGGCCCGCGGCGGCCAGGGCCTCCCGGAGGGCCCTCCCGGTTCCGTCGGAGGCGGCATCCCGGCTGTCGCTGGCCGTGAGGACGGCGAAGGCGAGGCGGCGGGGGGCGCCGTGCCGGTGTTCTTGGTGGGGCACGGGGGACACCTAGTCCGCCGCGCGGCGGAGGAGGAGGTTCACCAGCGTCCGGACGCCCACGCCGGAACCCTCCGCCGCGTTGGCGTCGGCGCCATCCTCGTCCCGGAGGGCCGGGCCGGCGATGTCCAGGTGGACCCAGGGGGTCTTCTCCTCGATGAACTTCTGCAGGAAGAGGCCGGCGGTGAGGGCGCCCCCCCACCGGACCCTGGAGATGTTGGCCACGTCCGCCACCTTGCTCTGGATGAACTTGTTGTAGGCCTTGGGGAGGGGGAGGGGCCAGATCTCGTCACCCGAGTCCCGGGCGGCGGCCAGCACCTCGTCCAGGAGGGGCTGGTCGTTGCCCATGGCGCCGGTGAAATCGGGTCCCAGCGCCACGACGCAGGCCCCCGTGAGGGTGGCCAGGTCCACCACGGCGTCCACCTTCTGGCGCTGGACGTAGGTCAGGGCGTCGGCCAGGGTGAGGCGCCCCTCGGCGTCGGTATTGAGGACCTCGATGGTCTTCCCGCTGAGGCTCGTGAGGATGTCCCCCGGCCGGTAGGCGTCGCCGCCGGGCATGTTCTCGCAGAGGGCCATGACCGCCTCCACCGCCACCGGGGGCTTGAGGAGGGCCACCGTCTGCAGGGCCCCGAGGACGGCGGCGGCGCCGGCCATGTCGCTCTTCATGGCGCCCATCCCGTCGGCGGGCTTGAGGGAGAGGCCCCCGGAGTCGAAGGTGAGGCCCTTCCCCACCAGGCCCAGCGCCGTCTTGGCCCCCTTGGGCCGGTAGGTGAAGTGGAGGAAACGGGGTTCGTTGCGGGAGCCGCGGGCCACGGCGAGGTAGGCCCCCATGCCCATCTTCTCGCAGGCCTTGCGGTCGAGGACCTTGAGGGAGAACCCGCCGGCCTCCGCCACCCGCCGGGCCTCTTCGGCCATCCGGGCGGGGGTGAGGACGTTGGCGGGGAGGTTCACCAGCCGCCGGGCCAGGAGCACCCCCTCCGCCACGGCGGAGCCCACCCGAAGCCCTTCGGCGAAGGCGGCCTTCTTCTGGGCCACCAGGATCACCGCCCGGTCCAGCAGGACGGGCCGCCGGTCTTCCTCCGACAGGAACTCGGTGAAGCGCGTGTTCCCGAGCAGGAGGCCCTCCGCCAGCGTCCGGGCGAAGAGGGCGGCGTCCTTCAGGCGCCCCTCCTCCTCGGGAAAGACAAAACCGGCGCTCCGGACCCGGCGGTCCCTCAGGCGCCGCACGGCCAGGACCGCCGCCGCCCGGAGGGCCGAAGGGCCGTACTCCCCCCGCTTTCCCAGGCCCACGACCAGCAGGTGCTTGGGCGGGCGTCCCCCCCGGTCGAAGGCGAAGAAGGCCTCCCCTTCCCCCCCCTTGAACGTGAGGGCCCCGGCGGCCTCCTTCAAGGTATTGGCCGCGGGAAGACCGTGGAAGTCGAGGTCGTCGAAGACCCCCAGGGCGAGAGCCTCGCCCGGGAAGGTGGCCGGTGCGTCCGTTCCGAAGGTTACGCGCATGGTTCCTCCTCTACTCCTTCTCCAGCCCTCGGCCCGCGGGGGCGCCAGCCCCCGCGGCAAAGGCTTCTCATTCGTGGTGGTCCGATTGTGGCGGTACCCATCCTACCACGCCGCCGTTCGGACGCCAAGGTGCGCCGTTCCTCACGTCTTCCGGCCGCTCCGTGCCTTCACGAGGGTGGAGGAGAGGGCCCTCCGGACGGCGCCCTCGATCCCCGGGGCGTCGAGGCCCAGCTCCCGGAGGAGCTCTCCCCGGGGGCCGTGGGGGATGAAGCGGTCGGGGATGCCCAGCCGAACCACCGGGGTGGCGATCCCGGCCTCTTCCTTCCATTCGAGGACGGCGCTTCCGAAGCCCCCCAGAACGGCGCCCTCCTCCACGGTGACGGCAAGGGGGACTCCCGGGAGGCGGTCTCGGAGGTAGGCCTCGTCCAGCGGCTTGACGAACCGGGCGTCCACCACCTCCGCCTCCACCCCGTCCCGGGCGAGGGCCTCGGCGGCCTTCAACGCCTCGTAGACCAGGGGGCCCACCGCCAGCAGGAGGGCGTGGCCTCCGGGGCGGAGCACCTCCCAGCTCCCCAAGGGGACGGGGTGGGGCTCGCCTTCGGGGTCGAAGGGGAGGGCGGAGGCCTTGGGGTACCGGAGGACGAAGGGCCCCCCCTCGTGCTGGAGGGCCGTGGCCAGCAGGTCGCGGAGGGCGTTTCCGTCCCGGGGCGCCGCCAGCGTGAGGCCGGGGACGTGGCGGAGGTAGCAGAGGTCGAAGGTCCCGTGGTGGGTGGGGCCGTCCTCCCCCGCCAGCCCCGCCCGGTCCAGGCAGAAGACCACCGGGAGGTGCTGGAGGGCCGCGTCGTGGACCACCGGATCGTAGGCCCGCTGCAGAAAGGTGGAGTAAATGGCGCAGACGGGCCTCAGCCCCTGGGTGCAGAGGCCCGAGGCGAAAACGACGGCGTGCTCCTCGGCGATGCCCACGTCGAAGAAGCGCTCGGGGAAGGCCTCGGCGAAGGGGACGATCCCCGTCCCCGTGGGCATGGCGGCGGTGATACCCACCACCCGGGGGTCCCGGCGGCCGGCCTGGAGGAGGACCTGGCCGAAGGCGTCCTGGAAGGCCGGCTGGCCCGGCGGGGAGGGCTGAATCCCCTCGTCGGGGCAGAAGGGCTTGACGCCGTGGTATCCCTCCGGGGAGGCCTCCGCCGGCGCGTAGCCCTTGCCCTTGACCGTGAGGACGTGGAGGAGGACCGGATGGTCCAGGTCCCGGAGGTTCCGGAGGGTCTTGACGAGGCCCAGGACGTCGTGGCCGTCCACGGGACCGAAGTAATCGAAGCCCAGGGCCTCGAAGAGGGCGCCGGGGGTCAGGATGCCCCGGGCCCCCTCCTCCAGCCGCCGGGCGAGGAAGGTCATGGGTTTGCCGTACCGCGGGATCCGCTCCAGGCCCTCCCGGACCCGGCGCCGGAAGGTCTGGTAGAGGGGGGTCTGGGTGAAGTTGTTGAGATAGCGGGAGATGGCCCCCACGTTGGGGGAGATGGACATCTGGTTGTCGTTGAGGATGGCCAGCAGGGGGCGCCTCGCCCCGCCGCCGGCGTTGTTGAGGGCCTCGTAGCAGAGGCCTCCGGTCAAGGCCCCGTCGCCGAAGACGGCCGCCACCCGGCGGCGCTCCCGCTTGAGGTCCCGGCCGGCCGCCATGCCCAGGGCCGCCGAGAGGGCCGTACTGGCGTGGCCGGCGCCGTACGCGTCGTAGGGGCTCTCCTCCCGCTTCAAGAATCCGGAGATGCCCCCCTTGCGCCGGATGGTCTTCAAGGCCTCCCGCCGGCCGGTGAGGATCTTGTGGATGTAGGCCTGGTGGCCCACGTCCCAGACCAGGAGGTCGTGGGGCGTGTCCAGGACGTAGTGGAGGGCCACCGTGAGCTCCACCACCCCCAGGCTGGAGGAGAGGTGGCCGCCGATTCCCGAGACCACCTCCACGAGGTACGCCCGCAGCTCGGCGCAGAGGCGGGGAAGGTCTGCCTCCGGCAGGCGGCGCAGGTCGGCGGGGCTTTCGATGGTCTTGAGGAGCGGATACTTCTCCACGTCCACCTCGCGGTCCCGCCTCCCCCCCTTGCCGGCGGCGGAAACGATTAGAAGCCCGAACGCCCCGCCTGTCAACCGGACGGGGAGCCCGGCGCCCCATGGAACGCCTCCCGTGCATG
Organism: Acidobacteriota bacterium; assembly: GCA_049968315.1. GTDB lineage: Bacteria > Acidobacteriota > UBA4820 > UBA4820 > DSQY01 > JBFLVU01. The sequence goes on from JBMFRA010000029.1 coordinate 8,695, forward strand.
AAAATGCCCCCCCCGGGTGGTTGTACAATGTCCGGGAAGGAGGAGGCCGTGGCCGAAGGCAAGCCCCCCGAGGAGCGGCGCAGGACCATCGGGATCTTCTGGATCCTCTCCGTCCTCCTTCTCCTCCTGGTGGTCCTCCCCCTGGTCTCCTACTCCTACAAGACCATCTCCATCTCCCGGGACACCATCGAGGAGTCCCTCCGGGAGCGCCAGCTCAAGACCGCCGTCCCCGCCGCCGCCCACCTGCAGACCCTCATGGACGACCTCCGGGACCGCCTGAACCACCTCAAGGCGGTCTTCGAGGTCTACGCCAACGATTCCGACGTGAAGAACCGGTACGAGGACCTCCTCCAGCGGAACGTCCTCTCCCGCTTCCTGGCGGACGACGTGCTCCTCCTCGCCTACCAGGACGGCGAGGGGGGACGCTTCACCGCCCCCTGGCGCGGCCTCCAGGCCGGCGAGGAGGCCCAGCTGGCCGCCTTCATTACCCCGCTGAGCGAAAAGGCCCTTCGGGAGGGGCGCGGCGGGATGTCGGAGGTCTTCTACCTCAAGTTGGAGGCCCTGAAGGGGCTGCCCGAGCCCGCCGTGGCCCTGGCGGTGCCCGTCTCCGCCGGCGGGCGGACGGTGGCGGCCCTCACGGGGGTTTTCCTGCTCCAAGGGGTCCAGGAGAGCCTGCAGATCTACAGCCGGGACTTCAACCTCTTCGTCACCGACACCCAGGGCCGGCTCATCTTCGATTCCCGGCGGGGCGTCCCCTTCGTGAACCGGGACCTCTCGGAGGATCCGGTGGTCCAGCGGATCCTGGGGACGGGCGTACTCCCCACGAGCCCCGTGAACTTCAACGTCACCAAGGCGGTGGAGGGCAAGCGGCGGACCTTTCTCGTCACCTGCGCCCCCGTCTCCCGCTACGACTGGCTCCTCTTTTCCGAGGTGGACCGGGAGAACTACTACGCCCCCATCGTCCGCCTCAAGACCCAGTCCACCTGGTGGGTGGCCCTCTCCATCGTGGGCGCCCTGGCCGTGGGCCTCTACCTCGCCCGGCTGATCACCCGGCCCATCTCCACGCTGGCGGAGGTGAGCCGCGACCTGGCCCGGGGGAACTTCCAGCGGCGGGCGGACGTGAAGAGCCTCACGGAAATCGGCGACCTCGGCCGGGCCTTCAACGCCATGGCCGACGAGATCCAGGAGTACATCGAGCGGGTGGAGGCGGCGGCCCAGGAGACCCAGCAGCTCTTCATGGATTCCATCCGCGCCATCGCCAACGCCCTGGACGCCAAGGATCCGTACACCCGCGGCCACTCGGAGCGGGTCTCCGCCTACTCCATGATCGTCGGGCGGGAGTTCGGCCTCGACGAGCGTTCCCTGAGGATCATGGAGATCTCCTCCCTCCTTCACGACGTGGGAAAGATCGGCATCGAGGACCGGATCCTGCGCAAGCCCGGGGCCCTCACGGCGGAGGAGTTCGAGGTCATGAAGACCCACCCGTCCAAGGGTGCCCAGATCCTGGGCTCCATTCCGCAGATGCGGGAGATCATCCCCGGCATCCGCCACCACCACGAGAAGTGGTCCGGCGGCGGCTACCCCGACGGCCTCAAGGGGGAGGCCATCCCCCTCCTGGCCCGGATCATCGGCGTCGCCGACGCCTTCGACGCCATGACCACCAACCGGCCCTACCAGAAGGCCATGACCCCCGTCCAGGCGGCGAACCGCATCAACGAGCTGCAGACCGTCGTCTACGACCCCGCCGTGGTCTCGGCCTTCAACCGGGCCTTCCAGCGGGGCCTCTTCGCCCCTTTCTTCCACCCCGCCCCCCAGAAGCAGCCGGCGTGAGGCCGGAAAAGGGGGGCACCGCCCCTCAGGATCCGCGCAACGGGGGGCGGGAAGGCCTCCGCCGGTCCCTTCCTCGGGTATACTGGCGGCGGAGGGACCATGGCCCTGCGGAAGTACCGGGTGGTGGAAAACCTCGTGGAGGGCCCCTACGCCACGCTGACGGTCTCGGGGGAGGTGACGCCCTCGAGCCCCGGGCAGTTCTACATGGTCCGGGGCGACTGGGGGGCGGACCCCCTCCTGAACCGTCCCCTCTCCATCCTGGGGGAGGACCCCGGGAGGGGACTCCTGCGCTTCCTCGTCAAGGAGGTGGGGGAGGGGACGCGGAGGCTGCGGGCCCTGGAGGCGGGAGAATGCCTGTGGGCCCTGGGCCCCCTGGGAAGGCCCTTCCCCGACCCGCCGCCGGGGACGGCGGCCCTGGTGGGGGGAGGGGTCGGGGTGCCGCCCCTCGTCTACCTCGCGGGGGCGCTGAAGGCCCGGGGGAGGGACCTGGTCTTCTTCCAGGGGGCCCGCACCGCTGCGGACGTCCTGGCCCTGGAGGAGCTGCAGGCGGGGGGCGTCGCCCCCGTCCTCTGCACCGAGGACGGCTCCCTGGGGGAACGGGGTCTCGTCACCGAACCCCTGGCCCGGCGCCTCGGGGAGTTCGCCTGCGTCTACGCCTGCGGCCCCGAGGGGATGCTGAAGGCCGTGCAGGCCCTCTGCGCCGGGAAGGTCCCCTCCTACCTCAGCCTGGAGGCCCGCATGGGCTGCGGGTACGGCGTCTGCCTGGGGTGCGTGGTCCCCGTGGAGCGCAACGGCAAGCGGGTGCTGGAACGGGTCTGCGAGGAAGGCCCCGTCTTCGAGGGGGAGGTGGTCCGTTGGGCGTAGACCTTTCGGTGTCCGTAGGGGCCGTCCGCCTCCAGAACCCCCTCCTGCTGGCCTCGGGGTGCTGCGGCTACGGCCTCGACATGGAGCCTTTCCTGGATCTGGCCCGCCTGGGAGGGGTGTGCCTCAAGGGGCTCTCCCTCTCGGGCAGCGAAGGGAACCCTCCCCCGCGCATCTGGGAGACGAAGGGGGGGATGATCAACGCCATCGGCCTGCAGAACATCGGGGTGGAGGCCTTTCTGAAGGAGAAGGCCCCCCTCCTCCGGAAGGTGGACACGGTCTTCGTGGCCAACTTCTACGGCCACACGGTGGAGGAGTACGCCGAAGCCGCCCGGCTCCTCGGCGGGGAGCCCTGCCTGGGGGCCCTGGAGATGAACGTCTCCTGCCCCAACATCCAGGCGGGGGGCATCCACTTCGGCACCGACCCCGCCGTCCTCTTTCGCGTGACGGAAGCCTGCCGGAAGGCCACCGAAAAGCCCCTGTGGGTGAAGCTGAGCCCCAACGTCTCCGACCCCGTGGCCGTGGCCCGGGCGGCGGAGGCGGCGGGAGCCGACGCCCTCTCCTGCACCAACACCCTCCCCGCCATGGCCATCGACGTGGAGCGGCGGACCTTCCGGATCCACAACAAGGTGGGCGGCCTCTCGGGACCGGCCCTCAAGCCGGTGGCCCTCCGCATCGCCTACCAGGTCTCCCGGGCGGTGAAGATCCCCGTGGTGGGCATCGGCGGCATCGCCACCGCCGAGGACGCCCTGGAGTTCCTGCTGGCGGGGGCCGCGGCCTTCCAGGTGGGAACGGCCCTCTTCGTGGACCCGGCCTGCCCCTACGCCATCCTGGACGGGATCGAAGACTACTGCCGGAGGCACGGATTTTCGGGCGTCCAGGCCCTCCGGGGTGCCCTCCGCGAGGAGGGAGCCGGCGAGATCCGGTGTAGCGGGTGAGGGGCGGCTCGGAAGGGTGGAGGAGAAGATGCCGGCCCGTCTGATCGTCGCGCTGGACGTGAGCGAAGAGGCGACCCTCCTTCGGCTCCTGAAGGCCCTGAGGGACCAGCCGGTGTGGATGAAGGTGGGCCTGGAGGCCCTCTCGGCCTTCGGCCTGGACCTCATTCGGCGCCTCTCGGACGCCGGATTCCCCGTCTTCGCCGACGTCAAGTACCACGACATTCCCAACACGGTGGCCGCCGCTTCCCGGGTCCTGGCCCGGAAGGGAGCGGCCCTCTTCAACGTCCACTGCGCCGGGGGGGCGGCCATGTGCCGGGCCGCCCGGGAGGCCGCGGAGGAGGCCGCCGCCGCCGGGATCCCCCGGCCCCTGGTGGTGGGGGTCACGGTCCTCACGAGCCTCGGTCCCGAAGACGTCGCCGCCGTGGGCTACGGCGGGACCCCCCGGGAGGCGGCCCTGCGGCTGGCCCGGGTGGGAAAGGCCGGCGGCCTCGACGGCGTGGTCTGCTCGGTCCATGAGGTCCGGGCCGTGAAGGAGGCCTGCGGCGAGGACTTCCTCACCGTGTGCCCCGGAATCCGCCCGGCGGGGGCCGAAGCCCAGGACCAGAAGCGCATCGCCACCCCCCGGGGGGCGGTGGAGGCGGGTGCGGACTTTTTGGTGGTGGGACGCCCCATCACCGGGGCCCCCGACCCCGCCGCCGCCTGCGCCGCCCTTCTCGAGGAGATGGCCGCCGCCGGGTGAGGCGGGCATAGACCGCACCCTCCGGGGGTTTGGAAGAACCTGGCAAAACGGGAGACGCCATGGACCTCTTGCACCGTTTGAAAAGCCGCTACTACGTGCCCGACGCCTCGGACCCCCTCCCCGTCCGCCTCTGGAAATCGGCGACGCGGCGCAGGGTCCCCGCCTTTCCCCGGACGGTCCAGATCCAGACCCAAACGGGGTGCAACGGGGCCTGCGTCTTCTGCCCCTACCCGCTGACGGTGGACGGCCAGCCCAAGGGGGCCATGAGCCCGGAACTCTTCGAGGCCATCGTGGACGAGATCGCCGCCCACGGCGTACGGCGGGTCTCCCCCTACCTCATGAACGAGCCCTTTCTGGACCCCCGGATCCTCGAAAGGCTGGCCTACCTGAAAAAGAAGATCCCCGACGGGAAGCTCGTCGTCACCACCAACGGCTCCCGCCTCACCCCCGACAAGGTGGAGGGGCTCATCGAGGGCCGGGCCCTCCACGCCCTCTACATCTCCTTCCAGGGGGTGGAGAAGGAGGGCTACGAGGCGACGATGCGGGGAAGCCTGGTCTTCGAGAAGACCCTGGAGAACGTCCTGTACCTCATCGACCGCTGGAAGGCGGCGGGGGGGCGGGACCTCTTCAAGATCGTCGTCACCATGGTGAAGACGAACCTCATCGACGCGGAGAAGGCGGTGGCCTTCTGGCGGCAGAAGGGGGTGGAGAGCAAGTGGACGCCCCTGGAGAACCGGGGGGGCAACGTGGCGGTGGCGGCCAGCCTCGCTCCGGGCGACCGGCCCCTCCGGCGCTTCGCCAACTGCACCCGCCTCTTCAAACAGGCCTACATCCTCTTCAACGGGGACATGGTCCTCTGCTGCACCGACTACACCCGCAAGGTGGTCCTGGGAAACGTGGCCCAATCCTCCATCGCGGCGGTCTGGAACTCCCCCAAGGCCCGCTCCATCCGGCGGCTCTACGCCGAGGGCTACATGGACCGCATTCCCCTGTGCCGGGACTGCGAGATCTCGTCCACCACCGGCGACGAGGAATTCGACTGAGGGGTGTTTCGACTCCGTGAAGAAATGTTACCCGCCATTTCCATTCCAGGGGGGCTTCCGTTCCCGTTTGGGTGGAGCTTTCCGCGGCGAAGACCTCTAACACATTGACTCTCTGGTAGATATGGACGTTCTCTGCCCGAGTTGTGCGTTCCCATTCCTCAGGCAGGATTCTTGCTAGTGGTGGGGGGTCCCCTATCCACCGGGACGTGGGGAGAAGCACGTCATGGAGATCGTCGGACCGTACGCTTCCCGGAGGCTGGGACGGGTGCTAGGGATCGAGACCCTTCCCGCCGGCCGCTGTACCCTCGCCTGCCTCCACTGCCCCTTGGCCGTGCCGCCGTGCTCGCCCGTGCCGCGGGACTACGGCACCGACCCTGCCGCCCTGGCCCAGGCGGTGGGGCGGCGCCTCCGGGACCTGGAATCCCGGGGGGGGGGCGTGGATGCCCTGGTCCTCAAGCCCCGGGGCGAGGCCACCCTGGACGCGCGGCTGGGAGACCTCCTGAGGGCCTTGCGACCCCTGGGGCCCAAGGTGGCCCTCTTCACCAACGGCACCCTCCTCCACCTTCCCGAGGTCTCCCGCGCGGTGCTGGCGGCGGACTGGGTGAGCCTCCGGGTGGAGACCACCCGCCACGAGGCCTGGCTGGCCCTCAACCGCCCCCACCCTGACGTCTCCCTTCCCGATGTGGTGCGGGGCCTGCTGGCCTTTTCCAAGGCCTTCCCGGGGACCCTCGTCACCGAGACGACACTGGTGAAGGGCTTCAACGACGACACCGACCACCTGGCGGACCTGGCCCGGCTCCTCTCCCACCTGAGGCCCTTCCGCTCCTACCTCTCCTTCCCGCCGGAGGCCGGCCGCCCAGAGGTCCAGCCCCCCGACCCCGTCCGCATCCTGGAGTGCTTCGAGTTTCTCCACTCCCGCCTGCCGGGGGTCCGCCTGCTCCTCCCCGAACTCCCCGGCCCGGAGCCCCCCGTGGGCGCCGGCCAGGAGCGGCTCCTCGGCCTCCTGGCCTTCCGGCCCTTTTCGGAGCGGGCGCTCCGCCAGCTCCTCGGTCCCACCGGAATCGCCTGGGAGGTGGTGGAGCGGCTGGTGGAGGGGGGCAGGGTCCAGCGGGTGCCCTTCAAAGGGCAACCCCACTACCTGAGGGCGGCCATGGGGTGGGGCACCCACCGGAGCGCCTTCGGCGGCTGCGGGGATCCGGCGCCGGCGGAGCCCGCCTAGCCCTTCTTCCGCCGGGGAGGCCGGCGGGCAGGCTCCGGGGCGGGCTTCAGCGCCCGCTGGAGTACCTCGGGGATCTCCTTCACCAGGTGGAAGGTCATGCCGGCCTTGGCCTCGGCGGTGAGTTCCTCCAGGTCCCCCTGGTTCCGCTCGGGGAGGATGACCTCCGAGAGGCCCGCCCGTTTGGCGGCCAGGACCTTCTCCTTGATACCGCCCACGGGAAGGACCTTGCCCGAGAGGGTGATCTCCCCCGTCATGGCCAGGTCGTCTCTGACCAGCCGCCCCGTGAGCAGGGAGACGAGGGAGGTGGTCAGCGCCACCCCCGCCGAGGGGCCGTCCTTGGGAATGGCCCCCTGGGGAACGTGGACGTGGAGGTCCTGCTTGGAAAAGCGCTCTTCCGGGATGCCCAGGGTCGCCGCGTGGGTGCGGATCCAGGAGAGGGCGGCCATGGCCGATTCCTTCATGACCTCCCCCAGGTGGCCCGTGAGGGTCAGGGCGCCCCGGCCCTTCATGGCCGTGGACTCGATGAAGAGGATGTCCCCGCCCACGGGGGTCCAGGCCAGGCCCGTGGCCACCCCCGGCCGGTCGATCCGCTCCCGGGTTTCCAGAAAGACCTGCCGGGGCCCCAAGAAGGCCTGGAGGTTCTCCGGCTTCACCACCACCGCCCGCTTCCGGCCACTGACCCGCTCCTTGGCTACCTTCCGGCAGACGGTGGCCATCTGCCGCTCGAGGTTCCGCACCCCCGCCTCCCGGGTGTACTCGGTGATGATCCGCCGGATGGCGGCGTCGGTGAAGCGGAGTTGGTTCTTCTTGAGACCGTGGTTCAAAAGGACCCGGGGCAGGAGGTGGTCCTTGGCGATGTGGAGCTTCTCCTCCTCGGTGTAGCCGGGGATGTGGATCACCTCCATCCGGTCCAGCAGGGGCTGGGAGATGGTGTCCAGGATGTTGGCGGTGGCGATGAACATCACCTTGGAGAGGTCGAAGGGCACCTCCAGGTAGTGGTCGGAGAAGGAGAAGTTCTGTTCAGGGTCCAGGACCTCGAGAAGGGCGGAGGTGGGGTCCCCCCGGAAGTCCATGCCCACCTTGTCCAGCTCGTCGAGCATGAAGACGGGGTTGTGGGTTCCGGCCTTCCGGATGCCCTGGATGATCCTGCCCGGCAGGGCCCCCACGTAGGTCCTCCGGTGGCCCCGGATCTCGGCTTCGTCCCGGATGCCCCCCAGGCTCATGCGCACGAACTTCCGGCCGAGGGAGCGGGCCACCGACTTGCCCAGGCTCGTCTTGCCGACGCCGGGGGGGCCCACCAGGCAGAGGATGGGCCCCTTGAGGTCCTTCTTGAGCTGCTGGACGGCCAGGTACTCGACGATGCGGTCCTTGACCTTTTGGAGGCCGTAGTGGTCCTCGTCGAGGCACCGCTGGGCCCGCTTCACGTCCAGCCGGTCCCGGGTGCGCTTGCTCCAGGGGAGTTCGATGAGCCAGTCCAGGTAGGTCCGGGAGACGGTGTACTCGGCGGCGGAGGGGTGCATCATGGCCAGGCGGTCCACCTCCTTGAGGGCCACCTGCTCCACCTCCTTGGGCATCTTGGCCTTGGCGATGCGGGCCTTGAGTTCCTCCGCCTCCCGGGCCCGGTCGTCCCCCTCCCCCAGCTCCTTCTGGATGGCCTTCATCTGCTCCTTGAGGAAGTAGTCCCGCTGGGCCTTGTTCATCTTGTCGATGACTTCCGACTGGATCTTGCTGCCCAGCTCCACCACCTGGAGCTCCCGGGCCAGCACCGCCGTGAGCATCCTCAGGCGCTGGACCACGGAGGTCTCCTCCAGGATGGCCTGCTTCTCCGCCAGGTTGACGTTCAGGTTGAAGGTGATGGTGTCCACCAGGCGGCTGGGGTTGTCGTACCGCTGGAGGGCGAGGACCATCTCCTGGGGGATGTTGGGAACGAGGCTGGCGAGCTTCTCGTACTGGGCCAGAATGGTCTTCTGGAGGGCCTCGGTCTCCAGCGGGTCGCCCTTTTGCTCCTCGAGAAGGGTGACCCGGGCCTCGAAGTAGGGATCCTGGGAGGTGAACTCCTCCACCCGGACCTTGCCCTGCCCGCTGACGATGACCGAGAGGTTGTTGGGGGCGATCCGCTGGAGGCGCAGGATCTTGGCCACCACCCCCACCCGGTAGAGGTCCTCGGCGGTGGGCTCCTCCACCTCGCCGTCCTTCTGGCTCAGGATCAGCAGGAAGCCGTCCCCCCGGGTGGCCTGCTCCACGGCCTTGAGGGACTTCTCCCGGCCCACCGCCAGGGGGATGATCATCTCGGGAAAGAGGAGGGTGTTCCGGAGGGGAAGGACCGGGAAGGTCCCTCCCTCGCGCAGCCGGTTCTCCAGCGTCGTTTCCGCCATCGGTCGTCTCCGCTCCGGCGGGCCTTCCCGTCGGGGACAGGGGTCTTGGGAACGGCGGCGATCCACTTCCGTCGGGGGTTTCCGTAACCGTGCCGCCGCGTCCCTTCTTGTCAGGATACCGAAAGGGGGGCCGGAAGGCAACCACACTCCCGGCGCCGGGGGCCCGGGAACCCGGAAAATGGGGAAGAAGGCCGGCGGTTCTTCAGGAGGCCTTCTGAGGTGCCATCTCCAGCTCGATGGTGATGTCCACCGTGTCCCCCAGGACCGTTCCGCCCTGGTCCAGGACCTTGTTCCAGACGATGCCGTAGTCCTTGCGGTCCAGCCGGGTCTCCAGGGAGAAGGCGAACTTCTCGTTGCCCCACGGGTCCTTCATGGAACCGAGGAAGGCCACGGGGAGGACGATCCTGCGGGTGACGCCGTGGAGGGTGAAGTCCCCCTCCACGTCGTAGAGGCCGCCCCCCTTGGGCCGGATGGCGGTGCTCCGGAAGGTGATCTCGGGGTACTTCTCCACGTCGAAGAAGTCGGGGGACCTCAGGTGCTTGTCCCGGTCGGCGATGGCGGTGTCGATGGAGGCGGCCCGGATCGTGAAGGAGACCTTGGCCCCTTCGGGCTTCGAGGGGTCTCCCGTGAGGGTTCCCGCGAAGGCGGTGAAGCGCCCCTCCACCCGGCTGAGGAGGTGTCGGATGCGGAAGGAGACGGAGGAGTGGGCGCCGTCCACGACGAGGGTCCGGACGGCGGAAGGTTCTTCCGCCGCGGCGGGGGCGGCGAGGGCCAGGGCCAAGAGCATCGCGGGAATCCGAAGGTTCATCGTGCACTCCGCAAAGGGTCGGGGCCGGTGCGGGAAGGGCGCCGGATCCCCTTTCCATCCCAGAACGCCCCCTCTCCGCCTCTTCTTCCCCGGGGGGCGCCGCCGCGCCGGAGCCCTTCCGCCCGCCTCCGCCCCGCCGCCGTCCGCCTCCGCCCCCCGGGAGCCCTCCCTTCTCCTTGCTTCCGACTCCGTTTCCTGGTATGGCTTCCCCGGGAGGCGCCATGGCCATCGCCCTCAAACCGTCCCTCAACGTGCTCCTCGTCTTCGTTCCGGTGGCCCTGCTGATCCATGGACTCGCCCCCCACCGCCCCACGCTGGCCTTCGCCGCCGCTGCCCTGGGCATCGTTCCCCTGGCGGGGCTCATGGGAAAGGCCACCGAGCACCTCGCCGACCGGGCGGGGGAGGGGGTGGGGGGGCTCCTCAACGCCACCTTTGGCAACGCCGCCGAGCTGATCATCGCCCTGGCGGCCCTCCAGAAGGGCCTGCACGGGGTGGTGAAGGCCTCCCTCACCGGTTCCATCATCGGGAACATCCTCCTGGTCCTCGGCGCGGCTTTCGCCGCCGGAGGCTGGCGCCGAGAGTGCCAGCGCTTCCACGCCTCCGCCGCCCGGAGCCAGTCCACCATGCTCCTCCTGGCCGCCGTGGCGCTGGTGGTGCCGGCGGCCTACCACCACCTGGGGGGCCGGGAGGCCCTCCTCCACGAGGTGGGGCTCAGCCTGGAGATCGCCCTCATCCTGCTGGCCACCTACGGGGCGGGGCTCGTCTTCTCCCTCAAGACCCACCGCCACTACTTCTCGGGCTCCGGCTCGCCCAAGGCCGAGGGACACGGGCGGAGGGCGGCCTGGGGAACGGGCCGTTCCCTGGCCGTCTTGGCCGTCTCCACCGCCTTCGTGGCGCTCCTCAGCGAGGTGCTGGTGGGGTCGGTGGAGGGGGCGGCCCGGGACCTCGGCATGACGGAGGTCTTCGTGGGGGTGATCGTCGTGGCGGTGATCGGGAACGCCGCCGAACACAGCACCGCCGTCTTGGCCGCCCTCAAGGACCGCATGGACCTCGCCGTGGGAATCGCCGTGGGCTCCAGCATCCAGGTGGCCCTCTTCGTGGCCCCGGCGCTGGTTCTGGCGAGCTTCTTCCTCGGGCCCCGCCCCATGGACCTGGTCTTCACCGTGCCGGAGGTGCTGGCGGTGGTCCTCACGGTCCTCGTGGGGGAGCAGGTCACCTCCGACGGGGAATCCAACTGGCTGGAAGGGATCCAGCTCCTGTCGGTCTACGCCATCCTGGCCGTGGTCTTCTACCTGCTGCCTTCGCAACCTTGAAGGAGTTCCCACATGGTCCGAAGAAAGAACCTCGCCCTCCTCCTCCCCCTCCTCCTTCTCCCGGGTCTTCTGGCCTGCGCCGAGAAGAACGGCCCCATGGAACGGACCGGCCGGGCCCTGGACAAGGCCGGGAGCAAGACCGTCAAGGCCGTGGGGAAGGGCCTGGAGAAGACCGGGGAGGTCCTGGAGCGGGGAGGGGAGAAGCTCCAGGAGAAGGCCGAGGGGAAGTAGGGGGCCTCACCAGCCCCGGGCGGGACGCCACGCCGCCTCCACCCCGCCGCCCCGCACCGCGTGGTAACGGTCGAAGAGGGCGGCGGCGAGGCAGGCGTGGTTGGGGACGATCCGCACCCGGTCCCCCGTCCGAAAGCGCCGGACCTCCTCCCCGCCGCCCAGCACCCCGTGCTCCTGGGTGAGGGAGAGGACCTTCACCCCGGGAAGGAGCCTTCCTTCGAGGTCCAGGACGGCACCAAAGCCGCAGTGGGGATCCACGTGGACGGCTCCCGGGTCCCGGGAGAGGGCCAGGGAGCCGGCGTTCACCACGGCGGTCCCCCGGTCCGGGTAGGTGCCCGTCACCTCCGCCAGGACGGTGAAGGCCGCCCGGCCGATCTCCGCCGCCCCCACCGCCGCCTGGAAGGCGTCGAAGAAGACGTAGTTGCCGGGCCGGACCTCCGTAACGCCCCGGAGGTGGTCCACGGCGGCGAAGGCGGGGGTGCTCCCCACGCTCACCTCCAGGGGGCCCGTCCCGGCCTCCGCCAGGCGCCGGGCGAAACCCGCCGCCGTCTCCCGCTCCTGGCGGGCCACCCCCAGGGCCTCTTCGGGATTTCGGGCGGCGTAGGCCTGTCCGGCGTGGGTCAGAATCCCCCGAAGCCGCAGGAAGGGGTCCCGGGCGAGCCGGAGGCCCAAGGCCAGGGCCCCGGGGCTCCCGGGGTCCACGCCGGCGCGGTGGAAGCCCGAATCCACCTTGAGGTGGACGGAGACGGGGGTACCGGCCCTCCGGGCCGCCGCCGAGAGGGCCTCCGCCGTGTCCTCCTGGTCGAGGAGGAAGGCCGCCGAGGGGGCCTCCCGAAGGAGCCCCAGGGCGTCTTCCACGCGGCTCAGGGGAAGGGGGACGGCCAGCAGCAGGTCCTGGAAGCCCCTCCGTGCGAAGGCCCGGGCCTCAGCGAAGGTGGAGACGGTGACGGGGCCGGGGCGGCCTCCCCACTGGAGGAGGCCGATCTCCGGGCACTTGTGGGTCTTCACGTGGGGCCGGAGTCGGACGCCGAGCGCGGCGGCCCGCTCCCGGGCCCAGAGGCAGTTGGCCTCCAGGCGGGGAAGGTCCACGAGGGCGGCGGGGGTGGGCAAGTCTTCGATCCGCATGCCGAGAGACTACCCGCCGGGGGCCCCCTTGACAAGGGAGGCCGCAGATTCTGGGTGTCCAAAAGAACCTCTGGCAGCGGCTCTGGCGTGCTGCCCCTGGCGAAGCGGAGGGCAACCGGCGGGCCGCCGCCACCGTTCGCAGCGTGAAGGCCCGGGCCCGGAAGCCCGCCTGAAAGGGGAGGGGGCGGGCCGGCGCGCGGAGTTTTCCCCCCGCGGGACCCCTCAGGAAGCCTTGGTCTTGAAGTCCTTTCCCACCCACCCCCGGGCCAGCACCAGGAGGATGGAGGAGCAAATGGCGATGCACCCGAAGATGAACCACATCTTCTGGGGTCCCGCCGTCCCCTGAGAGGGGTCGAAGCCGTGGGGGCAGTAGCGCTCCAGCATCCAGCCCGAGTAGAGGGCCGGCACCAGGACCTTGGTGAGGAACCAGGGGAGCTGGGCCACCCCCATGTATTCGCCGGTCCGCCCCTCGGGCGCGATCTCGGCGGCGTACTGGAGGAAGCGGGGCTGCCACATGGCCTCGCCGATGGTCATGACCACCAGGTAGGCGAAGAGGGTCCAGAAGTTGGTGCCCAGGGCCAGGAAGAAGGCCGGGACGGCCATGACGAAGGTGCCGGCGATCATCATATGGTACACCTTGCGCCGGTAGGTCAGGGCCGTGATGATGGGCACGGCGATGAAGACGAGGAGGGGGTTGAAGTTGGAGGCGATCTCGAACTTCTCGCCGATCCACCCCGTGTAGCACCGGGAGACGTACTGGGGCAGGATCAGCCAGTTGTAGGTGAAAAGGGTCTGGACGGGGATGAGGGCGAAGATGAAGAAGGTGAACTTGAGGTCGGTGAGGGGGTGGGTCTTGAGCCAGTTCTCCAGGGAGAAGGCCGGGCGGGCCTTGGACCCCTCCGGTGCCTCGCCCCGCTCCCGGCGGGCCTTTTCCGCCGCCTCCCTCACCGTCCGGGGCGAGAGGATCAGCAGGGTGGCGAGGAGGGAGACGAGGGTGAAGCCGGCGTAGACCCAGAAGGCGCCGGGGATGCCCCAGCCCAGGTACTTCTCGTCGCGGATGAGGAAGGCGAAGGTGGGGAGGTAGCCGCCGAGGTTCATGAGGGCGTAGAGCATGGCGTAGCCCATGGCGGAGGTCTTCTCGTTGGTGAACTGCCGGACCGCCGCGTAGGCCGCCGGCTGGTACATGCCGTAGCCCACCACCACCAGAAGAATCCCCGCCAGCGTGGCCAGGTGGAGGCTCCCCCACAGCCCCGGCGCCAGCTTCAGGAAGGGGCCTGCGGCGATGACCACCCGCCCCGCCAGCATGACGGTGAAGGCCAGCAGCAGGGCCCGGCGCACCCCGAACTTGTCGGCGACGAAGCCCAGGAAGAACATGGCGATGGTGATGCCCGCCGTCTGGATCATGACCATCCGGTGGGACCAGACGTCGGCGTGGGGGATCCCGGCGAAGACGAAATCGGAGAAGTAGATGGCCAGGTACCCCAGGATCCCGAAGTAGACCATCCCCTCCAGGAAGTAGGGGAGGTTCACGCCCCAGAGGGCCCGCGGGGCGTGGACCAGGTCCACGAAGGGCTGGGTGATCTCCTTCAGCGGCGACGGTTTCTTGTCGGTCGGGGTCTCCACGTTTCCCTCCCATCCGAAGCCACCAGAGTACCACGGGAAGAAAGGCGGGCGGGGGACCGTTTCCGAAGGCAGACCGAAAGGAGCCGTTCATGCTGAAGATCTTCTTTTCCTCCCTGGCCCTCCTCCTGGCCGCCGCCGCCCTGCTGTACTTCGCCACGGGGGCCCGGGCGGCCTCCGGCAAGGCCCCGGGTGCCCGGAGCGAAAAAACCGTCTACGGGTTCACCCTGCCCCTCAACGACGGGACCCCCAAGTCCTTGAAGGACTACGAGGGAAAGGTCCTGCTCCTCGTGAACACCGCCTCCAAGTGCGGATTCACCCCCCAGTACGAGGGGTTGGAAAAGCTCTACGAGACCTACAGGGACCGGGGCTTCGTGGTCCTGGCCTTCCCCTCCAACGACTTCCTCGGCCAGGAGCCGGGAAGCGACGCCGAGATCGCCACCTTCTGCCGCCTCAACTACGGCGTCACCTTCCCCGTCTTCCAGAAGAGCCACGTGAAGGGCAAGGAGATGAACCCCCTCTACCGCTTCCTCACGGAGGAATCGGGTTTCGACGGGGCCATCTCCTGGAACTTCAACAAGTTCCTCGTGGACCGGAAGGGACGGGTCGTGGCCCGCTTCGGCTCCCGCACCGCGCCCCTGGACGAGGAACTCGTCCAGGCCGTGGAGGCCGCCCTGGCGGAAGCGCCGTAGGGAGCCAGCGGAGACCGGGAGGCGCTCCCCCCGCTTCTTTCTGCACCGCCCTGCGGGTTTGGTTAGAAGAATAAGCGCGAAAAAAAGGGCCAGCCCCACACCTGTCCAAAATCATCCGGCCATCCGCCCGCAAGAGAAGGCGGGACGG
>JBMFRA010000030.1:0-22945 GCA_049968315.1 Acidobacteriota bacterium
GCCGGCGGGGCGGGGGGAGGGGGCGGGGAAGGCGGCGAGGACTCCTGCCTACAGGGCCGCTTCAGGGCCACTACGAAGGGGTGGTGGGCCTGCACCTCCTCGGGAAGCCGCCGTTGCAAGCCCGCCAGCCCTTCCCGTGTCCGGGAAAGGCCCGCGCAGAGGCGGTAGCAGGTCTGGCCGCGGTACTCCACCGCCTCCACGAAGACCGGCTCGACGCCGGAGAGCCGGGCCGCCTCCTGCGGCACGTTCTCCGGGTGGCACAGGAGCACCACGCTCACCGTGAAGAGGTTCCCCATTCCTTCCGGCGGGAGCATGCGGCAGAAGGCCGCGGCCGCGGCCGCCACCTCCCCCCGGGCCAGGGCCTCCCGGCCCTTGGCGTAGTCCCCGGCGTCGTAAAGGGGGCGGGCCTTTCCCGGTGGGACCGCCCAGGGGGAAAGCCCCAGCAGGAGCCCCGCCGCCGCCACCGCCCCGGCCCGCCCCTTCCGCGCCATCCGTCCTCCCCCGAAATCCCCGCACCAGGGTACCCTCCGGCCCCTTCGGGCGCAACCGGCCTTGGGGAGGGGAGGCCTTCTGTGTACAATTCTCCTTCACAGGAGGGAGCCATAGTTCTGAGCGACGAAGCCAAGAAGAAGGAAGAGCAGTACTTTCTCGAGAGGGAACGCCAACTCCTCGAAGAGATGCGAAAGAAACGCGAGGCCCGCATCGCCGAGGCCCAAGCCCGGGAGGCCGAGGAGGAGCGCAAACGGCTGAGGGACCTCCACTACATGCGCTGCCCCAAGTGCGGCCATTCCATGGAGGAGAAGGACCTCGAAGGCATCAAGGTGGACGTCTGTTCCCTCTGCGAGGGGATCTACTTCGACCGCGGCGAACTGGAACAGCTCCTCGTGGGGAAGCAGTCGGAGGTCCGCCGGGGCTTCTTCCGGAGCCTCTTCGGCCTCGGGAAGGCCTGAGAGGCGGCAGGGAAGCGGGGGGGACGGGAGCCGGGGGGGAAGGCACCCGCCCCCAACGCCGGCGCACATCCTGCCCCGTCTCCCCCATTGGGCCAGCGGTCTCTTTCCGTCCATGGCCGAGGGTGAGGCGCCGGTAAATCCCACCGTGGCCCGGCTTTGGCCAGGCAGGCCCCCCGGGCCTTCCCTCCCCCTTCCCCAGGCCCGCCCCTTCCCCTCCGGTCTCCCATCCGTCCCTGGCCCTCCCTCCCCGCAGGACTCCCCGCCTCTGGCCTCGGGGTAGGCTATACTGGCCGTCCGAGGAGCGCCGATGAACAAGGAACTCTTCCTCACCTTGCTGTACTTCGTGGGCTTCCTGGCCATGGCGGCCCTGGCGGTGGTCCTCCTCAAGCCCTTCCTCTCCTCGCTGGCCTGGGCGGCGGTGCTGGCCCTGGCGGCCCGCCCCCTCCACCGGAAGTTCCTTTCGTGGTGCAAGGGACGGGAGAACCTGTCGGCCTTCCTCTCCACGGCGGTGGTGGTCCTGGTTCTCGTCCTCCCCCTCCTCGTCCTCGCCGTCCTCTTCGCCGGCGAGGCGACCCAGGTGGTGATCGCCCTGGAGGGGTACGCCTCCACCGGCCAGATCCCCGGCGTGGAAGCGGTCCTGGCCAACCCCCGGGTCCAGAGCTTTCTGGACTGGGCCCAGCCCTACGTGAAGGACCTGGACCTCAAGCCGCTGGCCCTGGCGGCCATGAAGACCGTCAGCACCGTGGCCATCGCCCTCTCCAAGGCGGCCTTCAAGAACCTCTTCGCCGCGCTCCTGAAGTTCTTCGTCATGGTGGCGATCCTCTTCTTCGCCTTCCGGGACGGCGACCGCATCGCCCTGGCTTTCTGGGACGTCATCCCCCTCAAGCGGTGCGACAAGGACCTCATCGCCTCGGCGGTGCGCCGGGTGGTCTACGCCGTCCTCTACGGGATCATCCTCACCTGCGTCGTCCAGGGGGCCCTCGGTGGCGTGGGCTTCGCCCTGGTGGGCCTTCCCTCGCCGGTTTTCTTCGGCGCGGTGATGGTGGTCTTCGCCTTCATCCCCGTGGTGGGGACGGCCCTGGTGTGGGTGCCCGGGGCCCTCTACCTTTTCGCCGCCGGCCACACCGGCAAGGCGGTCTTCCTCCTCCTGTGGAGCGCCGCCGTGGTCTCCTCCATCGACAACGTGATCCGCCCCTACTTCATCTCCAACCGCTCCAAACTGCCCCTCCTCGTCATTCTCCTGGGGGTGCTCGGAGGGATGGCCAGCATGGGCTTTCTGGGAATCCTCGTGGGGCCCCTCTTCTTCGCCGTGGCCCTGGAGGTCTTCCGGGTCTACCGCACCGACATCTTTCCCCGCCTCAAGGAACTCCAGTCGGGGGCCGACGAGCCGTGCCCTCCCGGCGAGGGTTCCCTGTGACCCCGCGGGGAGAGGCCCTCTTCGAGGCGTGACATGGATGCTTTTCGGATCGAGGGCGGCCTCCCGCTGAAGGGAACCGCCGCCGTGGAGACGGCCAAGAACGCCCAGCTCCCCTGCCTGGCGGCGGCCCTCCTCACCGGGGAGCCGGTGACCTTCGAGGCGCCTTCGGCCCACGCGGACATCTCCACCATGCTGGAGGTCCTCGGCCACCTGGGGGTGGAGGCCTCCCGGAGCGCCGGCGGCACCCTCACCCTGAGGACCGTCAACGGCGGCGGGCACCTGGAGGCCCCCTACGACCTCGTCCGCCGGATGCGGGCCAGCGTGCTGGTGCTGGGCCCCATGGTGGCCCGCTTCAAGCGGGGCCGCGTTTCCCTCCCCGGCGGCTGCGCCATCGGTGCCCGGCCGGTGGACCTCCACCTCCGCGCCCTGGCGGCCCTGGGGGCCGACATCCGGGTGGAGCACGGCTTCATCGAGGCCACGGCCCCGAGGCTCCGGGGTACGGAGGTGGTCTTCGACAAGGTCACCGTCGGCGGGACGGAGAACCTCCTCATGGCGGCGGTACTGGCGGAGGGGACCACGGTGATCCGCAACGCCGCGAGGGAACCGGAGGTGGCGGACCTCTGCCGCCTCCTCACCGCCATGGGGGCCCGCATCGAGGGGGCCGGCTCCGACACCCTGCGGGTGGAGGGGGTTGGGAGCCTCCACGGCGCCGTCCACCGCTGCATCCCCGACCGGATCGTGGCGGGGACCCTCCTGTTGGCCGGCGCCATCACCGGCGGCGACGTCCGGTGCACCCCTGCGGTCCCCGAGCACCTGGAGGCGCTCCTCGTCAAGCTCCGGGAGATGGGGGCCCGGGTGGAGACGGGGCCGGACTGGATCCGGGTCGCCGCATCCGAACCTCTCCGGGCGGTGGACGTCGTCACCCTCCCCTACCCCGGCTTCCCCACGGACCTCCAGGCCCAGTTCCTGGCCCTCCTCACCGCGGCCCACGGGACGGGGACGGTGAAGGAGACGATCTTCGAGAACCGGTTCATGCACGTGCCGGAGCTGCTGCGCATGGGGGCGAAGATCCGCATCGAGGGCCGGCTGGCCGTGGTATCCGGCCCCGTCCGCCTCACGGGGGCGCCGGTCATGGCCAGCGACCTTCGCGCCTCCGCCTCCCTGGTGCTGGCGGGCCTGGCCGCCGAAGGCACCACCCGCGTCCGGCGCATCTACCACCTGGACCGGGGCTACGAGCGGCTGGAAGAGCGCCTCCGGGCCCTCGGCGGCCGCGTGGAGCGATTCGCCGAATGACCCCCTCCAAAGACCCCGCCATGGCAGACCGCGAACGCCTCCTCTTCGCCACCTCCAACCCAGGCAAGGTCCGGGAAATCCGCCAGATCCTGCAGGGCCTGCCCCTCGACCTCCTCTTTCTCCCCGACGTGGGCAACCCTCCGGAGGTTCCGGAGACCGGCTCCACCTTCGAGGAGAACGCACGGATCAAGGCCCGCGGCTACGCCGCCTTCTTCCCGGGGGGGCTGGTGGCGGCGGAGGATTCGGGGATCGTGGTGCCCGCCCTGGGGGGCGAGCCGGGGGTCTATTCGGCCCGGTACGGAGGCCTGGCCACCGACGGGGAGCGGAACGAACTCCTCCTCCGGCGCATGGAGGGACTCCAAGGAGAGGCACGGGAGGCCTACTACGAGGCCGTGGTGGTCCTCCTCCTGCCCGAGGGGGGGGAGCGGGTCTTCACGGGCCGCGTAGAGGGGCGCATCGCCGAGGCCCCCCGCGGAACGGGCGGCTTCGGGTACGACCCCATCTTCTTTCACCCCCCCTCGGGGACCACCTTTGGATGCGTCTCCCCCGAGGAAAAGCACCGCCACAGCCACCGGGGACAGGCCGTCCGCGCCCTCCGGCGCTTCCTCGAAGAGCGGACGGGGCGGCGGTCCTAGCGTCCTTCCCCCGCTTTTCGTCCCTCCCGGGGCCTTTCGCCTTGACTCCCCCTTCCCTTCGAGGGGACAATGGGCTGCGAAAAAACACCTCCAGGGGGTGTCCCATGAAGATCCTGGTCTTTGGCGGGAGCGGCAAGATGGGCCGGGCGGTGGCCTACGACCTCGTGCGGGAGCCGGCGGTGGAGCGGGTGGGGCTGGCGGGGCGCCGGATGGAGGCCCTCGACGAGACCCACCGGTGGCTGGACAGCACCCGCGTCGCCCTGCACGCCCTGGACGTCACGGAGGAGGACTCCGTCAAGCGGCTGGCCGGCGGCTACGACGTGGTGGTCTCCACCCTCCCGGACCGGCGGACCTCCTACGCGCTGGCCAAGGCCGTGGTGGAAGCCGGCGTCCACTACGTGGACATGTTGGAGGAGTACCACCGGAGGCCCGACCTCTACGAGGTGGAAGGGCTTCGCCTCCCCGAGGGGATGGACCTCTACGCCTTCGGGGACCACCTCCACGAGACGGCCCTCAAGAACGGCGTGACCTTCCTGGACGGCATCGGCTTCGCGCCGGGGCTCTCCAACCTGACCTGCGGCGAGGCCATCCGGAAGCTGGACGAAGCCCGGGAGGTCATCGCCCGGGTGGGGGGGATCCCCGAGAAATCCGCCGCCCAGCACCACCCCCTAAGGTACATGATCACCTGGGCCTTTTCCCACGTCCTCAGGGAATACAACGTCAGGCTCTTCGTCCTGGAGGGCGGGCGCCGCGTGGAGGTCCAGGCGGCCAGCGGCCGGGAGAGCTTCCGCTTCGACCGCTTCGGCGTGGACGAGGTCCTGGAGTGCGCCGTCACCCCCGGCATGCCCTCCTTCATCTTCACCCGCCCCTTCCTGCAGCGCTTCGCCGAGAAGACGGTGCGCTGGCCCGGCCACTGGGACGGGGTGCAGACCCTGAAGGAATGCGGCCTCTTGGACCTCACCCCGGTCCTCGTCAACGGCACCCCCGTGGTCCCGCGGGAGCTCCTCCTCGCCTGCATCGAACCGCGCCTCAAGCCCCGCCCCGGCGAGGGTGACGTCTGCGTGATGTACAACACGGTCACCGGTCTCAAGGACGGGAAGGAGACCCGGATCTCCTACCACATGTGGGAGGGGCCCGACCCCGAGAGCGGCATCTCCGCCATGGGGCGGGTCACCGGCTTCCCGGCGGCCATCGGGGCGGTCTTCATCGGGAAGGGGCTCATCCGGGAAAAGGGCATCGTGGCCCCGGAGGACGCCGTGGCCGGGGAAACCTACCGGGCCTTCCTGGAGGAGCTGGCCCGGCGCCGGATCCGGATCCTCGAGACGGTGGAGGAGACCTGAGCGGCGGGAAGAAGACTCCCCCCCGGTGCGTTGGCCTTCTCCTCCCCCCCAGTTGGGGAGAGAGAGGAGCCCCCGTGGAGAGCCTGGACCGCGACTTCCACGAAAGCCGGGGCGGGCGCTTCCTCCCGCGGTACGGCCGCCCGCGCCTAGTGGGCTTCGGACCCTTCGAGGAAGAGTACGCCGCCCTGGAGACAGGGGCGGTGCTCTTCGATCTTTCGGACCACAGCAAGGTAATCGTCTCCGGCGAGGACCGGGGGCCTTTCCTGAACGGGCTCGTTACCCAGAAGATCCTGGACCTGAGGGAGGGCTCGGGGCGCCCCGCCTGCTTCCTGGACCGCCGCTCCCGGATCCTGGCGGAGGTCAGGATCCTCGCCCTCGAGGGGGCCTTCCTCCTGGAGGGGGAGCCGGGGTTGGAGGCCCCCCTCTGCGAGCGCCTCCGCAAGTTCCGCCTCTCCTCCCGGGTGGAGGTGAAAGGGCTGGAGGGCTCCCTGGCCCTCCTCTCCCTCCAGGGACCGGCCGCCGGGGGGATGGCCCAGGAGGTCCTGGGAACCTCCGGCGCCGAAATCCCCCCTTACGGCCACACCACGGCGGTCTTCCAGGGGGTTCCCGTGCGCCTGGCCAGGATTCCCCGGTCGGGCCGCCCCGGCCTGGACTTCCTGCTCCCGCCGGAGTCCGCCGCTTCCCTCTGGCGGGCCCTCTGCGCCGGGGGGGCCACCCCCGCCGGTTGGGACCTCTTGGAGACGGCGCGGACGGAGGCGGGGCTCCCCCGCTTCGGCGCCGACCTCACGGAGGAGATCCTCTTTTCCGAGGCCTGCCTCCCCTCCCACCTCTCCCTGGACAAGGGTTGTTTCGTCGGCCAGGAGGTGGTGGCACGGGTCCGGACCTACGGAAACCTGCGCCGCCTGCGGACGGGGCTCCTGGTGGACGGTCCCGCCGAACCCGGAGACGTGGTGCGCCTGAGAGGAAAGGAGGCGGCCCGGCTCACCACCGCCCGCTTCTCCCCCCTCTTGGGCCGAACCTGCGCCTTCGCCTACCTCCCGCCGGGCCTCACCTCCGGCGGCGAGGAGGAGGTGACGGTGGAAGGACCCCAGGGAACCTTTCCCGCCCGCCCGGCGCCCTATCCCTTTCTCTGAGGCCGCTCCTTAGAGGAGTTCCCCCGACTCCACCCCCCGGATATAGGCCTCCACGTCGAACTTTCGCCGGCACCCCCCCGCCGACATGGGCCGGAGGAGGCCCAGGACCGGTTTGCGGGGAGGCCAGGGGCGGTCGTGCTTGCCCCCCACGGCCCAAGCAACACCGGCAAAACCGTTGGGATCCCTCCCGTCCAGTTCGTAGCGGTCGTTGAGGTGGAGGGCCCTCTCGAAGGCCGCCTCCGGGGAGGGGCTCCACTCGAGGATCTTCTTGGCCCAGTACATCCGGAGGTAGCCGTGCATCCACCCCCCGGCCGCCATCTGGCGCTGGGCGGCGTTCCAGAGGGGGTCGTGGGTCGCCCCCCCTTCCAGGGCCTCTTCGGTGTAGCAGGGGGAGCGCCGGTCGCCCCGGTGGGCGCCGAGGGTCTCCCGGGCCCACCGCTCGCAGCCTTCCAGGCTGTCGTAACGCGGGTTGAAGAGAACGTAGTTCACCGCCAGCTCCCGCCGGACGATCAGTTCCTCCAGGAAGGCCTCCCGGTCCTCCTGCGGCGCCGGCGCCTCTTTCACGGCCAGGGCCACGGTCAGGGGTCCCAGGTGGCCGAAGTGGAGGTAGGGGGAAAGCCGGCTGGTCCCGCGGCGGGTGGGGTCGTTCCGGTGCCGGCTGTAACCGCACAGGCCCTCCCGGAGGAAGCGGGCGAGGGCCTCGAGGCCCCGGTCGGTCCCTCCCTGGAGGCGGGGGACGGGGGCCGTGGACCGGTCCACGGGAAAGTCTTCCAGCCAGGGATTCCGCGGATCCAGGCTCCAAAGCCCCCCGGGGGGCTTCCAGGGCCGCCGGGGCCGGTTCTCCTCCCCCCTCTGCAGGAAGAGGGGCAGAAGCCGCTGGAGGCGCGGCCGGATGGTCCGGGCGGCGTACTGCTCCTTTTCCAGGAGCCGGGAGGGGACCACCACGTCGGCGTCCACCGTCCAGAGGGGCACGGGCAGCCGCTCCGCCGCCACCTGCCGCCAGCGCTCCGGTTCCCGGAGGGGGTTTTCATCCCCCACCACCAGCGCCGCCTTGACTTCCCCGCAAAAGGCCACCAGGGAATGGCGGGGGTAGGGCCGGAAGACGAAGCCCACGCCCCTCTCCCGGAGTGCCTCGGCGAAGCCGGGGACCCCCTGGGCCAGAAAGGTGTAGTGGCGCAGGTTGGCACCGGGGTAGAAGGGAACGGGGCCGAAGAAGACCACCACGGGGAGCCCCAGGAGGTTTCCCGCCGAGATCGCCACCTCCAGCGCGGGGTTGTCCAGGGCCCGCTGGGCCCGCTGCATCCAGTAGACGACGCACCGCCCCTCGGGGTCGGGGGGGCCGGGCCGCCGCACCCGAACCCGCGGGTTCCGGGCCAGCTCCGCCACCGCCCCCGTCACGGGAGGACCTCCCGGAAACCCCGCACCAGGTAGAAGCTCCCCCCCACCGATTCCGTTCCGCCGATGGAGAGACCCGCCGCGGCGAAGAGGCCTTCGGCCTTCTCCGGGGCGATTCGCTCCTCCAGGGGAGGGCCCTCCTCCTCCTCGATGGGCCGCCAGTCGAGGACCACCACCGCCGCCCGGGGCTTGGCGACCCGGCCCAGCTCCCTCAGAAAGGCCGCGGGGCGGGGGACCTCGTGGAGGACGAAGGCCGAAAAGACCAGGTCGCAGCAGGCGCCGGGGAGGGGCAGGCTCTCCTCCCCGCAGAGGAGGACCTCCACCTGGGGAGGAAGCGTCTTGGCCCTCAGGTGGGCGAGCATCTCTTCCGACACGTCCAGGGCGTAGACCTTCCCCGACGCGCCCACCAGGCCTGCCGCCGGAAGGGTGAAGAAGCCCGCCCCCGCCCCCACGTCGGCGAAGACCATTCCTTCCCCCAGGCCCACCCGTTGCAGAATCTCCTGCGGCGGCAGGCGGCGGCGCTCCTCGCTCTCCAGTTTGTGGACGTTGGCCGGGTCGAAGCGGTGGGCCATGGGAACCTCCTTCCCCCAATTGTAGCCCAGGGGTTTCGTAGCGGCCTTTGCTTGCCAAAGGCCGGTTTTCAGCCGGTGCGAGCACCGGCTGCCACAGGGGCCGGCCTTCCTCCGCCTTCCCGGAGATGTTGCTTTTGTGCAACACCCATGCAGAGTTGAAACATCACCGCCCCACTCTGGAACCGATGGAACCGAAGCAGGCAGGCGAAGGCGGGAGAGGCAAGCCCGGAGAGGGCGGTGGGGAGCCGGGTACGACTCTGGCACGGCCCTTGCTTCGATGGCGAGGCCGGCCCGAAGCCGGCATGGAGGGAACGATGATCCAGTTGACCGAACAGGCCGTGGAAGCGGTGAAGAACTTTCGCAAGGCCGAGGGCCGGGAGAACTCCGGCCTCCGCATCGCCGTCGTGGGCGGGGGGTGCAGCGGCTTCCAGTACGACCTCTCCCTGGCGGACAAGGCCTCGGAGAACGACGAGGTGGTCCACTTCGACGGCCTCGACGTCTTCGTGGACAAGAACTCCCTGCTCTACCTCAAGGGCACCGTGGTGGACTACGTGAACGACCTGAGAGGCTCGGGCTTCGTCTTCGAGAACCCCAACGCCCACGCCTCCTGCGGCTGCGGCCACTCCTTCGAGGCCTGAAACGCCGGAAGTGGCACGGTCCTTGCGTAAGGATCGGGCGTAGAACGCCGGTGAAACGGCGAGGAGGCTGAAAGGCCCAAAACGAGCTTTCCCAAGAGGATCCCCCCTCCTCTCAACGCTCCCCGGCCGAAAGGCCGGGGAGCACCCTCCCCCTCCGGGGAGTCGGGGGCGCAAGACCCGTTCCCATGAGGATCCCCCTCCTCTGCTCGGCTCCCCAGGAGTTCTTCCTCGGGGAGCCTTTTTTCTCCCCAACCCCATGCCGCGAGGGAAAGGGCCGGCCCATCGGCCCGGGGAAGGGGAGGAGGCCCGCAAGGCGAGGAAGGCGGGGCGGGGGGAGGGGGCCTTGGCCCGGTCCGGCGGTGGCCCCCCGCCCTTCCCGAGGCTATAATCGCTCCCTCTCGGAGGTGCCCATGGCCGCCCGGTCCCGTTTCCTCCAAGGTCCCCGCATCGAGCCCCGCCCCATCCGTCCCCGGATGGAGGCCGCCCGCCTCATCGACGAAGCCTTTCTCGCCTACAACGCCGGAAGGCTCCAGGAGGCCTGCCGGCTCTTCACCGAGAAGATGCTCCGGCGGGAGGTGACGGTGGGGATGAGCCTCACGGGAGCCCTCACCCCGGCGGGGCTGGGACGGTCGGTGGTGGTACCCCTCCTTAAGGCCGGCTTCGTGGATTGGATCGTCTCCACCGGGGCCAACCTCTACCACGACGCCCACTTCGCCCTGGACCTGGCCCTCCACCGGGGGAGCCCCTTCCTCGACGACACGGCGCTCCGCCGGCAGGGCGTGGTGCGGATCTACGACATCCTCTTCGACTACAAGGTCCTTCTGGAGACCGACGCCTTCTTCCGGAAGATCCTGGCCCTGGAGGAGTTCCAGCGGCCCATGTCCACGGCGGAGTTCCACCACCGGGTGGGCGGGTACCTGAGGGAGCGGGAGCGGGCCCTGGGCCTCTCGGTGCCCTCCCTCCTCTCCGCCGCCCACGAGGCCGGGGTCCCCGTCTTCACCTCCTCGCCGGGAGACTCCTCCATCGGGATGAACGTCGCCGCCATGGCCCTCAGGGGGAACGCCTTCGCCTTCGACGTGAGCGCCGACGTCAACCTCACGGCGGCCATCGTCTGGGACGCCAAGCGGAGGGGGAAGAAGTCCGCCGTCTTCATCGCCGGCGGGGGTTCCCCCAAGAACTTCATGCTCCAGACGGAGCCGCAGATCCAGGAGGTCCTGGGGCTTCCCGAGAAGGGCCACGACTACTTCCTGCAGGTGACCGACGCCCGGCCGGACACGGGAGGGCTCTCGGGGGCCACCCCCTCGGAGGCCGTCTCCTGGGGCAAGGTGGATCCCAATCAGCTTCCCGACACCGTGGTGGTCTACCTCGATTCGACGGTGGCCCTCCCCCTCCTCACCGCCTACGCCCTGACCCGCCACCGGCCCCGGCCCCTGAAGCGCCTCTACGACCGCCTCCCCGCCCTCCACGCCGCCCTCAAGCGGGCGTACCTCCAGCGGGAAGGCCGGGGGTGAGACCCCGCCGCGGAGGCCGGCAAGCCCCTACAGCAGGGCCTGGACCCGCCGCAGAGCCTCCTCGATGCGGGGAATGGGGACGGCGAAGGAGAACCGCAGGAAACCCTCCCGTCCCAAGGCCGCCCCGGGGATGGCCATGACGCCGGCCCTTTCGAGGAGGAGGGCCGCCAGGGCGTCGGAGCCTGCCACCCCCAGGCGGCGGCAGAGCCCTTCGATCCTCGGGAAGATGTAGAAGGAGCCCGGCGGCTCCTCCGCCTCCACTCCCGGAAGGCCCTTCAGCCCTTGGAGGAGGACCGCCCGGCGGCGCCGGTACTCCGCCAGGACCGGCCCGAAGAGTTCCTCCTCCCGCCGGAGGGCCTCGATACCCCCCACCTGGGCGAAGGTGGTGGGGCCGTTCATGGTGTGGCCCTGGATGGTTCCGGCGGCGGCGATGACCTCCCGGGGCCCCAGGGCCCACCCCAGCCGGTAGCCGGTCATGGAGAAGGTCTTGGAGAAGGAGCCGGCGCAGAAGACCGGCCGCCGGCCTTCTCCGTCCAGGTGGGCCGCCGTGGCGTAGAGCCCCTCTTCGTAGACGTACCGGTCGTAGCACTCGTCCAGGAGGACGGCGAGGCCCCGTTCCTCCGCGAAGGCCACCACCGCCCCCAGGAGATCCCGGGAGACCACCGCCCCCGTGGGGTTGCAGGGGGAATTGAGGACGATGGCGCGGGTCCTGGGGGTGGCCGCCTCCCGGAGGGCCTCCACCCGGGGGAGGAAGCGGTCCTCCATCCGGCAGGGGACGAAGCGGGGCACCCCGCCCCACAGCTTCACGATCTCCGGCGTGGAGACGTAGTACGGGGCGGGGACGATCACCTCGTCCCCGGACTCCACCAGGGTTCCCAGGAGGTGGAAGAGGGCGCCCTTGGCTCCCGCGGTGACCATGACGTTCTCGGCGGTGTACCGGCCGCCGTAGAGCCGGTTGTACCGCTCCGCCACCGCCTCCCTCAGCTCCGGGAGTCCCATGACGGGGCTGTAGAAGGTGTAGCCGTCCCGCAGGGCCTTGGCCGTCGCCTCGAGGATGGGCTCCGGCACCGGGAAGTCGGGCTGGCCGGGGCCCAGGTCCACCAGGTCCACGCCCCGCTTTTTCAGCTCCTGGCCCTTCACGATGAGTTCCAGCAGGCGGGAGGGTTGGACGGTCTCGAGGCGGCGTGCGGTCCTCATCGGGGAAACCTCTCTCGCAGCATGGCCAGGACCGGTGGAGGAACCAGCCCTTCCAGCGGCCCGCCCAGCAGGGCCACCTCCCGAACCAGCCGGGAGGAGAGGTAGGTGTACTCCTCGCGGGGCAGGAGGAAGACCGTCTCCACGTCCGGGGCCAGGCGCCGGTTCATGAGGGCCATCTGGAACTCGTACTCGAAGTCCGAGACGGCCCGGATCCCCCGGAGGATGTGGCGGGCCCCCTTGGAGCGGGCGTACTCCACCAGCAGCCCGTCGAAGGCGTCCACCTCCACCCGCTCGATCCCCCCAAGGCTCTCCTTCAGGAGGGAGACCCGCTCCTCCACGGAAAAGAGGGACTGCTTCTGCGTGTTCCGGAGAACGGCCACGATCACCTTCTGGAAGATCCCCGTTCCCCTCAGAACCAGGTCCACGTGGCCGTTGGTGACGGGGTCGAAGGAGCCGGGGTAGACGGCGACGGCATTCACGGCAAGGATCCTCCCTCGGTGAGACCCTCCGGCGGACGGAGGGGCGCCCATTCTACCAGAGACGGCGCCGCCGGGGTGAGCCGGCGGCCCCGTTGCGGGAAGGCGCCGCCGCCTCCTTCCCGGTCACCGCACGGCGATATGGCCCCGGGCGCCGTTCCCCTGGCCGTCCCGAACCTCCACCGTGTGTTCCCCCCGGCTCAAGGGCCACTCCAGGCTCTCCTCGGAGGAACACCGGCCCACCTCCCTCCCATCCACCGTCCACGTGAGGCGCCGCGGAGGTCCGGAAACGGAGGCCCTGAGGGGGAGGGTCTGGAAGGTCGGGGGCAGGGTGGGGTCCAGGAGGTAGACGGCCCCCTCGGGGGGGCTCACGAGATCGAGGGGACGCGGCGGCTTCCCGTGGGCCGGAGGGGCGGCGGGGGCGGCCAGCCGGGACTCCTCCTCCGTGAGGCGCCCCGCGGACCGGGCCCAGGCCCGGTACTCCGACGGCCAGGCCACCCTCCCCGATGGAAGGTGCCAGCGGCAAGGCTCGGGAATCCGCTCCCGGGGGAAGGCCTCGGAAACGCGGGAGGGGCAGAAGGGACCCGCCACCCCCCCGGAGAGGGCGCACACCTCCACCGGGACCAGCCCCTCGGGCGGGTCCACGGGGAAGGGGTCCAGGGGGCCGGGGAGGCCGCCCCGGAGGTGCCGTTGGGCCTCCAGCAGGACCTCGTGGAAGAGGGGGGCGGCCCCGGTGACCCCCGAGGCGCCCTTGAGGGGCCTCCCGTCGAAGTTCCCCACCCAGACGCCCACCGTCACCTCCCGGGTGAAGCCCAGGCACCAGTTGTCCCGGTAGGCCTGGGAGGTCCCGGTCTTGGCGCAGACCGGAAAGGGGAAGTCCAGGCTCCCCCCCCGCCCGAAGGCCCAGGCCCGGGCCTCGGGGTCGGCGAGGATGTGGGCCGTCCAGTAGGCGGCCAGGGGGGAGAGGAGGCGCCGGGGCTGGGGCGGCGGGAGGGCTTCCCCCTCCTCCCCTCCCTCCCGTTCCAGTGTGTCGCGGAGGGGCAGGTACAGGCCCCCCCGGGCCAGGGCGGCGTAGGCCCCGCAGAGTTCGTCGAGCCGTACCTCCGCGTCGCCCAAGGTGAGGCCGAAGCCGTAGTAGGAGGCCGTCCGGTCCAGCGTGGAGAGCCCCAGGGCCCTCAAGAGGGAGAGGAGCCGGCCCGCACCCAGCCGGGAGAGGAGGACCACCGCCGGAACGTTTTCCGATCCCGCCAGGGCCTCCCGGGCCCGGAGGGGACCCCGGAACCGCCCGTCGTAGTTCCGGGGGCTGTAGACCACCCCCTCCTCGGCCGTGGGAAAGTGCTGGGGGAGGTCGGGAAGGACCGAGGCCGGCGTGAACCCGCTGTCGAAGGCCAGGGCGTAGGTGAAGGGCTTGAGGGCCGAGCCCGGCTGGCGGGGGGTCCGGGCCCCGTCGATGGCGCCCCCCGAAGCTCCGGCGAAGTAGTCGCCCGATCCCTCGTAGGCCAGGATCTCCCCCGTGGCGTTGTGGAGGACCACCACGGCGGCGGCGCTGGCCCCGTGGGCTTCCCGGTCCCTCCGCCCGGCCTCCACGATCCGGTTCACCCTTCCCTGGAGGTCCAGGTCCAGGGTCGTCCGCACCCGCACCGTCCCCGGAGGGCAGCGCTCCAGCACCCGCTCCACGAAGTGGGGGGCCAGGAAGGGCCGCTCCGGCCGGCGGAGGACGATCCGTTCTTCCAGGGCCCGCCGGAGGCCCTCCCCGTCGAGGCTCCCCAGGGCGGCCATCCGGGCGAGGACCCACCGCTGGCGGGCCCGGGCCTCCCGGAAGTGGCGGTAGGGGTTGAAGGCCGAAGGGCGCTGGGGCAGGCCCGCCAGGAAGGCCGCCTGGGCCGGCGTCAGGTGGCCGGGATCGCAGCCGAAGTAGGTCCGGGAGGCGGCCCCGATGCCTTCGGCCTGGTTTCCGTAGGGCGCCACGTTCAGGTAGAGGGCCAGGATCTGCCGCTTGTCCAGGCGGTGCTCGAGCCGGAGGGCCAACACCATTTCCCGGAGCTTCCCCGCCGCCGTGCGGGGCCGGCCGGTGAGGCGCTTCACCGCCTGTTGGGTGAGGGTGGATCCCCCCTCCCGGATCCGCCCGGCGCGGAGGTCGTTCCAGGCGGCCCGCAGCAGCGCCACGGGGTCCACGCCGGGATGGCGATAGAAGCGGTGGTCCTCCGCCGCCAGCGTCGCCGCCTCCACGAGGGGAGGGATGGAGGCGGGCTCCAGCCAGGTGGACCGCGCCTCCTGCCGGGAGAGGCGCTCGTAGAGGGGACGGCCCTTCCGGTCCACCACCGCCGCCGACAGGCGGGGGGCAGGGTCGAGGAGCGCTCGGGGAAGGGGGCCGCACCGCAGGAAGGCGACCCCCGCCGCCAGCAGCAGCCCGGCGGCGGCCCACACCGCCCACCGCTTCAACCTTCCTTCCATCCCCCTAAGGGTACCCCACACCCGCCGGAAAAGGGGGGCGCCGGGGAGAGAAGGCCCGCAGGCCGGCTCTGGGCCCCCTGGCCTTCTCGGGCAGGGGGGGGTATCCTGAGGGGGATTCCCGGTCCAATCCGGGGGGAAGGGGGGTTCATGGGACTCCGATCTCGCATGCTGGCGCCGCTCCTCGCCACCGTTCTGGCTCTCCCCGCCTGGGCCCAGGCCGGGGGTACCCTTCCGCCGGGGCGGCTCCAACAGATGGGCGACCTCCTTCAAGACCAGCGGTACGAGGAGGCCCTGAAGACCGCCGAGGCGGGCCTGCAGGCCGAACCGGACAACCCCGCCTTCGCCGTTGGGAAGGTGCGGGCCCTCCTGGGCCTCCACCGCCCCCAGGAGGCGGCCCGCACCGCCGTTCCGTGGGCGGCGCGCTTTCCGGACCGCCCCGAGCTCCGGTACTACGCCGGCGAGTCGGCCTTCGCCATGGGCCTCCTCCCCCAGGCGGTCCAGAACTGGACGGGCCTACTTTCGGACCCCCGGTGGGGGGAGCCGGCCTGCACCCGGGCGGTCTTCGCCCTGAGGGCCTCGGGCAAGGAGGAGGAGGCCGCGGCCCTTCTGGAGAAGGCCCTTTCCCTCGCGGACAAGCCCGGCCCCGGGCTCCTCCAGATGGCCCTGGGCCTCGCCCGGAGCGGCGAAGAAGGGGTGGCCCTGGCGGAGCGCCTCCTGGCCGCCGACCCCGCCGGGAAGGAGGAGTACGAAGGGCTGAAGCGCCTCTACGCCGCCGTGGGGAAGGGGCGGCTCTTCGAGGAGCAGCTCGATGCCCCCTACCCCGTCACCCTGCCCCTCAAGGAGAAGTCGGAGTTTCGGGACGTCTCCGCCCTCACCTGGGGGTTCGGCGACGCCGGGACGGGGAGCGTCACCACCACCACCCGGGTCGTCACGCCGGTCAAGGTGAACGGCACGAAGGAACGGCTGGTCCTCCTCGATACGGGCTCCGACACCGTCCTCCTCAGCCCCAAGTGGGTCAAGGAGCTAGGTCTGACCCCCGTGGCCACCGCCGAGTACCTGGGGCTGGGGTACCTCGGCTCCCAGAAGTCCAACTGGGTGATCCTCGACCGCATCGCCTTCGGCCCCCTGACCATCCGAAACGTCCCCGCCCTGGTCATCAGCGAGAAGGAGGACTTTTTCAAGGAGGTGGGGGGCATCGTTCCCCTCTCCCTCCTCCGCCGCCACGGCCTTCTCTACGACCGCCGCCACGGCAAGCTCGTCCTCTACCCCAGCGGCACACCACCCCGGGAGGCGCTGGGGCCCCAGGCCTTCACCGTCAAGTCCCTCTGGCCCTACAACCGGCCCTTCGTGGAGACCACCCTCAACGGCAAGCCGGGGTGCTTCTTCATGGTGGACACCGGGGCCTACGCGACCTTCATCGCCGCGGAGAGGGCCGGCGAGGCGAAGGTCCGCATCAACTCCGGCCGCTACGACAGCCAGACCGGCTCGGGGCTCTCGGGGGCCTTCTCCTCCGGCGTCGCCACCGACGTGGTCCTCCTTCTCGGCACCGCCCGCTTCGACATGCAGACCGTCCAGGTCACCCCCCTGGGGGGCGGGTGGGGGCTCGACAGCTACGGCATCCTGGGACGCCGGGACATTCTGGACCTCTTCGCCATCTGGTTCGACTACCGGGCCAACACCGTCGCCTTCGCCCCCTACGAGAAGGGGCGGTAGGGGGCGCCCTTGCTCCCGGTGAACCGGGGCCCCGGTGCACCGGGGCCCCGGTTTTTCGGCGTTCTTGGCCCCCTTCCTGGGCCGAAGAGGGGGGCCGGCGGGCCGCTATGCCTTCCGCTTCATCCCGCGTCTTTTGCCTTCTTCCCTTCTCCCGAGTCCCTAGCCTCTCCCCCTCCGGTCCCGCCTTCCTCGCCCCGTACTTCGAGGACCTCGGTGGCGGTGCGGCCGAAGACTTCGGGGCTGTACATCTCTTCGGCGTAGGCGGGGGCGACGACGAAGGCGCCCTGGGTGGTGGCCCTGGCCACGTAGGAGAAGACGTGCCGGCCCGCCGCCAGGCGCCTGGCGAAGAGGAGGACGCGGTCGTCGTGGCGCTCCACGTGGTCGAAGCCGCCGCGCTGCCACAGGGCGAACCACCCGTCGTCATCCAAATCATCCTCCAAATTCCCCTCGTCTCCTCCGCCCTGGGCGGGGGGCGGGGGGGCCTTCTGGAGGTCCCGCGCCGTGGTGGCGAACCAGGACTCCACCGGTTCGAGGCCGGCGGGGAGGGGGTCGGTGACGGCGACGTACCGCCGCTCCTTGGGAAGGGTGAGGGTCAGGGTCACCCGGACCAGGCGGCCCAGGGGGAAGGCGCGGGCGGGGGCTCCGCCGCCGTTCTCGGCGTAGAGTTCGTACCTCCGCTCCACGGCGATGCCCTGGTCCAGGGCCCCGAGGCCCTCGGGGTCCAGGGCGTACCTCAGGCGCGCCGTGTAGAAGAGCCTGCCCGTTCCCTTCTTGGAGAAGACGAGGGGCAAGCTCGTGCCGGCGGGGGCCTGGGCCTGGAGGGCCTCCATGGGGAGCGCCTTTCTCTTCGCTTCGGTGCTCCGGCCCTCGAAGCGGCCCTCCATCAGGGTCTTTCCGGCGAGGGAGACCACCGCCCGGAAGTCGGGGACCTCGCTTTCGTAGGCCCGGTAGTAGTCGATGAGCGCCTCCATGCAGTGGGCGTTCTCCTGGGTGTTTCCCCACCGGCCCTTCCGCCGGGCATCGAGCAGCCAGCGCACCATGCGCTCGGCGGTGTGGCGCCGCTCCGGATCCTTCGTGAAGGCCGAGAGGACGATGGCCGTCGAGCGGACGTTGGAGTTCCAGAACCACAGGAGGTAGGGGTCGGAGAGCTCCTCCACGTGGGCCGCCGCCCCTTCGGGCAGGATGGCGTTGTCCATGCGCCGGAGCAGGTCCGCCCGCTCGGGCAGGAACCGCCCCGTCCGCGCCATGGCCCCCTCCAGGTACGCCAGGCCGAAGACCGGCATGCGGGAGGTGTAGGCGTAGAGGCGGACGAGGTGGCTGTCCACGGTGCGGCCCCCGTCGGCCAGGACCTTCACGGCGTAGGCTTGCCAAGCGGTGTAGGCGGGCCACCACCCTTCGTTCACCGGAGAGGGCCGGTTGAGCCCCCGTTCCAGGAATTCGTAGCCCTTGCGCAGGACCTCCCCGTTCACCGTGAAGCCCAAGGCCTCGGCCCGCTGGTAGACGTGGAGGAGGTAGGCCGTGAGGTACTCGGAGGCGAAGAGGCAGCTCTCCCCCTTCCAGTAGACGAAGCCGCCGTTCTCGCACTGGAAGGCCTCCAGGGCCTTGAGGTTCCTCTGGGCGGTCTCCCGGACCTTGGCCGTCTCGATGCCCGGAAGCGAAAAGGCGCCCGAGAGGTCCGAGACCAGTACCAGGGCCAGGGTGGCGGAGCCCCGTTGTTCGGCGCAGCCGTAGGGGTAGTCCACCAGGTACCGAGCCCCCTCCTCCAGACCCGTGAGGGCCGTGGAAGAGAGGCTGGTCTCCAGGCCGCCGGCGCCGGGGACGATACCGCCGGGGACCTGGAGGAACTCCTCCCTCTGATCGCCGGTGGAACCGGTGGCCACCGCCGCCTCGGAGGAGACCAGGACCTCCACGGGAAGGGCCTGCTCGAAGGCGTCGCTCTCCCCCCCCAGGGTGGCCCGGAAGCGGAGGCGGGCGGCGCCCACCCCCCGGGCCTCGAAGGGGAAGCGGACCTCCACGGGGGCGCCCGGCGCCGTATCCACTTCCCGGACCGCAGGGCCCGCGAGGGCCAGCCGGCCGCCGTCCAGGCTCTCCGCCTCCACCCGGACCTTGCCCGCCTCCGCGCTCCGGTTGTGGACCACCACGCCGAAGAGGGCCCGGTCGCCCTTGGCCAGGAAGCGGGGCATGGACGGGAGGAGGAGGAGGGGCTTGGAGGTGCGGATCTCCTTCTGGCCAAAGCCGAAGCGGGAGGCCTTGTCGTGGGCCACCGCCATGACGCGGTAGGTGGTGAGGCCCTCGGGTAATGTTACTTTTGTTGTAACCTTCCAGCGGCCGTCGGTGACGAGGCTCCCCAGGTAGAAGGCGAGGACGCGGAAGTCCTTGCGGATGTCCCCGGGGCCTTCCTCCGCTCCGCCGCCGCCGCCCTCGTCCCCGCCCTTGGGGGTGAGGACCCGGCGGGAGACGATGCGCTGGCGGGAATCTTCGGCGAGGACCTGCAGGGCCTTGTCCACCCAGACGGAGGGGAGGAGGTCAGGGGTAGCGTAGCCGGTGAGGGAGAGGACCCCGTGGTCCACCGCCCAGAGGGTCACCTGGGCCTCTGCGGCCTTGCCCGTCCCGTCGGTCACCACGGCGGAGACGGTGGCCTGGGCACCGGGGCGGTACTCCTCGGCGTCGGTGGAGACGGCCACCGAGAGCCGCTTGGCGGAGTTCTCGACCTTGATCTCCGTGAGGCCCATGCGGAAGGCCGGTTTGCCGGGGTCGGAGGCGTCCTCTCCCGTGTAGGCCTCGGTCCGGCCCTTGAGGAGGACCACCGAGACGAAGACGTTGGGCACGTCCCCCTCCCCCACGGGAACCTCCACCGTCTGCTGGGTGGAGACGAGGTCGAAGACCCGGTGGGTTCGGATCCCCTCCCGCTCCACGGTGAGGAGGGCCTTGGCCTTCTCCCAGGGGGACTTGATCAGGATCCGCGCCGTCTCCCCGGGCCGGTAGCTCTTCCTTTCCGGGACCAGGTCAATGCGGTTGTGGTCGTACCGTTCCCAGGCGGTGAAGCCGGCCCCCAGGGCGTAGAAGGAGACCTGGCTGCGGGCGGTGCGCCCCTGGCCGTCCGACGCCTCCGCCGAAAGCAGGTAGTACCCGCCCTGGGCCACGGGGATGGGGACCTCCACCGGCCGGGCGGCGGAGGAGACCTTCCCCGTCCACCGCTCCACCTCCTTCCGTTCCGTCTCCCAGGTGTAGAAGCCGTTGCCCTCGGCCCTCCGCACGGCGTGCCACTGGACCTGCACCAGCTTCAGGGAGACGGTGAGGGCCTCCACGGGATTCCCTTGGAGGTCCGGCGCGAGGACCTCCGTCACGAGGTCCTTCCCCGCGTCCACGAAGAAGGGAGGGGCCTTGATGCCGGCGAAGAAGGGGGCGGCGTAGACGGGGAAGGAGGTGCGCCCCGACAGGGTCTGGCGGGAGACGTCGGTGACGGTCCCCTCCAGGGTGTAGGTGTAGGAGCGGCCCTCTTGGGGGGTGGTGGGAACCTCCACCCGGAGGGTCCCCCGGGCGTCCAGGGGCCCTTCGCCCTCCTTCACCGTCTCTTCGCCCCGGGCCTCCCAGCGAGGGATGTCCTCGGCAAAGACCCATTCGCCGGGGTAGCGCTCGGCGACGGCGGCGGGGACGGCGAGGAGCCTCCGCCGGGTGACGGAGAAGCGGCAGGGGCGCCCCGCCATGGGTGCCCCGAAGAGGTAGCGCCCCGTCACCGTCCCCAGCAGGCTGGCGCCGGCCACCGGCCGTTCGGCGCCGAGGTTGGCGTCCACCCGGAAGTCGGGCTTCTTGTAAGCCGCCACCAGGAAGGAGTCGGAGACCCCCCGGAGGTGGCCCTCCACCTCCGCCGAGACGGTGTAGGTGCCCAGGGGGGCCTCCTCGGGAACCTTCACCACCAAGTCCGCCGCCCCGAAGGCGTCGAGCTTCACCGTCCGCTGGTCCACCTTTCCCCCGCGGCTGTCCTCCACCCGAAGGGAGACTTCCGTCCCCTCGGGGGGAACCTTCATCCCCGCCGCGGTGTCGCTGCGGAGGACGGCCTTCAGGTGGACCTCCTCCCCCAGCTTGTAGACCCCCCGGTCGGGGAAGACGCGGCCCCGGAGCAGCGGCTTTTGCTCGCGGAGGTCGTAGTCGACGCCGAAGGCCCACGGCTCCAGCCCCTCGTTCCAGTCGGAGCAGAGGTAGGCGGTGTCGCCGTCCTTCTCCGCCGACACGACGAAGGCGAGGTCCCACCACTCCTCGGGGTCCCGGAGGGAGAGGGGCGGGGTGAGGACGGTGCCGTCGGGGCCGGTGGTCCCTTCGAAGACCTGGGTCCCGTCCAGCTTCCAGACGGCGACGGCGGCCCCGGCCACCGGGGTGCCGTCGGAGAGGCGGGTGACCCAGACCAGGATCCCCTGGGGAGAGTCCTTCACCGTGAGGCCCAGGTCGGTGACCTGGACCAGGGAGGCCTTGACGCCGGGATCGCCGGAGAAGGCCGACCCGGGGATGGGCGGGCCGTCCTCCACCGCCACCCACGAAAGCCCCCTGCCCTTGTCGTTCAAGGTGGAAGAGAGGTCCAGGCCCACGAAGGCCACCCGGTCGGTGGGGGTCTTCAGGGGGCGCCGAAGGGGGGCCACGGGAGGCGGCAGGGAAAAGGGCCGCCAGTTCCAGTCCGCCTCCTTCTCCCCGGTGTCGGCGTCCTTGAAAACGGGACGGACGGCGAGCTTCTGGACCGCGGGCAGGAGCTCCCCCAGCTTCAGGGGCATGACCCAGAGGTTCACGGAGGTGAGGTTGCGCACCGAGAAGGGAAGGATGGGGCCGCCGGAGGCCTCCCAGACGCCGAAGCCCGACTCGAAGGCCGAGAAGGCGGTGCGGTGGCTGGTGGTCATGGGGCAGAGCCAGGTGTAGCCCAGGACCTGGCCGTCGTCGGCCTTGAGGTTGCGGTCCACCTTGACGAAGAAGGAGGCGGCGGCGGGCGGCTCCAGGCCCAGGCGGTCCAGCGACCAGTACCGGGAGGGCCAGTCCCACGAACCCTCCTCCCCTTCCGCCGGTTCCTTCGGGAGGGAAGGCCCCCCGCCATCCTCCGGGAGGACGGAGAGGGCCCCCTTGAGTTCGCCGAAGCGGACCTCCCCCGTGAATTCCAGCGGGTTGTACCCGTCGGGGACGCACCGGTGGGTGCAACGGAAACCCGTCACGAAGAAGGCCGGCTCCAGCTGGACGGTGTACCGCTGGACCTCCCCGGAGACCTCGGCCCCATCGAGGCTGGGGGCCTCACCGTCGAGCACGAGCTCCATCCAGGCGTTGGGGGGCGGAACGGAGCGGGTCCTCAGCACCAGGACCTCGTCGCTCCGGGGGAACTTCTTCTCGTCCCAGGAGGCCGCCGGCTCGAAGGGGACGGCGCCAGAGGACTTGGCCGCCAGGGAGGCGGCGGCGGCCTTGAACTGGTAGTCCTCCACCGCCCGGGGGTCCTCCCGGGAGAGGCGGTCCTGGGCCCCCGCCGGAAGGGGAGGCGGCGTGTAGGGGTGGGGCCTATAGGCCAGCGAGAGGTGGGGCAGAACCTGCCGGGGATCCACCTTCTGGTTGAAGGCCACCGCCAGCAGCACCGGAGAGCGGACCGTCCCGTCCTCCCGCGCCCAGCGCACGCTCCTCAGCCTCACCGTGGGGGTTGTGAAGGAGAAGGCGTAGGGGGTCGGAAGGCTCCGCCCGGCCGCTGACCGGAGTTGGGGGCCGATCTTCACCTCGTACCGGGTGGCGAAGGGCAAGGTCGCCTCGGGCCGGAAGACCAGGGTGTCGGTCCCCGCCCACCGGAAGGTGCCGGCCACGGGGGGGGAGATGGAGAAGCCCTGGACCTCCCGGAGTTCCGCCACCCTGCCCAGGGCCACCATGGGCTCGGAAAATACAACCCGGATTTCGGCGGCCTGCCCCAGGCTCGCCGTCTCCCCAATGGGTCCCGCCTTCAGAACCCGAAGCCCCTCTTCCGCCCAGACCTGGGTGAACAACCACAAAGCCGCCGCCGCCAATGCCCACCAGCGCTTGGTTCCCATGGCCGCCTCCCCTCCGGGCACCGGAAAGATGCCCCCTGTAGCTGTCTTCGAGGCCATTCTACCGCTCCGTTCCCCCCCGGCGAAAGGAGCCTTTTCTGCCCCGGGGCCGGAAGGGCCGGGAAGGGTGCTCCTGTGTCGTGTACTGTTAATCATTGCTGTCCAAGATCGTTTTGGGCAACG
>JBMFRA010000031.1:0-21533 GCA_049968315.1 Acidobacteriota bacterium
GACCGTCCCGCCTTCTCTTGCGGGCGGATGGCCGGAGGATTTTGGACAGGTGTGAAGGCCCCACCTCCCGGCACTCTTCCACCCGCATCCACCCCCTCTGCGCCTTCCTCGGGCGGGGCCCTTGGGATATCCTGGGGCCATGGAACGGGACGGGGCGCCGCCGCCGGTGGAGCACACACCCCTTTGGGCACGGGCCCTGGAGCCTCTCGGCCGCCTCTACCTCCGGGGAAGCGCCCTCCTCCTGGAGCGGCGCCGAAGGAACGCCGTGCGCCTTCCCCTCCCCGTCGTCTCGGTGGGAAACCTGACCTTCGGAGGCACCGGCAAGACGCCCGTCACCCTCGCCCTCGCCCGCATCCTCCAGCAACGGGGAGAGCGCCCCGGCGTCCTTCTCCGCGGCTACGGCCGCAGGGGAAGGGAGGTGCGTGCCGTCCGTCCCGGCCACGGGGCGAGGGCGGTGGGAGACGAGGCCCTGCTGTACGCCCTCGAGGGTCTCCCCGTCGCCGTGGGGGCCGACCGGGGGGCGGGGGCCCGCCTCCTGCTGCGAGAGGGGGTGACGGTTCTTCTTCTCGACGACGGTTTCCAGCACGTCGAGACGGCGAGGGACCTCGACCTTCTCCTGGTGGACGGCTCTCGGCCGCAGGACCTTCTCCCCCCTCCGGCGGGGCGGCTGCGGGAACCCCTGGCCGGTGCGGTACGGGCCGATGCCGTCCTTCTGACGGGGGGAGAGGACCTGCCCGTGGCCCTCCTGTCCCAGGCCTCGGGAAAGCCCTTCCTGCGGGTGCGCTTCCGCTGGGCCGAGGAACCGCCCCTCTCCGTTCCTCCGGGACTCTCCTGGAGGGCGCTGGCTGGAAGGCCCCTCGCCGCCTTCGCCGGCGTGGGGAACCCCTCCCGCTTCCTGGCGGACCTCGAAAAGGCGGGGCTCTTTCCCCTCCGGTTCCTGGCGTTCCCCGACCACGCCTATCCCTCCCCCTCCCGCCGGCGGGCGCTTCGGAAGGCCATCACCGCTTCCCAGGCCGAGGCGGTCCTCACCACGGAGAAGGACGCCGTGAAGTGGGCTCCTTCGTGGCCCTTCGAGGTTCCCCTCGTCTGGCCCCGCCTCGAGGCGGTTTTCGAGGATCCCCAACGCCTCCTTCCCCGCCTCCTGGAGGAAATCCTCCCTAGGGGGCGCCGGTGACCGGAGGGGCTTCTCCCCCGCGGCGGGTACAGGTGGCCCTCCCCCTGCCGCCGCGCAAGACCTTTACCTACGCCCTTCCGGAGGAGGGCCCCGACGCCCCCCCCGGTTGCCGGGTACGGGTCCCCTTCGCCGGACGCCGCCTGGTGGGGTGGGTGGTGGGCCCGGGGGAGGCCCTGGAGAAGGGACCGGTGAAGGAGGTGGAGGAGGTTCTGGACCGAACGCCCCTCCTTCCCCCGGAACTCCTGGCCTTTACCCGCTGGGTGGCCGACTACTACCTGGTCTCCTGGGGCGCGGTCCTGCGGTGCGCCTACCCCTCCGCCCTGGACCCCTCCCCCCGGGCCCGGTACCGGCTGGCCGGTGATGTCCCCGCCGGGGCGGAGGAGCGCTTCCTTCCCCTGCGGGAGGCCCTGGCCGAAGGGGCCCTCTCCGAACAGAGCCTTGCCGAAAGGCTGGGGGCCGACCTCCTCCCCCTCCTCTGGGAGGCGGTGGAGGAGGGGTACGTGGTGGAGGAGACCCTGTGGAAGGCCCGCAGGCGGTTCGCGGCGCGGGACCGGGTGGCCCTTCTCCTTCCCCGGGCGGAGGCGGAGGCCCTTCTCCGGGACGGCACCCTCCCTTCCGCCCGGCGCAAGGCCCTCACCGTTCTGCTCCGGGCGGAGGGGGCGGGCTTTCCCCTGCTTCGCGAGGCGGCGCGGAGCGCCCGGGTTCCCCAGTACGTCTTCAGCGAGATGGCCGAAGAGGGCTGGGTGGAGATCTTCGACCTCCTCCCCCCCCGGATTCCTCCGGAACCCTCGCCCTATAGGCTCACCGAAGGCCAGGAGGCCGCCGTGGACGCCGTCCTCGGGGCCCTCGCCGGGCCCCGCCACCGGACCTTCCTCCTCTTCGGCGTCACCGGCTCGGGGAAGACGGAGGTCTTCCTGAGGCTCATGGCGGAGGCCCTCCGCCTCGGGGGAACGGCCCTCTACCTCGTTCCGGAGATTTCCCTGACTTCGCTGCTGGCCCGGCGGCTCCTCCAGCGCTTCGGGAGCGCGGTGGCCATCCTCCACTCCTCCATGACCGACGTGGAGCGGGTGCGGCAGTGGCGGCGGGTCCGGCGGGGAGAGGCGCACCTGGTCATCGGCCCCCGCTCGGCCCTCTTCGCCCCCCTGGAAGGGCTCCGGCTCGTGGTGGTGGACGAGGAGCACGACGGGAGCTACAAGCAGCAGGACTTCCCCCGCTTTCACGCCCGGGACATGGCGGTGGTTCGGGGCCGGCTGCTGGGGATCCCGGTGGTCCTCGGCTCCGCCACACCCTCGGTGGAATCCTTCTACAACGCGGCGGAGGCGGGAAAGTACACGCTGCTGGAGCTTCCCCAGCGGGCGGGGGGGGCCTCCCTCCCTCCGGTGGAGGCGGTGGACATGCGGGAGGAGTTCCGGGCCGTGGGGGCGAAGACCACCGCCTCCCGCCGGCTCCTGGAAGCGCTGGAAGAGACCCTCTCCCGGGGGGAACAGGCGGTGGTCCTCCGCAACCGGCTGGGCTTCGCCACCTTCCTCCTCTGCCGGGAGTGCGGCAAGACCGTCGAGTGCCCCCACTGCTCCGTCGCCCTCACCTTCCACCGCAAGTGGGGAGGGCTCAAGTGCCACTACTGCGGCCACCGGGGCGAGGTCCCCGCCCTTTGCCCCGCCTGCGGCGGCGAAGTCCTCCAGTTCCTGGGGGAGGGCACGGAAAAGGTGGAGGAGGTGCTGGCCGAGGCCTTCCCGGGCCACCGGGTGGCCCGCCTCGACCGGGAGGAGATCCGGACTTCGGCGCAGTTCGAACGGCTCTGGAGCGACTTCGAGCGGGGCCGCATCGCGATCCTGGTGGGGACGCAACTGGTGGCCAAAGGCCACGACGTGCCCAACGTCACCCTGGCGGCGGTCCTCTCGGCGGACTTCATCCTGGGCATGCCCGATTTCCGGGCGGCCGAGCGGGTCTTCCAGCTCGTGACCCAGGCCGCCGGCCGGGCGGGGAGGGGTGCCAAGCCCGGCCGGGTGATTCTCCAGAGCTACCACCCCGAGCACTACGCCGTGGCCGCCTCCCTGAACCACGATTACCGGGCCTTCTACCAGCGGGACATCCGCTACCGAAAGGCCATGGGCTACCCGCCGGTGGAGGCTCTGGCACGCATCGAAATCCGCGCCAAGGACCCCGCCCGCCTGGA
Source organism: Acidobacteriota bacterium (assembly GCA_049968315.1). Lineage (GTDB taxonomy): Bacteria > Acidobacteriota > UBA4820 > UBA4820 > DSQY01 > JBFLVU01. Next base: position 3,351 of record JBMFRA010000031.1, read on the forward strand.
CCTTCTCACCGCCGAGGTCTCCCGTCTGCTGAGGCCCGCGGCGGAGCGGGGCATCCGTTGCTACGGCCCCGTGGACGCCCCCCTTCCCCGGCTGGAGGGCCGCCACCGCCGCCACGCCCTCCTGAGGGCCCCCCAGCGGAACCGGCTCCGGGCCTTCCTGGAGGAGGTCCTCTCCAGGGGCCTGGAAAAGAGGGTCCCCCACGAGTGCCTGGTGGAAGTGGACCCCTACAACCTCCTCTGATCGCCGCTGTCGCCGGCCCACCCCCGTCCATCTCGACGGCAGTCCCTCCGGGCCCTATATTTCCTTCAAGAAGGGAGGGCCAAAGCCATGAGACGGTTCGTGCGCGGAGCCTTGGGTCTCATCGCATTGGCCTGCATGGGCTGGTGGGCTTCCTGCGCCTCCATGCAGGAGATCCGGCTGGGCGTGGCCGGCCCCCTGAGCGGGGAGCAGGCCACCCTGGGCCAGGACGTGCTGAACGGCGTCACCCTGGCGGTGGAGGAGTGGAACGCCAAGGGGGGCGTCCTCGGCCGAAAGATCACCCTCATCCCCGTGGACGACGAGAACAACCCCGACAAGGCCAAGGAGGCGGCCTACTACCTGAGCCGGAAGAAGCCCCTGGTGGTCATCGGCCACGTGGACTCCGGCTGTTCCCTGGCGGCGGCGAAGACCTACCAGGACAACGACGTCGTCATGATCTGCCCCACCTCCACCAGCCCCCGCCTCACCGAAGGGGGGATGGACCACGTCTTCCGGGTCTGCGGCCGGGACGACTTCCAGGGCCGGGCCGCCGCCGTATGGCTCATCAAGCACTACCCCCAGCGGACCGTGGCGGTGGTGAGCGACAACAGCGAATACGGCCGGGGCCTCGCCGACGAATTCGTGCGGAACTACGAGTTCCTCTCGGCCCGGAAGGTTCTGTTGCGGGAAGAGGTGAAACGGGGCGACCCCACGCTGGAACCGGCCCTCACCAAGTGCCTGGAGGCCCGGCCCGACCTCGTCTTCTTCGGCGGCCTGGCCAACCAGGGGGGGGCCTTCCTCAAGGCCCTGCGTCAGCACGGCTCCCTGGCGGTCTTCATGGGGGGTGACGGCTGCTTCGGCAAGCCCTTCCTGGATGCCGCCGGGACGGAGGTGGCCACCGGGGCCCTGGTGGTCTTCTACCCCGACTTCTCCGAGCTCCCCGGAACGCGGACCCGGACCTTCCTGGAGGCCTACCAGGGGCGCTTCAAGGCCCCGCCGGGCCCCTTCGCCATCTTCGGCTACAAGGCGGCCCAAGTGGCCCTGGCCGCCGTGGGGCAGGCGGGGGTGCCCATTAACGGCCGGACCATCTCCCAGGCCCTTCACCGGTTGACCTTCGAGACGGTCTTCGGCCTCCTCCGGTTCACCGACAAGGGCGATCCGGTGGACGTCCCCCTGAGCGTGTGGGTGGTGGAGGAGGGACAGTTCAAGGAGATCGGCGGGGGCTGAGGAGCGGGAGGGGTACCCCTTCAGCCCGAAGGGGGACCCACCACCAGGACGCTGGCCTTCACCCGGTGGCGGAGGGCGTCGGCGGTGGAGCCCCGGAGGAGGTCTCCGAGGAAGCGGTGGCCGTGGGCGCCCAGGACCACCAGGTCGGGTTCCAGGGCTTGGATCATGCGGTACAGCTCGGCCACGGGCCTGCCCACTCCCAGGTGGGCCGTTGCCTGGAAACCCTTCTGCCGCAGGGCTTCGGCGTAGGCCTCCAACCGCTCGGCGTCCCGCGCGCTCTCCTGGTCCGCCGCCTCCTTCCCCAGGAACCGGGCGCCGGCGCTCTCCACCACGTGGAGCAGGAAGAGCTCGGGGCGTTGCGCCCCGAAGAGGCGCAGCGCCTCCCGGAGGATCTCCTCCTCCCGGCCGGAGAAGTCCAGGGCGATGGCGACCTTCCGGTACGGCACGGCTTCCTCCTCCAGGACCAGCGGGCGGGGGGGCGCGTGGACCCCCGCCGGCGGGGAAACCCCGCCGGTTCCGGTCACGGGCTTCAGGGCGACGTAGAGAAAGAGGGCGGCGAGACCCGCATGGAAGGCCCCCAGCACCAGGAAAACCGGAAGGGCCCACGGACCCGCCCCGGCGTAGAGGGCGCGGCTTTCGATGAAGACCAGGGCCCCGTTGAGACCCGCCACCGTCAGGGCCGAGAGCCATCCCAGCGTCTTGACCACGGGGCCGGCGGCGAAGGGCCCCATGGTCTTCCGGTCGGAGACGAAGCGCACGAGGGGGACCACGGCGAAGGGCAGTTGGAGGGAGAGGACCACCTGGGAGAGGATCAGCAGAGTGCCGGTCTTGCTCTCCCCGAAGAGCAGCAGGGTCGCCGCCGCGGGGGCGATGGCCGCCAGCCGGGTGAGGAGCCGGCGGAGCCACGGGGGGATGCGGAACTCGAGAAATCCCTCCATGACGATCTGGCCGGCGAGGGTGCCGGTGATGGTGCTGCTCTGGCCCGCCGCCAGGAGGGCCAGGGCGAAGACGAGGGGCGCCACGGAGGCCCCCACGATGGGTTCCAGGAGCCGGTGGGCCTCCAGGATGTCGGCCACCCCGGTGTGACCCGAACGGTGAAAGACGGCCGCCGCCATCACCAGAATGGCGGCGTTCACGAAGAAGGCCACATTGAGCGCCACCACCGAGTCCAGCGTGTTCAGGCGGATGGCCTGCCGCTTCTCCTGCCGGGAGGCGCCGATCCGCCGGGTCTGCACCAGGGCCGAGTGGAGGTAGAGGTTGTGGGGCATGACCGTGGCCCCCAGCATGCCGATGGCGATGAAGAGGGCCGAGGCGTCGGGGAGGCTGGGGACGAAACCCCTGAGGAGCCCTCCCCATTCGGGCCGGGCGAGAAAGACCTCCAGGAGGAAGCCGGCGCCGATGAGGGTCACCATTCCCAGTATCAAGGCTTCCAGCTTCCGGATCCCCAGGTGGCTGAGGAAGAGCAGGGCCAGGGTATCGGCCGCCGTCACCAGGACGCCATAGAGGAGTGGAAGGCCCAAGAGAAGCTTGAGGGCGATGGCCGAACCCAGCACCTCCGCCAGGTCGCAGGCGGCGATGGCTACCTCGCAGAGGGCATAGAGCACCAGCCGGACGGGCCGGGGGTACTCCGCCCGGCAAGCCTGGGCCAGGTCCAACCCGGTGGCGATGCCAAGACGGGCCGCCAGACTTTGCAAAAGGACGGCCATCCCGTTGGAAACCAATAAGACCCAGAGGAGGGCGTAGCCGTACCGGGACCCCGCCGCCAGATCGGTGGCCCAGTTCCCCGGGTCCATGTAGCCGACGCTCACCAGGTAGGCGGGTCCGGCGATGGCGAAGATGCGCCGGAAGAGGTTGCCCCGGCGGGGGACCTCCACGGAACGGTGGACCTCCTCCAGGGACCGGCGGGGTGGAGTGGGTTCCTTCATCGCCTATCCCTCCCCAATGGCGAAGGGGAGACCCCAAAGTTCGGGAACGCCCCGAAGGCCATCGGCCATTCCCGCGAGGGGCCTCAGGAAGAGGGCCCTTGGCCGGCCTTCACGTCCTCCACCACCGTCACCTTGAGGCGGGCGGGCAACCGCTTGGGCTCGATCTTGAGAACCAGCCGCTCCCCCGGCTCCAGGGAGACGGCCTGTTCGGCGAGGGCGTAGAAGGGGCCCGGGGGCGGTGCGGCCACTTCGAAGCGCAGGGCGTGGTCTCCCGGCGCCAGGGCCACGTGCTGGACGAGCCGGAAGCCCGGAGGTTTCCTCCCGGAGGGATCGGGAAGGCCGAGAAAGGGAATGGCCAGGATCTGCTCCCCATCGGCGTAAACCCGGAACTCTCCCCGGGTGAGGGGTCCCTCCACGATGAGTCCCAGGTGTCCCTTCCGAACCTTGGGGGCTTCGACGGGGGCCTGGACGGGCGGAGCCGTCTCCTCGGCCTTCTGCTCCGGCGGAGGCTTCCTCTCCGGCTTCCGGGAGGGCGTCTTCCGCGGCGGGGTCTGGACGGCGGGGGCTTCCGGCGGCTTCTCCTTCTCCCGGGAGACCTCCGCGGGGGGGGCCACCACCGTACCCTCCGGGGGCGGGGCGGGGGTCCCGCCGGCGGGTACCGCCTTCCGGGCCAGACGGCCCCCCACCACGAAGCTGAGGACGCAGGCGAGGAGGATGAGGAGCAGTCCCCCCCCGGCGACCCAGGCCAGCGTCCGGGCACTTCTCCGGGCTTTGGGGGCATCCCGAGGGGCCTCCTTGGGGGAGGCAGGGCGCGGTAGGGTGGCGACCTTTTCCGTGGCTGGGCGGGGCAGGGTTCCGGAGGCCTCCGGCGAAGGTGGCACCGGCGGAGCGGGCCTCGCCTCCTGGGGCTGGGTCTCGCTCTCCACCGCCTCCAGGACCTCCTGGAGCTCCCGGCCGGTGGAGAACCGCTGGGCGGGGTTCTTGGCCAGCAGGCGGTCCAGGACCGCCTGGAGGGCCGGGCTCAGGCCGGCCGCTTCGGGCAGGGGCTTGGGGGGGGCGTGGACGATCTGGTAGCAGACGGAGGAGATGGTCTCTCCGTGGAAGGGCCGCTGGCCCGAGACCATGAGGTAGAGGACCACCCCCAGGGAGAAGAGGTCGCTCCGCCCGTCCACCGCCTCGCCGGTGACCTGTTCGGGGCTCATGAAGTGGGGGGTTCCCAGGACCTCCCCCGTCCGGGTGAGGTCGCTGGCCGCCAGCCTCGCCACCCCGAAATCGGTGAGGACGGCCCGGCCCGAAGGCTCCACGAGGATGTTGTCGGGTTTGATGTCCCGGTGGACGACCCCTTGGGCGTGGGCGTAGTCCAGGGCGCCGGCCAGCTGTTTCAGGATGGCGACGGCCTCCCCGGGATCGAGGCGCCCCCGCTCCTTCAGGATCCGGGAGAGGCTGGGACCCTCCACGAACTCCTGGGCCATGTAGGGGATCCCCTCCCACTCCCCCACGTCGTAGATGGTGACGATGTTCGGGTGGTGCAGGTTTCCGGCGGCACGGGCTTCCCGGAAGAAGCGCTCCCGGAACTCCTTCCGCTCCTCTTCCCCGAAGAGGGGGGAGAGGGCCACCACCTTGATGGCGACGGTCCGGCCGATGAGGGGGTCCCGGGCCTTGTACACCACCCCCATGGCCCCGCGGCCGGCCGTTTCCAGGATCTCGTACCTGCCGATCCGGCTCGTCTCTTCCGCCATGAAATGAAGCATACGTCTTCGGAGGCATGAAGCGCAACGGCCCTTCTGGCTTTGAGGCCGTGCCGGTGCTAGGCTGAAGGACAGGAGGTTCCCATGGGATTTCGAGTATCTTCGCAACCTTCCCGGCGTCCCTGGATCCTGCCCCTGGTCCTTCTCCTCGCCTGCGCCGCCAACCCCGTCACCCGGCAGAGCCAGGTGATGCTGGTGAGCGAGGAGGAGGAGGCCCGCATCGGCGCCGAGGCCGCCAAGGAGGTCCAGAAGGAGTTCGGGATCTACGACCGCCTCCCGGGCCTGAGGGCCTACGTGGGCGAGGTGGGGCGCAGGCTTGCGGCCCGCACACCACGCCGGGACGTCACCTACCGCTTCGAGGTCCTGGACACTCCCGTGATCAACGCCTTCGCCCTCCCCGGCGGGTACGTGTACGTCACCCGGGGGATCCTCGCCCGCATGAGCAGCGAGGACGAGCTGGCGGCCGTCCTGGGGCACGAACTCACCCACGTGGCCGCCCGCCACACCGCCTCCCAGCTCTCCCGCCAGCGGATGGCGGGCTTCGGCCTCGGGGTGCTGTCCCTCCTCAACCCCGACCTGGCCCGTTCGGCCTCGGGGCTGGTGGACGCCTCCCTGGCCTTGGCCTTCCTGGGCTACTCCCGGGACCTGGAGGCCCAGGCCGACCAATTCGGCATCACCTACATGGAAGAAGCCGGCTACAATCCCCGGGGCGCCGCCAAGATGTTCCGGATGTTCCTGGCCATCGAGGACGGGGAGCCGGGGGCCATGGAGAGGTTCCTCATGAGCCACCCCCCCACCCGGGAGCGGCTGGCCTACGCCGAGCGCCGCATCGCCGAATTCGCCAAGGCCCACCCCAAGGCCGCCGAGAAGCCTCTCCGAAGGGACGTCTTCCTGGACCGGATCGAGGGGCTCGACCTGGGCCAGAGCCGGGGGGACCGCCTCCTGGCGGGAGGGGTCCTCACCTTGAAGGACGTCCGGGTCGCCCTCGCCGTCCCCGAGGGCTACGAGGCCAACCTCAGCCCTCCGGAGGGGCAGGCCCTGCTCTTCCGGGACGCCAAGACCGGGGCCGGAACGACCCGCCGCACGGTGGGCGTGGAGGTCCTGCCCCTCGGCGGTAAGGGCCGGGAGGCCTTCATCAACGCCTACCTCGGCAAGATCCGGACCCCCCACGAGGTGCTGAACGCCGACACCCTCCGGACCGCCGGTGGGATCGACCTCTCCCTCCGGGCTCTGCGGCTCACCCCCAAGGAGGGGGACCTCCGCGCCCTCCTGGGATTCGCCTTCCGCGGCGGCGAGGCGGTGGTGGTCTACGGGTACACCACGGCCGGCGCCTTCCCCGAGGCCCGTTCGGAGTTCCGGGGCATCCTCGAAAGCCTCCGCTTTCCCACCGACGGGGAACTGGCCGGGGTGCAGGGTCCCAAGCTCCGCCTCGTCACCGCGAGGGCCGGCGACACCTGGGAGAGCCTCGCCATCCGGGAGTACGGAAAACCGGGCCCCGCACCCCGGCTGGCCGCCTTCAACGGGGTCTTCAACCCCCAGAAGCCGCCGGATGCGGGCATGCGGATCAAGGTCCCCGAAAAGCGGTTCCTGCGGGGAGCGGGATAGAACCGGGAGCGCCCCGAGACAAGGCGCCCCATGATCTGGACGCAAGAAGGGGACGGCACCCGCCGTCCCCTTCTTCGTGGGCCCAAGACAGGGCGCTCAGTAGCTGTGGGGTCCCAGCTTCACCTTTCCCCGGAAGACCCAGTAGATGCTCGCGGTGTAGGCCAGCACCAGCGGCACCCCCAGGAGGGCGATGACCAGCATGATCCCCAGGGTCTTCTGGGAGGAGGCGGCGTTGTACAGCGTCAGGCTGAGTTCGGGGTTGGGGTTGGAGTAGACGATGTGGGGGAACATCCCCAGGCCGAAGAGGGCCATGAGGGCCGCCATGGCGGCGCAGGAGGAGAGGAAGGCGTAGAGGTCCCTCCCGTGATGGATCTCCCTGGGGATGTTGGCGATGGCCAGCATGTTGGCGAGCGCCACGGCGAAGAGGGCGGGGTGTTCCTTGAAGATCGCCACCATGTGCGGCACGAAGAGAAGGGTGGCCATGGTGGTGGTGGCGTAGCAGACGATGAAGAAGATGATGGCGTTGTTCACCCACGGGCGCAGGCGGTCGTGGAGCGGGCCCTCGGTCTTGAGGACCAGGTAGATGGCGCCGTGCATCAAGAAGAGGGCCACGGTGGTGACGCCGACGAGGAGGGCGTAGGGGTGGAGCAGCCCCAGGAAGGTCCCCGCGAACTCGTGGTCCTCCCTCAGGGGGATGCCCCAGGCGATGTTGCCCAGCGCCACCCCCAAGAGGAGGGCCGAAAGGAGGCTGGAGACGCTGAAGGCCACGTCCCAGGCCTGCCTCCAGGCGGCCTCGGGCCGCTTGCTCCGGAACTCGATGGCCACCGCCCGGAAGATGAGCCCGAAGAGGAGGAGAACCAGGGCCAGGTAGAAGCCGGAGAAGACGGTGGCGTAGACGTGCGGGAAGGCGGCGAAGAGCGCGCCGCCCCCCGTGACCAGCCAGACCTCGTTCCCGTCCCAGACGGGCCCGATGGCGTTGAGGAAGATCCGCCGTTCTTCGTCGCTCCGGGCGAGGAGGTGCAGGGCGCCCACGCCGAGGTCGAAGCCGTCCAGGATGGCGTACCCCGTGAGCAGGACGCCCACCAAACCGAACCAGATCGTGTTCAGGTCGAGGTTCATGCGAGGTGTCCCTCCTTCTCGGCGGGGCCCTCCACGGGGCCTTCCTTGATCTTGTGGTCCAGCAGAAAGATGAAGAGGGCGAAGAGGAGCAGGTAGACGAGGGTGAAGAGGACCAGGGAGGTGAGGGTCTGGCCGGCGGAGACCACCGGCGAGACGGCGTCGGCGGTGCGAAGGCGGCCGTAGACGATCCACGGCTGGCGCCCCACCTCCGCCGAGAGCCACCCAAGCTGGTTGGCGAGGTGCGGCAGAACCACGGCCCCGACGAGGACTTTGAGGAGCCACGGCGTCTCGAAGAGCCGCCCTCCCCTCAGGTACAGCGCCGAGACGAGGCTCAGGGCGATGAGGACCATGCCGATGGCCACCATGGCGTGGTAGCTCTGGAAGACCAGGTTCACCGGCGGCCGGTTGCCGGGCGGGAAGGCATCGAGGCCGGTGACGGCCTTGGCGCTGTCCCCGTAGACCAGCCAGGAGAGCATCCCCGGCAGGGCCAGACTGAACTTCACCTCCCGGCCCGCCTCGTCCACCCAGCCGAAGAGGCGGAGGGGCGCCCGCGGAACCTCCTTGGGAAAGATCCCCTCAAAGGCCGCCAGCTTGGCCGGCTGGTGCTCGGCCACCACCCGGGCGCTGGAGTGCCCCGAGAGGAGCTGGGCCAGGGAGGCCACCACGGCAAAGGCCAGGGCGATGCGAAGGGAGGCCTTGGCGAATTCGGTGTGGCGGCCCTTAAGGAGGTAGAAGGCCGACACCGAAAGGACGAAGAAGGCGCCGGTGAGGACGGCGGCCAGAAGGACGTGGAAGAGCCGGTCCACGGTGGAGGGGTTGAAGACCACCTGCCAGAAGTCCGTCACCTCCGCCCGGGCCATTGCCCCTTCCCCCACGATGTGGAAGCCCGCCGGCGTCTGCTGCCAGGAGTTGGCCACGATGATCCAAATGGCGCTGAAGACCGACCCCAAGGAGACCATCACCGTGGAAAAGAAGTGCATCCGGGGGCTCACCCGGTCCCACCCGAAAAGGAGGATGGCGAGAAAGCCCGACTCCAGGAAGAAGGCAAAGATCCCCTCCGCCGCCAGGGCGCTGCCGAAGACGTCCCCCACGTAGCGGGAGTAGGTGGACCAGTTGGTGCCGAATTGGAACTCCATGACGATGCCCGAAGCGACACCCACGGCGAAGATTAGCCCGAAGATCCGCACCCAAAAGCGCGTCATGGCGTGGTAGAGCGGGTTTTTCGTCTTGAGGTACATCCCCTCCATCACCACGAGCATCAGGCCCAGCCCGATGGTCATGGGGGGGAAGATGTAGTGGAAGGCGACGGTCCACGCGAACTGGATCCGGGCGAGCAAGAGTGCATCCATTCACACCTCCCTGGGATGGAGTCCCGCCTTGGGCGGGCGGGATTTCGGCCGGTCTTTCCTCTTCCGGGGGCCCTTTCGGAGGGCTAGCTGGGAAAAGCGCACGCGGCGAAGGGAGACCCGGAGTTCCCGGCTGGCCCGCACCCAGGCCCGCTGGATGGGGCAGCGGGCCGCGAGGGGGCAGGCGCCGGGGCTCACGACGCAGCCGTTGAGGGCGATGGGACCCTCGATGGCCTCCACCACGTCGGCGAGGGAGATTCGGGAGGGGGACCGGGCGAGGGAGAGCCCGCCGCCGCTGCCCCGGGCCGTCCGGAGAATGCCGGCCTTGGAGAGGCGGCTCACCAGCCGCCGGATGAGCACCGGCGGAATGAGGCGCATCCTCGCGATCTCGGCGGCGGTCACCTGGGCCCCCGGCTCCAAGCCCGACAGGTGCAGCACGATCCTCGCTCCGTAGTCCGCCTGCCGTCCGATTCCGATCACCCCGGCCTCCCGAGGAATGTTACATCATTCGTAATATTATCCCGCGGGCGGCCGCCGTCAAGCTCTAGTTCTTTGCTGGCACTTTGCCGGAACCCCCCCGTCACTCCTCCCGGGGGACGATCTCCGAGAAGTCGGCCACCCGGCGGAAGAGGCCCACCAGCAGCTGGAGCAGGGCCAGGCGGTTTTCCTGGAGGGCGGTCTTGGCGGGGTCCCGCCCTTCGGGGTCGCACATGACCAGGACGTCGTCGAAGAAGCGGTCCACCGCGGGCCGCACCCGGGCCAGCACCCGGAGGCCGTCGGCGAAGCGCCCCTCGGCGAAGCGCGCCTGGGCCTCTTCCTTTACCGCCTCCACGGCGGCGTAGAGGGCCCGCTCCCCCGCCCCTTCCTGGTCGCTCTCCGGCAAGAAGCGGGAGGGGTCCAGGGTGAGGGCCGGCTGGCCCTTGAGGATGTTGCGGGCCCGCTTGAAGGCCACCGCCAGGTGGTCGAAGTCCTCGCCGAAGCCGGCCCGGACGGCGTGGAGATCCTCGGCCTTCCGGCTGAGGGTCTTCACGTCCAGGGTTCCCGGAGGGGCGGCGGCCAGGACGGCGTTGATCTCGTCGTAGGCCAGCCCCTCCTGCTCCCAGAGAAAGCGCAGGCGCCCTTCCAGGAAGGGAAGCAGGCCCTCGGGGAGAGGCCCGGACTCCGCCAGGAAGGCTCCGAGGTCCAGGGGGGCGGCGGCGGGGTGCCGGGCCAGGATCCGGACCACCCCCAGGGCCGCCCGGCGGAGGGCGAAGGGGTCCTTGGAACCGGAGGGGACCTGGCCGATGCGGAACATCTCCCTCAGGGTGTCCAGCTTGTCGGCCAGCGCCACCACGGCCCCCACGGCCCCCCGGGGCAGGTCGTCCTCCAGGGAGAGGGGGCGGTAGTGGTCGTAGAGGGCCTGCCAGAGGGCCTGGGGCTTTCCCTGGGCCCGGGCGTACAACCCTCCGGCGATCCCCTGGAGGGAGGTGAACTCCTTCTCCTGGACCAGGAGGGAGACGAGGTCGCACTTGGCGTGGCGGGCGGCCCAGGCGGCGTCGTCCACCGGGGCCCCGAGGAGGGGGGCCAGGCGCCGGGCCAGGGCCTCCATCCGGAGGGCCTTGTCGTGGTAACTCCCCAGCCGGGGGTGGAAAAGGATGCCCCGGAGGGACTCCAGGCGCTCCTCCAGGGGGACCTTCACGTCGTGTTCGTAAAAGAAGCGGGCGTCGGAGAGCCGGGAACGGGAGACGTTCTGGAGGCCCTTCCCGATGAGCCCCTTGGGGTCCCCGGGGCCGTCCACCACCGCCAGGAAGGCGGGAAGGGCCTCCCCCGCTTCGTCTCGCACCACGAAGAAGTTCTGGTGCTCCCTGAGGCAGGTCACCAGAACTTCCGTGGGAAGGGAGAGGAACTCCCGGGGGATCTCCCCCGAGACCACCGTGGGCCATTCGCAGAGGTAGACCATCTTCTGGAGGAGCTCCTCGTCGGGGGCCACCCGCCCTCCCAGGCGGGCGGCCTCGGCCTCCAGCTCGGCCTCCACCCTTTTCCGCCGCTCTTCGGGATCGGGAAGGACCCGGGCCTCCGCCAAGCGAGGAAAGTAGGCTCCGGCCCCAGGAAGCTCCACGGCGGCGGGCCCGTGGATCCGGTGGCCCCGGCTGGTGCGGCCGGCGGCAACGCCCTTCACCGCCAGGGGAACCACCTCCCCATCCAGGAGGGCCACCACCCACCGCACGGGGCGGACGAAGAGGTGCTCCCCCTCGCCCCACCGCATGGCCTTGGGCAGGAAGAGGCCATCCACCGCCCGGGGGACCTCCTCCGCGAGGATCTCGGCCGTCGTGCGTCCCGCCACCATCCGCACGAAGCCGGCGCAGGGACCCCGGGGGCCTTCCACCTCCCGAAGCTCCGAAGGGTCGATCCCCTGTTTCCGGGCGAAGCCGAGGGCCGCCTGGGTCCACCGGCCTTGTCCGTCCCGGGCCGCCGCCAGGGGTGGGCCCGCCACCGTCTCCTGGCGGTCCTCCTGGCGTTGGGGAAGACCCACAAAAAGCAGCCCCAGCCGCCTCGGCGCCCCGAAGGGCTTCTCGAGGGTGGGGGCGAGCCCGCGGCCGGCCAGGGACTCCCGAAGCCTGCGGTGCAGTTCCTCCGCAAGGCCCGCCACCATGGCGGCGGGGATCTCTTCGGTACCGATCTCCAGCAGGAAATCAGCCATGGCGGGCCTCCTTTCCGGCCCCCAGGGCGTTCAGGTAGGCCTCGGCGGCGGCGCAGGCCAGGCGACGCACCCTCTTGATGTAGTCGGCCCGGGCGGCCACCGAGATGGCCCCCCGGGCGTCCAGGATGTTGAAGGTGTGGCTGGCCTTCAGGCAGAAGTCGTAGGCGGGGAGGTAGAGGCCCGCCTCCAGGAGGCGGCGGCTCTCCGCCTCGTACTCGTCGAACCACCGGGTACAGAGGTCGGTCCGGGCCTCCTCGAAATCGTAGACGGAGAACTGGCGCTCCGCCTCCCGCCGCATGTCGCCGTAGGTGAAGCGCTCGTTCCAGGGAAGGGCGAAGACGTCCCCGATGCCGTTGAGGAACATGCAGAGGCGCTCGATGCCGTAGGTGATCTCCACGGTGATGGGCTTGAGGTCGAAGCCGCCGGCCTGCTGGAAGTAGGTGAACTGCGTGATCTCCGTCCCGTCCAGCATGACCTGCCAGCCGACGCCCCAGGCGCCGAGGGTGGGGGCCTCCCAGTTGTCCTCCTCGAAACGGATGTCGTGGTCCCGAAGGACGATGCCGAAGGCTTCGAGGCTCCGGAGATAGCGCTCCTGGATGTCGTCGGGGCTGGGCTTGACGATGACCTGGAACTGGTGGTGCTTCTCCACCCGCTGGGGATTCTCGCCGTACCGCCCGTCCCGGGGCCTCCGGCAGGGTTCCACGTAAGCGCTGGCGTAGGGGTGGGGCCCCAGCACCCGGAAGAAGGTCTCGGGGTTCATGGTGCCGGCGCCCTTCTCCAGGTCGTAGGGCTCGGCGATGAGGCACCCCTCCCCGGCCCAGAAGTGTTTCATCCTTTCCACCAGATCCTGAAGCGTGACCATCGGGCCTCCCACGGGAACGGCGAAGGGGAATTCTACACGCCCGGCGCCCCTCCCTCCAAGGGCGGCGCCGCCCGGAGGGGCCCTCCCAAGTACCGCTCCACGGCGCGGCGAAGGTGGGCGGCCACCGCGGGGGCCTCCGAAAGGGCCCCGGAGGGGATCCGCCGGGGAGGGCTGTTGAAGAGGACCTGGAGGAGCTCCGCCCCACCGGGGGAGGCCACGGCGGGGAGGCCCTCGGCGACGCCGTGGAGCCTGAGGAACCAGGCCAGGAAGTAGACCCAGGCCGCCGCGGGCTCCATACCCTCTCGCAGGGCCGCCCCAAGGGCCCGGACCAGCCGGAAGGTTTCCTCTTCCCGGGAGAGGGGCGGCAGCCCCCGCTCCAGCACCTCCCGAATGCCCTCCAGCACCTGGGCCCTCGGCCAAGAGGAGAAGAGGTCCACCGACCCCTCCAGGAGGTCGCAACGGGCGAGGGTTCCCAGCTCCGCCCCCTCCTTCAGGAGGACCTCCGCCTCCACCCGGGCGAAGGGCTCCAGGGCCCCCCGGAAGGGGCTGCGGGGCCTTCTGGCGCCCCGGGCCACCGCCCGCAGGTACCCCTCCCCCCGCAGGAAGAGGCCCACCACGAGGGAACTCTCCCGGAAGGGCCACCGGGAAAGGACGAGGGCCTCGGAAGCGAGGCGCACCGCCGGCCCCTCCCTAGAGGCCTCCAGAGGCCCGGGCCCGGGGGGAGGAGGCCGCCAGCCCCGCGAGGAAGAAGAGCAGGGTCGAGACTTCGGCGTCTCCCCCGTTGAACTCGAAGAGGCCTCCGGCGAGGAAGGCCACCAGGGCCCCCAGGGTGGCGGCCTTCAGGACGGCCTCACCGCCCCCCTGGATGTCCCGCACAAGGGCCAGAAGAAAGAGAAGGAAGAGCAGGAGTCCCACGGCACCCGAATCCACGAGGATTTGGAGGTAGAGGCTGTGGCAGTGGCTCTTCGTCTGGAACCCTTCGTGGGTGGGGTAGTGGATCTCGTGGGCGTAAGGCCTCTTGAAGGGCTCGGCGGCCTTCTCGAAGACGGCGGGCCCCCACCCGGCCACGGGCCGCTCCCGCCACATGTCCAGGGCCGCCTTCCAGAGGCACAGGCGCTCCACGTTGCTCGGGTTGGAACGGTCCCAGATACTGGTGAGGCGGCTCCGCACCGCCGGGGGACCCACGGAAAACAACAGGCCCGCTCCCACGGCCCCCAGAAGGACCACAACCCCCACGAACCGCCGCCCCTTGCGCCAGAGGGCCGCCAAGGCCCCGGGAACGATACCGAGCCAGTAGGTGCGGGCCAGGCTGAGGAAGAGGGCGGCCCACCCCCCGAGGGCTCCGGCCCACCAGGCGGCCCGGCGGCCCTTCCCGTACACCCCGTGGGCCAGCCCCACCAGGGCGGCGATGGCGGCGACACCGGCGTAGGTGAGGTGGTGGGAGAAGAAGCCGTGGGCGTTGGTGGTCCCGACGGCGGCCCGGGTGGAAAACAGCCCCATCCGGAAATCGGTCCCGAAGAGGAAGGCCGCCACGCTCACCGGCAGCGTGAGGGCCATGGATATTAAGAGAAAGCGGCTCCACCTGCCGAAGTCCTCCCCCCGGGCCTCCTCCGGCAGGGCCGCCGCGAAGAAGAAGGCCGACCAGGACCAGAAATCCAGCACCCCCCGGAGGGCCTCCGGGCGGTGGGGACTCAGGATGGCGGAAACCACCTGCCAGCCCACGAAGGCGAGCAGGAGGACTCCCGAGAGGGGAAGGCGGACGCCGCCGCGGCCGAGCCGCAAGAGAAAGAAGAGGGCCAGACCCCCGAGGGCGGCGTTGGTGGCGGCCATGGAGAGGGGGACGGCGGCCCCCAGGAGGTAGAAGAAGAAGCGCTCAACGTCCGTCACGGATCTCCTCCCGGCTTCGCTCGAGCCACGCCGTCATCTCCGCAAGGTATCGAGACCGGGAAAAGCGCTCGGCGTTCCGCCTCAGGACCTCCGGCCGGAAGCGGTGCGCCAGCGTCTCGAACCGCCGGAGGGCGGAGGCCAGGGAGGCGGCGTGGGGCTCCTCGAAGAAGAGCCCAGTGGCCTCCGAGCAGTCGTCTCCCCGGGGGGGAACCACCGTCTCCAGCGCGCCCCCCCGCCCGAAGGCGATGACCGGAGTCCCCGCCGCCTGGGCCTCCACGGGGGTGATGCCGAAGTCCTCCTCGCCGCAGAAGAGGAGAGCCTTGGCCCGGGCCATCTCCCCGGCCACCTCGGCGTCGGAGAGGCGGCCCGTGAATTCCACCGAGGGCCCCGCCAGCCGGCGGAGCCTTGCGTACTCGGGGCCGTCCCCCACCACCCGGAGGGGGAGGCCCAACCCCGTACAGGCCGCCACCGCCAGGTCCGTCCGCTTGTAAGGGACCATCCGGCCCACCACCAGGTAGTGGTCCCCCCGGCCCGGCGCGGGGGCGAAGCGCTCCACCTCCACCGGAGGGTACACCACGGCGGCCTCGCGGCCGTAGATCCGCCGGATGCGCCGGGCCACGTTCCGGGAGTTGGCGATGTAGCGGTCCACCCGGGGGGCGGCGGCGGCGTCCCAGAGGCGGACGTAGTGGAGGAGGGCCCGGGCGGCGGCGGAGCGGAGGCCCTTCTGGAGCCCCGAAAGACGGAGGTACGGCTGGTACAGGTCCCAGGCGTACCGGACGGGCGTGTGGCAGTAGCAGACATGGACGGCGTCGGAGCGGACCAGGGCCCCGTGGGCCACGCTGTGGGAAAAGGAGAGGACGGTGTCCGCCTCCGATAGGTCGAGCTGCTCCACGGCGTAGGGGAAGAGCCCCAGAAAGGCGCGGTACCGGCTGCGGAAGAAGGGGTGGTTCAAAAAGGTCGTGTGGATGGGCCTTGCGGCGATGGCGGTGCCCTCAAACTGCCTCGGATCGTAGAAGAGCGTGTAAACGGGGGCCTTCGGAAAGGCCTCGCAGAGGACTTCCAGGCAGCGCTCCGCCCCGCCGAAGTCCACGAGCCAGTCCTGCACGAAGGCCAGCTTCACCGCCCCTCCTTCTTCCGCCCCTCCGGCTCCGGAAAACAGGCGGCCAGAAGTTTCCCCATCTGGATTTCCGGGTGGAAATCCCTCTCCGCCCGGAGCCGGCCGGCGGCCCCCAGGCGGCGCCGCAGGGTCCCGTCGCCGAGCAGCGGCTCCACCACCCTCCGGAGGAATGCGGCATCCTTCTCCGCGTGGAACCCGGTGACCCCCTCCTCCACGATCTCCACGAGTCCGCCGCTCCGGGTCACCACCACCGGCAGCCGCCGGGCCATCCCCTCCACCGCCACGAGGCCGAAGGGCTCCTCCCAGAGGGAAGGCACCACCAGGAGGTCCAGGGCGTCCAGGAAGGGCAGGGCCTCCACCATTCCGCCCGCCACCGTCACCCGGGAGGGGTCGGAGGCCGACCGAGCCAGGGCCTGTACCCGCTGCTCCTCCTCGGGGTCCTCGAAGTCGGCCCCGCCCCCCACGAGGAGGCGAAGGTGGGGGTACCTCTCCAGAAGGGGAAGGAGTGCCTCGAGGAAGAGGGCCTGGCCCTTGGTCCTGGAGATGCGGCCCAGGACGCCGACGGCCACGTCCTCCGGCCGAAGCCCCCAGGCCTGCCTCGCCCTTTCCCGCTCCGGCGGCGCCTCGAGGAAGCGGGGGCTCACCCAGTAGTGGAGGCGGGTCCCCTTGCCGCCGCAGAGGGCGGCAAAGGGGCGGGCCACCGCCCCGGAGCAGAAGAAGACCCGCTGGACCTCCTTCCGCCGGAAGCACCACCGGATCAGGCGGTGTTCGAGCCCCTTCGTGAAGATGAGGTGGAGGGCGCAGGCCACGGGGGGGCCGCCCCTCCGGGCGGCGAGGACCGCCGGGAGGAAGGTCCTCGGTGCGTTGGCGTACAGGAGGTCCGCCGGCTCCTCCGCCAGCGCTCGCCCAATGACCTTGGCGGCGCGCCATGCCGCGAAGGGGTAGGCGGCCTTTTCGCCCGGGCTCTTTCGGCCGGGCGTCATGTCGGGCAGGGGGAGGTGCAGGACCGCAAACCCATCCTCCCGGAGGCGGCGGGAGGCCGTCCCCTCCCCCGGAACCATCACACGGACGGAGTGGCCTGCCCGGCGGAAGGCCAGGGCCAGATCCATGAGAATCCTCTGGCCTCCCCCGAGCCCCGCGTACTGATCGAGGAAGATCACCCGCGCCATGGCCGAAAGTGTACGCCGGCGGCACGAAAAAGCGAAGGGCTCTCGGGGGAACCGCCGTTGGCCTTGGCGGTCTCACGAGGAAGAGACCGAGAGGAGGACCCGATGTTCGAGCAGACCTTCCCTTCCACCGACGGCTTCCCCGCCCCGCGGGGGATGGCCCTCGCCGCCGCCGGACTCCTGGAGGCGCTCCTCGCGGCGGGGCTGGTGGCCCACGCCCTCCTTGCGCCGGAGGTTCTTCTGCCTCCGGTGACCCTGGCCTTCTTCGGCCCTGCGGAGCCTCCCCCGCCGCCCCCCGCCTACCCGGCCGCCGCGGCCGCCATGGGACTCACCGGCCGGATGGTGCTGGAGCTTCTCGTGGACGAAACGGGGGCGGTGCGGGAGGCCCGGGTGGTGGAAAGTACCAGCCCTCTCTTCGAGGCGGCGGCCCTGGAGGCCGTCCGCCGCTGGCGCTACAGCCGGCCCGTGGACGCCCGGAGCGGAGCCTCGGTGGCCTGCCTCCTGACCGTCACGGTCCACTTCCGCCTTCGGTGACTTCCCGTTGGGGCCGCAGGGTGAACTGGAGGGAGGGGCCGTTCCGGAGTCCCGGCTCCGAAGGAACCACCACCGGCTCGGGGAGAGGAAGCGGAATTCCTTCGCCCGAGAGGCTTCCCAGGACCTCCCGCGCCACCTGCTCCAGCCCGGCCCGGGCGGGGGAGGAAACCCTCGGGGGCAACACCAGCCGGACCTCCACGCCCAGAGGGGCCCCCGCCTCCAGCAGCCTGCGCCCCAGGGCCTCCCTCCAGGCAAGGAGCGCCGATGGGGACGGAGGCGGGGAAAGGGGCAGGGGGGGAAGGATCGAATCCACCCGGAGGAATCCCACCCTATCGGGCTGGCCATCGAGGATTCGGGCGATGCCCTTTTTCAGAACCTCCTGGGCGGCGGGATCCAGATCCGCCGGCGCCAGGTACCGCAGGAGGAGGCGGGGAGCCCCCCCCGCCCGGTCCAGGACCACCGAGGCTCCCAGATAGGTCCCTTGGAAGGAGGAGGGCCAGAGGGACTCGACCCCCTTCCAGTCCAGGTTCCCCAGAAGGTCCGTCGCGTTGCGAAGGCGCGGAGCGGGAGGAACGGGTACGGCCTGCTGGACGGCCGCCCGGCTGGGGACCTCGGTGAAGGTCACCTGCACCGGCATGTCCATGCGGCCCTGGAGGTAAGACTCCATTTCGTCAACCACACCTGTCCAAAATCATCCGGCCATCCGCCCGCAAGAGAAGGCGGGACGGT
>JBMFRA010000032.1:0-21400 GCA_049968315.1 Acidobacteriota bacterium
CCCAATCCTGCGGCCTGCATGTTGCCCTCCGCTTCGCTTGGGCAACATGCGGAAAGCGTTGCCCAAAACGATCTTGGACAGCAATGATCCGTAGGGGATAAAAAGGGGGCGGCATGTCTCTCCGGAAAAAGAGCTGGCTTCTCCTTCTCGCACTGGCCGCCTGCCTCGGCGGGTGGGCGGTGTTTTCACCGGAGGCTCTGCCTCTCCCGGGGACTCCGGATCGGCCTCCGTCCATGGGAAGTGTGCGGCCTTTCCCCCTGGATCCTCCGGTGGGTGTGGTCTATGGGTTGGCGGCCGCCGGGGAGAAAATCTGGGTCTTGGACGGGGAGAGGTTCCGCTTGCTGCTGTACGACGCCGCGGGGAGACTTCTGCGGGAAGTGGCGGGAGGGAAATCGAAGGATCGGCTGAGGTCCCCCTGGCGTTTGGCTTCCGCGGGGGGGGGTACCGCCGTGGTGGAGGGCGACCGCCGCATTCGCTTTTTCACGGAAGCAGGGCCCAAAGGCCGCCTGGACGTCCCCGCTGCCTGGTATCCCCAATTCGGGCTCTTTTTGACCCCTGAGCGCCTCTTCTTCGCCTACCTCGGCTGGAGCGGCCCCGGGCCGGAGGGGACCTCCGGAGGGCGGTGGATGACCCTCTTCTCCACCGATTGGAAGGGCGGGGATGTCCAGGTGTACGAAGAGGCCCCCGAAGGATCCCCCGAGGCTGATGCCGCCGGATTGTGGAATGCCTATTCCTGGTGGGCGGAGTGGCCAGGACGCGGGTGGGTTCTCGCGCGGACGCTGCCGCCGCGCCTCTACCTCTTCTCGGAAGAGGGGAAACTTCTGAAGCGCTTTCCGGCGGAGGATTCTGCCGGGCCGCCGCCCCTTCCCCGCGGGGGCCGGGACCGGACCTTCGAGCTGCTGGCCATGGACCGGGTCATCGGCCTGGTTCCGGCGGGCCGCTTTCTAGGTGTCGTCTGGCTAAAAAGGCACCCGGAGGGGGCTACGCTACGAATCGAGTGGTTGGACGAGGCCTTTCGAAAGGTGGGCGAGGGAGAGTCCCCCTTTCCCCACCCCTTGGTGCCGCGGGAGGGGCTGGAGGTGGCGGAGACGCGGCAGGGCCGTGGGGCGATCCTTCTCCTTCGGCGCATGACCGGCGACTACACGCAGGTCACCGAACTCTACGAGTGGCCCTTTCTGTGGAAGGCGGCCGAGAAGGCGCAGCCCCGGAGCCCCTCCCGCCCCCCCCGGCCTCTCCCCCCGTCAGCCGGGATGAAGGAGGAGATGACCCCGTGAAAGAACGGATGGCGGCTGCAGAGCCAAGGCGCGCGCTCTGGGGGATTCTGGCAACGGTGTTTCTCTTGGGCGCCGCCTGTTCCCGCCAGGGCCATGCGGCGCCTGGAACGCCCCCCGGTTCCCTCTTCCGGGGCGGCGCCCGGGTGGCCGCCCTCGTTTTTCCTTCGGCGGGTTGTCCCTGCCGCTACGCCCCCCTGGTGGAAGCCTTGAAGGCGAACGGCCCCGGGGAGGGCTCCGCCGTGGCCTGCACCCTGGCGGCGCCGCCTTCCCCGAAGGCGAACGGCCCCGGGGAGGGCTCCGCCGTGGCCTGCACCCTGGCGGCGCCGCCTTCCCCCGGTCCCGGCGACGGGCTGGGGGTGCCGTTCTTCTGGGACTCTACCGTGCAGGCGCTGAAGTCCCGGTACGGCGCCGGCGGCGAGGGCCTGCCCCTTCTGGTGGTCCTGCGCCGGGGGCCTGGCCTTTCCGTTCTGCTGGCGGCCAAGGTGCCGGAGGCGCCGGCAAGGCAGAAGCAGCTGGCCGCTCTGGTGAGCGCGCTGGCCGAAGAGGAGGAGAGCACGCCATAAAGCCGATGCGAACGTTTGCGGGGATCGTCCTCTGCCTGGGTGTGCTGCGGGGCCTAGGCGCCCAGCCGGCCGGCCCGGAGGAAAGGCTTCCCTACTGGGCGGTGGGGGCGGACGGAGAAGGGGAGCCCCTCCGCCCGCCGCTGGCGCAGGTGGGGAAACCCGCGGCGGAGCCGCTGCTCCTCTGGCAGGAGGGACGCGGCTTTGCGAGCGCCGGTCGCGGCGAGCCCCTTCCGCGGGAGATCGCGGAGGGGCCGGCGGTGGAGGTGGTGGTCCGCGACGGCTCCGGCTCTCCCGCCGCGGGCCTTCCGTTGGAGTACCGTCCCGCCGGGTGGCCCAACCTGCCCGAACCCATGGGGCGGGTGACGACGGACACGGCGGGGAGGGCCCGGATCTTTCTGCCCCAGGGAGACGGCGTCCTGCTTTGGATCGCCGCCCCGGCGTACCTTCCCGGAACCGTGGCGGTGGAGCTGGCGGGAAAGAGCGTGGACCTGGTGGCCCAGGAGGCCCCGCCCGGGAGCGTGCGCCTCGAGGGTCCCTTTGGCCAGGCCCTCGCCGGCGCTTCGGTTCTCCTTTTGTCACCCCAAGCACCGCGGAACCCCCTTCGTCTCGTCCGGGAGCGGGCCTCCGCCGCCCTCCGGCAAAAGGCCGACGCCCAGGGCTTTCTATCCCTCGGCGCGGACGTGGCCTCCGTGCCTCTGCTGGCCTGGGCCAAGGGCTACCGCCTCGCCGAGGTGCCCCCCCGGAGCCGGCCGGTGAAGGTGCCCCTTTCCAAGGCCGCGCCCGTGCGGCTTCGGGTGGCGGGCCCCGGCGGGCGGGTTGTTCCGTGGCGCGCCGAGGCCCGATACGCCCACCTCGGCCTCCCGTGGCTCGCCGCCTCCGAAGAGTGGTCCTTCACGGCGCCAGCGGGAAGGGTCTTTCCGCAAGGGTACCCGTGCACGGTCGTCGTGCGGGCCGAGGGCTGCGCCGAAGCGGAGATTCCCCTTCAGGAGGCCCCCTCCGGGGAGCTGGCGGTGTCCCTTTCGCGGGCCGTTACCCTTTCGGGGCACGTGCGGGACGAAGCGGGAAACCCCGTGGCGGGGGCGCGGGTGTGCCTGGGCTCGCCGGGGGGGCGGCCCTTCGCCCTCACCGACGGGGAGGGGCACTTCGCCCTCCCTCCACAGCCGGCCGAGGACGGCCCCTGGGACCTCTACGCGGAGGCGGACGACTACCTGCAGGGCGAACTCCGAGGCGTTCCCGCAGAAAAGGCGGCATCGTGCGCGATCGTCCTCTCCCGGGGCGGGGGCATCACCGGCCGGGTCGAACTGAAGGGAGGCGGAGAAGCTCCAAAGGGTTTCCGCGTGCGGGTAACGGCCCTTTCAGGGATGAGCTCCCAGGGGGCCTCCTTCGACGCCCGAACGGCGGAGGATGGCTCCTTTTCCGTCTATGGCCTGGACGAGGGCACCTACCGGGTGGAGGCTTTGGCGCGCGGCAGGCGCAGCGCCCCGGCCACCGTGGAGGTGAAGGAGGGCCCTCCCGCCGACGCGGGGACCCTCCTCCTGGACCTCCACCCCACGGTCTCGGGCCGCCTGGTGGCCCGGGGCGGGGAGGCCCTCGACGCCCGGGATGCGGAGGTCCGCCTGGTCCGCTCCCTGGGCCCCCGGGAGATCGCCACGGAGGCGGAGGCGGCCCTTCCCGCCGATTTGCGGGAGGAGGACGGCACCTTCGCCTGCTGGGGTGTCCCCGAGGGAAGTTACCGCGTGGAGGCCCACTTGGGAGGCCTGGCGGGGCGCAGCGCTCCTTTCCGCGTGGATGGGCAAGGGGATGTGGATGCCGGGACCTTGGCGCTGGCCCGGGAGGTCACCCTCCGGGGGCGTCTGGCGGGCCGGGTGCCGCGGGACTGGTCCGGCTACCGCATCCTGCTCCAAAGCGGGGCGCTGGATTACGAAGGACCGAGTGCCACCGCAGATCCCGATGGGAGCTTCCAAATAGGGTCCGTGGCCCCGGGCCGGTACACGCTGGCGGTCTTCGCCCCCTTCTCCATCCTGCCCAAGCTACGGCGTCCCCTGGAGGTGGACGAAGCGCTGGGGCAGAGCGAACTGCGCCTCTTTCTGGACGGGGTGGACCTTTCGGTCCTGGCGCGGGTGGATGGGCGCCCCGCCGCCTCGGCGCAGCTCGCCTTCGAGGCGGCCCACGACGAACCGGAGGGGGCGCCCCTGGCCATCGGCACCGCGGAGGGGATGCTGGTCCTTGGCTTCCCCGCGCCGCTGGCCAGCGCGCCCACCGACGGCGGCGGGTTCGCCCTCCTCGCCGGTTGCCCCGTGGGACCGGGGACGGCCACCCTCGACTGGAACGGCGGCCGGTGGACCCTGCCGGTGACCATCCCAGAAACGCAGGGAGAGCCGGTGGTCTGGAATTTCCAGGGCAGGGTCTTGGAAGGGCGGGTGGTGGATTCGGGTGGTGCGCCCCTTCCCGGCATCCGGGTTCAGTGGGCCTACCCCGGCCAGGGACCCCTTCCCGATGGGGAGGCCCGGACCGACGGCGAGGGGCGCTTCGCCTTTTCGGGGCTCGCCCCCGTTCCGGTGGTCCTGCACGCGGACGACCCGGAGCGGGGAAGGGCGGAGGCGGTGGTGAACCTCGGGGAGCCGTCGGCGGGGCCCCTTCTCCTCCGCCTGGGAAGCCCTTCGCCCTAGGGGGCGAGGAGGCGTTTTCGAAGGGCGGCGATGCGGTCGCGGAGCTCGGCGGCCCTCTCGAACTCCAGGGCCTCGGCGGCGGCGAACATGGCCCGCTCCAGCTCGGCAATCTTCGCGGCCACGGCCTCCGGGTCCTCGTAGGCGCCGGCCTCCTCGGCCACCTCGGGAACGCCGTAGTAGTCCCGCTCGAAGACGCTGGCGAGGAGGGTGTCGATGGCCTTCACGATGGACTGGGGCGTGATGCCGTGGGCGAGGTTGTACGCCGCCTGCTTCTCCCGGCGCCGCTCCGTCTCCTTCACCGCCTCCCGGATGGCCGCCGTGAGGGTGTCGGCGTAGAGGATGGCCTTCCCCTCGACGTTTCGGGCGCAGCGGCCCATGGTCTGGATGAGGGCGCCCCGGCTCCTCAGGAAGCCCTCCTTGTCGGCGTCGAGGATGGCCACCCGGCTCACCTCGGGCAGGTCCAGGCCCTCCCGGAGGAGGTTCACCCCCACGAGGACCTCCACCTCGCCCCGGCGGAGGTCCCTGAGGATCTTCACCCGCTCCAGGGTGTCGATGTCCGAGTGGAGGTAGGCGACCTTGAGGCCCAACTCCTTGAAGTACTGGGTGAGCTCCTCCGCCATCTTCTTGGTGAGGGTGGTGGCCAGCACCCGCTGGCCCCGGGCCGTCACCTCCCGGCACTCCTTGTAGAGGTCCTCTACCTGGCCGGTGGCGGGGCGGACCTCCACCTCGGGGTCCATGAGGCCCGTGGGGCGGATCACCTGCTCGGCGGTGACGCCTCCCGCCGCCTCGATCTCGTAGGGGGCGGGGGTGGCCGAGACGTAGACGATCTGGGGCGCCAGGGCCATGAACTCCTCGAACTTCAAGGGGCGGTTGTCCAGGGCCGACGGGAGCCGAAAACCGTAGTCCACCAGCGTCTGCTTCCGGGAACGGTCGCCCCGGTACATGGCCTGGAGCTGGGGAACGGTCATGTGGGACTCGTCGAGGAAGACCAGCGCGTCGGTGGGCAGGTACTCCAGAAGGGTGGGGGGCGGTTCCCCCGGGGCCCTCCCCGTGAGGTGGCGGGAGTAGTTCTCCACGCCGTTGCAGTACCCCGCCTCGCTGAGCATCTCCAGGTCGAACTGGGTCCGCTGGAGGAGGCGCTGGGCCTCCAGGACCTTGCCCTGGGCCTCCAGCTCCTGCAGCCGCTCCTTGAGCTCAACCTTGATGGTCTCCACGGCGGCGAGGACCGTCTCCCGGGGGGTGGCGTAGTGGGTCCGGGGGTAGAGGGTGACGGCCTCCAGATCTTCGAGGATCTCCCCGGTGAGGGGGTCCACCCGGTGGAGGCCATCCACGTCGTCGCCGAAGAGCTCCACCCGGAGGAGGTGGTCCTCGTAGGAGGGGTAGACCTCCAGGACGTCCCCCCGGACCCGGAAGCGCCCCCGCTCGAGGAGGCCGGGGGTGCGGGTGTAGAGCATGTCCACCAGGCGCCGGAGGGCCTTCTGAAGGTCCAGGCGCTCCCCCTTCCGGAGGGAGAGGGTCATGCCGTAGTAGGACTCGGGCTCGCCCAGGCCGTAGATGCAGGAGACGGAGGCCACGATGAGGACATCCCGCCGCTCCCTCAGGCTCCGGGTGGCGGAGAGGCGGAGGCGGTCGATCTCCTCGTTGATGGTGGCCTCCTTTTCGATGTAGGTGTCGGTCTGGGGGACGTAGGCCTCGGGCTGGTAGTAGTCGTAGTAGGAGACGAAGTACTCCACGGCGTTTTCCGGGAAGAACTGCTTGAACTCGGAGAAGAGCTGGGCCGCCAGGGTCTTGTTGTGGGCGATGACCAGGGTGGGCCGCTGGAGGCGTTCCACCAGGGCCGCCATGGTGAAGGTCTTTCCGGAGCCGGTGACGCCCAGCAGGACGGCGTGGCGCTCCCCCGCTTCGAGCCTCTGGCGAAGGGCCTCGATGGCGGCGGGCTGGTCGCCGGTGGGCTCGAAGGGGGCGTGGAGGCGGAAGGCGGTGGTCAAGGGTCCAGGCTCCCCGGGGGCGCGGTGGTTCCCCTCACAGGTGCTCCGACAGGAAGCGGGCCAGCCAGAAGGCCCCCAGGGCCAGCAGGGCCCCCAGGAAGAGGGCGGCGGCCCGCCGGAGCCGCCGGGAAGGCCGGGAGAAGGGCGACCGCTCCGCCTTCCAGAGTCCCTCCCACCCGCAGGCCGGGGCGGTGCACCGGAACTTCTGGGAGGGGACCCAGAGGCCCGCCAGCCGCTCGGCGGTGCTCCTGCGGACGCGGCGGAGGGGGGCGCCGCACCGCGGCCCGGGCCGTTCCGGCCAGAGGAGCAGTCCCTTCAGGGTGGGGTTCCCTCGCCTCCCCATGGTCCCATTGTACGCCGGCGGGAGCCTCCCCTCAGCCCTCGTGCAGGGCCCCCTCCACGGGGAGGATCCAGGCGCGGGTGGATTCGCACAGCTTCTTCTCGGCCTTGCAGGCCCGGATGCACTCCAGGATGTGGGGGACGGCGCCGTCCTCGATGACGGCGATGACCACCACCGAGGCGCCGGGGTGGACCCGGTCCCCCAACTTGAGGCCCGTCCGGCCCATGCCCTGGACCTCGGGAATGACGGTGTAACCGGTGACCCCCTTCTCCCGGAGGGTGTTCATGCACTGCGGCTCGTATTCGCTGTCGGTGACCAGAAAGAGCATCTTCATCGCCATTCTCCCGTCTTGCGTTCCCAGAGAGCCACCGTCACTCCTCCGTCTCGAAGGCCTCGTCCTGTACGGGGGCCTTGTCGCCGTAGAAGAGGACGTACAGGATGGGGATGGCCCCCCACGAGAGGAGGGTGGAGGCCACCTCGCCGGCCATGAGGGCCACGGCCATCCCCTGGAAGATGGGGTCGGCCAGCATGACCGACGACCCCACCACCACCGCCAGCGCCGTCAGCAGCATGGGCCGGAAGCGCACGGCGCCCCCCTCCACCACCGCGTCTTTGAGGGCCATTCCCTGGCGCATCTTCATCTCGGCGAAGTCGATGACCAGGATGGAGTTCCGGACCACGATCCCCGCCAGGGCGATGAACCCGATCATGGAGGTGGCGGTGAAGAAGACGCCGAAGGCGGCGTGGGCCGGCAAGATGCCCACCAGGGAGAGGGGGATGGGGGTCATGATGGCCAGGGGCGTGAGGTAGCTCCGGAACCATCCCACCACCAGGATGTACATGAGGACGAGGACCAGGGCGAAGGCGATGCCCAGGTCCCGGAAGACCTCGTAGGTGATCTGCCACTCGCCGTCCCACTTCATGGCGTAGCGGTCGGAGAGGAGGGGAGCCTGGGTGTACAGCCGTCCGAGGCCCACGGAACCGTCGGGCAGGCGGAGGGTCTTGAGGGCCCGGTTGAGCTTGAACATGGCGTAGACGGGGCTCTCCTCCACACCCGCCACGTCGCCCACCACGTACACCACGCGCTTGAGGTTCTTGTGGTAGATCTCCTGCGGGATGGTGGTCCGCTCCACGTCCACCACCTGGCCCAGGGGGATGAGGGTCCCCTGGCGGTTCTGGAGCTCCAGGGAAAAGAGGGCCGGGAGGTCGAAGCGGGCCTCCCGGGGCATCCGCAGGCGCAGGGGCACCGGCTCCCGCTCCCGCGGCAGGTGGGCCAGGCCGGCGTCGTAGCCCTGCACGGCCATGGAGACGGCCCGGGCCACCTCCGCCACCGAGAGGCCCGCCGCCGCGGCCTTCCGCGGTTCCACCACCAGGTTCACCTGCTCTTGGGGGTCGGCGGCGTAGATGTCGCTGTCCACCACCCCCGCCGTCTCCCGGAAGAGGCGGAGCACCTCGCGCCCCACGGCGAACTGGCCGTCGAGGGAGGGCCCGTAGATCTCCGCCACCAGCGTGGAGAGCACCGGCGGGCCTGGCGGAATCTCCACCACCTTGAGGGCGACCCCCATCTCCCGGGCCAGGGGCTCCAGAAGGGTCCTTGCCTCCTTGGCGAGGTCGTGGCTCTGGCGGCTCCTCTTCTCCTTGGGGAGGAGGTTCACCTGGATGTCGGCGGCGTGGGGGATCTGCCGGAGGTAGTAGTGGCGCACCAGACCGTTGAAGGTGATGGGGGCCGAGGTGCCGGCGTAGATCTGGTAGTCGGTGACCTCGGGCATCTCCGAGACCTTCTCCGCCAGCCGCTGGGCCGCCTTGAGGCTCTCCTCCACGGCGGTGCCCTCGGGCATGTCCAGCACGATCTGGAACTCGCTCTTGTTGTCGAAGGGGAGCATCTTCACCTTGGTGACCTTGAAGACCACCAGGGAGACGGCCAACAGGAGCAGAACGGCGTTGGCCCCCAGGAAGAGGAGCCCCTTCCGCCGGTCGTGGGTCAGGGGGGTCATGACCCGCCGGTAGAGGTTCAGGAGGCGGGCCATGAGCCCCTTCTCCTCCTCCTCTCCGGCGTGGACCTTGTCCTTGAGGAGCCGGAAGGCCGCCCAGGGCGAGACCATGAAGGCCACGACGAGGGAGATCACCATGGCCGCCGAGGCCCCCACCGGGATGGGCCGCATGTACGGCCCCATCATCCCCCTCACGAAGGCCATGGGCAGGATGGCGGCGATGACGGTGAAGGTGGCCAGGATGGTGGGGTTGCCCACCTCGTCCACCGCCTCCACCGCCCGGCGGGTGAGCGACCGGCCGTCCTTCATGGTGAAGTGTCGGTAGATGTTCTCCACGACGACGATGGCGTCGTCCACCAGGATGCCGATGGAGAAGATCAGGGCGAAGAGGGTGACCCGGTTGAGGGTGTACCCCCCCAGGTAGTAGATGAGCAGGGTGAAGGCCAGGGTGACGGGCACGGCGACGGCCACCACCAGGGACTCCCGGAAGCCCAGCATGAAGGCGATGAGCAGGACCACCGACAGGGTGGCGAGGAGGAGGTGCTGGATGAGCTCGTCGGACTTCTCCCCGGCGGTGCGCCCGTAGTCCCGGGTCACGGTGGCCTGGAGGTCCCTGGGAATCAGGCGGCCCCGGAGGGCCTCCACCTTCTTCAGCAGGAGCTGGTTGAGGGCCGTGGCGTTGACCCCCGGCCGCTTGGTCACCGTCAGGGTGACGGCGGGGTACTGCCCGGCGGCCTCCTTGGGGATCCCCCGTTCCGAGGCGGCGGGCCCGACGCCGAAGAGGACGTACTCCTCGGGGAGGGGCGGCCCGTCCTCGAAGTCCGCCACGTCCCCCAGGTAGACGGGGCGGTTCCCGAAGAAGCCCACCAGCACCGATGCGGCGTCCTTCTGGTCGCGGATCCAGGAACCCACCTCCAGCCGGACCACCCGCCCGTCCTTCACCAGGGAGCCGGCGGGAAGGCGTTCGTTGAAGGCGGCGAGGCTCTGGGCCACCGTGAGGGGGTTCACGTTGTGGGCGGCCATGCGGACGGGGTCCAGGACCACCCGCAGTTCCCGCTTCTGGGCGCCCAGGATCTCCACCGCCGCCACGTCGGGCACCGACCGGAGCTCCAGTTCCAACTCTTCGGCGACGCGGGTCAGGGTGTAGGCGTCGTACCCCTTTCCCCAGAGGGTCAGGGAGAGAACCGGCACGTCGTCGATGGACTTGAGCTTGATGAGGGGCATCATGGCCCCCGGCGGCATCTTGTGGAGGTTGCCGGCCACCTTGTCGTAGATCCGGAGGAGGGCCGTCTCCTCGCTGGAGTTGACCTTGAAGCGGACGATGATCATCCCCATGTTGGCGCTGGAGGTGGAGTAGACGTACTCCACGCCAGGGATCTCCCACAGGAGCTTCTCCAGGGGGGTGACCACCCGCTGCTCCACCTCCTGGGGGGAGGCCCCCGGCATGGGGACGAAGATGTCCACCATGGGCACCTTGATCTGGGGCTCCTCCTCCCGGGGGGTCATGAGGACGGCGAAGAGACCCAAAAGGAGCGAGGTGAGAACGAAGAGCAGGGTCAGCTTGTTCTTGAGGAAGTAGTGGGCGATGGCGCCCGAAGGGCCGACCTTGATCATGGCGTGGCCTCCACCCTACGGCCGTCGGCCAGGTCCCCGGGCACGGGGCAGACCACCGCCTCCCCGGCCTGGAGCCCGCTGAGGATCTGCACGCTTCCCTGGGAACGAAGGCCCGTCTGCACGTAACGGAGTCGGGCGATGCCGCCCTCCGCCACGAAGACGGCGTCCATCTGGCCGAAGGTGACGAGCGCCTCCTCCGGCACCGAAAGGGCCTCCTCCGCCAGGGCCTCGAAGCGGACGCGCCCGAACTGGCCGGGCCTCAGCCCCGCATCGGCGGGGAGGGCCAGCTTCACCGAGGAGGTCCGGCTCATGGGGTCGGCGGCGGCCACCACCGAGGCGACGGAGACCCGGAGCTCCTTGCCGAGGCCGTCCACCGAGACGAGGGCCCCCTGCCCGGGGGCCAGCCGGCGGGCCCGCTCCTCCGGCACGGCCACCGTCATCTCGAGGTTCCCGGGGTTCTCCACCGTGAGGATGGGGACCCCCGGAAAGGCGAGGTTGCCGGGGTCCATCCACTTTCGCGTCACGATGCCGTCGGCGGGGGAGAGGATCCGGCCGTAGGTGAGGAGGGTCCTGGCCATCCGGACGTTGGCCTCCGCCTGGGCCTTCTGGGCCTCGGCGGCGGCGGCCCCCGCCTTCACCTGCTCCAGCTGGTGCTCGGTGACGGCCTTCTCCTCCCTGAGGGCGGTGAAGCGCTCCAGGTCCCTCCGGGCGTTGGCGGCGGCCACCTCCGCGGCGGCGAGGCCGGCCTGGGCCTGATCCAGGGCGCTCTGGGCCTCGGCGGCGTCCACCTCCAGGAGCGGCTGGCCCTTCTTCACCGCCTGCCCCTCCTCCACGTAGATCTTCAGCACCCGCCCCATCATCTTGGTGGAGACGACGACGGCGTCCCGGCTCTTGACGGTGCCGGTGTAGGCCTCGGCGGCGGGCAGGGCCTTCCGCGCCGCCGGGACGGTGCGAACCGCCACGGGCGGGCCCGCCTCCCGCGGTTCCGGCCGGTGTCCGCAGGCCGCCAGGGTGGCGGCGCCCATCACGGTAGCGATCAGCAGGGCTCTTCTCATCTCTGCGCCTCTCGTTTCGAAATGGGAAACCATTCCCGTACGTTTCCCCGCTCACTTCCCCATGGCCCAGGCCAGCCGGGCCCGGGAGACGATCAGGTCGTGGACCGCCTGGGCCCGGGCCAGGGCCGCGGCGGTGAGGGCCGTGTCGGCATCCAGGAGGTCGGTGATGGAAGCCAGCCCCTCCCGGTACCGCAGGGCCACGATCCGCTGGTTTTCCCGGGCCTGCTCCTCCGACTGGGCGGTGACCGCCACCCGCTCGGCGGCGGCCCCGGACCTCAGGAGGGCCTCCTGGACCTCCACGCGGACACGGTTCTTGGCGTCCTCCAGGGCCTTCTGGGCCTGGAACTCCCGGGAGGAGGCCAGGAGGAGCCTTCCCGACCGGGCCCCGCCGTCGAAGAGGGGGAGGCGGAGCTGGACGCCCACCATCCAGTTCTTGCCGTGGCCCGAGAAGTCCTCCGTGTCCTGCTCGTAGGCGGCCATGGCCCCCACCTGGGGGAGGTAGTCGGCCCGGGCCATCCGTACCCCCAGCCCCGCCTGCCGGGCCTCCCGCTCGGCGGCCTGGAGGTCGCCCCGGGATGCCAGCGCCGCTTGGACCGCCTCCTCCAGGGACGGAAGGGGCTCCGCGGGGACGGCGAACTCCCCCCGGGGCTCCACCTCGCCGGGGTAGCCCATGGCGTAGGCGAGGTAAGCCCGGGCCACCTTGGCGTCCGCCGCCCGGGCCGCCCGCTGCTGGCGCATGTCGGCCACGAAGACCCGCATCCGGAGGAGGTCCGAATCCAGGACCAGCCCCTGGCGGTGCATGGCCTCCACCTGCTGGAGGTGCGCCTCGGCGGTCTTCACCGTCTCGTCCATGACGGAGACGGCCTCCCGGGCCAGGAGGCTCCCGTAGAAGGCCTCGGTCACCCCCTTGCGGAGGCTCGATTCGGCGAAGGCCGACCGGCCCTCCGCCGCCTCCACCCCCAGCCCCGCGGCGCGGTAGGCGGCGGTGAGCTTCCCGCCGGTGAAGAGGGGGACGGTGAGCTCGGCGCGGCTCTGGAAGTTGGTGAGGGGGGCGGGCCGGTTCAGGCTGGGGATGGCGAAGTCCATCATGCCGAACCGCTCCTGGGTCAGCTTGCCCATGAAGACGTAGACCGGGTTGTCGGTGCGGCTGAAGGTCTCGGTGAAGGTGAGGTCCGGCAGGAAATAAGAGCGGGCCTCCCGCCGGATTCCCCGGGAGGCCTCCACCTCCCGCCGGGCCGCCTGGACCAGGGGGTTTCCGCCGGAAGCCCGCTCCAGGGCCTCCTCCAGCGTCACCGCCAGCGGAGCGGGGGGAGAGGGCCCCGGCCCCGCCTCCTGGGCCCGGGGAAGGGCCGTCCCGCTGAGGGCAAGGACCGCCAGCGGAAAAACCAAGGTTCTCCATCGAAAGCGCTTCGCCATCTCGGTGCCCCCTGTCACAAATCCGATCCTCGGGATTCTATCCCAAAATTCTACTACAGAAGCCGGCCGGCTCCGTGCGGCCGCCACCCCCGAAGATGCACCCCGAGGGCGGGGGTAACACCCCGTGGGGAGACCGCCGGGTGCGGGGGGCGGGGAGGTGGGCCAAGCCCACCGAGGCCGAGGGGAAGCGCAAGACCCGCCGCGGCTTCGCCCTCGCGGCTCCCCCCATCCCCGCTTCCCAGGGGCCCTTGCCTTGGGTAAGGCCGTCCGTGGCCGAAGGCAAAGGGCCGACGCTCTTTCAGAACCCCTCTTTCTCACGGCGACGAATGGATTTCCAAAGGAGTTGCCAGAAGGAAAAACCGCCCTTGACAGGGGGGCGGAGGATCCGTAGAATGAAAAACCGTTCCGCTGGGGAGTAGTTCAACTGGTGGAACGCCTGGCTCTGGACCAGGATGTTGGGGGTTCGAGTCCTCCCTCCCCAGCCAGTTGTGGCCCGTTCGTTCAGCGGTTAGGACGCCGGCCTCTCACGCCGGTAACACGGGTTCGAGTCCCGTACGGGCTACCAGAAGAGAGAGGGGAGGGCCCCGCCCTCCCCTCTTGGTGTTTCCGGGGGAAGGCCCCAAGGGCCCCCCGCCCCAAGGGGAAGGGGCGGGACCGCCTTTGGAGGAGGCCGTCCTCCCCCGGCCCTTGCGGGCTCCGGGCCCGGGGGGCATCATCAAGAACCGCGCGGGGGGCTCGGGGGCCTTGGCTCCCGGGGTGCCCTGCGCGGAACACCTGGAAGGGGAATCCCCCGTGGCCGACCGGTTGCTGGACGCCCTCAACCCCGAACAGCGCAAGGCCGTCACCGCCAAGGACGGGGCGGTGCTGGTGCTGGCGGGGGCGGGCTCCGGGAAGACCCGGGTCATCGCCCACCGCATCGCCTACCTCCTCTCGGTCCGGCACCTCTCCCCCGCCTCCATCCTGGCGGTGACCTTCACCAACAAGGCCGCCGAGGAGATGCGGGGCCGGGTCCTCTCCCTCCTGGACAAGCCGGCCCTCCCCTTCCTGTGGATCGGTACCTTCCACGCCGTCTGCGCCCGGATCCTCCGTGCCGACGTGGAGGCCCTGGGGGAGGGGTATTCCCGCGATTTCACCATCCTCGACGCCGACGACACCCTCTCCCTCGTCCGGCGCCTCCTCAAGGACCGGGGGATCTCGGAACGGAACTTCCAGCCCCGGACCGTCCTCTCGGCCATCTCCCGGGTGAAGTGCGACGGGCTCTCGGCGGCGGCCTTCGCCGAGAAGGCCCACGGACACTTCCAGCGGACGCTGGTTCCCGTCTACGAGGCCTACGAGCGCCAGCTCCTGGAGACCAACTGCCTGGACTTCGACGACCTGCTGCTCCTGGCCCTGCGGCTTCTGGAGGAGCGGGAGGAGGTCCGGAGGAAGTACCAGAGCCAGTTCCACCACATCCTGGTGGACGAGTACCAGGACACCAACCGGATCCAGTACCGCCTCTTGAAGACCCTCTCGGGCCGGTGGGGGAACCTCTTCGCCGTGGGGGACGAGGACCAGTCCATCTACCGCTGGCGGGGGGCGGACCTGCAGAACATCCTGGACTTTCAGCGGGACTTCCCCGGCGCCGAGGTGATCAAGCTGGAGCGGAACTACCGCTCCACCACCGCCATCCTGGAGGCGGCCAACGGCCTGGTGGCCCACAACACCCGCCGGATCGGCAAGAACCTCTGGACCGAACGGAAGGAGGGCCCCCCCGTCCGGCTCTTCGCCGCCCTGTCGGACCGCGAGGAGGCGGCCTTCGTGGCCGATTCCCTGAGGGACCTTAGGGCCCGCTACGCCTGGCGCCAGATGGCGGTCCTCTACCGGACCAACGCCCAGTCCCGCTCCTTCGAAGAGGCCTTCTTGAACCGCCGCATCCCCTACCAGGTGGTGGGGGGGCTCAAGTTCTACGAGCGCAAGGAGGTGAAGGACCTCCTCGCCTACCTGCGGGCGGCCCTGAACCCCCAGGACCGCCTGGCGGTCCTCAGGATCCTCAACGTCCCCCCCCGGGGTATCGGCCCTGCCACGGCGGAGAAGCTGGAGGCGCTGGCCCAGGCGCGGGGGGTCTCCCTGGTGGAGGGGCTGGCTCTCGTCGGGGAGGAGGATTCCTTCTCCCCCCGGGCCGCCGCGTCCCTTCGGGACCTCGCTGGGCTCCTGTCGGGGATCCGGAGGCGGGCCGCCACCGAGCCCCCCTCCCAGGTGGTGGGCTGGCTCCTGGAGGCCTCGGGCTACCTGGCCTACCTGGCGGAGCACCGGGAGGCGGGGCCGGACCCCGAGGCCCGGATCGAGAACGTGCGGGAGCTGGTCTCGGCCCTCCGGGAGTTCGAGACCCGGGAGGGGGGCGACCTCCGCCTCTTCCTGGAACGCCAGGCCTTGGCCAGCGACCAGGACGACCTCCAGGAGGGGGGCCACGACGCCGTCCGGCTCATGACCCTGCACGCCGCCAAGGGGCTGGAGTTCCCGGTGGTCTTCCTGGCGGGGCTGGAGCAGGACCTGTGCCCCCACGTCCTCTCCTCCCAGACGGAGGAAGGTGTGGAGGAGGAGCGCCGCCTCTGCTACGTGGGGATGACCAGGGCCATGGACAGCCTCACCCTCACCTGGGCCCGCCAGCGGTACGTCTTCGGGGTGGTCCAGGACCGGCTCCCCTCGCCGTTCCTGCGGGAAATCCCCCCGTCGCGGGTGGAGGAGGTCCGGGGACTCTCGCCGGCACCCCGCAACTTCGAGGAGGCGGCCGCCCTCTTCCAGCAGGAGGCGGGGAAGGCCGCGCCGCCCCGGGGGAAGGTCCTTCGGGTGGGAGCCCGGGTCCACCACAAGACCTTCGGCTTCGGCATCGTGCTGGCGGTGGAGGGGGAGGGGCCCTCCCAGAAGGTGACGGTCTCCTTCAACCGATTCGGCCGGAAACGCCTGGCCGCCGCCGTGGCCAAGCTGGAGGTGGTGTAGGGGGGCGGGGTTCCTCCCGCCCGTCCCCCCCCGGCGCCCCTCTGGGAGGGGCCCGGCAGGGTGGAACGGCGCCGTTGGCGGTGGCCTTCCTTTAAATCCTTGACAGCAAGCCACCTCTCCGCTATATTCCCCCCCTTTGGGCCTCGGCCCGAACCCGCCGGAGGGAGGATCTGCATGCTGGAGTACCTTCCCGTAGGGATTTTTCTGATCCTGGCCCTGGCCATCGTCCCCCTCACCATGTTGCTGGGCCGCCTCCTCCGGCCCCACCGCTTCGACCCCGTCAAGGTGGAGCCCTACGAGTGCGGGATCGACGTGAAGGAGGCCCCCAAGGGCCGGGTCTCGGTCCACTTCTACCTGGTGGCGGTGGTCTTCCTGGTCTTCGACGTGGAGACGATCTTCCTCTTCCCCTGGGCGGTGGCCTTCGACCGGATGGGCCTCTTCGGGGTGGTGGAGGTCTTCGTCTTTCTGGGGCTCCTGCTGGCGGCCTACGTGTACGCCGGACTCAAGGGGGCCTTGAGGTGGGAAGAATGAGCGGCGCGGAGAACGGCGGCTACCCCTCCTGGGTGGGCCTCTCGAAGCTGGACGTCCTCTTCGACTACTGCCGGCGCAACAGCCTCTGGCCCATGACCTTCGGCCTGGCCTGCTGCGCCATCGAGATGATCTGCACCTCCTGCTCCCGGTACGACATCGCCCGGTTCGGTTCGGAGGTCTTCCGCCCCTCGCCGCGGCAGGCGGACGTGATGATCATCGCCGGCACCATCACCCGGAAGATGGCCCCCATCGTCCGGCGCCTCTACGACCAGATGCCCGACCCCAAGTGGGTCATCGCCATGGGCTCCTGCGCCATCAAAGGCGGCCCTTACGACGACTACGCCGTCCTGCAGGGGGCCAACCTCATCGTCCCGGTGGACGTGTACGTCAACGGCTGCCCCCCGAGGCCCGAGGCCCTGATCTACGCCCTGCTGCGCCTTCAGGAGAAGATCCGCAACCCCAAGGTCGTCACGGAGCGCACCTTCCGGGGCGTCCTCAGGGACCGGGCCACCAAGGGCTGGATGGCCAAGGGCGAGGAGATCCCCGAGGTGGTGGCCGAGTACGAGGCCAAGGGCCACGTGGTCCAGGACGGACAGATTCTCGAGGGGTAGCCAGGATGACCGACGAGACCAAGACCCCCGAAACGCCGGAACCCCCCGCCGCCGCGCCGGAGAAGCCCGCCGCCCCCGCCAAGGCCGCCGCCCCGGCGGCCCCCAAGGCGCCCCCCGGCCCCAAGAAGTGGGAGCCCTCGGGTACGGTGGTGGACAACCCCGCCGCGGCCGCCCTGCGGGAACGCTTCGGGGAGGCCGTCCAGGGGGTCCCCAGCCCCTGCGGCGAGGCCACGGTGCTGGTGGAGAAGGGGATCCTGCCGGAGGCCCTCGCCTTCCTTCGGGACGATCCCCGCACCGCCATGGACTACCTCAGCGACCTGACGGCGGCCCACTACCCGGCCAACGACCGGAAGTTTGAGGTCGTCTACCACCTCTACTCCCTGGAGAAGAAGCACGCCCTCAGGGTCAAGGTGAAGCTGGACGACGGGGAGCCCTGCCCGACGGCGACGAAGGTCTGGCCGGGGGCCGACTGGATGGAGCGGGAGGCCCACGACATGTTCGGGATCGTCTTCGAGGGCCACCCCAACCTGGAGGTGATCCTCCTCCCGGAGGACTTCGAGGGGCACCCCCTGCGGAAGGAGTACCCCCTGGGCGGCGATCAGGAGGAGATGATCCGGGGAAACCGGTACGGCAAACCGGTCTACCTGCCCGACGACCTCGACGAAGCCCGGAAGATCCTGGAGGAGGAGCGCCATGGCCGCTGAGCGCACGGACCTGTCGGTGACCTCCCCCCTCCGGGAGGTCCTGGAGAGCCGGGAGGTGGAGCTGAACCTGGGGCCCCAGCACCCGGCCACCCACGGCGTGTACCGGGCCATCGTCCGGCTGGACGGCGAAAAGGTGGTGGGGCTGAAGTCCGTCGTCGGCTACCTCCACCGGGGCATCGAGAAGTGGGCCGAGTACCGGACCTGGACCCAGGCCACCCCCATCTTCGACCGGCTGGACTACCTGGGGGCGGTATTGAACTGCCACGGGTACGTGGGGGCGGTGGAGAAGCTGCTGGGCGTGGAGGTCCCCAAGAAGGCCCAGTACATCCGGGTGGTGCTGGACGAACTCCAGCGGATCGCCAGCCACCTCCTCTGGCTGGGGACCCACGGCCTGGACGTGGGGGCCCAGAGCGTCCTCTTCTACGCCGTGCGGGAACGGGAGGCCATCATGGACCTCTTCGAGGCCATGCTGGGCCAGCGCCTCCTGCCCAACGCCTTTCCCATCGGCGGCGTCCGCTTCGACTTCCCCCGGGGGTGGGTCCCCGTCTGCCGGAAGTTCCTCAAGGAGTTCCCCAAGAAGGTGGACGACTACGAGACCCTCCTCACCACCAACCGGATCTGGGTCCAGCGGACCAAGGGGGTGGGCGTCATCTCCCCCCGGGAGGCCGTGGCCCTCTCCCTCTCGGGGCCGACCCTGCGGGGGTCGGGGGTGAACTTCGACGTCCGGAAGGCCATCCCCTACTCCAGCTACGAGGACTTCGACTTCGAGGTGCCCCTGGGCCAGAACGGGGACGTCTACGACCGGTACCTCTGCCGGATCCGAGAGATGCGGCAGAGCGTGCGGATCATCGAGCAGGCCCTGGACGGCATGCCCGAAGGGGAGCTCAAGGGCAAGGTCAGCCGCATCATCCGCCCCCCCATGGGCGAGGCCTACTTCACCGTGGAGGCCGCCAAGGGCCAACTGGGGTACTACATCGTCAGCGACGGGGGGGAGAAGCCGTGGCGGGTCCACGTCCGGGCCCCGTCCTTCATCAACCTCCAGGGCATGGAAACCATGTGCAAGGGGGGCCTCATCGCCGACGTGGTGGCGGTCATCGGCTCCATCGACATCGTGCTGGGCGAGGTGGACCGGTGAAGGCCCCGGCACCCTCCGAGACGGGGAAGGCGAATCCATGAACGTCGAATGGATGACGGCCCACGTGGGGATGCCCCTCCTGAAGATCCTGATCCTCCTGGTCCCGGTCTTCACGGTGGTGGCGTACATGGTCTGGTTCGAGCGCCGGGTCCTGGGGTTCTTCCAGTCCCGCCTCGGCCCCAACCGGGTGGGGCCTCTGGGCCTGATCCAGCCCATCGCCGACGGCCTGAAGCTCCTCCTCAAGGAGGACGTGGTCCCGGCCAACGCCCGCCCCTTCCTCTTCAAGATCGCCCCCATCTTCTCCTTCTTCCCCGCCTTCGTGGGCTTCGCCGTCATCACCTGGGCCCTGCCCTGGGTGACGGCTTCGGGGAAGACCCACGGCTTCGTGGTGGCCGACGTGGACCTGGGGCTCCTGGTCATCCTGGCCCTCTCCTCCATGGGGATCTTCGGCATCCTCCTGGGGGGGTGGTCCTCCGGCTCCAAGTACCCCCTCTTCGGGAGCCTGCGCTCCGCCAGCCAGATGCTGGCCTACGAGGTCCCCCTCACCTTCTCGGTCCTCTCGGTCTTCCTCCTGGCCGGTTCCTTCCGCATGAGCGACATCGTGGCGGCCCAGCAGAGGCTGGGGTGGTACTTCCTCTTCCCGGGGATCGTGGCCTTCGGGGTCTACCTGGTGGCCGCCGTGGCGGAGACCAACCGGACCCCCTTCGACCTTCCGGAGGGGGAGAGCGAGATCATCGGCTTCCACACCGAGTACTCGGGGATGCGCTTCGCCTTCTACTTTGTCGCCGAGTACGCCAACGTGGTGCTCACCAGCGTGCTGGCGGCGGCGCTCTTCCTCGGGGGGTACGACATCCCCTTCGTGGACGACGCCGCCCTCTACGCCGCCCACCCGGCCCTCACCAGCATCCTGGGCGTCACCGCCTACGCCGTGAAGGGGGCCCTCTTCGCCTTCTTCTTCGTCTGGATCCGGGCCACATGGCCCCGCTACCGGTACGACCAACTCCTGAGGATCGGGTGGTTCGTCCTCTTCCCCCTGGCCCTCTTCAACCTGCTCCTGAGTGCCCTCTTCCGGCTGTGGCTCCTGAGGTGACCCCATGAAGGCCCTTGCCCGTTTCGCCAAGATGGTGACCTTCTGGGAACTCGCGAAGGGACTGGGCGTCACCACCAAGTACCTGGTGAAGCCCAAGGTCACCGAGCTCTACCCCGACAAGCGCCCGGTCCTCCCGTACCGGACCAAGGGCCGCCTGCACGTGGACATCGAGACCTGCATCTCCTGCCGGATGTGCGAGAAGGCCTGCCCCGAGGGGTGCATCAAGGTCTTCCCGCCGCCCAAGGAGGTCTTCAAGACCGACAAGCGCCCGGCGGAGTTCCTCATCAACCAGGAACACTGCCTCCACTG
This sequence comes from Acidobacteriota bacterium, assembly GCA_049968315.1. Classification (GTDB taxonomy): domain Bacteria; phylum Acidobacteriota; class UBA4820; order UBA4820; family DSQY01; genus JBFLVU01. The sequence goes on from JBMFRA010000032.1 coordinate 20,267, forward strand.
CGGTCTTTGCGTGGACCCCTGCCCCACGGGGTCCATCCACCATTCGCAGGAGTTCGAGCTGGTGGTCTTCGACTACCGGGAGTTGCTCTTCGACAAGGAGCGGCTCCCCTACGACCTGGACCAGCCGCGGTACCGCTGGAACGGCCTCGAAAACGCGAGGGCGGAAAAGTGAGGGGAGCCCCCCGGGCGGCTTCCCGTTGGAGGAGGGGATGACGGTTCTCTGGATCCTGCTCTTGGCCTTCATCGCGGCCTGCGCTCTGGGGGTGGTCCTCTCCCGGAGCCCCATCACCTCCGCCGTGTCCCTGCTGGTGGGCTTCCTCGGGGTGGCGGTGCTCTACCTCGTCCTGAAGGCGGAATTCGTGGCGGCGGTCCAGGTGCTGGTGTACGCCGGCGGCATCATGGTGCTGTACCTCTTTGGCATCATGCTGGTGGACAGCGAGGCCCTCCGCCTCCAGCGCCAGGTCCACTTCCAGGCCTGGCCGGCCTTCGTCTTCGTCCTCCTGCTCTTCCTCTGGATGGGCCACAAGCTCTACCACAGCGACTACGCCGCCTCCCCGGCGCCCCCGGCGGTTCAGGCCGCCGCCGCGCCAGAAGGAACGGGGACCCCCGACACCAACACCCGCCAGGTGGCCCGGGTCCTCTACGGCGATTACCTCTACCCCTTCGAGGCGGCCTCCATCCTCCTCCTGGCGGCGGTGGCGGGGGGCATCTTCCTGGCCAAGAAGGAAGTCTGACCGAAAGGGTCGCAACGGGGGCAGGACATGGGTACGTCGGCGCTGGTGGTTCTGGGGCTCCTCCTCTTCTGCCTGGGCCTCTTCGGGGTCCTCAGCCGGAGGAACTTCATCGTCGTCCTCCTCTCCATCGAGCTGGTCTTCGCGGGAGCGGGGGTCAACTTCGTCGCCTTCTCCGGCCTGTGGCAGAACCTGACGGGCCAGGTCTTCACCATCTTCCTCATCGCCGTGGCGGCGGGGGAGGCGGCGGTGGGGCTCGGCCTCCTGCTGGCCCTCTACCGCCTTCGCCATACGGTCAACGTGGACGAAGCCCAGGAGCTGAAGGGATGACTTTCCAAGAGGTGCGCCCATGACCGCCGTGGGACTGTTGTGGCTGATCCCGGTGCTGCCGGCGCTGGGTGCG
>JBMFRA010000033.1:0-21397 GCA_049968315.1 Acidobacteriota bacterium
CGCTTGGGCAACATGCGGAAAACCGTTGCCCAAAACGATCTTGGACAGCAATGCCTCTGAGGGGCCTCAGTGGCCCCTTCCGTGGGGAAAGACGGCCCCAACCAACAGTCCCAGGAAAAGCGCCAGCAGGGCCGCCCCCAGGCCGTAGAGGAGCGGATGGCGGCGGGCGCCCTCCGAGAGGAAGGCGGCGAGGCCCGCCCGCCGGACGGGAATGGAGGCCTCGCCCCGCTCCTCGATCCGGCCCTCCCGGCAGGCGAAGACCTCCACCCGAAGCGTGCCCTCCGAGAGGCGGGCGGGGAGGGTGAAGGCGGCCTCGAAGCGGCCGCCCTCCCGGGAGATCCCTCCCTCCAGGAAGGCCAGCCTTCCCGAGGCCCTCCACAGCCGGAAGAGCTCCGACGCCAGGTAGCTCTTCTCCCCCGAGAGGCCCAGCGCCTCCTCCAGGGCCTCTTCCCCCAGGAGGGCCCCCCGGGCCTCCTCCGGCAGGAGCAGCGCGGAGAGGGGGCGCTCCGCCCGAACGAGGAAGACCTCCGGGGCCCCGCCGACGGCCACCTTCTTCCCCGGCAGCCAGAAGGGACCCCGCCGCTCCCGGAGGACCCACGTCTCTTGCCGCGCCTCCCCCAGGACCCGAACGACGATGCCGGCCCAGGGGGGTACCTCCCCCCGCACCCGCAGGGTCCCCCCCGACCAGCCGAGCCCCTCCTGGATCTCCGCCGGCGAGACCTCCGGGCGCAGCGCTCCCCGGGCCGGAAGGGCCGCGGCGAGAGTCCCCAGAAGCAGGAAGAGGCCCGCGGCCCTCACCGGTTGCCTCCCCCGGGGACCAGAAGGAAGCGGGGAAGGGCGAAGAGGTCGTTCAGCATCTTGAAGGAGAGGGCGAGAAGGAAAAGGGAGAAGACGATCTGTAGTTCTTTTCCCCGGAGCCTCCTGCCGGCGGCGGCGCCCCCTTGGGCCCCCACCGCCGACCCGGCCAGGATGCCCAGCGCCACGACGACGTCCACCGTGCCGTTGAGTCCGGCCTGGAGGACCGTCACCCCGAGGGCGGTGAAGAGCACCTGGAAGAGGCTCGTCCCCGCCACCACGCGCATGGGGACCCCCAGCAGGAAGGTCAGGGCCGGGACCAGGAAGAAGCCGCCCCCCACCCCCATGAAGGCCGCCAGGAGGCCCACCGAGGCGCCGAGGAGAAGGGGGACGAGGGGGGAGACGGAGACGCCGGAGGCGGGAAAGGACATGGGGAAAGGCAAGCGGGAGACCCATCGGGGGGGGCGGCGGTCCCCTCCCCCTCCGCCGCCGTGGTTCGGACCCGGGCGAGGAGCCCCTCGGAGAAGAGGAACAGTCCCAGGAGGCCGAGGAAGAGGACGTAGAGCCCCACGATCACCGCGTCGAGGCTCCCCGCCTTCCGGAGGGCATGCACCCACGCCGTCCCCGCCCCGCCCCCCGCCAGGCCGCCGGCGAGGAGGACCGTCCCCAACCGGAGGTCCACGTTTCCCTGCCGGAGGTGGGCCAGAAGGCCGGAGGCGCTGGTCCCCACCAGGGCGTTGGTGCCGGAGGCCGCGGCCACGGCGGGGCTCAGCCCCATCATCATGAGGAGGGGGGTCAGCAGGAAGCCCCCGCCGACCCCCAGCAGCCCCGAGAGGAAGCCGACGAGGAGCCCCGCCCCCACGAGGAGGAAGGGGTCCACCACGGCTCCGGCCACCGGGAGGTAAAGGGCCATTGCCGGCCTCTGCTACCGGGCCGCCCGCGCGACGAGCCGGGCCAGGTCCTGCATCTTGAAGGGCTTGGCCACGAAGTGGCAGGCGCCGTGGGCCTCGGCCTCCCGGTGGGTCTCGATGGTGGCGTAGCCGGTGATGACGATGACCGCCGTCTGGGGGGCCCGCTCCTTGACGAAGCGGAGAACGTCCATTCCCGAAGGCCCCTTCATCTTGAGGTCCGTCACGATCACCGAGAAGGAGGCCTCCCCGAGCCGCCGCATGGCCCCTTCGCTCTCGGTGAAGACCTCCACCTCGAAGCCTTCCCGTTCCAGGACCGGCTTCAGCCGCTCCCCGACGATGGGTTCGTCGTCCAGGACCATCACCCGTTTCTTTTCCACCATGGGCCTCTCCTACGGATTCTCGGAAGGAAGGGACGCCGCCGGCAGGCAGAGGTGGAAGGTCGCCCCCTTCCCCGGTTCGCTGAAGACCTCGATCTGTCCTCCGTGCTTCCGGACGATGCTCTGGGAAACGCTGAGCCCCAGTCCCGTTCCTCTGCCGGGCTCCTTGGTCGTGAAGAAGGGGTCGAAGATGTGGGGAAGGACCTCCGGCGGGATGCCCCCCCCGGTGTCCTTCACCTCCACGCAGACCTTGCCCTGGGAGGCCCAGGCCTCCACCGTGAGGCGCCCCCCCGCCGGCATGGCGTGGAGGGCGTTCACGAAGAGGTTCAGGAAGACCTGCCGGAGGGGGTTGAGGGCCCCCCGGACCGGCGGGAGAGCCGGGGGGATCCGCGCCTCGAAGAGGACGTTGCCGAGGGCCAACTCGTTCTGCAGGATCCGCCGGGTGGACTCCACCACCTCCCCCAGGTCCACCGGGCCCCACTCGGGCCGCTGTTCCCTCGTGAAGTCCAGGAGGCTCTTGACGATCTCCCCCGCCCGTTCGGTTTCGAAGTAGATGTCCTGGAGGAGCTTCCACTTCTCCCCGTCGGAGAGGCGCTTGAAGTCCTCCATGAGGGCCTCGGTGGTGATGGCGATGTTGTTGAGGGGGTTGTTCAGCTCGTGGGCGATGCCGGAGGTGAGGGTCCCCACCGTGGTCATCTTGGCGGCCTGGACCATGTGCCGTTGCTGGGCCTCCAGCTCCTCCAGCATCCGGTTCACCGCCAAGGCCAGATCGGTGAACTCGTCCCGGTACCAGCGGGAGGGACCGATGGGCCGGAAGTCCCCCTGGGAGATCCGTTCGGTGTACGTGGCGAAGCGCCGGATGGGTCCCATGAGGGCCCGGTCGAAGAGGAGGGTGATCACCACGAAGGCGAAGAAGAGGAGGGCCAGGAGAAGGATGGGAAGGGTGGCGGAGGCCGGGCCGGCCCCCGGCCGGCAGGAGGTCCAGGCGTAGGCGGCGCAGAGGAGGAAGCAGAGGAGCAGCCCCACCGCCAGCCGCAGCCGGATGCTGATGCGCGGCCGGGACAGGAGACCCCTTCGTGCCTCGGCGAACTCCGAGGCGGCGTGGGGGGGGATCTCCGGAGAAGGCGGGGGGCTCCCGGGGTGCTCTTCCATGGTCGTCCGGCCGTCCGCGGTCATTGTACCGCTCCTTCCGGGTCCCTTCCCGGAGGTGCCTCTCCTCCGGCGGGAACGCGGGAGGCCGGCAGGAGGACCGTAAAGACGGCCCCCCGGCCCGGCAGGCTCTCCGCCCGGATGTCGCCGCCGTGCTGCCGGGCGATGCCGAGGCTCACCGAGAGGCCGAGGCCCGTCCCCTTCCCCCGGGCCTTGGTGGTGAAGAAGGGATCGAAGATGTGCGGCAGGACGTGGGAGGGGATGCCGTGGCCGTCGTCCCGCACCCGGACCTCCACGAAACCGGCGTACTCGGGGGATTCCCGGGCCTCGACCCATACGTTGCCCCCCTTGGCCACGGCGTCCACCCCGTTGAGGACCAGGTTGAGGAAGACCTGGGTGAGGGACTGCCGGTCCCCGTGGAGGGGGGGCAGCCCCGGGGGAACCTCCAGGTGGATCCGGGCCCCCTTCAACCGGAGCTGGTTTCCCGCCAGGTTCACCGTGTGGCGGAGGAGGTCCCCCAGGTCCAGGCGCTCGGCGGCGATCTCCCCCTGCCGGGCGAAGTCCAGGAGGTTCTTCACGATCTTCTGCGCCCGCTCCGCCTGGCCCACGAGGTCGCCCACCATCTCGAGGCGCTCGGCGTCCGACAGGGCGTGGTAGTCCTCCTTCAGCATCTCGGCGGTGAGGACGATGTTGTTGAGCGGGTTGTTCAGCTCGTGGGCCACCCCGGCGGTGAGGGTTCCCACCGCCTGGAGCTTGTGGGACTGGACGAGGACCTCCTGGCGGTGGACCAGCTCCCGCATCATGGTATTCAGGGCCACCGCCAGGTTGGTGAACTCGTCCCGGTACCGGCGGGCGGGGACGATGGGGGTGAAGTCCCCCCGGGCGATCCGCTCCGTGGCGGCCATGAGGCGGGTGAGGGGCCCCAGCATCTGGCGGGCCAGGAAGTTGGCCGTCAGCACCACCAACAGGAGGAGGAGGACGAGGAAGAGGATGGGAAGGCGCTGGAAGAGCGCCAGGGTGGCGGCGACGTTGGCCTTCTCCTTCTGGGCCAGTTCCAGGGCGAAGGCCACCATCTGGGTGCCGTGGCTCCGAAGCTCCCCCTCGATTTCCGTCCGGCGTCCCCCCGCCGCGCCCCCGGACCGTTCCAGCTCGGCCAGCTCCCCAAGGAGGCGCCGGTAGGTGCGGAGGTGCTCCCGCATGAGGTCGAAGTCCCGGCGGGGCAGGATCCTCCCCGCCTCCTCCTCGCTCTTCCTGAGGAGGGCCTCTGCGTTCTCGGCGTGCTCCTCTACGTCCGAGAGGGGCGTCCCGTAGAGGAAGTGGTTCTTCTCGAAGCGCCGGGCCTGCTGGATCTCCAGGGTGTACCGGTCGGCGGTCTCCAGGAAGCGGATGCGGGCCTCCAGCCGCTCCAGCATGTACCACGCCGCCACCGTCACGGCGGCGCTCAACAGGAAGAAGGCCAGGAAGCCCATGGTGAGGCGGGTGCGGATACTGATGCCCGGGCGCCGGAGAAGGGCGCGGTCCGCCGCCTGCCCTTCGTCGGTGGGCAACCGTTCCTCCAGGCCGCCGTCCGAACCTTCCTCTTCGCGGCTCATTCCACGCCGGCCTCCCGAAGGCCCTTGAATCCAAGGCTCTCGGCCGCCTTGGCGATGACGTCCCTCAGTTCCTGCGGTTTGAAGGGCTTGGCGATGAAATCGAAGGCCCCCTTGGCCATGGCTTCCCGGGCCACCTCCACGGTGGCGTACCCGGTGATCAGGATCACCCGGGTCTCGGGGGTGCGCTCCAAAACCCGCTCCAGGACCTCGATCCCGTCGATCTCCTCCATCCGGATGTCGGTGACGACGACGTGGAACCGCTTCTCGGCGAGGCGGCGGAGGGCGGGGGCCGGGGCGTCGAAGACCTCCACGTCGCACCCCACCTTGGCCAGCGCCGGCTGGAGCCGCTTGCCCACGATGGGCTCGTCGTCCAGGACCAATACGCTCAGTCGTTCGCTCACGGCTTTGCCCTCCCAGGGGTCAGGGATGGAAAAGGGCACCCTTCTCCTCTCTTGTCCGCCCCCAAGCCCCAACCCTCGTCGAGATGAGGAGATGAGGAGATGAGAGGATTCCGGAAGGGACCTCCGGCCACCACCGACCACGATTCCTGTCCCTTGTCCCTTGTCCCCTGTCCCATCCTAAGACACCCTGCCGTCGGTTGCGGCCTTGCGGACCAGCAGAGTCGAGTGGACCTTCCTGCGCTCCAGCGTGGCCTTAACCACGTAGAAGAGGACGAGGCCGGCCCCGCCGACGCCGGCGGCGAAGAGGATGGCCGTGCTCGCGCCCTTGAGCCACGGCTCCCACCTCTCGCTGAAGTGGAGGAAGTTGAGCTGGCGCAGGTAGACGGGGACGGCTACGACGCGGCTCACCACGCAGAGCAGGATGATGCTGCTCGCCACGAGGCGCACCAGGACCTCTTTCACGACCTTGGTCCCGTAGGCCCCGATGTAGACGCCCATGAGGGAGCCGAGCAGCAGCAGGCACGAGAGCCTCAGATCCACGAAGCCCTGATAGGCGTAGCTGATGGCGCCCCAGGCCCCGCCGAACATGGCCATGAACAGCTCGCTCCCTGTGGCCACCGTGGTGGGCACCCCGAAGAGGTAGATCATGGCCGGCACTCCCAGAAAGCCCCCGATGGCCACCGTGCCGTCGAGGAAGCCCACCACCAGGCCGAGGAGGAGGACGAGCCAGAGGGAGATCCGCACGTCGGCCACGGGAAAGTGGATAATGGGGGGCAGGGGAAGGCGCGAAAGCATGTTGGCGAGTTTCATGGAGGGACCGCTGCCCTCCTTGCTGTCGCGTGGGCGCAGCGCGTCCCTCAGCATGAAGACACCCACGAAGGCCAGCACGCCGATGAAGATGAGGCTGATGTATAGGTTGGACATGGCCCCGCCGCCGCCCTCGTGGCCCTCGCCGCCGCCCCTTTTGAAGAGGGTGCTGTTGATCCAGACGGCGATCTGGACGCCGATGACGGCCGTGACGAGCAGGAGGATCGAGAGACGCTTGTCCACGTTGCCGAGCCCGGCGTGGCGCTTGGCCCCCATCATGTTGTTGCCGAACCGGTGGGCCATGTTGCTGCCCACGGCCACCACGCCCGGCACGTGCAGGTTCATCATCCCCGGCGTCATGATGAAGGCGGCCCCGCTCCCAGCGAAGCCGCTGATCACCCCGCCCACGAGGCCCAGCAACACCAGCGCCAGGGCGTTGGCCCAGGTGAGGTGGATGAAGAGATCACCGAATAGCATGGGCATGATTGTCTCCCTCCCCTTAATCCATCTTCAGCCACTTCATGGCCGAGGCGAGCAAGGTGCCGTACAGGACCGAGACCACCGGCGCCAGGAGGGCGACCAGGATCGAGGCGACCCACGGGGCGGCCTTGTGGGCCTCCCCTCCCAGCACGTTCAGGAGCCCCTCCTGCCGGAGGAAGATGGCGCAGTAGAGCAGCACCAGCAGAGCCCCCGCCGCCACCGACTTGAGTACCTCCCTCCTTCCGAGGTGCAGCTTGGAGGAGAGGTCCGCCGTCGAGAGAATGGGCGCCTTGACGTGGTCCGTCAGGAACATGGCCAGCTCTCTGGTCATGCGCGTGCGGGCCGCCGGCGACTTATCCAGGAAGAGGTCGCCCACCACCACCAGGCTGTAGGGCACGCTCCGGCTGATGGCGCCCAAGAGCCGGTCCCGGCCTCCCGCCACCGTGTGGCCTCCGCCCGACCGGCCCTCCTGCACCAGCGCTTCGAGCGTCCGCTCGAAGGAGCGGTCGGCTCCGCCGGCCGCGGCCTCGGGGAGGTCGTCCTCCACGCCGCCCGTGCCGGCCTTGAGGGCCGCCGCCGGGGCAACGTTCACGGGGACGACCTCGCCCTCCTCGCCGCCGGATCTGTACTGGAGTAGCTCCACCGCGGCCCCCCACCGCCGGGCCAGCTCGGTGACGTGCCGAAAGACCTCCGACGCCGGGTCGAAGCGCTCCTGGATCCACAGGATGTTGGTACTGGCCATGGTGCACCGCACCTCCCGGCACTCGGGAAGTTCCTTCAGGACGTCGGCGATCCGTGGGGCCAGGTGGGCCTGGCGGGGCATGTAGGTGACGGTCACGACCCCGTCGGAGGCCCGCACCGTGAGGTCGGCGTCGGCCAGCCCCTCGTCGAGGACCAGCTGGATCCGTGCCCGCGCCTGCAGGAGCCGGTCCTCCATCACCTTCTGGCTGGCGGGGGTGGGCTGGTAGTCGGGGAGGCCCGCCACGGTGCAGAGGACGGCGGCGGCGTTTTCCAGGCTGGTCCGCTCCAGGTTGACGACGTAGTCGTACCGGCTGGGGTCGTCGAGGTTGGCGCCGTGGACGAAGCGGACCCAGGCGCGGATGTCCTCGTCCACCTCCTCCAGGAACTTTCGCGCCTTCTCCTCCGGCAGTTTGATCCGCTGGGCCGCCGTCTCCAGGCGCTGGACGGGGTCGGGGATCACGTGGACCCGGAGGACGTGGGAGACCCCCGGCAGGAGGTGGTGGCCCGCCCGCCCGTAGTAGACCAGGTTCCCCTCCCGTGCCCTTTCGCAGAGGACGGCGGTGGCCACGGCAAGGTACCGTTCCTTCAGGCGTGCCAGGCGCTCCTGCACCGCCGGGCGCTTGACCATGGCCACTTCCAGCTTCCCCACGGGGACGCCGTACTCGTTGGCCTTGGCCACGACGTCTTCCCGGCTGAGGAACCCGTAGCCGAGACTCTCGGCCAGCTTCCGTGCCAGCCGCTCCCCTCCCCCGAAGGGCAGGCTGCTGATGAAGATGATGGGCATCGAAGCCTCCTCCGCGGAGCCTCTGCGCTCCGCCGCTTTCCCGTCGTCCTCACCGCCCGGCGGGCACCTCCTCCCCCGCCGGCGGTCCCTCCCCGGGGTTCTCGAAGCGGTAGTTCCCCTTCAGGAACTGGGCCACGTACCACTCCATGCTCTCCTCGCTCTCCATGTACATGTCCAGCTGGCTGGAACAGGCCATGAGCCTCCCCAGCAGGTCCAGGGCGCGTTCGGTGGCCTCGGCCGAGCCCTTGCGGTGCCACGCGTTCACCACGTCCAGGCGGCGGTCCGCCTCGAAGCCGAGGCTCCGGAGGACCCGCTCCAGAAACATGGCCCGGAGGTTCCTCCGCCACCGCGTGGCCCCCCCGCCGGCGAAGCGGAAGGAGATATAGTTGGCGTTGGGCTCGTCCCCCAGGCAGGCGTCCACCAGGGTGAAGTGGAAGGCCAGCCGGCTGTTGAGGTTCATGTGGTTCTCCGCCACCAGCAGGTAGCTCTTCTCCCCCAGGGCCCTCCGGACGCCGGACTGGGCACCCAGGGACCCGGCCATGACCGACGCCAGGCCGCTGAGACTGGCCGGCATCTCCCGCCGCCAGGAGACGCCGGGGTGGTTCACGCCCCGCCAGAGGGCCTGAAAGGGCCGGCTGGCGATCTCCTGGGGGCGGACCTCGGCGGGCCCGCTCTCGGTCACCCGGACGCCCCCGCCCAGGTCCAGAACGTAGAGGCGGATGGGCGTGGAGGCCACCAGGCGCCGGGCCGCCTGGGGGGAGCGGTCCAGCACGGTGTCGCTCAAGGTGAACATGGCCTCGATGGCCTTCTCGTGGCAGTACCTGAGGACGTCGTGGGCCGACCGGCAGGCCCCCGGGCGGAAGTTGAAGGCCGAGGGGTCCCCGAGGTGCAGCGTCAACAGGCGCCGGTGGAGGGGGTCGCCCTTCTCCGGCGCGAAGCGCTCTGCAACCTCCACCCCGCGGTCGGGGGGCGGCCAGAGCAGGCCGGCGTAGAGGGTCCGCCGGGCCGCGTCCAGGCTCACGGCGTCGCCGCTCTTGACCCGGCCCAGGACCCCCCGCGCCTCGAAGAGGGCGGGAATCCCGTACTCCCGCAGGAGGGCGGCGGCGTGGCCGGTCACGTTGCCCTCCTCGGCCACCACCCCCGCCAGGCGGGGAAGGACCCGGGCGATCTCCGGCGTGGGCCTGCGGATGACCAGCAGCGCCCCGTCGGGGATGGGCCCCGGGCGTCCGCCCTCTCCCTCCACCACCGCCTTCCCCGAGGCCCGTCCGGGAAAGACCGTCCGCCCGCCCGAGAGGAGGGGGGCCGCCTTGGGCCTGCCCCGGAGGCCGCCCCGCTCCCTTCCCACCAGGAGGTCCCGGGTCTGGACGATGTAGAGGTCCCCCTTCTCGTTGAGGACCCACTCCACGTCCTGGGGTACGCCGAAGTGGGCCTCCAGGCGCACCCCCCAGTGGGCCAGGATCTGGAGTTCCTCGGTGGAGAGGGCGGGCTTCCGCCGGTCCTCCTCCGGGACCCCTTCCCGCTGGATGCCTCCCTCCGCCGAGGGGACCACCCGCTCGGGCTTCTCCAGGGTGCGGCGCTCCAGTACCGGGTGGGAACGGGAGCGGGAGACGACGAAGAGGTCGGCGGGGGCCTTCCCCCCCGCCAGGTCGAGGGCCAAACCGGTGGTGGCCGTGATGAGGAGGTTTCCGGAGCCGGGGCGCCCCGGGTCCCGGGTGTAGAGGATTCCCGAGGATTGGGCCTTCACCGTCGGCAGGACCAGGACGGCCAGGGGGCTCTCCACCTCCCGGATGCCCTGGGCCAGGCGGTAGGCGATGGCCCGCTCGGAGAAGCGGCTGGCCAGGACCTCCAGGTAGGCCCTGGGCAGCTCCGCCTCCGGCACGTTCAGGAGGCTGAGGAACTGCCCGGCGAAGGTCCGGCGGCCTCCTTCCCCGACGGCGCTGGACCTCACGGCGAAGCCCGCGCCGCCCCGGGCCAGCGCCTTGGCCCGTTCGGTGAGGGCCACCTCCACCGCACGGGGAAGGGCGAGGGAGCGCACCGCCTCCCGGAGGCTTTGGGAAGCCTCCTGGAGGGCCCTTTCGTCGCCGGGGTCCAGCTCCCGGAGGGTGTCCCGCACCCGGGACCAGAGCGGAAACCCCGCCGTCTGCCAGTAGGCGGCGGTGGTGAGGACGAAACCCTCCGGGACGGGGAGCCCCACCCGGTTGGCCACCTCCCCGAGGGTGGCCGCCTTTCCCCCCGCCTCCGCCACCCGGGAGGCGTCCAGGCGGGAGAGGGGAATGGCCAGGGGCGGCGTCTCCCGGTACCCCTGGGCGGCCACGAAGGCCTCCACCTCCCGCCGCCCCGCCTCCAGGAGCCGGTGGAAGGAGGGAAAAGAGCGTCCCGTGAGGCGCTCCAGGGCCTGCACGCTCGCCGCGGCGCGGAGAAAGACCCCCGACGCCCGCTCCAGGACCACGCCGGGGAGGGGCGGCACGTAGGAGAGGTCCTCCTGGAGAGACGTCAGGAGGGCGAGGCACTCGTTGTTGGCGGCCAGAAGGGACCGGAAGTCGCCGTACTTCCGCCGGGCCCGTTCCTCGGCGGAGGCGTGCCGTTCCGGAGGCTTCCCCATCCACCGGTGGAACATGCAGAGGTGTTCTCCTCCTCTCCGCCCGTGGGCTTCCCCCCAAGTCCGCGGGACTCAGTGGGCCGAGACCTTCCCCCCGAGCTTGGAAGCCACGAAGTCGATGCCGAGCCCCGCCAGCGTGGCCACGAGGACGCAGAGGATCCCGTAGAGGACCGCCCGGTCCCGGGCCAGGGAGGCCATCTTCGCCGGGAAGCCCACCTTCACCACCTGCAGGGGGGTAGAGGCCCGGGCCACCACCTGGCCACCCCGGCAGGCGTAGACCTCCACCGAGTACTCGGCGGGGGGCGCCACCTTGGGCCAGCGGAAGGAGAGGCGGAAGCGGCCGCCCTCGGAACCGTCCTCCACCCGGACCACGCCCTCCTCCAGCCGGAGGAGGCCCTGGCCGGCCTTCAGCTTCACGTAGTTCTGCCGGACCTCCGGCTGGTCCAGGGCGGGCGGATCCACGACCATCTGGGCCTCGATGGCCTCCCGGTCCATCTGGTACCGGTCCCGCTCCTCCCTTTGGAGGAGGCCCTGGAGGTTCCCGCTGGAAAAGGCGAGGTGCAGGGAGGGAACCCCCGAGATCCGGACCTTCCCGGCGTTGGCCCAGATGGGGCCGAAGCGGCCCTTCTTGTTGAAGGACTCCTCGGTGGCGGGGCCCTTCACCGCCACCACCACCCCGCAGCCGGGGGGTACGCGGCCCTCGACGCCCACCTCCGCTCCGGCGTAGAAGGTCTCCATGGCGATCACCGCCGGACGGACGGTGACGGAAGCGGCGGGCGGGGCCTCCTCGGGCTGGGCCCCAAGAACCCCCGCCCACAGCACCAGCGAGAAAACCAGCAACGTCGCACGGGACTTCATGTCAGTGCCCCCCCGATTTGGCGTACGAGAGCAGGGTCGCCGGCGTGGCGACGAGGCTCCAGGCCATCTTCACCATGACCAGAAGGACGATGGAGGCGAGGAGGATCTTCAATTGGTCCCCGTGGAGGCGTTTGCCCACCCGGGCCCCCACCTGGGCGCCGATGGTGGACCCCACCATGAGGAGGATGGCCAGGACCAGGTCCACCGTGTGGTTGGTGGTGGCCTGCATGAAGGTCACCCCCGCGCAGGTGAAGAAGATCTGGAAGAGGTCCGTCCCCACGGCCACGTGCATGGGCATCCGCAGGAGGTAGACCATCATGGGGACCATGATGAAGCCGCCGCCGACGCCCATGATGGCCGCCAGGATGCCCACCAGCATGCAGAGGAAGAAGGGCACGAAGACCGAGTGGCGCACCCCCGCCGTGGGGAAGTCCATCTGGAAGGGCAGGCGTCCCAGGAGTCCCGGCTTACCGGCCTTCCCCGATTTCTTGGGCACCGTACCCCCGCGCCGCAGGGCGCTCAGGCTCTCGAAGAACATGTAGGAGCCCACGCTGCCCAGCACCACCACGTAGGTGACGGTGATGAGGAAGTCGGCGTTGCCGAGGGCCCTTAACACCTTGATGATCCGTACCCCCACCGCCCCGCCGGTGAGCCCCCCCAAGAGGAGGATGAGGCCCAGCTTCACGTCCACGTTGCCCATGCGGAAGTGGGCCGCCGCACCGGAGGAGGAGGCCGCCACGATCTGGCAGGAGTCGGAGGCCGCCGCCACCGTGGGCGGGATGCCCATCATGATCAGGATCGGCGTCAGCAGGAAGCCGCCCCCCACGCCGAACATGCCCGACAGGAAGCCGACGAGGGCGCCGGCTCCCATGACGAGGAAGATGTTGATGCTGATCCCCGCGATCGGCAAAAAGATGGCCATGGTCCCCCCTTTCGCTCTCCGTACCGCCCCCTTCGCCTCCCCGCTCCCGGCCGTACCGCTCCTCTCCGCTCCCGGCGGACCGGTTCAGTGGGTGGCCTCCTCCAGGACGAGGTCCGAGACCCCCGGGATCTTCCAGACCACCTCCTGGACCTCCTGCAGGAGCTCCCGGCTGCCCACCCTTCCGCGGATGGTGACCGCCCCCTCCCGGGCCTCCACGTCCACCTCCAGGCCGGAGGTCCGGGGGTGGACCACCAGTTCCGCCCGAATCCGGCTGGCCAGTGCCAGATCGGCCATGGCCGCCTGGGAATCGGGGGTTTCCTCGAAGGCCTTCTGGCGCGCCACCGAGCCGATGATCTCGCAGGCCTCCTGGATGTCCAGGCACGCCAGGTTGAGGACGAGATCGTAGAGGGCCGGGTCGCCCCAATCCACCCCGTACAGGTAGGAGGTCCACTTCCGGCGGTCCTGGTCCATCTTCTGGATGTAGGCCACCGCCTCCTCCCGGCTCATCTTCAGGCGGTCCTGGACCATGGCCAGCCGCTGTTCGAAGGGGGCGATGATCCGCGTCCTGAGGACGTGGCTCACCCCCTTGAGCAGGAGGTGGCCGGCGTTGCCGTGGTAGACGGCCTTCCCCCCCTTGACCTCCTCGGTGAGGGCCGCCTGGACGAGGGTGAGGTAGACGTACTTCTTGTGGCGGAAGCGGTCCCAGAAGCTCGGGGGCTCCATGAGGGCGTTGCGGATCTCCTCCTGGGAGGCCCCGAAGGCGGCGGCCCGTTCCACGATGACGTCCCGGTCCACGCAGCGGTAGCCGAGGTTCTCCGCCAGGCACTCCGCCAGGATCTTGCCGCCGCTGAAGGATCCCCGGGAAATGGTGATGACCGCCATGGCCCACCCCTTTCGTACAATCTGGCCGAGGGTACGGTTCCCGTCAACAGCATGCACCGGGCGGGGCCCTCAAGAAAAGGGATTTCGTCGCCAAATTTCGGGGCCCAAATGAAACATATTGAAACAGTTCGGATTTGATGCACTTCCCCATGGCCCCTCCCTTGCCCCACTCCGCCGCCGCCGGCCCCCTTTCCCGTTGCTTCGCCCCCCGCCCCCGTGGTAGACAGAGGCCCGCGCCCCAGGACCGCCTGGGGGCGGCTGCGAGGGACACCGCATGAAACCCGGCAAGGTGTACATCGTGGGGGCCGGCCCCGGCCACCCGGAGCTCCTGACCCTGAAGGCCGCCGCCCTCTTGCGGGAGGGGGACGTCATCGTCTACGACCGCCTCATCCAGGAGGAGGTCCTGGCCCTGGCCAAGCCGTCGGCGGAGCGCCTCTACATGGGGAAGCCGGTGGGGAAGCACGATTCCCGCCAGGAGGAGATCCACGCCCTGCTGATCCAGAAGGCCCGGGAGGGCAAGATGGTGGTCCGCCTCAAGGGCGGCGACCCCTTCGTCTTCGGGCGGGGAGGCGAGGAAGCGGAGGCCCTGGCGGCGGCGGGGATCCCCTTCGAGGTCATCCCCGGCGTCTCCTCGGCCCTGGCGGCGCCCCTCTCGGCGGGAATCGCCGTCACCCACCGGGACAACGCCTCCACCGTCACCATCGTCACCGGCCACGAGGCGAAAGACGAAGAGACCCGCATCGACTGGGGGGCGCTGGCCCGCCTGGACACCCTCGTCTTCCTCATGGGGGTGAAGAACGCCGGCCGCATTGCCCGGCGCCTCATGGACCACGGCCGGAGCCCCGAGACCCCCTGCGCCTTCATCCAGATGGCCTTCTGGCACGACGAGGCGGTCCTCGTGAGCACGCTGGCGAGGGTGGCGGAGGAGGTGGAGCGGGCGGGGATCCGTCCCCCGGCCACCCTGGTGGTGGGGGAGGTGGTCCGCCTGCGGGAGAAGATCCGCTGGACCGACCGGGACCTGGCCCGCCGCCCCGACGGCTCCGCCCGCTTCGACCCGGCCCCCGTCCCCGACCAGCTCCTGCGCCTCGCCACCGGCGGCCTCGCCGCCCGGGTCCTGGGCCTCGCCCTCTCCTCCCGCCTCTTCGACCGCCTGGAGGAGTCCCGCACCGCCGCGGAGGTGGCCCGGGACCTCTCCTGGAACGCTGAAGCCGCTGAAGAGGTGCTGGAGGCCCTCGTGGCCCTGGGCCTTCTGGAGAGCCGGCCGGGGGGGTACCGGAACCTGGAGCTGGCCAGCCGGTACCTCCGGGAGACCTCGCCCCAGAGCCTCCTTCCCACCCTGGAGTACGAGCTGAACCTCCCCGTCACCGGGGAGGCGCTGGTTCGGTACCTCCGGGAGGGATGCCGGGAGGGAGGGCCTTTCGAAGACCCCTCCGCCATCCGGGCCGTCGAGGCCCTGGCCCGCTTCTGCGCCCCGGCGGTGCTGGACCGGCTCTCCCAGGCCCCCCAGGACCCCGTCCTGGTTCTGGGGCCGGGCTCCGGCGCCTACGCCCAGGCGCTCCGGGAGCGCTGGGCCGACCTCGGCGTCTCCGCGGCCGACCCCTTCACCTCCCCCCGGAGGGACCTCCTCCTCCTCTCCCCCGTCCCCTCCCGGAAGGGCCCCTTCGGAACGATCTTGCTCTCGGGCCTTCTCGCCTGTTGCAACCGCGGCGAGGTGCGGAAGGTCCTGGAGGCCGCCGCCGCCGCCCTCCGACCCGGCGGTTGCCTCCACCTGCACGACGCCTTCCTGCCGGCCACCGTCCTCCCTCCCCCGGAGGTGGTCCTGGGGGCCCTGGGGCGCCACGTGACCCGGGGGGGCTGCCGCGCCTGGAGCCTGAGCCGCCTCGGCCAGACCCTCGATGCCCTGGGCTTCTCCGCCCTGGAGGTCCACCCCCTCCCGGCGGGGACGGTCCTGGTGACGGCCCGTCGGGCCGGCACCCCGGGGGCGTGACGGTGGCCTACCTCGTCAACCTCCAGTTGAAGGGCCGGCTGGCCGTGGTGGTGGGCGGCGGGAGGGTGGCGGTCCGCAAGGCGCGCAAACTCCTCGACGGAGGGGCCCGCGTGAAGGTGGTGGCGCCGGAGGCCGAAGGGGAACTGCGCCTCCTCGCCGCGGAGGGCCGCATCGCCCTGGAGAACCGCCCCTACGCGCCGGGAGACCTCGCCGGGGCCTTCCTGGCCATCGCCTGCACCTCCGACGAGGCGGTGAACGCCGCCGTCTCCGCCGAGGCCCGGCGCCTCGGCATCCTCGTCAACGTCGCCGACCGGCCGGCCCTCTGCACCTTCACCCTGCCCGCCGTGGTCCGCCGGGGGGACCTCACCCTGGCGGTGGCCACCGACGGGCGGTGCCCCGCCCTCTCCCGGGCCCTGCGGGAGGAGCTGGAGAGGAGCTACGGGGAGGAGTACGGGGCGCTCACCGAACTCATGGGGCGCCTCCGAGACCGCCTCATGGCCGAGGGGCGCCCCTACGGGGCGGTCCAGAAGGCCCTGGAGGCCGTCTACCGCGGCGGGGCGGTACGGCTGCTGGCGGCGGGGGACGGCGAGGGCCTCTCCGCCCTCGTCCGGGAGGCCTGCGGCTTCGAGTGGGGGCAGGGCCCGGGCTGATGCGCCCGCATCCTCAACGGTCCTCTGCGAAGCCCTTCGCGGGACCCCGCTTCGCAACCAAGCCCTTCGAGGAAAAAGCCGGGGCTAGCTTTCAAGGAGCCCCGAAATGATGCCCTTCTCGGGCCCACCGGGTGGCTCGCCTCCGATGCGGTGGCCTTGCCTTCCTGGCCCAAGGCCCCATCCTGCGGCCTGTAGATCGCCCTCCGCTTCGCCTCCGGCGACCTGCGGAGAAGCGCTGCCCAAGCCCGTTCGGACACCCGCGGGCTAGAAACTGATTTTGGACAGAAGTGGCCCTACCTCCCCCCTTCCGCCCATTGCGAAACCGCCCTCCGCCCCGCGTTCAGGGGGAACCTGGGGGAAAGGTCGTTAACAGCCGGAAAAGTGCCAGCCCCCCTCAGCGGTCCTTAAGCCCGGCCTTTTCCAGAAGTTCACGGGCCTCGGGGTAGAGCGGGTCCCCCTCGGGGACCGAACGGAGCAGGGCCGCCGCCTCGGCCCGCCTCCCCGCGGCGGCGTAGGCCTTGGCCAGGGCCAGGGCCGCCAGCGTCCGGTTGCCGGGGGCCGCCTCCCTCTCGAGCTGCTTTTCCAGAAGGGGAATCCAGCGGGGATCCGCATCGGAAAGCAGCTGGCGAAGAACCATCTTCCGCAGGAAGAGGTCCCCCCGGCCCAGCACCTCCTCCAGCGCCGGCAGGCTGGCCGGCCCCTGGCCCAACAGGAGGTGGATCTCCCTCAGGCGAATTCCGTAATCGCTTCGACGGAGCAGGTCCTCGGCCAGGGCGGGCACCGCTTCGGGCCCCATGGTCTTCTCCAGGATCTGCAGGCGGAACCGGGCTTCTCCGTCGGCCATTCGGGAAAGACCGGAGACGACGGCGGCGGGATTTAGGAGAGGCCGGTAGGCGGGGTTCCCCAACCGTTCGGCCATGCCGGCGCGCCGGGCCCAGCCCAAGGGCTCGCACCCTAGCGCCACCGCTTGGCGCGCCTCCTCGGCGGCCTCCCCGTCCCGCCCCAGAAGGCCGTAGAGGGCCGCGGCCACTTCCCGCAGCCTGCAATCCCCGGGAAAGGCCGCCAGGGCCCGGCGGATGTCCTCACCCGCCCCCTCGGCCCGCCCCAGGGAGAGCCGGAGGTCCAGAAGGCCCCTAAAGGCCTCCAGGCTGGCGCCCTTGGCCAGGGATTGGCGGAGCACCGCCTCCGCATCCTCCGGCCGGCCGCTTCGCAGGAGGGCCCGGGCGTAGAGGGCTGCCTCCTTTGGGGAGAGCTCTCCCTCCGCCCGGAGACCCTCGAGGATCCGGCACGCGGCCTCCGGGTCTCCCTCCTCGGTCTCCGCGGTGGCGGCCGCCACCCGAAGGGCCCGGTCCTGGGAGGTCCCCAGCGCCTCGCGGCAATAGGGGAGGGCTTCCTCCGCCCTGCCGGCCTCCACCAGATTCAGACAGCGCTGGCGGGGGACGGAAGGCGGGGGGGCCTCCTCTGCCCCAATCCCCACCCCCAACCCCAGGGTGATAGCAGCGGTGGCGCAGAACAGACGAAACCCGCTCATGGTTTCCCTCCTTCAGGAAAGAGGAGGTCCTTTGCCTTCTGGTAGGCCGCACAGGCCGGCCCTGCCGGCGAGGACCCGCCGGCGGCGGGGCCTCCCTCCTCTGGAAAGGCCGGCAGAAGGGCCTTCGCTTCCTCCCTTCGGGCCAGGGCCCACCTCTCCCGCTCCGCGGCCAGGGCCTCGCCGCGCTCGGCTACCTCTTGAAGGGCCGGAAGGGATGGGGCGTCCGCCTCACGGAAACGGGGGGGCAGGCCCAGGGTTCCGGCGGGCACCCCCGCGGCGATACATTGCAGCCCGGCACGGTAGAGTCCCAACAGGCGCCGCCACCTTGCGCGCAGGCCGGGCCCGAAGAGCCCCTCCACCGCCCGCGCCTTCCGGAGGAGGGTCATCCGAAAACCGGCCAGCGTGCGAATATCCGCCCCGGTGACCGACCGGCTTCCGTAGCCGGCGGCCCAGTCGGCGGGCCAGGGGGCGAGCACGGGGTCGGGGTCCCGCCCAAGGACGTTCCGCCGTTCCTCGTCGCAGAGGGAGAACCAGAGGAAGTCGAAGATCCAGGGCAAATCCGCATCGGAGGCCCTCTCCCACCAGCGGTCCCGGAAGGAGAGGACCACCGCCCCCTCAAAGAGGGGCGGGCCCAGTTCGGCCTCGCCGCGGCAGTCGGCGGCGGGCCCGCGGTGGCCGTAGGGTTTCTGCGAAGAGGCCACGGGAGAGAAAAGCGCCAGGTCCACGGGGTAGGGGTGCCGGCGGAGGTCTTCCATGACGAGGAGGGGCGGCTTTGCAGGGCGGGTCTTTCGGAGCATACGGACGTACCGATAGAGGAGTTCCAGGTTTTCGTACGGATCGCCCGACCAGTCGTGGACCACCACGGCGGAGATTCCGCCCATTGCTTCGCCGAGCTCTTCCAGAGGCGCCAAGGGGTCGGTGGGCGGGGTCACCCGGAAGCGCACTTCCACGGGGTGTTGTCCCATGCGGAAACGAAACCGCCTTCCGCCGTCCCCCTCCTCTTGCCGCAGGGAGGTCACCAGCCCTAGCTGGGCGAGCTTCTCTAGCCCCGCGGCCAACTCGCCGCCGCGGGCGGAGCCGGGGTCGAAGTAAAGGAAGAGGTAGGGCCGGTTCCCCCGGTCGGACTCGCAGAGGGCCAGGGGGGCGAGGTGAGCCCCCGAGGCGGGGTAGGCCACCGCGACGCTCTCGCCCGGCAGGGTCAGCCGGGCTCCGAGGTCCAAAAAGGCCGCCGCACTCCGGAGCTGGCGGGCAAAACCCGCCTCTCCGGGGCCCTCACAGGCCCTGGCTCGGGCGGCCGCTTCCCACGCCACCAGGGAGGGCCGCAGCGGCGCGCCGGCTGCCCACCCGGGGGCCGCGAGAAAGGCCACCGCCCCCAGGATCCACCCACCGCCAAGGGGGCCGCGGGAGAAAAGCGTTCTTACGGACACGTGGCCTGCGTGCTCTTGGCGGTGAAGCCGCACTGGCCCGAGGCCGCGGGGTGGCGCTCGTTCCCCGCCGAATCCTTCCCCCAGGAGCTTTCCAGGGAAGCGCCGTCGGTCCCCGCGATGACCCACCACAGGAAGGTCTCCCCCGAAGGAACGGCCGGCACGGAGGTCCAGGAGGCGCTCCCCGTGGCGCCCAGGCCGCAGGCGCTCCCCGTGAGGGTGTAGGTGGGAAGGTCGCTGCCCTTGCCGTAGTAGAGGTTGTAGTTGGGGCTCGCACAGGTGGAGACGTCCCAGGCCAAGGAGATGGAGCTGCCGTCGCCGGAGGTCTTGGCGGCGGTCATGGGGGTCCCCGAGACCCACAGCCCGTCGGGCACCGGTTTCACCGATCCGGCCGGCGAACCGGTGGTGCAGGGGGCCTGGCCGCTCACCACCACGTCGTCGATGTACCAGCCGGTGCGGGCGACGGAGGAATCGCAGGCCGCCCGAAAGCGGACCTTCACGCTCTGGCCGGCGTAGGTGGCCAGGTTCACCGTGACCTGGGTCTCGGTTCCCACCGTCCCGCCGGTCCAAGCCTGCCGCCCTCCGATGGGGCTTTGGTAGCCGGTGCTGATGGTGCCGGTGTAGCCGCCCGACGTGATGAGGGAGCCGAGGTCGCTCCACGTGCTCCCCCCGTCGGTGCTGATTTCGAGGACCGCCCCGTCGTAGCCCGTTTCCAGGTAGTACGTGTGCCAGAAGGAGAGAACGGCGTTGGCGGGCACCGTAAAGGCCGGCGTGACGAGGACGTCGTCGTTGACGGTGGCCACGCTGGCGGTGAAGAAGGTGTGGGTGGGGCTGTGGGGGTTTCCGGCCGTGGACTGGACCCAGTTGTCCGTTCCCGTAAGGGCGCTGTGGCTCCACGCCCCCCCCGAAAGCGGCTGACCTCCCCCCTCTTCGAAGTTCTCGTTGATGGCCGTCGTGGCGACCCCCACCGGGGTACCACTCTTCTGGACGGCGTTCCCCTCCTCGGCCCCGTTGGCCTGGTCCACCGCCCGAACGATGTAGTAGTACGTCGTTCCCGGGGCGAGGCCGTAGGTATCGCTGAAGGAGGTCCCTATGACCCCCGTGGCGATGCGGGTGGCCGCGGAAGGG
The DNA here is from genome assembly GCA_049968315.1 of Acidobacteriota bacterium. GTDB lineage: Bacteria > Acidobacteriota > UBA4820 > UBA4820 > DSQY01 > JBFLVU01. Next base: position 20,019 of record JBMFRA010000033.1, read on the forward strand.
GTGAAGCCGTTCGAGGTGGAGCGGTAGACGTTGTAGTAGGCGCTTCCGCAGTAGGCCGTGGCGGCGCTCCAGGAGAGGTTCAGCGTGCAGGTGGCGTTCGGCGGCGCCGAGACGGAGGAGAGGCCGGCGAAGGAGGGGGCGGTATGCCAGGTCACGGCCACCGGCTGCGTATCCTGGACCTTATCGGTGCAGGAGGCGTTCCAGACCCGGCAGTTGTAGGCGTGGCTTCCCGTGTCCTGAGCCGTGTAGGTGCTGGCGTTGGCGCCGGGGATGTCCACCCCGTCCCGCGTCCACTGGTACTGGAAGGGGCCCGCTCCCCCCGTGGCGGTGGCGGTGAGCCCTATGGAAACGCCCTGGCAGAGGTCAAAGGGGCCGTTGGGCGTCACGTCCACCGCGCTGGGGTTGGAGGGGCAGCAGCCGGTGGCCGTGGCGGTGGCGGTGGCATAGTCCTTGTAGACCCCGCAGGAGTTGACGGCCCGCACGAAGAAGGTGTGGGCGGTGGAACAGTCGGAAGCCGTGTAGTCAAAGGAGGTGGTGGAAGCGGCCAGGTTATCCTGGTAGAGGCTTCCGTCCACGAAAACTTGGAACTTCCGGGCGGAGGCGTTCTCGCCGCCGTCGCCCCAGTACACATCGGGCAGGGTCCAGGAGAGCCTCAGGACCTTGCCCCCCAGGTCGGTCACGGTGGTGGGAGGGGCGGAGAAGGAGGGGGCCCGTTCGCTCTTGTGGGTCGGCTCGGCGCAGACCTTCCGGAGGATCACCTCCTCCTCGGCGGTGGTTCCCCGCCGGTCGATCCACACCGGCCAGACCACCCCCTCGTAGATGTCGATCCCCTGGTAGTCGCCCCGCTCGAAGGTGTCGGCACCGGAGGCCCGCTCGTCTCCCTCCAGGGTGGAGACCTGGTAAGGGGCGCTCCAGGTGGCGCCGCCGTCGATGGAGCGGATGACGAAGTAGTGGGTCTTCTGGCGGTCGGCGGCGGAGGCCGGGTTGAGGCGGCTCCGGTGGTAGGTCACGTAGATGGAGCCGTCGGCGGGGTCTACCCGCATGTACCCCTGGAAGTGGTCCACGTTGCTCCCGTCCGCCGCCGTGAGGTTCACGGGGGAGGACCAGGTGGCCCCCTGGTCGTCGGAGTACATGAACCAGATGTCGTAGTTGCAGGCGTTGTTCCAGTTGGTATCCCAGGTGGAACAGCTCCAAGCCGCTTGGGTGGTGCAGCCCTGGTTGAAATCCTGGAGGACCACGTAGACCCGCCCGTAGTGGGCCGACCAAGGGCAGCGGTCCACGTCCACGTTGGGCTGGGTGGCGATGCCGCGCTGGCACTGGGCCGGGATCATTGCTGTCCAAGATCGTTTTGGGCAACGGTTTTCCGCATGTTGCCCAAG
>JBMFRA010000034.1:0-21383 GCA_049968315.1 Acidobacteriota bacterium
GGTTCCGGGGAATCTCCTCCGGGGGCTCCTCCGAGGGGGCCAGGGCGTCCAGGGAGAGGGCGGGGAGGGAGGAGAGGTCCGCCTGGGCCGGTGCCTTGCGGCGGGAGGGCCGGGGGCTTTCCTCGTCCAGGGCGTCGGGGGAGAGTTGCCGGGCCGGCGGTGGGGCCGTGCAGGCGGCGGCGAGGAGCAGCAGGGCGGCCAGGGCGGCGAGGCGTCTCATGGCGCGGCCTCCCCCGGCGAGTGGGGACCCGCCACGAAGAGGGTGGAGACGAGGAGGTTCATCCGAAGGGTGGGCCCCCCTTGGCTGTTTCCCGCCAGGGCCATCTCCTCCACCGTGAAGAACTGAGGGGAGTTCAGCAGGGCGCGGACGAAGGACTTCATGGCCGGGTAGGTCCCCGAGAGGGGCAGGGTGAGGGTGACCTTCACGTAACTCCGGGGCCACGCCCCCTCGGAGGCCTTGGGAAGGGTCTCGTAGGTGTAGGAGAGGGACTGGAGCTCCAACTGGTTGGCCTCCACCAGCCTCTGGATCTCCTCCTGGGCGGCCACGAGGCGGGCCTCGGGGGTGAGGAGGACCTTCTCGGCGAGGTCGCCGATGACCTCCCGGTCCTTGCGGAGCCGCACGGCCGTCTCTTCCAGGGAGCGGGTGCGGCCCTCCAGCTCCTGGAGGCGGACCCGGTTGGCCTCCACCGAGGACTTCAACCTCCGGGTGTAGACGTCCAACCGGGAGACGCCGAAGGCGTAGATGAGGAGATTGACCACCACCCCCGCCGTCCCCAACAGGAGAAGGAGGGGGAGCCGCTTCAGCAGGATGCGGTCAAGGTTCACGGCCGGCCTCCGGCAGGTACGTACAACTCAGGGTGAAGCGGGTCCAGGGGCTTCCCGACTCCTTCTGTTCCCCTTCCAGCTTGACGCTCTGGAAACGGGGGTCGGCGAAGAGGTTCTCCTCCAGCTTGAGGAGCTCCGCCCGGGGGTTGGCCACCCCCCGAAGCTGGATGGTGACGAGCCCCCCCTTGCCGGTGCGGGGGGCGACGCTCTCCAGCATCACCCCGTAGGGCTTGACCCGTTCGAGGTCCTTGAGGAGCCGGGGCCAGTCGAAGCGCTTGGCGCTCAGAACCTGCTCCAGAAAGCGGGCCTCCCCCGCGAGGGCGGCGACGTTCCCTCCCCCCAGGAGCCTCTTCTTCTCTGCCTCTTCCGATTCAAGGGCCTCCAGGCGTTTCTTCTGGGCCTCCAGGGTCTTCCGCTCCGTCCGGAACTCGCTCCCGACGAGGACGAAGGTCACCGCGTTGAAGAGGGTGAGGAGGATGGCCGTTCCCGACACCAGGAGCATGAGGGAGAGGGGAAGGGCCCGGTTGACGAAGGGGGCCTCGGCGAAGTTCATCCAGAGGCGCTTCATGGGCATCCCTCCAGCACGCCGAAGAGGGGAAGGGCCGCTTCGTCCCGGGGCGCCCCCGTGGGCAGGGGCGGGAGAACCCCCGCAAGGCTCTGGAGGGCGGCCCCCTCCTCCACCGCCCCATGGAAGGGGAAGGCGTGCCCCCCGGAGGAGGTCCTCACGAGAATGGGGGGAGCCTCGGTGCCCCCCAGCTTCTCGCGGTAGTAGGCGAGGGTGAGACGGAGCTCCTGGGCCGCCCGGCCCCCGCCGCCGTCCTCCGGGGCCTCGAAGGCCTGGAGGTCCTTGCAGCGGAAGAAGACGGGCCGGCCTCCCTCCAGGAAGAGGAAGGAGAGGTACCCCTCGGGGTGGTTGAGGAGCAGGACGGCCTCCTCCCCAAACCTTCCCCCGGCCTCCCAGAGGGCATGGAGGGCGAAGGTGGAAGGCCCCAGGAAACCCACGCGGCACCCCTGCTGCCCGAAGGCCGACTCCACCGCCGCCGCCTCCTCCTCCGGGCAGACGGCGGCGAGAACGACGGCGCCCTGGGTGCTCCGTTCCAGCACCTCGTACCGAAGGCGGACCCGGTCCAGCGGCGCGTTGAGGAGCTTTCGAAGCTGCCAGAGGAGGACCTGGGTACGCTCCTCTTCGTTCCGGGGGAAGTCCGTAAGGCGCAGGACCTGGACCCGGAAGAAGGGGTCTCCGACCACCACGGCGATCTCCTTGGGCTGGCCGAGGTGGGCCAGGAGGGAGGCCACGGGGCGTTCCAGGGCCTCGCCCGCGGGAAGGTAGGTCCCCCCGCCCGGCGGCAGGGGCTCCTCGTGCACGACGAGGGGGGTGGGGTCCTTCCGGGCCTTCGCCACCCGAAGGCCCACGAGGCGCGGCGGTTCCAGCAGGGCCGCCACCGGGGGCATGGCCGGCCGGAACCGCATCAGTTCCTGGAGCAGGGCTTTGTCGAACCGCACCGTCCTTGACCTCCTCCGGGAGCACCCCCCTGGGGGGCCGTCCCGCTCAGTCTTCCACGAAGGTGACCTTGTTGATCTCCTTGAGGGTGGTCTGCCCCGAAAGGAGTACCCGTACCGCCGACTCCCGGAGGGTCACCATGCCCTCTTCCCGCGCCGCCTTCTTGATCTCGCTGGAGGGCTTGCGGTCGATGATCAGCTCCCGGATGCGGTCCGAGAGCTCCAGGAGTTCGGAGATGGCCATGCGGCCCCGGTAGCCGGTACCGTTGCAGTCCAGGCACCCTTTCCCTGCGTAGAACTCCGCCCGGCGGGCCGCCTCCGGGGAGATACGGTTCTCCCGCAACAGGTCGTCGGGGTAGGCCACCGGCTCCCGGCAGGAGGGGCAGATGCGCCGCACCAGCCGCTGGGCGAGGACGCAGTTGAGCGCCGACACGAAGTTGTAGGGCTCCACCTTCATGTTCAGGAAGCGCCCCAGGACGTCCACCACGTTGTTGGCGTGGACGGTGGTGAAGACCAGGTGGCCGGTGAGGGCCGATTGGATGGCGATGTTGGCCGTCTCCTCGTCGCGGATCTCGCCCACCATGATCTTGTCGGGGTCGTGGCGGAGAATGGACCGGAGCCCCCGGGCGAAGGTGAGGCCCTTCTTCTCGTTGACGGGGATCTGGGTGACGCCCCGGAGCTGGTACTCCACCGGGTCCTCGATGGTGATCATCTTGTACTCGGGGGACTGGATCTCCGAGAGGACGGCGTAGAGGGTCGTCGTCTTCCCCGACCCGGTGGGGCCCGTCACCAAGAGCATGCCGTAGGGTTCGGCGGCGTGGCGGCGGATCTTCTTCATCACCTCCGGCTCGAAGCCCAAGACGTCCAGGCTGAGATTCCGGAACTCCTCGCTGGTGGACTCCTTGTCCAAGATGCGGATGACGCAGTCCTCCCCGTGGATGGTGGGGATGACGCTCACCCGGAAGTCCACGGTGCGCCCCTTCACCTTCAGCTTGAACCGGCCGTCCTGGGGCACCCGCTTCTCGGCGATGTCCAGCTCCGCCATGACCTTGATGCGGGAGACGATGGTGGAGTGGAAGCGCTTGTCGATGGGGTCCATGGCGGGGTAGAGGACGCCGTCGATGCGGTACTTGATGTTGACCTCGCTCTCCCCGGTCTCCACGTGGATGTCGCTGGCCCTCCGCTGGAGGGCGTTGAAGACGGTGAAGTCCACCAGTTTGATGATGGGGGAGGTGTCTTCCGAGAGCTTGTCGAGGGAGATGACGCCCTCCTCCCCCTCTTCGGCGTCCTCCCGGACGATCTGGATGCGGAAGTCCTCGCTGACCTCCTCCAGGACCCGCTGGCTCGACTCCGACTTCTTGAGGACCTCCTGGATCTCGCTCCGGATGCCCACGTACAGCTTCACCGGCCGCTTGAGCTGGGCCTCCAGCTCGTCCACCAGCGTCACGTCGGCGGGGTCCGCCGCCACCACCGCCAGGGCCGGGCCCTCCTCCCGGTAGGGGACGAAGGTGTGGCGGAACATGAAATCCACCGGCAGGGAGAGGAAGAGGGCCGGGTCCACCCGGAAGTCCTTCAGGGACACGAAGGGCAGGCGGAGGGTCTCGGCGAGGCGGCGTGCGCTCTTCTCCTCGTTGAGGAGTTCCCCCTCGGTGGGGAGGCGGGCGGTGATGTCACCGGGCGATGCGGCCATGGTTCGGTTCCCCTTGCCAAGCGCGGCCGGCGGCCATCGCCGGCCTTCCGTTCCATCTCTTCCTCATCCGCTCACCAGGTTGTACATGGAGAAGAGGGGCATGTACACCGACAGCACCACCAGCGAGATGAGGACGGCCATGAAGAGCAGGAGCGCCGGTTCCAGCAGGGCCACGAAGCGCTCCACCGCCGTGGCCAGCTCCTCGTCGTAGAACTGGGAGACCTGGTCCAGCATTTCGGCGAGGGACCCGGTGGACTCGCCCACCTCCACCATCTCCACCGCCATGGGGGTGGCGATGCCCGACCGCTCGAGGCTGGACCAGAGGGACTGGCCCTCCAGGACCTGCCGCTTCACGTTGCGGAGTTCCAGCTTGTACCACTCGTTGCCCATGGCCTCCGCCACCACCTCCAGCGCCGAGACGATGGGAATGCCGCCGGCCACCAGGGTTCCCAGCGTCCGGCACATCTGGGAGACGTTGTACCGGCGGATGTTCTCTCCCAGGAGGGGGATGCGCATCCGGAGCCGGGCCAAGAAGAGCCTTCCCTCGGGCCGGGCCCCCACGACCTTGACGACGAGGGGTGCCGCCACCAGGGCCGCCAGGAGGAAGGGCCACCCGTACTCGGTCACCCGGGAGGCGGCGAGAACGATCCGCGTGATGGCGGGGAGCTGGGCGCCGGAGCCCAGGAAGAGCTCGGAGAACTTGGGCACGATGAAGGTCAGCAGGAGAAAGACCAGGGCCACCGACAGGGTCAGCAGGATCACGGGGTAGATGAGGGCCGACAGCACCTTCTTCCGGATGGCCTGGACCGTCTTCAGGTAGAAGAGGTACCGCTGGATCACCGCCACCAGTTCGCCGGAGCGCTCCCCCGCCGCCAGCGTGGCGGAGTAGATGGGGGGGAAGGCGTTTCCCCGGTTGGCGAAGGCCTCCGAGAGGGAGGCCCCGCCCCGAACGTCGTCGCGCACCTGCTCCAGGAGGCGGTTGAAGTGGCCCTGCCGCTCGTGGGAGAGGAGGAGGTCCAGGGCCGTCAGCACGGGGAGCCCGGCCCGGAGGAGTGCGGTGAACTCCTGGTTGAAGAGGATGAAGTCCTTGAGGGAGACACGCTTTTCCCGTCGGAAGAGGGTCCCGAAGAGGTTCTCCCAGGGGCGGGCCGGCTGGATGGAAAAGACGAAGTAGCCCTTGTCCTCCAGCTGGTTCCGCAGGACCTCGGCGGCGGGGGCCACGATCTCCTGGACGGCGACCTCCCCGGAGGCCGTCCCCACCCGGCAGCGGAACCTCGGCATCAGGGGACCTCCTCCCGCTCGGCGCGGGGCAGGAGGGTGGGGGTGATCCGAAGCCGCAGGGGCGGGGCTTCCGCCTTTTCCGGGAGAAGGAAGAGGGTGGGCCGGCCCTCGGGGAGGACGGCGGCGCCGCGGAGGCGCTCCCGGCCCTCCGGCGAGGGGGCGGCGGTCCAGTAGAGGGCCACCGATTTGAGGCCCAACCGCCGCTGGACGGGGTCATAGCCCTGGGCCTCCGCCTCCAGGCGGTAGTCCTTGCCGAGGGAGAGGGTCCCCCGGCCGCCCTCGGTGAGGTCGGTGACGGCCCGGAAGGAGGCCCGGGGGGCGGCGTCTTGGGCCCACTCCGAGGCGTCCACGAAGTTGGCCGGGCTCTTGAAGAGGGCCTGGACCCCCCGGGGGGAGAGGAGATCGAGCACCGCCTCCAGGGCGAAGCGGCGGGCGGGGACGTCCAGGTCCCTCAGGAGGCGCCGGAGGGCCGGCAGGCGCTCCGCGTCGTCCGAGACGGTGACGGCGTTTCGGAGGCCGTCCACCGAGATGCGGCCCCGGGGCCCCAGTTCTTCTCCGAGCCGGCCCACCACCGACCGGACGTCCCGGTACCTCAGGACGTACTCGAAGGAGGCCGGTCCCTGGGCGCCGAACCAGAGGGGGAGAACCAGAAAGACCATGGTGAGGGCCAAGGCCGCGCGTTTCATCCCGGGACCTCCAGGAGAAGGACCACCGAGTCCGATGGGCAGAGGGCCGTGGCCCCCTGGGGGGTGAAGAGGGGGGCCGCGGCGGAGGGCACGTCGGCCCGCAGGAGCACGGAGGCGGGGGGAGAGCCCGTCCGGAGGGCCGCGGCGAAGCCGGCGGCCAGAAGGAGAAGGGCGGCGCGGGAAAGGAGGCGGATGGACCTGCGGCGGCGGATCTCCCGGCGGAGCCGCTCTTCGAAGGGGGACCACGCCCCCTCGGGCCGCCTCCGGTTCTTCAGGGCTTTCACGGTCACGGCTCGATCCCCCTTGCGGTGAGGAACCGTTCCATCTTTCTCCGGGCCTGCATCACCTGGTTCCGTGCGGTACTCTCGGCCACCCCCAGCGCCCGGGCCACCTCCCCGTAGGGAAGCTCTTCCACCACCCGCAACAGGAAGGCCGCCCGCTCCTGGGGGGGCAGGGTCGCCAGGCCCTCCTCCAGCGCCTCCTCCACCTCCCGGCTGTAGAGGCCGCCGTCGCCGGGGCCGGCGGGGCCTTCCACCTCCAGGCCCTCGGGAAGCCCCTCGGTGCGGCGGGTCTCTTCCCTTCGGAGGAAATCGATGGCGCGGTTCACGCAGAAGCGGCGCAGCCAGGCCTCCGGCTCCTCGGGAAGCCCGCCGGTTCCGCGCTCCCACAGGGCCAGGTAGGCCTCTTGGAGGATCTCTTCGGCGATGGCGTCCCGTCCGGTCATCCGTCTCACCGTCCAGAAGAGGGACTCGCGGGTGGCGAGAACGAGTTCCCCGAAGGCCTCGGGCTCTCCGCCCAGGGCCAGACGGAGGAGCCGCCGGAGGAAGCGGCCCTTCACCGGCGCCCTCCAGGAGGTAAGACGGGCGGCGGAGCCGTTCGTCTAGCGGAAGGGGGGGAGGGCTCCCCGGGGCGGAAGTGGTCGAAACCCGCCGGGAGCAGGGGTTCCCGCACCCCGCCGGGCCAGAGGAGGTCGCACCCCCGTCCCTTCCGCAGGCGGCCCACCCACGCGGCCCCGGGGAGGAGCCGGGCCACCCGGGCCGCCTCTCGCTCCGGTACGGCGAAGAGGAGCACCTGCTCCTCCCCGCCGAGGAGGGCCTCCCGGAGGGCCTCCTCCCCCGAGCCGGAGAGGGGGTCCACGGGAAGGGCCCGGGCCTCCACCTCCGCCCCGCATCGGGAGGCCGCCAAGAGGCGGTGGAGGTCCCGGGCGAAGCCGTCGGAGATGTCGAGGGCCGCCGACGCCAGCCCCTCCCGGGAGAGGAGGAGCCCCGTCTCCGTCTGCGAAGGGGGGCGGAAGAATCGGTCCAGGAGGGCCAGGCGGGGGTGGCGGGGAGGATCCTCCCCGAAGGTCCGGAGAGAGACTCCCGCCAGAAAGGCCTTCAAGGCCGCCCGGGGCGCCCCCAGCGGGCCGGAGACGAAGAGGAGGTCCCCCGGCCGTCCCCCCGTGCGGGTGAGGGGCGGGCCCTCGAGAACCCCAAAGGCCGTCAGGGAGACCACCAGGCCCGAGCGGCTCCGGCTGAGGTCCCCCCCGCAGAGGCCCACACCCTCCCGGAGGGCCAGCCGGCGCATTCCCCTAAGCAGCCCTTCCACCCAGCGGTCCTTCATGTCTTCGGGAAGGGCCAGGGTCAGGAGGCAGAAGCGGGGGCGGGCGCCCACGGCGGCGAGGTCCGAGAGGTTCACCGCCAGGGCCTTGTGGCCCAGGGCCTCCGGGGGCCCCCAGGGCCGCTCGAAGTCCACCCCCTCCAGGAGGGCGTCGGTGGTGACGGCGTAGGGTGCCGCGGGAAGGACGGCGGCGTCGTCCCCCAGATCCAGCGGCGCTCCGGAGGGTCCCCAGACCTTGCGGATGTACCGGATCCAGCCGGCTTCGCCGCGGGGACGGGCCTTCACGGCCGCCGGTCCCGCTCCGCGCCGTACTGCTCGAGACGGGCGTTGAGGGTGTTGCGGTGGATCCCCAGCCGTTTTGCGGCCTTGCTGCGGTTTCCGTCGCATGCGGAGAGGGTCCTCACGATGTAGAGGCGTTCGATCTCCGCCTGGGTCTCCTTCAGAGTGATGCCCAGCCGGATGAGGAGGTCCACCAGTTCCCGAAGGTGGCCGTTCAGATCCTTGTTGGCGACGAGCGGATCGTCGAAGGGAAGCCGCTCCACCTCACCCACCCCCCCTTCCGGGAAACCCTCACCACTTATCAGCTCTGAAGGGCCTTGAGGCTCTTTTCGTGCTTCTTGGCGATGAGGAGCATCTGGTCCTTCACCGTGAGCTTCTTCTTCTTGACCTCGGCCACCCGGAGCTCCTCCTCGGGACTCAAGAACCCCTTCTTGGCCAGCGCCTCCAGCTCCTGCTCGAACTCCTGGTGCTTCTCGTACAGGCGACGGAACTCCTCGTCGTTCTTCGCCAGAAACTCGCGAACCTGCTGGCTGAGCTGCATCGATTCCCTCCCCGTGTGGCGGTTCTCACCGCGGCCGCAACAGAAGGCGGTCCCAACGGGTCTTGCCGATGAAGTGGACGACCTTGTCGAGGAATTTCTTCACGAAGTCCCCCGGTGAATTCCTGAGGTAGTCGTAGTCTCCCTCCTCGAAGGACCACCAGACGATCCAGGCCCTCCCCAGGACCAGCCGGCCGTCGAGGGCGCCCCAGTACCGGCTGTCCTCGCTGTTCATCCGGTTGTCCCCCATCATGAAGAGGTGGCCCGCCGGAATACGATAAGGCCCGAAGTTGCCCCGGTCAAGGGCGTCGAGCCCGTCCTTTCCCCGGAGGCTCACCTGGACCCTGTCGGGTAGGATGTCCACCCGGAAGGCTTCGGGGGTCTTCAGGTAGTCGGGCAGTTCGGGGATCTCCGAGGGGTCGGGGAGGGGCGGGGGGGCCTCGTAGGTCTCCTTCAGGTACGGGGGTAGGAGGGTGTACCCCTCCACCAGCATCTTTCCGTTAACGAAGACCCGGTGGTTCACGATCTGGACCACGTCCCCCCCCAGGGCCACCACGCGCTTGATGAAGGGGACCTGGGGGTTTCCGGGGAACTTGAAGACGACGATGTCCCCCCGCCGGATCTCCCGCACGGGAAGGAGCTTCTTCTCCCACCCCCAGCGGGTGGGCCCGTAGAGGAAGGAGTTGACGATGAGGCGGTCCCCCACCAGCAGGGTGTTCTTCATGGAGCCCGAGGGAATGTTGCTGTTCTGAAACACCCACGTCCGGGCGAAGAGGACGAAGATCAGCACCACGCAGATGGTTTCCCAGTAGTCCCGGATCGTCCCCTTGGGGGGGACGGCCGTCTCCGGCGGGACCGCTCCTTTTCCGTCCTTCGCCTTCATGGGGACTCCCGGTGAAGCGGCGCGGGCCTTCCCGCGCAAATTTTAATGGTAGCCCACAGCGGGGCGGCGGTCAAACCTGGACCTTGGCGGGGGTTTGCCCCACGGCTTCAGCCGATCCGGAAGGTCCTCACCTCGCTGGCGGTTCGGTTGCCCCCGACAAGGGTCACCACCTTCCAGTACAGCGCCACGGCTCCACCTTCTCCTCGTTTGAGCATCCACTGCCAGAGGGGGAGGTCCACGAAAAACCCGGGAGAATGGAGCTCAGGGCTGGTGTAAGTTTTCTTGGAATTGTCGGGGAAGGAGGCGTCGGTGGAGATCTTCACGAGGTACTTCGCGCCGCTGGTGGGTGCCCAGTGGAAAATGGGGGCATCTGTGGGGGGGAGGTGGGCCCCATCGCAAGGTTGACGGAGAATGGGACCGTCGCAGGTCGTGCGGCGAAGGACCCAAACCCCCCCTTCCCGCGCCGAGACCACCCAGGCCCCATCGGGCAGCTGGGCTACGCCGTAGGCGAAGCCCGGAATTCCGAAGCGGGACGTGGGGAAGGCCTTTTGGGGAGTGGAGATGTCCAGGAGGGTCAAGCCGTCGTACCCGTCGGCTACGCCGAGGACAGGGGAATCGGCATGGATGGCAAAGGCGGTGTAGGGGGGGAGGGTGATCTTGTCCTTTGGGTTGGCTGGGTCTGAAACGTCAACGATGTTCAGGCCCCCGTCCCGGTTGGGTTGGTAGAGATGGTCGCCCACCACGTACAGGAAGCCGGTGTTGGAATCGAACGATACGGGGTCGCTCTTGGTGGCGGGGTTTCTTGGGTCGGCCACGTCCAGCGAGCGGATCCCTGTGGAGCCCGCCGTCACCCAGAGAACGGAGGGGCTCTGGAAGGCCACACCGGAAACAGCGCCCACCTTGGGCCTCCACACGGAGAGCTGCACCGGCGAGGCCGGGGTGGAGACGTCGGCCAGGACCGCACCGCCGCTTCCCCCCGCCACCGCCAGCAGGTTTCCGGAAAGGGCGGTTTGTCCCGCAGAGCCATCGAAGACGAAAGCTCCGAGGGCCAACGGAAGGCCGCCCGCGGAGAGATCAAAGATCTGGACACCCGCCTGCTGGCAGGATGCCAAGAGACGGTCTCCCGTCGTCTCGAGGTACACCGCGGGAAGGGGGAGAGGCGCTTCCCCTAAAAGGGTGGGGGAGATTGGGATCGCCATGTCCCAGACCTGGATCTTGGAATCCACGGCCAGGTACACCAGAGATCCCCGGGCCGTGAGAGCGCCCGTGGGGAGGGAGCCCTCCAGCCACCGCTGGGGCGGGGCGGAGGGGGAGGCCAGACGCCAGAATCCCGACTCGCCCCCGGCGGCGAAAAAGGCTCCGCCATCGGCGGCCGAGACGTCCAACGACGGCCCGAAGGTACCGGCCCTCCCGGCGTCCACGGGATGGGCGGGGTCGGCGGCGTTGACGATCCGGAGCCCTGTCCCCCCGTCGGCCACCAGAAGAAGCGAGGGGTCCGCCGAGGAGAAGGCGGCACCGAAGGCGTGGGAGTCCATGGGGAGGCTCCCCAGCCGTTTGGGGGAGGACCAGGAGGAGTAATCCAAGAAGACCAATCCCTCGTCGGCGTCAAAGGCGGCCACCAGCCGGCCCGCCGCGGCCACGCGGTACACGCTTTTTAGCTCCTTGAAGATTGAAAGCTTCTTGGGCCGCTTCGGGTCTTCCAGGGAGTAGACCACCACTCCCATTTTCTCCGCGGCCAGGATCAAGACCCGCCCCGTGACCAAGCCCTGCTGGAAGAGGGCGCCATCCACCGAGCGGGTGTTGGCGAGCCGGGGGGAGTCCAAGTTCTTGAGGCTTACGATCTGGAAAGATTTGGCCCCGAAGAGGATGTAGGCGTACTCCCCGTCCGGTGAGAGCTGGATGTTCTGGACGTCCGCCTGGGTGAAGCGGCCTGCAAGGCGAGGGGCCGCTGGGTTGGAGGCATCCACCACTTCCAGCCCCTGCCGGTTCAAAGAGAGGACGAGTTTCCCGGCGGCGTGGGAGAGGGCGATGATGTTGGAGGGCAGGAGCAGCGAGGCCACCGGGGCCTGACCAGAGGGCTGGGTCTCGTCGATGATCTCCAGCAACGGCCCGGAGGCGACGGCGCGGAAAGGGTGAGCCAGCGGAACGGAGGACCGAACGGAACGGGCGTCCAGGCGGGAGACGGGTTCCAGACCCTCCGCCAGCAACTCCGCCGGCTGGGCCGGTGCCACCCTGGATAGAGAAACCCCGAAGAGGAACACGGCCATTCCGGTGAGAACGCTCCAACCCTTTCCGCTCATGCCTCGTCCTTTCCGGGCCGCACACGGACCCGCCCAAGTGTATCGGGCGGAGGGGCCCCGGTCAAGGCGGCGGAGGGGCGGGCTCGGGGCTCAGGGGGCGGAGCGTCGCCAGGACGGGGTAGTCGTCCCGCAGGGAACGGAGGAGGGGGTGGCCGGGAGCCAGCTCCTCGGCCTTTCGGAAGGCTTCCACCCCCTCGTTCTGCCTCCCCGCCGCCAGGAGCACCCGGGAGAGCCAGGCGTAGAGGAAGGGGTTGCTGGGCTGCTTCTTGAGGGCCTTCCGGAAGCGCTCCTCGGCGAGGTCGAGGCGGCCCTCCCGGAAGGCGTTCACCCCCTCGTTGAAGATGAAGAAGGGGTCTTCCTTGGCCACCCTACGCCCCCGCTCGAGGAAGGCCTGGGCGAGGTCGGGCCGGCCGGCGCCGCGGGCGGCCTGGACGGCGTTGGTGTAGAGGGGCTGGTAGGCGGGGAAGCGGCTCGTCGCCTCCCCCAGGATTTCGAGGGCCTCCCCGTACCGCCCCTGCCGCATGAGGAGCACGGAGAGGTTGTTGTAGAGCTCTTTCATGGCCGGGCGGCGGGAGAGCAGGTACCGGACCATCCGTTCCGCCTCCTCCACCCGGCCCTCCAGCATCCGGTCCACGGCGATGTTGTTGTAGAAGAGGGCCACCGCCGTGGCGTCGTCCACCGCCTGGTACAGGTAGAGGCGCCAGTCGGAGGCCTCCTCGGTGAAGTCCACGATGACGGTGTAGGGGCTTCCACCCTGTCCGATGGACCCCCCGCCGTACCCCGCGGCCATGTGGGTGGAGACGAAGAAGATCCCGCCACGCTCGTAGTAGTTGCGGGCCTCGCTCACGTGCACGAGGTAGGCGGGGATCTTGAGGTGCCGGGCGATGCCCATGAAGAGGTTGGTGTAGGAGAGGCAGTCCCCCTTCCTCTGGTGGAAGGCTTCCACGGCGGTGAGGGAGACGTTGGATTCGTACTGGAAGTTCAGGTAACCCCGGTCGTTGAGGAACCGCACGATCCGCCGGATCCGCTCGATAGGAGTGCCCCCGAAGCCCACCTCCCGCTCCACCTCGGCCCGGATGGCGTCGTCCAGCTCGAAGGGGTTGCCCCGGTCCAGACCCGCCTCCTCCCCGCCCTTCAGGAGCTCCTCCACCGTGAGCAGCGGCGGCCGGGGGCTCTTTGGGGCACAGGCCGGTAGGCCCACCAACAGCGAAAGGACCAGAAGCGCCGTACGGGAGCGTCGAAAGGCGAAAGCCATGGGAGCCTCCCTGAAGGTATCTTACGACCTTCCTCCCCCCGTTGTTCCCTCTTCGCGGCCTTGACAGGGGCGCCCTCACCCGGATACCATAGGCCTTCCGCGCTGTGCCGAAGTGGCGGAATTGGCAGACGCGCTGGGTTCAGGGTCCAGTGACCTCACGGTCGTGGGGGTTCGAGTCCCCCCTTCGGCACCAGAAACGGTACCCCGGCGGGCGGTTCACCGCCCGCTCTTCTTTTTAGCCGGACCCGAGGTCTGAAGCCCCGGGCTTCGGGAAGCCAAGGGGCTCGCGGGAGGTCGCCCCCTTCCCTGCCGGACCTTTGGCCCTTCTCCACGAGGGGAGGGGCTCTCGGACCGGACAGGATCCATAGGGCGGAAACCGGGCCTTCTCCCCGGGAGGGAAAGGGGGTGGGAGACGGGGGGTGGGGGAGATCCCACAGCCCAGGGGCCGTTTCGTCTGGTACGATGGCGATACAGTTCGGGGGGGTGTAGCTTCCCCTCCTTGGGCCTGGTGGCCAACCAGCCCCTGCACCTGGCGGGGGTCCTGGACATCAACGCCTCCGACAAGGGCGCCCGCTTCATCCGCACCTGCAACGTGTACAACATCCCGCTGGTGACCCTCGTGGACGTCCCCGGCTTCCTGCCCGGGGTGGCCCAGGAGCACGGCGGAATCATCCGGCACGGCGCCAAGATGCTCTTCGCCTACGCCGCCTCCACCGTTCCCAAGCTCACGGTGATCCTTCGCAAGGCCTACGGCGGTGCGTACCTGGCCATGTGCTCCCGGGACATGGGGGCCGACAGCGTCCTGGCCTGGCCCACGGCGGAGATCGCCGTCATGGGCCCCGAAGGGGCGGCCCGGGTCCTCTTTCGGAAGGAGATGCAGCAGGCCCCCGATCCCCGGGCCTTCCTGGAGGAGAAGGTGGCCGAATACCGGCGCCTCCATGCCAACCCCTACAAGGCCGCCGAAGCCCTCCACCTGGACGACGTGATCCGCCCCTCCTGGACCCGGCGCCTTCTCATCGAACGCCTGGGAATCCTGCAGTCCGTGCGGAACCTCAGGCCCCAGAAGAAGCACGGAAACATTCCGATGTGACCATGAGAGAGACCGCCCTCACCGCCCTGATGGCCTTCGCCGTGGTCTTTACGGCCATGGCCGTCCTCACCGCCGGCGTGTACCTGGCCCGCTGGGTTTCGCGCCGGGCGAGGACGCCAAAGAGCCCCGAGCCTTCCCAGCCGCTGGCCGACGGGGAAACGCTGGTTCTCTTGGCCGCCGCCGCCTATGCCGCCCTGGGAAGGCCGGTGAGGATTCACCGGGTTCACCTCCACCAGGGGCCGTCGGTGGAGACCTGGACCCGGGCGGGCCGGATGGACATCCTCCTCTCCCACCAGAAGGTGGGGAGGCACCAGTAGAGAGGCCTCGGCAGCCCGGAGGACCCCGGCGGGGGGTTCCGGCTCCGAGGCGCGGGAGAAACCCATGAAGAAGCTCCGGATCACTCTGGATGGAAAGACCTGCGACGTGACGGTGGAGGTCCTGGAGGACGACGAGGCCCCCTACGCCGCACCGGGCGGCTTCGGGAACCTTCCCCTTCCGACGCCGCCGCCGGCTCCCCGGCCCGCCGCGCCTCCCGCCCCCACCGTCGTGAAGAAGGGCGATGCCCAGACGCTGGCGGCCCCCATCGCCGGAACGGTGCTCAAGGTCTACGTGGAGGCGGGGAAGCCGATCGAAGAGAAGGCTCCCGTTCTCCTCATGGAGGCCATGAAGATGGAGACCTACATCTACGCCCCCCGGTCGGGCAAGGTGGGAGAGGTCTTCGTGAAGCCCGGTGACGCCGTGCAGGCCGGTGATTCCCTCATTCGGTACGCCGAGGAGGGCTGACGTGGCCGAACTCTTCGCCGCAACGGGCCTCGCCCACTTCACCTGGCGGGAAGGGGTGATGCTCGCCGTCGCCTGCCTCCTGCTCTACCTGGCCATCGTCCGGAGGTTCGAGCCCCTCCTCCTCGTGCCCATCGGCTTCGGGGCCCTGATGGCCAACCTGCCGCTCAACGGACTCATGGCGGCCCCGGCCCCGGGCTTCGGCGGGGGGCTCTTCTATTACCTCTTCAAAGGCCTGGAGTTGGAGATCTTTCCGCCCCTCATCTTCCTGGGCCTGGGGGCTCTGACCGACTTCGGACCCCTCCTTTCCAACCCCAAGACCCTCATCCTGGGGGCGGCGGCCCAATTGGGCGTCTTTGCGACCTTTTTCGGCGCCACCCTCCTGGGCTTCACCCCGCAGGAGGCCGCCTCCATCGGCATCATCGGGGGAGCGGACGGCCCCACCTCCATCTACCTCACCATGAAGCTGGCGCCGCACCTGCTGGGGGCCATCGCCGTTTCCGCCTACTCCTACATGGCGCTGGTACCCCTCATCCAGCCGCCCATCATGCGGCTGATGACCACCCCCAAGGAGCGCCGGATCCGGATGGAACAGATGGGAGACGTACCGCGGTGGGTGAAGGTCTGCTTCCCCGTGGCCGTCACCGTTCTCTGTGCCCTGTTGGTTCCCGCGGCCACCGCCCTCATCGGCCTGCTCATGTTCGGGAACCTGTTGCGGGAGTGCGGCGTCACCGAGCGCCTCACCCGCTCCGCCCAGAACGAGCTCATCAACCTGGTGACCATCGTCCTGGGCCTCTGCGTGGGCGTCTCCATGTCGGGCGACAGCTTCCTCAGGCCGGCGACGCTGAAGATCCTGGTCCTCGGGTGCACCGCCTTCGCCTTCTCCACCGCCGGTGGGCTCCTCCTGGGGAAGATCATGGCCCGCCTTCCCGGCAGCCCCGTCAATCCCCTCATCGGCGCCGCGGGGGTCTCGGCGGTCCCCATGGCGGCGCGGGTCGCCCACCAGGTGGCCCAGGAGGAGGACCCCAACAACTACCTCCTCATGCACGCCATGGGACCCAATGTGGCCGGGGTCATCGGAACCGCGGTGGCCGCCGGGGCCCTCCTGGCCCTTCTCGCCCCCTAGGGGATCTGGGAAGGCGGGCGGTGGGCCGGTGGGGACTCCGCTTACGGGGCCCCTTCCGGCGGGGGGAAGAGGACGTCGAGGGCCCGGGGGACGATCTCCACGATGGCCGGTTCGGTGAGGGTCTTGAGGTTGCCGTCCACGTGGATGTACGTGGGGCGGTCCACGGAGATCTCCAGGATGTCGGTCTTGAAGGTCTTGACGCCGGAGAGGAGTTCCATCCGGCGCAAGAGGACCATGGGAAGGGCGACGAAGCGCTCCATGGGGCCGTAGTCCCCCAGCAGGGTCACGTCCAGGAGCCCGTCGTGGAGGTCGGCGTGGGGGGTGAGGAAGAAACCGCCGCCGGCGCACTTCCCGTTGCCGAACTCCACCAGGACGCCCTTGCTCTCGAACTCCCAGTCCCTTCCCTTGAGCTTGAAGCGGGGGTTCTTGTAGGTGGGGAGGTTCTTGAGGACCACCACCAGGTAGGAGAGGATGCCGGTGAGGGTCTTGACCTTCTGGTTGTCGGCGGTGACCTGGCCGTCGAAGCCGACCCCCACGGTGTTCAGGAAGGTGTGGGGACCGAAGCGCCCCACGTCGATGGCCTTCCGCTCGCCGTCCCTCAGCGTCCGGATGGCGCGGTCCATCCTGCGGTAGACGCCGAGGGCCCGGGCGAAGTCGTTGCCGGTCCCGGCGGGCAGAAGAGCGAGGGCCGTCCGCGTCCCGATGAGCCCCGCCCCCGTCTCGCTCACGGTTCCGTCGCCCCCCACGCAGGCCACCACCTCGTACCCCGCCTGGGCTCCCTCCCGGGCGAGGCGGGTGGCATCGTCGGGCCCCTCCGTCCTCGCGAGGTCGTAGGCGATGCCCAGCTCCCGGCACCCCTTCTCGATCCGCGGCAGGGCCTTCAGGGCCTTGCCCCGTCCGGCGGCGGGGTTTACGACGATCAGCACCCTCTTGGCCATCTCCCCTCTCCTTCCCCGGGAGTATACCCCCGCCGTCCCCCGGGGTAAGATGGAACTCCATGGAAGACGCCTCCCTCCCCCGGGCCCTGGATGCCTTTCGACGGTACCTCAAGGACGAGCGGCGGGTCTCGCCCCACACCCTCCGCAACTACCTCTCGGACCTGCGCCAATTCGAGGCCTTCGTCGGGCGCCTCTTCCCCAGGGGGGTGACCCTGCCGGAGGTGGACCTCTTGGTCCTCCGGGCCTTCCTGGGCCACCTCCACCAGAAGGGGATCTCCAAGGCGTCCATCATGAGGAAACTCTCGGCGGTTCGGGCCTTCTTTCACTTCCTTCACCGGGACGGACGCATCGAGCGGAACCCCGCCCGGCTCCTGGCCACGCCCCGGCAGCTCCGGAAGGTCCCCCGGGTCCTCACCGAAGTCGAGGCGGCGGCGCTGGTGGAGGCCCCGCCGGGCCCTCGTCCCGGCAGCCTCGGAGGACTTCGGGACCGAGCCCTCCTGGAACTCCTCTACGCGTCGGGCCTCCGGGCCTCGGAGGCGGTGGGACTGGACCTGGAGGCCCTGGACCTTCCGGGAAGGATGGTCCGGGTCCTGGGCAAGGGGCGGAAGGAGCGGATCGTCCCCCTGGGGGAGCCGGCGGCAAAGGCCCTGGAGGCCTACCTGGCCCTGAGGCTCCGGCAATTTCCCGCCGGCCCCGGGGATCCGGTCTTCGTGAACCTCCGGGGCGGGAGGCTGACCACCCGGTCCCTCCAGCGGACGGTGGAGAGGTACCTGCCGGCCATCCCCTCCGACGCCGACGCCTCCCCCCATACGCTGCGCCACTCCTTCGCCACCCACCTCCTCTCCCGGGGAGCGGACCTCCGGACCATCCAAGAGCTCCTCGGCCACGCCAGCCTCTCCACCACGCAGAAGTACACCCACGTCGCCACGGCGCAGCTGAAGGCCGTCTACGATTCTGCCCACCCCAGGGCCCGGCGGGGCGGGCGGAAGGAAGGGGAGGAAACCTGATGGAGCGAGAACTTGCCGCCATGGTCGAGGCGGCCCGGGCCGGCGGCGAGGTGCTCCGCCGGGCCGTTCGGGAAGGGGTGGCGTGGGTGGAGGAGAAGGGGCGCAACGACTTCGTCACCGCCGCCGACCGGGCTTCGGAGGCCGCCGTGAAGGCCGTATTGGAGCGCCGGTGCCCCGAGGTCCCCCTCCTGGCGGAGGAGGGCTCCGGCGCCGCCACCGGTGCCGAGGGACGCCTCTTCTGCGTGGACCCCCTGGACGGCACCAACAACTTCGTCCACGGCATCCCCGTCTACTGCGTTTCCGTGGGCCTGGTGGAGGGGGGGCGGCCGGTGCTGGGGGTGGTCCTGGACCCGGTCCACGACGAACTCTTCACCGGAGGGGTGGCCCTTCCCGCCGCCTGCAACGGCCGGCCCATCCGGACCAGCGGGCGGAGGCGTCTCGACGGCGCCTTCGTGGCCACGGGCTTCCCCTTCAAGGAAATGGACTACATCGACCACTACGTCCGGGGCTTTCGGGAGGCCGCCTGCGCCACCGGAGGGATCCGGCGATGCGGTGCCGCCGCCCTGGACCTCTGCTGGACCGCCGCCGGGCGCTTCGACGGCTTCTGGGAGCGGGGCCTCTGGCCCTGGGACGTGGCGGCGGGGGCCGCCATCCTGAAGGCGGCGGGAGGATACCTCTGCGACTTCTCCGGGGGGGAGGACTACCTCTTCGGCCGGACGGTGGTGGCCGGCGCCACCCGGGACCTCTGCGAGGCGCTGCGGGGTTGCATCGGATGACCGGCGGGAAGCGGGCCGAGGCCGGCGGGAGGCGGGCGGCCCTCCTGGGCCTGTTGCCCTTACTCTGGGCCCTCGGCGCCGCCCCGGGTTCCCTCGCCCTCCGCCTGACCCTTCCCTACGCCGCCACCGCCCCGGGGGAAGAGTTGGTCGTCTTCGCCGTCCTCCGGAACCGGGGAAACCGGCCGCTCCCCCTCCCGGCCTTCGCCGTCCGGCTGGAAACGGAGGTGGAGGGAAAGAGGGTGGTCCTCTTGGACCGGCCGGCCCCAGCGGCCGGCGGGGCGGGCCTTCCCCTCCTCCCCGGCGAAAGCCGTCCCTTCCGCTTCGCCCTTCCCCTGGACCGCCGCCTCTTCCTCCCCGGCCGCTACCCCCTGCGGGTCCACCTGGTGCCGGGCGAGGGTCCTCCCCTCGTCGCCGAGGCGGCCTTCACCGTTCGTTACACCCGGGTCTTCTACTACTGAGGTGCCTGCTCCATCTGCCGGTCCTGGATCCGGGCGAGGAGGAGCTGGGCCAGGAGGGCGCCCAGGAGGGCCATGAACATGTCCCACTGGGTGTCCCAGACGTCCCCCTGGGTGCCCAAGAAGGCCTCGGCGGCGGTGCCGGTGGCCACGGCCACCCCCCATTCGAAGAACTCGTAGCCGGCGCTGATGGACAGGCAGACGCAGGTCACGAGGAAGAAGAGCCACCCACCGGGCCGCAGGGGGGACTTCCGCAGGAGGATCTCCCGGGCCACCAGCGCCGGGACGAAACCCTGGAAGAGGTGCCCTACCCGGTCGTAGTAGTTCCGCGAGAGGCCGAAGGCGTCCCGGATCCAGTTGAAGAGGGGCACCTCGGCGTAGGTGTACTTCCCCCCCACCATGAGGATGGCCATGTGGGCGGCGATGAAGGTGTAGGTGAGGGTGGTGAAGCGGAAGCGCCGGTAGGTGGCGGCCAGGAGGGGCGCGGCCACCAGGACGGGTAGGACTTCCAGGAACCAGGTGAAGCGGTCCCGGGGGTGGACTCCCGACCAGAGGAAGACCGCCAGAACGGCGAGGGAGAGCCCCGCGAGGATCGGGGCCTGCCCCGAAGGGAAAGGCGGCGCGCCCCGGGCCCCCTTCACGGCCGAACCGCCTCGTAGACCTTGGCCTCGATGAAGAGGCGCACCAGGGCGGGGTCCAACAGCTCGCCCCGGGCCTCGTCCTCCAGGATGGAAAGGGCCTTCTCGAAGGGCACCGCCCGCTTGTAGGGCCGGTCGGAGGCCGTGAGGGCGTCGAAGATGTCGGAGACGGCCATGATGCGGGACTGTACGGGGATGGCTTCGGCGGTGACGCCCCGGGGATAGCCCTTTCCGTTGAGCTTCTCGTGGTGGCCGTAGGCAATCTCCGGAACGGCCCGCAGTTCGGGAGTCCAGGGGATCTTCCGGAGAAACTCCCAGGTGTGGGTGACGTGGCTTTCGATCTCCAGCCGCTCCTCGTCGGTGAGGCTCCCCTTGCGGATGGAGAGGATGGCCACCTCCTTCGGCTCCAGGAGGGGGCGGGGGCGCCCCTCCCGGTCCTGGAAGGCCGCCGCGGCGATCTCCTGGAGGGTGGAGAAGTCCCCCTCGGGAAGGACCGTGGGTTCGTTGGCCCGGAGGATGGTCTCCCGGAAACGCTCGAGCCGCGCCTCCAGCTCGGCGATCTCCCCATCCAGGGCCTCCAGGCGGGCCGCCTCCCCCCGCCGGAGGGCCTCGATCTTCCGGAGGAGGACCTCCCGCTCCCTATACAGGCGGCAGAGCTCCAGCCGCGTCTCGATGCGCTCCAGCTCGTAGGGGTAGAGCTTCTTGGCCTTCACCAGCACGTGCTCCCGAACGCCCACCTTGCCAAAGTCGTGGAGGAGGGCCGCGTAGCGCATCTCCCGCATCTGCTCGGCGGAGAAGTGGAGGGGCGCCAGGGGACCCCGGTCCTCCCGGTCGGCGGCGGCGGCGAGGCCCACGGTGAGGGTGGAGACCCGGAGGGAGTGGCCGCAGGTGGTGGGGTCCCGCTGCTCGATGGCCGTCACCGAGGCCTTGACGAAACCCTCGAAGAGCCGCTCGATGTTCTCGTAGAGGCGGGCGTTGTCCACGGCCACGGCCGCCAGGCTGCCCACGGCCTTCATGAGCCGGGTGGTGAAGGGGTCGAAGGGGACCACCTCCCGCTCCACCGCTTCGGGGCTGGTGAGGCGGGCGGCGGGGTTCCGCTTCCGGTTGATGAGCTGCAAGACCCCCGTCACCTGCCCCTTGGGGTTGGTCATGGGCAGGACCAGGAGGGACTTGGTGCGGTACCCCGTCTCCCGGTCGAAGCGCGGGTTGAAGCGGTAGGGGGTACCCGGGGGAATGGCGTAGGCGTCTTCGATGAGGAGGGGCTCGCCGGTGAGGGCGGCGTGGCCGGCGAGGCTCTTCTCGGTGATGGGGAGTTCCGCCTCCCGGAAGCGGAAGGCCACCGAGGCGTTCTGGGCGGCGACGAAGCGGAGGCGCGGCTCGCCAGGGTGCTCGGGGTCCTCGTCGGGCACGCGGATGTAGAGGCTCCCGGCGTCGCAGCGCGCCAGGCTCACCGCCCGGTCCAGGATCAGGTCCAAGAGCTTCCGAAAGTCCCGCTCGGAGGAGAGGGCGAGGCTGACCTCCGTGAGACGTTCCAGGATGTCGGCCGCGCTCAGGGCTTCCGATCCAGCCTCCATGGCGCCTCCTCAGGCTCCCCCGCCGGGCCTCCCCCCCCAAGATGCCCGAGGCGGGCCCCGTTGTCCAGGCTTCCGCCGCGGGGGCCTGCACCGGGAAGAGCGGTTGGGGTCACACCTGTCCAAAATCCTCCGGCCATCCGCCCGCAAGAGAAGGCGGGACGGT
>JBMFRA010000035.1:0-17146 GCA_049968315.1 Acidobacteriota bacterium
GAGGGTGAAAGCGAACGGCGGGTGGCTCGGGAGCCGCCAGCCACCGCAGGTCATCCCACGTGACGAGGACTCCGGCGAGGAGGCCCGCCGCCGCCAGGGCGGCGGCGGCAGATACGGCCCTGAGGGCCCGCACCCGCTCCATCAGGGCTCCTCCACGGCGGAAGAGTCGGTCCAACCCCGCCCTTCCCCCCAGAGGACGAGGGAGCGGCTCCCCGCCTCCGCCACCCGGAGGATCTCCGAGCCGGGGGGGAGGACCGCCAGGACCTTCCCGCCGCTCTCGGGGGCCGCCGTCACCTCCGCCGGGGCCACCACCACCACCGGGCGGCGCCGGGGCAGCACCGCGTCGGAACCGGCCAGCAGGAAGACCGACAGGAGGCCAAGGAGGACCGACGCCGCCAGCAACCGTGCCCAGAGCCTCCGGGCCCCTCCGGGGGCCAGGAGGAGCACCAGGGCCGCCGAGAGGCAGGCGAGGAGGGAAAAGGCCAGCACCGCCGCCTCGGGAAGGCCCTGGGGAAGGGAGGCGAGGAAGGCCTCCCAGGGGGGGACGGCGTAGGGTGGAACCCGGGCGGGGAGCAGGCGCCGGGCGGCCTCGAGGTTCTTCTTCGCCGGCTCGAAGCCGGGGTCCAGCCGCAGGGCCCGGCGGTATTCCAGAATGGCCCGGCCCAGCTCTCCGGTCTTCAAGGCGCAGTTACCCAGGTTGAAGTGGAGGGGGGCTCCGTCCCCCTCCGCCTCCCGAAGGAGGAGGTAGATCCGCCGCGCTTCGGCGTAGTCTCCCCGGTGGTAGGCCTCGGCGGCCCGCCGGGCCAGGAGGTCCCCGGTGCCCCCCGCCTGGGGGTGCACCCCCCCGGCGAGGACCGCAAAGGCCAGCAACGCCAGGAGGGAACGCCGGCCGGAGGGGCCGCCGCCCCCCCCGGAAACCCACGACCGGACCTCCTCGTAGAGGGCGGAGAGCTCCATCTTGGTGGGCCGCTCCCGGGCGTACCGGGCCCGCTCCAGCCGCTCCACCAGGGCGACGGCCCGCTGGACCGCCGCCTCCTCCAGCCCCGACTCCCGGAGAACCTCGTGGAGCCGCTCCCGGTCCAGGCCCGAGGTGGCCCGCCCCGCCCGCAGGTCCAGGGCGTCGGTGAGGGCCCTGGAGAGGGCCTCGTGGCACTCCTCCGCCCGGCGGACGTCCAGGCGGCGGCGGGCCTTGAGGAGGTTCCGGCGGGCGCGGTTGCGCAGCAGGCGGGCCTGCCGCTTCTCCGGCGCCGTGAGGAAGGTCCGGTAGACCCCCAGGGCGGCGGCGAAGAGCAGAAGGGCCAGGTAGGGCAGGGGGAGGAGGCGCCAGAAGAGGGACCGGGAGAGGAGGGGACGGGGCCCCCTTCCGGGGAGGGGCCGCTCCACCAAGGGGGCGAGGGTCACGTCGGCACCGTTCCCCGAAGCGCCTGCCCCCACGAAGACGCGGCCCCCTCCGGCCGCCAGGGTCCGGTAGGTGCGGGCGGCGGGGTCGAAGAGAAGGAGGCGGGCCTCGGGAATCTCCACCGGACCTGCGGTCCGGGGAAGGAAGGAGAGGCGGAAGTCCCGGCGGACCCTGAGGAGCCCTCCGGAAAATTCGCTCCGGTCCGCAACCTCCGGCGGGTAGGCTTGGAGGAGGGGGGTGGCGGGAACCTGCAGGGCGCCGTCGGGCAGGAAGCCTTCCCCCTCCACCTCCAGCCGCAGGCTCACGGGGCGCCCCCCCTCCACCTGGGACGGAGGGGCCTCCGCCACCCGGAGGGTGAACCTTCCCACGGCGCCCCGGAAATCCGGCGGCGGGGAGGGCAGGGGCAGGACCTCCAGGCGGGCCGCTCCCCCCCGGAGGGTGACCCGCCCTCCCACCCCTTCGAGGCGGAGGTCGGCCTCGAAATCCTCCACCGCCCGCATACCCGGCTCCAGGGGAAAGAGGGTGGCCCTCAGAACCACGGCGTCGAGGTAGAGCTTTCCACCCCGGCGGACCTGGACCGCCCGGGCCCGGCTGGCCCCCGGCTCCTCCACCTTCTGGAAGCCTTCGAAGGCCGGGGGGCGAGTGATGTCGATGCCGCGAACGGAGCGGCGGGTCAGCAGGTGGAGGGTGTACACCACCGGCTGGCCGACGAAGACCCGGTTCGCCGAGAGGGTTCCCTGGAGGAGGAGGTCGTCCCCCAGGGGGGCGGGTGCGGCGGCCGCCGGCGCGGGAGGGGCCGCCGGTGCGGGGGCGCCCCCCGTCTCCACCTCCACGGTGAAGCCCGGCACCTCCACCGCTTCCCCCCCCACCCGCAGGGAGAAGGGAGGCACCCGGAGGCGGCCCGCTTCCTCCGGGTTCAGGATGTAATGGAAAAGGAGGGCCCGCCCGCCACCGGTCGTGGCCTCCACCGTCTGGTAGGTCCCCGCCACCCGGAGACCCTCCAGGGGGGGCAGGGCCGGCTGGGGCAGCAGCTCCGTCCCCTCCACCCGGAGGGTGAAGGTGAGGCTCTCCCCCAGCCGGAGGCGGCTCTTGTTCACCGAAGAGGTGACCTTCAGCCCCTCGGCCCCGGCCGCGGCGGCCCACAGGAGAGCCAGGAGCGCCGCCGCGGCCCCCCGAAGGCTCCGGGGGCCCTTCATGGCGCCCCTCCCGCCGCCTCCCGCCGGCCGCCGTTCCCGCCGAGGACCGGGTCCACATCCTGGAGGCGGACCGAAACCACCCGGGAGACGCCCCCCTCGGCCATGGTGACGCCGTACAGGATGTCCGCCAGTTCCATGGTCCGCTTGTTGTGGCTCACCACCAGGAACTGCGTCTTCCCCCGGAACTGCTGGAGAAGCCGGCTGAAGCGCACGATGTTGGCCTCGTCCAGGGGGGCGTCCACCTCGTCCAGCAGGAAGAAGGGCTGGGGGCGGTACTCGAAGAGCCCGAAGAGGAGGGAGAGGGCCACCATGGCCTTCTCCCCGCCCGAGAGCAGGCCCAGGCTCTGGAGCTTCTTTCCCGGCGGCTGGGCGTAGATCTCCACCCCCGTGTCCAGGGGGTTCTGCTCGTCCAGGAGGGAGAGGCGGGCCTCCCCCCCCTCGAAGACCTGCCGGAAGAGGTGGGAGAAGTGGTCCCCCACGGCGTGGAAGGCCTCCAGGAAGCGCTCCCGGGTGGTGCGGTTGATCTTCCGGATGGTCTCGTGGAGGGAGGCGACGGCCTCTTCCAGGTCCTTGCGCTGGGCCGAGAGGAAGGCGTGGCGCTTCTCCAACTCGGCGTACTCCGCCCGGGCCGCCAGGTTGAGGTCCCCCAGCTCGGCGATGCGGCCGTCCAGCCGCACGAGGGCCCGGCCCTCCTCCTCCGCCTCCTCCGGCCCCAGGGGCGGCTCTTCGGCGAACTCCTGGGCCAGCGCCGCGGGGGGCTCCTCGAAGACCTCCCCCATGCGGTTCTCCAGGTTCCGGACCTCCGCCTCCGCCGTCGCCCGTTCCACCTCGTTCCGGGAGAGTTCCTCCCGGATCTGCTGGGCGGCCTCCCGGGCCTCCCGGGCCCTCCGCTCCGCCGCCTCCGCCTCCTCGGCGAGGCGCCGGTGGTCCTCCTCGAAGCGGGCC
Source organism: Acidobacteriota bacterium (assembly GCA_049968315.1). Taxonomy (GTDB): domain Bacteria; phylum Acidobacteriota; class UBA4820; order UBA4820; family DSQY01; genus JBFLVU01. The sequence goes on from JBMFRA010000035.1 coordinate 3,541, forward strand.
TTCCGTTCCCGCCCTTCCTCCAGGGCCAGGATGAGGGCGCGCAGTTCCTGCTGGCCCTCGGTGACGGCCTTTTCGAGGGCGGAGACCCGCTCCTCCAGAAGGGAAGCCTCCCCCCGCAGGCGGTCGTCGGTGGCCCGAAGCTCCTCGAGGGCCTGGCGGGACCTTCCCAGGGCGTTGGCCGCCGACCGGGCCCGCTGGGCCACCTCCGAGTGGCGGGCGCGGCTCTCCGCCACCGCTTCGTGGGCCTCTTCCAGAACCCGCCTGAGGCCGGCGGTCCGCTCCTCCAGCTCCGCCAGGCGGGCTTCGGAACGCCGCCGCTCCTCCTCCGAGGCGGCCAGGTCCCGGGAGAGCTCCTTGCGCTGGGCCTCGAAGGCGGCCTTTTCCTCCCGGGCGGAGAGGGCCTCCCCCTCCAGGAGGTCCCGGGAAGCCGCCAGCCGGGACCGCTCCTCCTCCGCCCGTTCCCGCTCCCGTTCGGCCTCTGCGGCCTCCGCACCGGCCTTCCGCTCCGCCTCCGCCGCCTCCCCGGCGGCGCCCGAGGCCTCCGCCGCCACCCGGCTGGCCTCCCGGGCCTCTTCCTCCGCCGCCGCCAGGGCCCGGAGGGCCGCCTCCTCGCTACGCCGGGCCTCCTCCAGGCGGTGCTCGTGTTCCAGGAGGGCTCCGCCCCCCGGCCCGCCGGCGCCGCCCCGGACCCACCCCCGGGGGTGGACCAGCAGGCCGCCGGGGGTGACGGCGGGAAGGCCGGTCTCGGCGGCGGCCTCCCGTGCCGCCTCCGGAGTGGGCACCAGCAGGACCGGTGGCAGGTACCGCCGGACCTCCTCCGGGATGCCCTCCGCCCGGTGGAGGAGGGAGGCCCCGGGGGGAAGGCCCGAAGGCTCCTCCGGCTCCCCGCTCCCTCCCAGGAAGAAGACCGCCTGCCCCCCCCTCTCCCGCCGGAGCTCTTCCAGGATGGGGGCCGCCTCCTCCCAGGGAACACCGACGTAGCCGGCGAGGAGATCGGCGAGGACCGCCGAGAGGGCCGGCAGGAGCTCCCCCGGCGCGCCGGCGAGGAGCCGGGCGAGGGTCGGCGGCTCCTTGCCGGCGAAGCGGCGGGCCACGGCCTCCCGGCCCGAGGTGGCCAGATTCCGGCCGTGGCTTTCCAGGACCTTCCGCTCCCGCTCGGCCACCGCCGCATCGCGCCGGGCGGAGGCGAGGGCCTCCGCCGCCCGCTGGGACCGGGCCCGGGCCTCTTGGAGGCGTGCCTCCTTCTCCCGCGCCGCTTCCACCAGGGCCCCGTGGGCCTCCCGGGCCCTCCGGAGCCGCTCCTCCGCTTCTTCCAGGCGGGAGGCGGCGGCCGACTCCCGCTCCTTCAGGCCCTCCTCCTCCCTCCCCAGGCGCCGCTCCCGCTCCGCCAGGCGCTTCAGGTCCTCCCCCAGCCGGTTGAGGAGGGCGCTGAGGCGCGAGTGTTCCTGGGCATCGGCGAAGGCCTTCCGGCGCAGCGCCTCCCGTTCCCCCTCGGCGGCCTGGGCCTCCTTTCCCCGTTCCTCCAGCTCCCGCTGGGCGGCGGCGGCGGCGGCGGCGGCGGCCCGCTCCTCCTCCTGGAGGCGGGCCACCTCTCCTTCGAGGCGCTCCACTTCCCGCTGTCCCGCACGGATCCGCGCCTGAAGCTCCTCCCGGTCGTGGGCGATCTGGCGGAGGCGGCCCCGGGCCGAGAGGATCTGGTCGGTCTTCCGCGTAAGCTCCTGCTCCGCCCGCTCCCTGGCGAGGTCCTTCTCGTGAAGGGCCTGGACGGCGTCCTGGAGGGAGCGCTCGTGGTCGGCGAGGCTCAGGCGCGCCGCCTCCCCCTCGGCCTCCAGCGCCGCCACCACCGCCTCCCGGCGCTCCCGTTCCGCCGCCAGGAGCTCCCCGTCCCGCTCCAGGGCCCGCCGGCGGGCGGACCACTGGCCGTACAGGCGCCCCCAGAGGCGGCGCTGGCGGGCCCGGCGCTCCTCCGTGAGCTTCACGAAGCGGTCGGCCTTGGCCGCCTGCTTCTTGAGGACCGCCATCTGGCCCTCCACCTCCAGGAGGATGTCGTTGAGACGGAGGAGGTTGGCCTCCGTGGCCTCCAGCTTCTGGAGGGCCGACCGCCGGTTCTCCTTGTAGTGGGCGATCCCCGCCACCTCTTCGAAGATGGCCCGGCGCTCCTCGGGGCTCATGGCCAGCAGGGCCTCCACCCGCCCCTGCTCCACCAGGAAGCTTCCCTGGGTGGAGACGTTGTGGCGCAGGAGGAAGTCGTGGACGTCCTTGAGGCGCACGGGGCGCCCGTCCATGAGGTAGGCGCTCTCCCCCGACCGGGAGAGCCGCCGCCCCACCTGCACCTTCGCCCCCCCCGGCTCCCGGAAGGTCATGAGGACCTCGGCGGTCCCGGCGGGGGGCCTCCGGTGGCTGCCGTTGAAGATCACGTCCTGCATCTTGTGGCCCCGGAGGCTCTTGGGGCTCTGCTCCCCCAGGGCCCAGAGGACCGCGTCGGTGACGTTGCTCTTGCCGGAGCCGTTGGGGCCCACCACCACCAGGAGGTCGTCGGGAACGGGGATCCGCGTCCGGTCCGCGAAGGACTTGAACCCCGCCAGTTCGATCTCCTGGAGCTTCAGCATGCGGCGGGCCTCAGGGGGCGGGGACGAGGAAGGCCGCCAGTTTCCGCCGGTGGGCCTCCGGGATCTCCATGGGCCGGCCGGCGCCGTAGTCGTAGGCCACTTGGACGGTCTTTCCCTCGGCGGCGGTCTCCCCCGAGGCCTCGATCCGGTAGTCGAAGGTGAAGGAGGTCCGCCCCAGCCGGGAGACCCGGAGGCCGACGCGGACCCGGTCCTCGTACTTCACGGGCCTGCGGAAGTCCACCTCCAGCCGGGCCAGGATGTAGAAGAAGTCCGTGGCGGAGGAGACGCCGAAGGCCTCCCGAAAGAAGGCCTCCCGCGCCAGCTCGAAGTAGGTTCCGAAGACGGCGTTGTTGACGTGGCCCATGGCGTCGATGTCCCGAAACCGAACGGTCACGGGCGTCTCGAAGGGGAAACCGTCCATCCCGCGCGCCCTCCTCCGCGAGGGGCGGCGGGGGCGGTCCTTCCGCCCCCCGCTCCCCTCTGCCATAATCCGCTCCGGAGGGCCATCCTACCATGAACGAGAGCCGCCTTCGATCCATGCAGGAAGCCTTGAGGACAGAGGGGCTGGACGCCTGGTTCTTCTCCGACTTCAAGGGGACGGACCCCCTGGCCCTGCGCCTCCTCGGGGTCCCCGAGAAGGCCATGCGCACCCGCCGTTGGTTCTACCTGCTCCCCGCCGAGGGGGAGCCGCTGCGCCTCTGCCACCGCATCGAACCCTCGAGCCTGGAGGGGGTTCCGGGGCGCCTCCGCCTCTACGGGCGGTGGCAGGAATGGCAGGAGGCCCTGGGAGAAGCCCTGGCGGGCCGGCGCCGGGTGGCCGCCCAGTTCGCCGAGATGGGCCTCCTTCCCGCCCTGGGAAGGCTCGACGCGGGCCTCGCCGACTTCCTCCGCTCCCTGGGGGTGGAGCTGGTCCCCTCGGGGGACCTGGTGGCGGCATTCGTGGCGGCCTGCACGCCGGAGCAGGAGGCCTCCCACCACCGGGCCCTTGCCATCCTCGAAGAGACGGTGGAGTTCGCCTTCTCCCGGGTCCGTTCGGCCCTGGGGAGCGGCGAGCCCCTCACCGAGTACGCCCTCCAGCGGCAGATGGCGGACTTCTTCGAGGGAAAGGGCCTCACCACCATGGCCCCCCCCATCGTGGCGGTGGACGCCCACGCCGCCGACCCCCACTTCGAACCCCTTCCGGAGGCCTCGGCGGAGATCGGGAAGGACCAGGTCCTCCTCCTGGACCTTTGGGCCAAGGAACGGAGCGAAGAAGCCATCTACGCCGACATCACCTGGTGCGCCTGGACCGGGGCCACCGTCCCCGAGGACCGGGCCCGGGTTTGGGAGGTGGTGACGGCGGCCCGGGACGCCGCCGTCCGGAAGGCCCAAGAGGCCGCCCTGTGGCCGGTGCAGGGCTGGGAGGTGGACCGGGCCGCCCGGGAGGTGGTGGAAGGGGCGGGGTACGGCGACTTCTTCATCCATCGAACCGGCCACTCCATCACCACCGAGGACCACGGCGACGGCGCCAACATGGACGACTACGAGACGAGGGACACCCGTCGGCTCCTGCCCCACACCTTCTTTTCGGTGGAGCCGGGGATCTACCTCCCCGGCCGCTTCGGCTTCCGGTCGGAGGTCAACTGCCTCGTGGGGGAGGACGGCGTCACCGTCACCGGCCGGCGCCAGGGCCCCCTTCCCGCCCTTCTCGGTCCGTGATGCCCCCTTGGGGAGAACCGGCGGAGGCCCCTTCCCGGGCCCTCCGCCAGTCCCCGGCGAAGCGGGCGGCGAGGCGCGCCACCAGGTTTCGGGCCGAGCGGCTGTCCACCACCGCCGTCCTCAGGGCGTCGTTCCAGACGGGACGTCCCTCCAGGAAGAGGGTGGCCGACGCCTCGCAGGCCGGCTGGACGGCGGAGGGGTGGCTCCGCATCCCCGCCTGGGTGTCCTCGTCCAGGTTGAGGCTCGGCGTGTTGATGGGCAGGGGGGGCTGCCAGAGGTCGAAGACCGATTCGCAGGCCACCTGGAAACGGAGTTCGGGAACCCCCGGCCCGCCGGCCGCCGGCTCGGGGCCGCCCTCCCGCCGCAGGGCCCGCTCGGCCTCCTCCCGGAGCTCCGGAGAGGCGAGGACCACGCGCACCCGCTCCACCCCCGCGAGGACGGCTGGAGCCCTCCCCGTGCCGGGGGAAGGCCCCGCCGCGCACCCCAGGAGCCCCGCCAGGACCAGGACCGCCGCCGTCTTGGGTTCCATCTCTCCCGGTGGCCTCCGGGAAAAATATGGGGCCTGCCGAGGGGATGCGCCAGAGGCTCTCAGACGAAGAAGTCGGGGTAGAGCTCGGCCCCGGGGGTCACCGCGTACCGGTCCAGGTCCGAAACCCCCTCGGCCCGGAGGACCTCCTCGTCGATGAAGAAGTTCCCCGTGCAGGAGCGGCTGGGCTTGGTCAGGATGTGCCAGGCGGCTTCCGCGACGAACTCCGGCTTGCGGGCGTGGGCTACCACCGCGTCGCCGCCCAGGAGGTTCTGGACCGCCGCCGTGGCGATGACCGTCTTGGGCCAGAGGCAGTTCACCGCCACCCCCTCCTCCCGGAACTCCTCCGCCAGCCCCAGGGAGACGAGGCTCATGCCGTACTTGGCCAGGGTGTAGGCCACGTGGCGGCCGAACCACTCCGGCGCCACCCCAAGGGGCGGGGAGAGGGTCAGGATGTGGGGGTTCTCGGCCTTCAAGAGGTAGGGGAGGGCGTACTTGGAGCAGACCCAGGTCCCCCGGGCATTGACACCGTGCATGAGGTCCCACTTCTTCACCGGGAGGTCCAGGGTGCCCCTCAGGTCGATGGCGCTGGCGTTGTTGACGAGGATGTCGATGCCGCCGAAGGTCTCCGCTGTCTTTCCGATGGCCTCCCGCACCTGCTGCTCGTCGCGGATGTCGCAGACGCAGGGAAGGGCCCTTCCCCCCGCCCGCTCCACCTCTTCCGCCGCGGTGAAGAGCGTCCCCGGCAGTTTTGGGTGGGGTTCCACGGTCTTGGCGGCCAGGGCGACGTTCGCCCCGTCCTGGGCCGCCCGCAGGCCAATGGCCAGACCGATGCCGCGGCTCCCCCCGGTAATGAACAGCGTCTTGCCCCTAAGGTCCATGGTCGTCCTCCGGCGCGGCATTTTACCAGGGAGAGGGGGCGGAGGACAGGGAGGCCGGCGGGTCAGGGCCCGGGGGGTTCCCCGCCCCCGGCGAGGTCCAACCGGCGGGGGGCGACGCCCGCGAAGGTGGCCGCCTTCACCCGCGCCCCCCGGCGGGCCAGGACCCGCGCCGCCTCCACCAGGGTGGCCCCGGTGGTCCGGACGTCGTCCACCAGGAGGATATGCAGGCCCTTGAGATCCCGCCTCCCCGCCGAAAAGGCCCCCCGCACGTTCCGGCGGCGGGCGGCGGCGGAGAGCCCCTTCTGGGGCCGGGGGCGCTTCCGGCAGGAGAGGAGCCTCCGGGCGGGCAGGCCCAGGCGCCTCGCCGCCTCCCGGGCCACGAGGCCGGCGGGCTCGAAGCCGCGGGCCATGCGGCGGAGGAAGGGGCTCGGCACCCACGCCACGCAGTCGAAGGCCTCTCCAGGCCAGCGGCGGCGGACCGCCCGGGCCACCGCCGTCCCCAGGAGGGCGGCCAGGGGGTACCTCCCCCTCTCCTTGTACAGGAGGACCAGGGCCCGGACCGGCCCCTCGTAGAGGTAGGCGGCCACGTGGGCCTCGAAGGGCGGGGGGTCGGTGAGGCACGGCCCGCAGGGGTGGTCCTCCTGCCCCTCCACGGGGGGAAGGGGCATGCCGCAGACGGGGCAGAGAGGTGGCCGGGGCCGCCGCCGCCCCCTCCAGCAGGAACGGCAGATGCCCGGAGCGGGGCCTCCCTCCCCGTCTCCCCCGCAGAGGAGGCAGGGGCCGGCGGGGAAGAGGAGGGCGGGCAGGGAGCGGCGGAGGAGGGTGCCCATCACGGCGGCGGGGCGGCGGGGGGCGATGCCGGCTGGGGGGGAGGCGCCTTGGGGGGAGGCAGGTACAGGATCGTCTCGCCGGGCTTCTTGAAGAAGAACCTCTCCCGCGCCGGGCGCTCGTAGAGGGAGGGGTCGCTCTTCAGCGCCCGGATCTCCTCCGCGAGGCGCCGGTTCTCCTCCGTGAGGCGCCGGATCTCCGCTTCCAGGTTTCCGATCTGCCGGCGGACGGCCAGAAGGTCCAGGATGCCGTTCTCCCCCCAGACGAGGAGCACCAGCATGGGGAGCCAGACGAGAAGAACCAGACCCCAGAAGATCTGCGCCCGGCTCGGCGCGTTCAGCCGCGTAGCCGTTCCAGCACCTCCATCCCGGCGTAGCGGGCCGCCTCCATGAGGTCCTCCTCGATCCTCAGGAGCTGGTTGTACTTGGCGAGGCGGTCCATCCGGCAGGGGGCCCCGGTCTTGATGAAGTCGGCGTTCACCGCCACCGCCAGGTCGGCAATGAAGGCGTCCTCCGTCTCCCCCGACCGGTGGCTCACCACCACGCCGTAGCCGGCCCGCTTGGTGATCTCCACCGCCTCCAGGGTCTCGGTGACGGTGCCGATCTGGTTGGGCTTGATGAGGATGGCGTTGGCGATGCCGTCGGCCACGGCCTTTCGGATGAGGGCGGGGTTGGTGACCACGTAGTCGTCGGCCACCAGCTGGACCTTGGCGCCCAGGGCCCGGGTGAGGGCCTGCCAGCCCTTGGGGTCGTGTTCCCCCACCCCGTCTTCGATGGAGACCAGGGGGTAACGGGAGACCCACCGACCGTAGAGGGCCACCAGCTCGGCGGAGGTGAGGGGCCTTCCGATGCGGTACTTCTTCGCCTTGCGGTCCCAGGCGTTGCTGGCGGCGGTGTCGATGGCCAGGAAGACCTCCTTGCCGGGCTTGTACCGGGCCCGCTCCACCGCCTCCACCAGGAGCTCCAAGGCCTCCTCGTCGGTCTTCAGGTTGGGGGCGAAGCCCCCCTCGTCGCCGATGGCGGTGGAGAGCCCCCGTTCCTTGAGGGCCGCCTTCAGGGCGTGGTAGACCTCCGCCCCCATCCGCAGGGCCTCCCGGAAGGAGCGGGCCCCCGCCGGCACCACCATGAACTCCTGGACGTCCACGTTGTTGTCGGCGTGGGCGCCGCCGTTGAGGACGTTCATCATGGGCACGGGGAGGCGGTGGGCGTTCACGCCCCCCAGGTACCGGTAGAGGGGGAGCTGGAGGAGGGCCGCCCCCGCCCGGGCCACCGCTTCGGAAACGGCGAGGATGGCGTTGGCGCCCAGCTTGGCCTTGTTGGGCGTGCCGTCCAGGGCCAGCATCTCCAGGTCCACCGCCCGCTGGTCCAGGGGGTCCGCCCCCTCCAGGCGGGCGGCGATCTCCCGCTCCACGTGGGAGACGGCCTTGAGGACGCCCTTCCCCGAAAAGCGCTTCCCGTCCCCGTCCCGGAGCTCCACCGCCTCCGCCTCTCCTGTGGAGGCCCCCGAGGGAACCGATGCCCGGCCCGTGGTGCCGTCTTCCAGGAAGACCTCCGCCTCCACGGTGGGGTTGCCGCGCGAATCGAGGATTTCCCGTGCCCGGATCTCGTCGATGAACATGGCCGCACCTCCGGCGCCATCGTAGCAGGAACGCTGGGGCGGAGAAAGGCGGGGGGTGTCTTCCGGGGCCTCTTTCCGGCTGCGGAGGCCTAGGCAGGAACGGCGGAACCCGCGGCGCGCCTCGAAGCCTCTCTCGCAGAGGAAATCCGGCCCCCCAGCGTGAACTCGCCCAGCATGATGGGCACCGCCACCTTCAGCATGAGCGTGAAGATGAGAAAGCCCACGGCAAAGATCCCCATGGCCACGAAGAGCTCGGTGGCCGAGGGCCGGTACTGGTAGATCTCGCCGAGGGTGTCGGGGGTAAGGCCCGGGATGATGAGCCCCATCCCCTTCTCGATGTAGACGCTCGCATAGATGAGCACGCAGCCGGCGTTCAGCGTGACCCAGTTTTTCCGCGTGCGGGGCACGAGGAAAAGAAGGAAGGCCGCCACGCCGCAGGCCACGGAGGCCCAGGCGAAGGGCACGAGGGTGGTGTTTCCCTTGTAACCAAAGTAGAGGTAGCGGATGTACACCACCTCCTGGGAATTCGTGTAGAACTCCTTGAAGGCCTCGGCGGCGGTGAGGAAGAGGTTGAAGCCCATGGTGTAGGCCATGAGCTCCGCGATCTTGAAGATGGCCTCGTCCTTGATCTCCAGGCGCGTGCGCTTTCTGAGGATCTGGAGAAGGACCAGGAGGATGGCCGGGCCCGAGCAGAAGGCAGAGGCGAGGAAGCGCGGCGCGAGGATGGCCGAGTTCCAGTAGGGCCTCGCCCCCAGGCCGTTGTAGAGGTAGGCCGTCACGGTGTGGATGCTCACCGCCATGGGGATGGAGAGGAAAACCAGCGGGTAAACCAGCCCCTTGGCGTAGTGCCGGCGGGTGTAGGCGCAAAAGAGGAGGTAGGTCACCACAAACCAATTCAGCAGCAGGTAGCCGTTCAGAGCCAGGACGTCCCAGGAGAGGAGAGACGTGGGGAAGTTCAGCAGGCCGACGAAGGGAATGATGTGCCAGAATCGGTCGGGCCTGCCGATGTCCACCAGCACGAAACCCAGGCACATGACCAGCGCGCTGATGGCGAGCAGTTCGCCGAGGATGGCGATCTCCTTGATGGGCTTCCACTCGTAGACGTAGGCGGGAATGACGAGCATGATGGCCGCGGCGGCGATGCCCACCAGAAAAGTGAAGTTGCCGATGTAGAACCCCCACGAGACCGGGTCCCGCATGTGGGTCTGGATGAGCCCCTCGCGGAGCTGGCCCAGGTAGGCGAAGGCCCCTAAGCCGATGAGGCTGACCAGGAAGGCCACCCAGGCGTAGTAAGCCCCGCTTCCCACGAACAGAAGCCTCAGGCTGTCGGCGGAAAAGCGCACGAAGTTCCGCAGGGTCTCCTTCATGGCGGCTACACTCCGTAGAAGTAGTAGAAGCGCGGCTCGGTGTTGAGCTCTTCCTTGAAGAGGAAGACCCGCTTGGTCTCCAGCACGTACCGGATTTCGCTCTTCGGATCCAGGAGGTTCCCGAACTTGCGCGAACCGGTGGGGCAGATCTCCACGCAGGCGGGGTAGAGCCCCCTGCGCGTGCGCTGGATGCAGAAGGTGCACTTCTCCACCACCCCCCGGTAGCGGGGCCGGTTCCCGAAGTAGTGCGTCTCCGGGTTCATCTCCTCAGGTGGGAGGTGGGGCTCGCCCCAGTTGAAGTGCCGGGCGCCGTACGGACAGGCCGCCATGCAGTAGCGGCAGCCGATGCACCAATTGTAGTCGATGACGGTGATGCCGTCGGGCTCCTTCCACGTGGCCTTCACGGGGCAGACCTTCACGCACGGCGCGTTTTTGCACTGGTGGCACTGGACGGGCATGTAGAAGTGCCCCTCCTTCGGGACCTTCTCGGGAGCGTAGTAGGGGTCCGCGTGCTGGATGTCCACCCCCTTTTCTTTTTCCATTTCAAGGACGCGGATCCAGTGGATCTGCGGCTGGCGGGACTGGTTGTTCTCCTTGACGCAGGCGTAGACGCAGCGGCGGCACCCCACGCAGCGGCTGAGGTCGAGGGCGTAGCCGAAGAGGACACCGGGGATGGGGGCCTCGCTGCCCACCCGCACCTTCTTGCGGAACTTGGCGGAGTACTCCTTCTCCAGGCGTGCGATGACCTCCCGCACCTCTTCCTGGGAGAGCTCACGGAAGTTGCGCTGGAGGAACTCCTCCGGGGTGGCGCCCTTGCAGCCCGCCAGGGCCGTGGCCACGGCGGCCGTCCCGGCCACCGCGAGGAACTGCCGGCGGGAGGCGGAGAAGCCCGCTTTTGGACCCTTCCCCGCGCCTTCTGCGGGCGGTCGTCGTTCGCCGGTCATGGCAGGCCTCCCTTCACCGGAAGGATTTGGGTGGGTGGCACCGGCGGCGGCAGGGGCTTGAGGGGGGCGAAGTGGGGGCTGTGCGGGTTGTGGCAGTGGACGCAGAGAAGGTACTCCTTCCTTCCGTTCCATTGGCCGGTGCGCTTGCCGTGAACCCCCACTCTCCAGTCCCTCAGCTTGTCACCGTGGCACTGCCCGCAGAGGAGGTAGGATTTGGAGAAACCGATGAGCTGGCCGTCCACCAGGTGGAGCTGGTCCCGGTGTTCGGCGCTGTGGCAGTCGAGGCACTAGCGGTTGGGCCCGTGGTGGAGACCGATGTCGTCGTGCATGTCCACCAGCTCGCGCCGCGTCGTATTGAGGGGAACGGTCTTGCCGTCGTGGCACTGGGTGCAGGGAAAGATCCCCTCCGTGAAGGGCGGCGGGGGCACTTCGATCTCTTCGCCGGGGGGCGCCGGTGTCTTCGCCCCGGAGGCGCCTTGCGCGGGCGGAGGGGCCTGCGCGGAGAATCCCGAGGCGGCGAAGGCCGCGAGGGCGGCGGCCGCCAGGAGCCGCACGAGCTTCCCGTGCACCTTTCCCTTCGCTATGCGGCTCGTGAGCTCCTCGGGCATGCGCCTCCACCTTTCTAGCCTTCCTTCGCTGGGGCCGCCTCGGGCCACGGCGGGAGCAGCCGCACCAAGACGTAGAGGATGGCGAAGGGGAGGATGAGCAGGAGGATGGCGGGGAGGAGCCCTTCGCGGGTGGCGAAGCCCATCTTGTAGGTCGTGTAGCCTAGAAGGCTCTTGGAGAAGAGCTGGCCGCCGATGACCACGTTCCAGCGCATGGCGAAGATCCCGACCATGGCGAGGGCGCCCGCCAGGACGTAGAGCCCCTTCCTCGCCCGCTCCGTGAGCCGAACGAGCTGGACCAGGGATAGGATCCCGATGGGGACCACTGTTCCCAAGACGATCTGGACGATGACCTGGGAGGTGTAGAGCTTGGTGTGCACCATGAAGTCCAGGGTCTTGAAGGATTCGTCGGCCTCGTAGATGCGGTGGATGAGGTCCAGCAACTCCAGGGAGAAGTCGATGATGAAGGCGTAGAGGAAGTACCGGGCGACGGTGTCGAGGCAGCCCATGTCGATGGGCGTCTGGCGGATCCAAGACACCCCCATGTACATGAGCATGACGAGCACGATGCCGGAGACCATGGCCGAGAAGAGGAAGACGATGGGCATGAGCGGCGTGGACCACCACGGGTTGGCCTTTATGGAGCCGAAGATGAAGCCCACGTACCCGTGGAGGAGGAAGGCCGAGGGGATGCCCACGATGGTGATGAAGCGGCCCACCTTGTCGTCGATTTCGAGGGAGCGCTCGCTGATGTTATCCGACCAGAGGGCCATGGCGCGGTAGAGCTTCTGCGTCCAGCCCGTGGTGGAGCGCGCCAGGAGGACGATGTCTTTCCGGTAGTCCAGCCAGATCTCGAGGACCAGGACCGCCATCAGGTACCAGAGGTAGACGAAGCCGAACATGGCCATGGCCGAGGTGGTGTGGGGGGTGAGGTACATCTCGAAGGAGCGCTCGGGGTGACCCAGGTGGAGCTGGAGGGGCAGGGGTGCCACCAGGAGAAAAGCCAGTGCCGTCAGCAGGGCCAGCCGGTAGGTGGGCTTCACCGCCTCCACCTTGAAGACCCGCTCGAGGCTCGCCAGGATGAAGGCCCCCGCCACCAGCCCGGTGATGAAGGGGTAAAGGACGATGAGGACGCTCCACTGGAGCTCCACCTCGTTCGGATACATGAAGCCTTGGACGCCGTACAGGATGGATTCCATGGCCGCCTCCCTACCGCACCGAGCCGTCGAGGCCGTTGTAGTAAGCCTTCGCGCCCGTGGCCATCTGGGGTTTCAGGACCTGCACCTTGTGGGTGCGGAGGAATTCGTGGATGGGATCCTTCGGATCCTTCAGGTCGCCGAGCATGCGCGCTCCGGTGGGGCAGGTCTCGCAGCAGGCGGTGGTGAGTCCCTTGGTGATCCGGTGGTAGCAGAGGGAACACTTGTCCACCGTGTGGGTCCTCGGGTCAATGAAGCGGCATCCGTAGGGGCAGGCCTGGACGCAGTAGCGGCACCCCAGACAGTAGCGCTTGTCCACGAGGACCACCCCGTCGGGCGACTCGAAGGTAGCCCCCACGGGGCAGACCTGCACGCACGGCGAATGGGCGCAGTGGTTGCACAGCTTGGGTACGAAGAAGTTCTTGGCACCGTCCCCGGGGCGGTACTTTTCGGGGAAGCCGTCGTAGCCCCCGTTGGGGGAGTCCACCTCCGAGTGCTCCATGTCCCCTTCGGGGACGTGGTAGCGCTCCACCCAGGTGCGGAAGTAGAAGGGCTCCAGCGGGACGTCGTTCTCCGCCTTGCAGGCCCTCACGCAGTTGCCGCACCCGATGCACTTTTCGATGTCGAGGGCCATGGCCCACCAGTGGTCGGAGAGCCTGTAGTTGGGCGCCTTCTCCGGTTCGCCGGCCCGGATGTGGTCCCAGGCCAAGGACGCCGCTCCCGTGAGCAGGATGTAGCTTCCCGAGGTCTTCAGGAATGCCCGGCGGTCAACCGTCATGGTCCACCTCCTAGGAGATTTCGGGATGGTGCGGGTTGTGGCAGGAGGAGCACGGCCCGCCGTCGCCGTGTTCCTGGGGGTTCACCTGCGGAAAGCCCTTTGGCTTCGCCACGTTTTCCAGGTGGCAAACAAGGCAGACGGCTTTCCCGTCGGGCTTCTGGGGAACGAGCTTCTCGGGATCCGCCGCATGGCGCGCCAGGGCCCCGTGGCACGCCTCGCACCCCACCCGATGGTGCTTGGAGCCCTTCCGCTTCTGCACAATGTCGTCGTGGCAGTCGGCGCAGGCCGCCCGCCCGGCGAAGGCGAGAGGCCTCTCCGCGTTGTCCCTCAGCGCCCCGGCGCGGAAGTGGCCGTAGACCCCGAAGTCCTTGGGTACGAGGATCGCCCTGGCCACGAGGAAGAGGAAAAAGACCGCGGCGAAGAGCGCGGCCATGCGGACCAGGTGCTCCCTGTCCTTGAATCTCTCCATGGTCATTCTCCCCAAGAATGGCTAACCCTTGGATGCCGGTCTGTCTCCCTTTGCCAGAAGAACTCCCTTTCCCTTCTTGTTTTAATGG
>JBMFRA010000035.1:17246-20991 GCA_049968315.1 Acidobacteriota bacterium
ATGGCCGCCACCACTTCCACCGCCCGGTCCAACTCCGCCGCCCGCTCCTTGGCAACGGCGGGGTGGTTCTTGGCGTAGTAGGACCGGATCTCCGCCGCCATGCCCTCGTGGGCGGCCTTCCGGTCGGGGTACTCCTTCACCAGCGCGTCCACCGCCACCTTCTTGATCCAAGGAAGGGAGGGATCGAGGATCCCCGAGGCCAGGGCTTGGTCCCGCCGATTCGGGGGCGGGGTAGATGTGGGTGGGGCGGTTGTGGCAGTCCATGCAGTCCATGGACCTACGGATCATGGAGGCCAGCTTTTCGGGGGGAAACTCCGCGCCGTCGGCGGTGTAGGTCTCCTCGGTCCCGTCGTGGCGCCGCACGTGGACGTAGGGAATGGTCTGGAGCTTCTCGTCCTCCGTGGCGAAGGAGACGGTGTTGGCCAGGATCATGTGCCAGTGGATCCCCGCCTGGGCCCCCAGCCGGGGATCCCCCCCGCCGGTCTTGAGGACCAGGCTCACCTGCTCGGCGGTGTTGGCCTCGTCGTACCGAAAGTGCGGGATCTGGAGGAGCTGGGCCCCGTAGAACTTGGCCGGCCAGTGGCACTCCTCGCAGGTCTCCCGGGCGGGCCGGAGGTTCTTCACCGGGACGGGGATGGGCTTCTCGTAGGTGTGGAAGATCACCGCCAGGACCTGCCGGGCACCGGACATCTTGGACTTCACGTACCAGGAGGCCCCGGAGCCCACGTGGCATTCCACGCACCGCACCCGGGCGTGGGGAGAGTGGAGGTAGGCGGTGTACTCGGGCTCCATCACCGTGTGGCAGACCTTGCCGCAGAAGGTCACCGACTCGGTGAAGAGAAAGGCGTTGTAGGCGACGAAGCCGAGGAGCACCGCCCCCAGGAAGCCCCCCACCATCCAGCGGGTGAAGCGCCGGCGCTGTCTGGGGTCGTTGAGGTCCAGCCGGGGGTACGGAGGCTCCTCGGGAGCGCCCTCCCGCCGGCGGCGGAGGCTCTCCCGGCGCATGCCGTAGAGGAAGATCAACGCCCCGGCCGTCAAAAAGGCCGGGAAGACCATTTAGGCGAAGATGCCGATGTACGGGCTCGTTCGCTTGAACCCGAACTGGAGGATCAGGGAGAAGGCGATGAGCAGGAAGGTGGCGGCCACCACGAGGCCGCCGAAGTAGCTGACGCTGTTGTGGTAGAGCGGTCTTCCCCGGCGCGGTTCGCCCATGGATCCTCCCCTTTTCCCCCCGGAACGGGGCATATTCTAGCGAAGCGATCAAATATTTCAAGGGGCCGCCGCCTTCGGCTCCCCCAGGACCTTTCTTCACTCCCCGTCGTCCAGGAGGCGCCCCTTGTCGAGGATGAGGACCCTCCCGCCGAACTCGGCGATGAGGGACTTGTCGTGGGTGGCCACCACCACGGTGGTCCCCGCGGCGTTCACCTCCTTGAAGAGGGCCAGGATCTCCCGGGCCAGGTCGGGGTCCAGGTTGCCGGTGGGCTCGTCGGCCAGGAGGATCACCGGCCGGTTGATGAGGGCCCGGGCGATGGCCACCCGCTGCTGCTCCCCGCCGGAGAGCTGTTCGGGGAAGGCGGCCATGCGGCCCTGGAGGCCCACCCACCGGAGGGCCTCGAAGGCCCGCCGCTTGCGCTCCTTTTCGGGGACCCCCTGGAGGGTGAGGAGGAGGGTGACGTTCTCGTAGACGGTCCTGGTGGGGATGAGGCGGAAGTCCTGGAAGACCACCCCCAGGCGGCGCCGGAAGTAAGGCATCTGCCTCCGGGTCAGGCCGTCGAGGTTCCTCCCGTTGACCACGATCTGGCCCTGGGTGGGCCGCTCTTCCCGGATCACCATCTTGAGGAGGGTGCTCTTGCCCGCCCCGGAGGAGCCGGTGACGAAGCAGAACTGCCGGGGGTGGATGGCGAAGGTGACGCCCCTCAGGGCGTGGACCTCCCCCCGGTACACCTTGTCCACGTTGTAGAAGCGGATCACCGTTCTCTCCCCGGGGCAGGATACCCCAGGGGGGGCCTCCGGCGGAAAGGGGGCCCTCCCGGGCCGGCGGAAGACCTGGGCCATTTCCGCGGGGCCGCGCCTCTGGTACCCTGGCCCCGCCATGGGGTTCCTGCGGACGCTCCTCTACTTCCTGAAGGAAGGGGCGGTGGCCATCCTCCGCCACAAGACCCTCCACGCCTTCGCCCTCTTCATCGTCGCCCTCTCCCTCTTCGTCCTGGCCTTTTCCCTCTACCTCACCGGCAACGTTTCGGACCTCATCGCCTCCTGGCAGCAGAACCTGGAGGTCCGCCTCTTCCTGGCGGACGACCTCCCCCCCTCCCGGGCCGGAGAGCTGGCGGCGCGGTTCTCCGCCGACCCCCGGGTCCTCTCCGTCCGGGCGGTGAGCGCCGCCGAGGCTCTGGAGGAGCTGGCCCGCATCTCCCCCGCCTTCGGCTCGGCGGCGGCGGCACTGGACGAGAACCCCCTGCCGCCCTCCCTCTCCCTCCGGCTCCGCCCCCCGGTGGACCTGAACAAGGTCCGCCTTCTCCTGGAGGAAGCCCGGCGCCTCGACGGGGTGGACCAGGTCCTCTTCGACTGGGACTGGGTGGAGAAGCTCCGGGACTACAACCGCTTCGTGCGCCTCTTGGGGGGCCTACTCTTCGCCGCCCTCTCGGCCGCCGCCGTCTTCACCATGGCGGCGGTGACCCGGATCATCGCCCTCTCCCGGAAGGAGGAGATCGCCATCTTGCGCTTCGTGGGGGCCACCGAGTGGAGCCTGAGGGGCCCCTTCGTAGCCGGCGGCCTGATCCTGGGGGGCCTCGCGGCGCTCCTCGCCCTCGCCGGCCTGTACGCGGCGCACCTTCTCTTCTTCCACTTCGCCAAGGGGGGCGCCCTCTTCCTCGGCTACCTCTCCCGGCGCTACCTCACCCCCTCGGAGACGCTTTTGGTCCTCTCCCTGGGGATGGCCCTCTCCGCCCTGGGCGGCGGCCTCTCCCTAAGGCTCGAGGAACACCGGGCCTGAAGCACCCCCGAACCCCCGAGCCAGAGGAGGGCGCCTCTTCCGGGCTCTTCCGGGCAAGGCTCCCCTTGTGGGATGCAGGCGAGAGCGCAGAGAGGCGGCTGTCACGTCGCCAGGGGAAGGCGGAGCAGGAAGACGGCTCCGGGGGACGGGAGGCGGTTCTCGGCCCGGAGGGTACCGTGGCTTTGCTCGACGTAGTGGCGGGCGAGGGGAAGGCCCAACCCCCGGTGTCCCGCCTTGCCGCTGACGAAGGGCTCGAAGATCTTCTCCCCCAGTTCGGGGGGAAGGCCGGGGCCCCGGTCCAGCACCCGCAGGACCGCCGCCCCCTCCTCCTCCGCCGCCGTGAGGAGGATCTCCCCGTGGGGTGCGGCCTCGGCGGCGTTTTTGAGGAGGTGGTAGAGGGCCCGCACCACCGCGTGCCGCAAAACCCGCAGCGGCTTCTCGAGCCCCGCCACCTGAACCACGACCCGCCGTCCGGCCTGGGGCAGGACGCTGGCCAGTTGGGCCGAGGCCTCCTCGAGGAGTGAACGGGCCGCGCACTCTGCAAAGGCCTCCTCCCCGGCCGTTTCCCCCAGTTCCAGAATGTCCTTGAGGAGCGCGTTGAGGCGGTCCACGTGCTCCCGCACGAAGCGGAGGGCCTGCTCCGCCTCGGGCCCCAGGGGGGCGGCCCGCTCCAGGAGGGCGGCGTTCACCTGGATGGCGAAGCATTGCTGTCCAAGATCGTTTTGGGCAACGGTTTTCCGCATGTTGCCCAAG
>JBMFRA010000036.1:0-20946 GCA_049968315.1 Acidobacteriota bacterium
GGGATCCTGGATGACCCGGCGGGGCGGGGACCCCCTCCTTCCCCGTTATCTCTTGGGCGCCGCCCTCCTGAGCCACCCGTTCGCCGAGGGGGACTACCCCGCCGCCCCGCCGGGCCAAGGGCCCGCCGGCGAAGGCCACCACTCCCTCTGCCTGGAGGAGCTGGCCCTCTCCTGCGCCCGGGACCTTGTCCCCGAAGACGGCCTCCGGCGGCGTATCCTCGCTGACTTCTACGGCGCCGTCCTCTGGCCCCCCGTGGGCTCCTTCGGCAACGACTACGGAACGGAGAACCTGCGCCGCCTGGCCCAAGCCGCCGCCTTCGCCGGTCCGGAGAACCGCGGGGAGGTCCTTGCCGCCTTGGCCGACATGGAGCAGGGATGGATGGCCGACGGGGCCTTCCTCGCGGGGCTGGCCCTCAGGGTCCTGGCCGGCCGGGAGGGCCTTCCCGAGGAGCGGCTGGGCTTTCAGGTGCCGGAGGTCCGGGACCTGCTGGCCGAAGGCCGGCGGATCTTCACCGAGGCGGGCCTGGTCTCCTGAGCCCCCTCACCGCGCCCATCAAACCTGCGGCGTCTCCTGCCGGCGGGCGTCCCAGTAAAGGAAGGCCGCCAGCGCCAAGAAGACCGCCAGCCCGAGCCAGTTCCGGAAACCCTCGGTGAAAAGGCCCGGCGCCCAGGCGGCGAAGCCGAAGGCCTCGGGATCCCGCCCCAGGATGGAGAGGAGCCCCTTGGTGAGGCCGTCGAAGACCCCCGCCAGGGCGCCGCCGGCGATGAAGCCCGACGCGATGAGGATGGACTTGTCGTTGAAGGCCTTGGAGCGCTTCTCGTCCGTCGCCGAATGCTGGATGAGCCAGCCCACGCAGGCCCCCAGCAGGATGGGGCTGTTCAGCTCGATGGGCAGGTACATCCCCAGGGAGAAGGCCAGGGGGGAGACGCCGAGGAGGGAGACCACCACGGCGATGACCGCCCCCAGGCCGTAGAGGGTCCAGGGGACGTCCTGGCCGCCCATGAAGGCGTTGGCCACCGCCGCCATGGCGCTGGCCTGGGGGGCCGGCATCTGGGGCGTGCCGAAGCCGTAGACCTTGGAAAAGAGCAGGATCATGGCGGTGACGGTGAGGCTCGCCAGGGCCGACCCGGCGATGTTGCTCCACTGGATGGTCCGGGGTGTGGAACCCAGCCAGTGTCCGATCTTGAACTGGGTCACCAGGGAGCCCGACATGGACAGCGCCGTGCAGACCACGCCCCCGATGAGGAGGATGGCCAGCATCCCCGGCGCTCCCTTCAGGCCCAGGGCCGCCAGGGTCACGGCCCCGATGATGAGGGTGGTGAGGGTCATCCCCGAGATGGGGGTGACGGAGATCATGGCCACGGCCCAGGCGGAGACGGCGGAGAAGAGGAAGACGATGACGAAGGTGAGCAGGAGGGAAACCAGCGCCAGGCCGAAGGCCCCCTCCTGGCCCCTCACCACCACCAGCCAGAAGTAGAGGAAGATGGCCACGGCGAGGGCGACGATGAGGGAGAAGACCGTCGTCATGGGAATGTCGCGGTCCAGGCGCGACCCCGCCGCTTCGGCCCCGCCGTGCTTCTTGAAGAGCTGGGCGAGGACCTGCTGCAAGGCCTGCTTGATGACCCCCGACATCTTGAGGATGGAGATGACGCCGGCGGCGAAGATGCCGCCGATCCCGATGTTGCGAACCCCCGGGTGGACGAGGATTCCTTCGGCGTTGCGCACGCCGGCGAAGATCTGGTCGTAGGCCGCCGCGGCGTAATCGGGGCTCAGCCATCCGAAGAGCGGGATGAGGACGAAGTAGGAGAGGAGCGAACCGGCCATGATGATGGCGGCGTACTTGAGGCCGATGATGATGCCGAGGCCCAGGACCGCCGCGGAGGTGTTCATGGCGAAGACCGCCTTCACCTTCTGGGTGAATCCCGACAGGCTCTCCACGGCGGCGGTGGTGAAGACGTCGCTCCAGGCCTTCAGGGAGAGGGCCAGGTAGTCCAGGACGATGCCGATACCGAGGGAGTAGACCAGCACCTTGGCCTGGCTGCCCCCCCGTTCTCCCGCCACCAGGATCTCCGTGGTGGCGGTCCCCTCGGGGAAGGGAAGCTTCCCGTGCATCTCGACGGTGAAGTAACGCCGGAAGGGGATGAGGAAGAGGACCCCCAGGACCGCCCCCAGGAAGGGCACGAGGAAGATCTGGAGGAAAAGGCCCAGGGTGCTCGTCCCCTTGTCGAGGCCCAGGAGAAAGATGGCCGGCATGGTGAAGACCGAACCGCCCACGACGATGCCCGAAGTGGCGCCGATGGCCAGGATGTTGACGTTTTCCGTCAGGGCGCTCTTCCGGCTGGCCACGGCGGAGAAGCCCACCGCCAGGATGCTGATGGGGATGGCCGTCTCCAGGCCCTGGCCGAGCTTGAGGGCGATGAAGGAGGCGGCGGCGGAGAAGAGAACGATCATCAGGAGGCCGAAGACCACCGAACGGCCCGTCACTTCCAACACCCCCGCCTCGGCGGAGACGGGCGGGACGTAGGATTCGCCTGGCTTCAGTTCACGGTAGGCGTTCTCCGGCAGCTGGGCGGGCAGGTTCTCTTCTCGGACCTTGGACACGGGACACCCCCTTCGCAGGCGGCCGTGCGGCCGCAGGCGCCAGCGTACCGGGGAATGGGTCCCATGGCAAGGGCGCCCAAGGTGGAGGAGGCCAGGGCCCGCCCCGGCCGCTCTTGCTCCGAGAGCGTGGTATGGCGTATGCTCGGCCTAGAATTCTCGTGGAGACGCCGCCCGGCGTCCGGGAGGTGCAGGTGACCGTCCTCGCCCGCCGTCTCAACCTCCTCTTCTGGGGCCTCTCGGTGGTGGTGCTCTTGGCGGCCGCCGGGTGGGGCCTTCGCCTCTTCCGGCTTCAGCGGGAGGCGGAGCGGTCCGCCGCCGCCGCCGCCGTGGGCAAGGGACAGGCCATGGTGTCGGAGCTGAAGGGGCGACTGGGACCGCAGGAGGAGCTCTCGGAGGCCGGAGACCGTTTGGCGGAAGCGGAGGCCTTGCTGCGTCGGAACCGGGCCCGGGAGGCGCGGAAGGAGGCCGAAGGGGCCCTGCTCCTCCTGGAACCGCTGGTGGGCCGGCTGGAAGCCCCGCCGGCCGTGGGGCGGATCCAGGCCGGCGACGGTCTCCTCCGGCTGGAAGGCGGGGAGGAACGCCCCCTCGGAAAGGGCGGCGAGATCCCCTCCCGGGCAGGAATCCAGGCCGGACCCCATGGGCTGGCCCTCACCCTTCCCGTGAAGCAGACGCTGGTGTTGGGGCCCCGGGCCCAGGCGGTGGTGGCCTCCGCCGGCGGGGAGGCCGGAGGGCCGGTGGTGGAGCTCCGCGGGGGGGGCTTCTCGGCGGTGGCCCCCTCTTCGGTCTTCCCGGGGAAGGGGCTGGTGCTCCGGGTGGGGGAGGGCGAGGCCGTCCTCTCCCCCGGTGGGGCGGTGGACGGGGAGGTCCAAGGGGGAGGACTTCTCCTGGAAGTGCACCGGGGCTCCTGTCTCCTGCGGGGTCCCTTCGGGGAGCGGGTGGTGGCGGCGGGCCTCCGAAGCCAGCGCCTGCACCTGGAGAAGGACGGGCCCCGGTTCTTGGAGGAGCGGACCGCGGCGCCCGCGCCGGAGTACCCGCTGGACGGAACCCTCGCCTGGGCCGCGTCCCCCGCCGGTGCCCCCGTCACCCTCCGCTGGGAGCCCTCCGCCGCGAGCCGCGTGGCGGTGCAGGTTTCCGCCTCCCCCCTCTTCGAAGGCGGGTGGCTGCGCCAGGGAGAAGCCGAGGGCCGGAGCCTCGCCCTGGGGGTCCTTCCGCCGGGTTCCTACTACTGGCGCCTTCGGGCCCTCTCCCCCGCCCCCGGGCCCTGGTCTCCTCCCATGGCCTTCCGGGTCCTCCTGCCCTCCCCCGAGCCTCCGCCCCCCGACTGGAAGCTCTCGGTGGACGCCACCGCCCTGGGGGATGCCGCCGTGGTTCGGGGCTCCGTCACCCCCCACCTGGAGGTGACCGTCAACGGCCTCCTCGTTCCCGTGGGTGACAACGGCGAGTTCACCGGCACCTTTTCCTTCGGCCCCGGGCGGGAGGTGGAGGTGGTCGCCTTCGACGGGAGCGGCCGGCGCCTGAAGTGGCGCCAGACCTTCCCCTAGTCCCCAAGGGCTTGCGGAATCAAGACTTTCCGTGTATCCTGACCCTCCGGGAGGAGGAATGAAGGTCTCCACTCCGCGCCCCCAGGGCTCCCCCCACCCCCAGATCCGCTACCTCGACGGACTGCGCCTGCGGAGGGCCGTGCTGGCGGGAATCCGCCGGCTCTGCGAGCGGCGGGAGCAGCTCAACAGCATCAACGTCTACCCCGTTCCCGACGCCGACACGGGGACCAACATGGCCAAGACCATGGCCACGGCGGCGGAGAACCTCCGCCGTTCCCTGCACCGCTCGGCGGACCACACGGGAAGGACCCTGGCCGAGAGCGCCATCCTGGGTTCCCACGGAAACTCGGGGGCCATCCTGGCCCAGTTCCTCACCGGCTTCTCCGAGGGGATCGCGGGGAAGGCGCGGATCGGCACGGCGGAGTTCGCCGTGGCGGTGGACCGGGCCCGCCGGGCGGCCTATGCCGCCATCGCCCGGCCCCGGGAGGGGACCATCCTCACCGTCATCAAGGACTGGTCGGAGGAGATCGGGCGCCGCTGCAAGGAGACCGGCGACTTCACCGAACTGCTCAAGGCCGCCCTTCAGCGGGCCCGGGAATCCCTGAAGCACACCCCCGAACAGCTCGATGTCCTCAAGAAGCACGGCGTGGTGGACGCAGGGGCCCAGGGGTTCGTCCACTTCCTGGAGGGAATCACCGACTTCGTGGAGACGGGGGACCTCCGGGCCCCCGAGGGAACACGGGAGGAAGGCGGGACGGAGGCGCCGGCCGAGGCCTTCGTGTACAGCCACGAAAAGGTGAGCCTCGAGTACCGTTTCTGCACCGAATGCCTCGTCCGCACCAAGGAGCCCGTCTCCCCGGAGCGGGTCCGGGAACTTCTGGAGCCGCTGGGGGACAGCCTGGTGGTGGTCTCGGGGGCGGCCCTCCTCAAGGTCCACCTCCACACCAACGAGCCGCTTCGGATGTACGAGATCCTTGGGGAGATGGGGACCCTCGCCTCCAAGAAGTGCGACGACATGCAGCTCCAGCACGACAGCGCCGTGGAGGACCGGGCCCGGGTGGCCATCGTCAGCGACTCCTCCTGCGACCTGCCCATGGACTACATCCGGAACAACTTCATCTCCCTGGTTCCGCTCAAGGTCCTCTTCGGCGACGAGACCTTCCTCGACAAGGTGGAGATCTCCCCCGAGGAGTTCCTCCGGAAGTGCCGGAAGGCCGCCCACCACCCCAAGACCAGCCAACCGTCGGTGCAGGAATTTCTCCGGGTCTACGAGGAGGCGGCGGAGCGCAAGCGGGAGATCCTCGTCCTCACCCTCAGCGCCGCCCTCAGCGGGACCTACCAGGCGGCGGTGACGGCGGCCTCAAAATTCACCAAGGCCGACATCCACGTCCTCGACAGCCGTACCGTCAGCGTGGGGCTGGGCCTTCTCGTGCAGGAGGCCCGCAAGATGGCCCTGGCCGGAGAGGGCGTCTCCGCCATCTCCTCCCGCATGGAAGAGCTGAGGAGCCGCGTCCGGGTCTTCGTCTCCCTGCGCACTCTGGACTTTCTCCGGCGGGGGGGGCGGATCGGTTTCGGCCGGAGCCTGTTGGCCACGCTGCTGGGGCTCCACCCGGTGGTGGCGGTGGACGGGGAGGGGAAGGTGGTCAGCCCTGCCAAGGCCCTCGGCATGTGGGGCGTGCGGCGGAAGGTCCTGGACCTCGCCCGGGGGGAATGGGAGAAGTACGGCCGTTTCCGCCTGGCGGTGGCCCACGTGGACGGGCGGCGGGAGGCGGCCTTCTACCTCAAACGATTGAGGCGGATGACGGGCCTCACCGATATCCCCGTGGTGGAGGCCACCCCGGTCCTGGGGGCACACGTCGGTCCCGGGGCCGCCGGCATCGCCGTCCTGGGCCTGGAGCCGAAATGACAACCTTTTGGGTTTGCCTCGGCGCCTATCTCCTGGGATCCTTTCCCACCAGCATCGTCCTGACGCGGATCTTCCGCGGCGTCGACGTCCGGCGCCAGGGAAGCGGCAACGCCGGGGCCACCAACGTCCTCCGTGTGGCCGGCTGGAAGCTGGCCCTCCCCGTGGCCCTCGTGGACGTGGCCAAGGGGTTCCTTCCCGCCCTCCTCGCCCAGCGGGCCTTCGGGACGGAGTCGCTGGTACCTCTCCTCGCCGGCGCGGCGGCGGTGGCGGGGCACGTCTTTCCCGTGTGGGCCGGCTTTCGGGGAGGCAAGGGGATCGGAACCTCCGCCGGCGCCTTTCTCGCCCTGCACCCCGCGGCGGTGGGCCTGGCCGTTTTCCCCTTCGCCATAGTGGTGGCTCTGACCCGCATGGTCTCCGCGGGCTCCATCTCCGCGAGCCTCGCCTTTCCCCTGCTGGTCCTCGTCGCCCAAGGCCCCTCGTGGGTGCTGGCCCACCGCCCGGCCTTCCTGCTCCTCTTCCCTTGGTCGGTGGCGCTGGTCCTCTTCCACTTCCAGAACATCCTCCGCATCCTCGAAGGCCGGGAGAACCGCTTCTAACCCCCGGATCTCCGCAACCCACAACATTTCGTGGCGAGCTCGAATCGTGCGGAAAATCCTGTGTTGCACGCGGTCCGTGCCCCGATGGGAAGCAGGGCAGGGGCTGCCAGATTTTGCGCTGCACATTTCTTGAGCACAACTCCTTGACACCTCACGGGAAGCGCTCTATATTATCCACAACACCAGGTCTAGTGCATCGGGATCGGATGGTGGAAGATGTAGCTTACCCACTTCCTGAAGGAGGTTAGGATGGCGGAGAAAGTCGAGAAGAAGGCGGCGGCCAAGCCGGCGGCCAAGAAGCCTGCCGCCAAGAAGGCGGCGGCCAAGCCCGCGGCCAAGAAGCCCGCGACGAAGAAGGCGGCGGCCAAGCCGGCGGCCAAGAAGCCCGCCGCGAAGAAGCCTGCCGCGAAGAAGCCCGCGGCCAAGCCGGCGGCCAAGAAGCCCGCCGCCAAGAAGGCCGTGGCGAAGAAGTAGGCCCTGTCCATCGGATTGGGGGAGCCCGCCGCGAGGCGGGCTCTTTTTTTGGCTTCACGCCTCCCGCCGGTCTGCGGGGGGTGCCTCCAGCGCGGCGCGGATCCTGAGGGCGGCGGCCCGGCCGACCACCCTCTGGAGTTCCTCCACCGTCGCCTTGCGGACGGCGTCGGTGGTGAGGAAGGCCCGGAGGAGTCTAGCGGCGGTCTTCGGCCCCACCCCCGGAAGGGCCAGCAAGGGCGACTCCAGGCGGGTGCGGCTCCTGCGGGCGCGGTGGCCCGCCACGGCGAATCGGTGGGCCTCGTCCCTCAAGGCCATGAGCAGGTGCAGGGCGGGGGAGGCGCGGGAGAGGACCAGGGGCTCGGGATCCGGCCAGCGGTAGAGCTGCTCCTCCCGCTTGGCGAGGCCCACGAGGGGGGGGACGGCGGGGAGGATGCGCTCCAGGGCACGGTGGACCGCCGCCATCTGTCCCCGGCCGCCGTCGATGAGGACGAGGTCCGGAAGGGGTTCGCCCGCCTTGGATAGACGCTGGTACCTCCGGACCGCGGCCTCCGCCAGGGAGGCGAAGTCGTCCACCCCCGCCACGGTCCTCACGCGGTAGCGGCGGTAGGCCTCCTTCCGGGGGCGTCCCTCTTCGAAGACCACCGAGGAGGCGGTGGTCTCGCCACCCTGGAAGTGGGAGATGTCGAAGGCCTCCATGCGGTGCGGCGGCGAGGGCAGTCCGAGGACCTGCTGGAGCTCCCTCAGGGACGCCGAAGGGTCGCCTCCCGACTGGAAGGCCAGACGGGCGTTCTCGAGGAGCGTCGCCACGAGGTCCGCCTTGGGTCCCCGCTTGGGCACGCGCACGGGGACCTTTCGGCCCTTCCGCTCCCCGAGGAACCGTTCCAGGAGCGGACGGTCGGGGAGGTCCCGGGAGAGGCAGATCCCGTCGGGGATGGCCGGTGCGTTCCCGTAGAGGCGCAGGAGGGCGGCGGAAAAGACCTCCTCTTCCTTCTCCTCCAGGGCGTCGAGGGTCCAGTGGCGCTGGTCCACCACCTTCCCGTCCACCAGCGTGAAGGAGTGGAGGAAGAAGGATCCGCCGCCCCCGTAGAGGGCGAAGAGCTCCCAGTGGCCCTCTCCCGGCCGGGTCACGGCCTGCCGGTTGGAGAGGAAGGCGGTGGCCTTGAGGAGGTCGCGGTAGTGGGCCGCCGTCTCGTAGTCCTGGCGCCTCGCCGCCTCTTCCATCCGTGCCTTCAGATTCTCCCGGAGGGCGCGGTCCTTTCCCTCGAGGAAGAGGCGGGCCGCCTCGACGGCGGCGGCGTAGTCGGAGGGGGAGACCTTTCCCTTCACACAGGGGGCGAAGCACTGGCCCATCTCGTAGTAGAGGCAGGGCCGCGGGCGCGAGCCGTCCAGCGGATCGCGGCAGGTGGCGATCTTGAAGTGCTGCTGGAGCAGTTTCAGGTTGCGCCGGGCCTGCCAGCCGGGGACGAAGGGGCCGAAGTAGAGGGAACCGTCCCGCTCGACGCGCCTTGTGAAGAGGGCCTTGGGGAAGGGTTCCCGGACCGTCAGCTTGAGGAAGGGGTAGGTCTTGTCGTCCTTGAGGAGGGTGTTGAAGCGGGGGCGGAACTGCTTGATGAGGTTGTTCTCGAGAAGGAAGGCCTCCCACTCGCTGGCCGTCACCACCGTCTCCACCGAGGCGGCCTGCCGCCGCAGGCGGGCCACCTTGTCCGAGACCTTTTCCTGGAAGTAGGAGGCCAGGCGGGCCCGCAGGTTCCGCGCCTTGCCCACGTAGAGGGGCCGGCCCCGGGCGTCCCGGAAGAGGTAACAGCCCGGCCGGGAGGGAAATGGCTCCGAAGGCCGTTCCAGCATGGTTTCCGCTCCTTCTTCCACACCCGGGCGACCCGGCGGCGCCGGGCACGTGCTATCTTACGGCATGCGCGCCTTCTTCGCCCGGCTGAAGGGCGGCACCGAAATCCTGAACTACGGCCGGGAGACCCTGGCGGCCATGGCGGCGGGACACGCCCGGCGGGCGGCCTTTCCCGAGGCGCTGACCATCCTCGACCTCGGGGCGGGGACGGGGGCGGACCTGCTCCTCCTCGAGAAGGCCCTGGCGCCGCGAAGGGTGCGCCTCTGCGGCGTGGAGGTGGATCCCGCCGCCTCCCGGGCGCTCCGGGAGAAGGGGGTGGAGGTCTTTCCCCTGGACCTGGAGCGGGACCGCCTTCCCTTTCCCGACGGCACCGCCCACCTGGTGGTGGCCAACCAGGTTCTGGAGCACACCAAGGAGATCTTCTGGATCACCGCCGAGGCCGCGCGGGTGCTGGCTCCCGGAGGGGCCTTCCTGGTGGGGATTCCCAACCTGGCCTCCCTCCACAACCGGGTCCTGCTCCTCCTGGGCCTCCAGCCCAGTTCCATCGAGTGGCTGGGGCCCCACGTGCGGGGCGCCACCGCCGACGGCTTCCGGCGCTTCGCCGAGGCGGGGGGCTTCTTCCGCCTCCGAGAATTGAAGGGGGGGAACTTCTACCCCTTCCCCCCCCTCCTGGCCCGCCCCCTGGCGCGGCTTCTGCCCCGGTTGGCGGTGAGCCTTTTCTTCCTCCTGGAGCGCACCGCCAGGGAGGGAAGCTTTCTCTCCTGCCTCGAGGGCCGAGGCTGGGAGACCCCCTACTACCGAGGAGGCGGGGGGGAAAAGGGAGCCGGGCCATAACCCTTGACAGGACCGCACTTTTTCCAGTAGACTAAGGGCCCTTTGCGCCGGGCGGAAGCGTGTGCGGCGCGGGGCAAGACCGAGGAGATTCAGATGCGTACGGTGTTTCCGAAGATCGGGGAGGTGCGCCGCGACTGGTTCGTGGTGGACGCCGAGGGCAAGACCCTCGGGCGCCTCGCCACCGAGGTGGCGCGGGTCCTCATGGGCAAGCACAAGCCTCTCTACACGCCCCACCTGCAGGTGGGGGACTTCGTCGTGGTGGTGAACGCGGAGAAGGTCCGCCTCACGGGCAAGAAGTGGACCGACAAGATCTACCGCCACCACTCCATGTACCCCGGGGGCCTGAAGGAGATCTCCGCCCGGGACCTCCTGGCCAAGCAGCCCGCCAAGCTGATCGAGCACGCCGTCCGCGGCATGCTTCCCAAGAACCGCATCGGCGACCGCCTCATCCGGAAGATGAAGGTCTACGCCGGGGACCGCCACCCCCACGCGGCGCAGAAGCCGGCGCCCTTCCCCGTGGCCTTGAGCTGAGTCAGGAGTTTCGAGCATGAGCGTGATCCAGTACAACGGCACCGGCAGGCGCAAGACGGCCGTGGCCCGCGTCTACCTCCGCCCGGGAAAGGGGGCCATCTCCGT
Organism: Acidobacteriota bacterium; assembly: GCA_049968315.1. GTDB lineage: Bacteria > Acidobacteriota > UBA4820 > UBA4820 > DSQY01 > JBFLVU01. Next base: position 10,433 of record JBMFRA010000036.1, read on the forward strand.
CAACAAGCGCCCCTTCGAGGAGTACTTCCCCAACCCGGTCCACCGGATGCAGATCCAGATCCCCCTGAACCTCACCGGCACCGCCGACAAGTTCGACATCCTCGTGAACGTCCAGGGTGGCGGTATCTCCGGGCAGGCCGGGGCGGTTCGCCACGGCATCTCCCGGGCCCTCCTGGAGTACAACCAGGAGCTCAGGCCCAAGCTGAAGGCGGCGGGCCTGCTCACCCGGGACGCCCGCGAGGTGGAGCGCAAGAAGTACGGCCACCCCAAGGCCCGCAAGCGCTTCCAGTTCAGCAAGCGTTGATCCGCCGGGGAGGGGGCTCTGGGGAGCCCTTTCCCTCCGGCGTTGGCCCTGAACCCGTGTTTCCCGCGGACAGGCAAAGGGGCGGGCAAGGACCCCCCGAGGGGTACCTGGCCGGAAGGCTTTCCGCCCCGTCCGCGGCCCTACCCAGGAGGCGGCATTGGCGACCGTAACCCTGAAAGAGCTCCTCGAAGCCGGCGTCCACTTCGGGCACCTCACCCGGAAGTGGAACCCCAAGATGAAGCGTTACATCTTCGGCCAGCGCAATGGGATCCACATCATCGACCTCCAGCACACCCTCCGCGAGTTCAAGCACGCCTCGGACTTCGTCACCGACCTGGCGGCCAAGGGCGGCCGCGTGCTCTTCGTGGGCACCAAGCGGCAGGCCCAGGAGGCCATTCAGGAGGCGGCGACCCGCGTCAAGATGCCCTACGTCACCGAGCGGTGGCTGGGCGGCACCCTGACCAACTTCCGCACCATCCAGACGCGGATCCAGCGTTACAAGGAGCTGAGCCGGATGGAGGCGGGCCAGAACAGCGACAACCTCACCAAGAAGGAGCGCCTCCTCCTCTCCAAGGAGAAGGAGAAGCTCCAGAAGATGCTCTCGGGCATCGTCGAGATGTCGCGGCTTCCCCAGGCGCTCTTCGTGGTGGACATCAAGCGGGAGAAGAACTGCATCCGCGAGGCCCGCAAGCTGGGGATCCCCGTGGTGGCCATCGTGGACACCAACTGCGACCCGGAGGAGGCGGACTTCCCCATCCCCGGCAACGACGACGCCGTGCGGGCCATCCAGCTCTTCGCCGGAAAGATCGCCGAGGCCATCGAGGAGGGACGCCATATGCTCCAGGCCCGGGAGGCGGAAGCGGCGGAGCAGGCGGCCCTCCTGGACCGTGCCGCCGCCGATGCCGAGGAGGAGGAGCACCCCGAAGAGAAAAAGTCCCGCGCCCAGGAGAAACTGGAAGCGCTCGAAAAGAAGGTCCGCCGGGCGCCCTCCCGCAAGGCCCCCGCCCGCACGGCCCCCGCACCGGAGGCGTAATCCCATGGCCATCACGTCCAAAATGGTTCAGGAACTCCGCGAGAAGACCGGCGTCGGCATGATGGACTGCAAGCGGGCGCTGGAAGAGGCCCAGGGCAACATGGAAGAGGCGGTGAAGATCCTGAGGAAGAAGGGGATCGCCACCGCCGAAAAGAAGAGCGCCCGTGCCGCCTCCGAGGGCCGCGTGGCCTCCTTCATCGCCGCCGGCGGGAAGACCGGCGCCCTCGTGGAGATCAACTGCGAGACCGACTTCGTCGCCAATACCGACGACTTCAAAGAACTCTGCACCATCCTCCCGCGGCAGGTGGCGGAGCAGGCTCCCGCCACGGTGGAGGCCCTGCTGGAGCTGCCCTACCTGGGGGACGGCTCCCAGAAGGTGAAGGACGCCCTCGTCGGAAAGGTCGCCAAGCTGGGGGAGAACATCCAGCTGAGGCGCTTCGTCCGCTTCGAGGGAGGCCTGGTGGCCACGTACATCCACGCCGGCGGAAAGATCGGCGTCCTGATGCACTTGGAACCGGAGGAAGGCGCCGTCGAGACCGCCGAGGCCGCCAAGGACCTCTGCATGCAGGTGGCCGCCTCCGCCCCCCGGTTCGTGCGGCGGGAGGATGTCACCGAGGCCGTCCTGCAGAACGAGCGGGAGATCTACCGCTCCCAGGTCCTGGCCCAGGGGAAGCCCGAGTCCATCGCGGACAAGATCGTCGAAGGGAAGATGAACAAGTTCTACGAGGAGACCTGCCTCCTGGAACAGCCCTTCATCAAGGACCCCCAGACGCGGGTGGCGGCCTACCTGAAGGCCAAGACCGGCGGGAAGCTGAAGGTGGTCCGCTTCGAGCGGTACGTCCTCGGCGAGGGCCTCAAGCCCTCGGGCTGCGAGGCCTGAAGCGGCGAAAGAACGGGCGGCCTTCGGGCCGCCCTTTTTCGTGGGGGTCGGCCATGGGCGAGGCGAAGGTCCAGAGGATCCTGCTCAAGCTCTCGGGAGAGGCCCTGATGGGGCCCGAACGCCACGGCATCGACCGGGATGCGGTTGCGACGGTGGCGGAGGAGGTGGTGGAGATCCACGCCATGGGCGTCTCGGTGGCCCTGGTGGTGGGCGGCGGGAACATCTTCCGGGGAAACGAAGGCCAGGAGCTGGGCCTGGACCGGGTGACCGCCGACCACATGGGGATGCTGGCCACCGTCATCAACGGCCTGGCCCTCCAGGACGCCCTGGAGCGCAAGGGCGTTTCCACCCGCCTCCAGACGGCCATCGCCATGCACGCCATCGCCGAGCCGTACATCCGCCGGCGGGCGGTGCGCCACCTGGAAAAGGGGCGCATCGTCATCTTCGCCGCCGGGACCGGAAACCCCTACTTCACCACCGACTCGGCGGCGGCCCTGCGGGCCATCGAGATCAAGGCCGAACTCCTCCTCAAGGCCACCAAGGTGGACGGCATCTACAGCGCCGATCCCCTGAAGGATCCCTCGGCGCGGAAGTACGCCCGCATCTCCTACCTGGAGGCCCTGGAGAAGGGGCTCCGGGTGATGGACGCCACCGCCATCAGCCTCTGCATGGAGAACCGCATCCCCATCCGGATCTTCGACCTCTTCGCCCGGGGGAACATCCGGCGGATCGTGGAGGGGGAGGAGGTGGGCTCCCTGGTGGGCGGGGAGCCGGCGGCGGAGGCTTGACAACGGCCCCCCAAAGGCTCTAGATTCGCCCTTGCCGAGCGCCGATTTGAGCTCCAGCTTGCGGGCGCTTTAGAAATGCAGCTAAAGCGGAAGGTGCGCGACCCGTCCGGCTTCGGCTGCGGCGGGTTTTTTCCTTTGGGGCGCGGGGAAAGAGGACGGCGCGGAATGGGGGCGGGGCCGGACGAAGGGAGGGCCGCGTGAGCGAGAGAACCCGGCTCTTGCTGGATCTCCTGGAGAGCCGCATCGTCCTCCTGGACGGCGCCATGGGGACGGCCCTGGAGGGAGCGGGCCTTTGCGCAGCGGACTTCGGCGGAGAGGCCCTTTCCGGCTGCAGCGAACACCTGGTCCTGACGCGGCCCGAAGTCGTGCGGAAGATCCACGACGCCTACCTGGAGGCGGGGGCCGACGTCGTGGAGACCGATACCTTCGGCGCCACGCCGCTGGTGCTTCAAGAATACGGCCTCTCGGAGCGGGCCCTGGAGATCAACCGCCGGGCCGCCGCCCTCGCCCGGGAGGCCTGCCAGGCCTTTTCCACCTCCGAGAGCCCCCGCTTCGTGGCGGGATCCATGGGCCCCACCACCCGATCCCTCACCCTCTCGGGCGGCGTGGACTTCGACGGGCTGAAGCGCCACTACCGGGTCCAGGCCCTGGGGCTCCTGGAAGGCGGAGTGGACATCCTCCTCGTGGAGACCATCCAGGACACGCTCAACGCCAAGGCCGCCCTGGTGGCGATCCAGGAGGCCTTCGCCGAGACGGAGCAGCGTCTGCCGGTCCTGCTTTCCGCCACCCTCGAAAGGGGGGGAACCCTCCTCGCCGGCCCGGGGGCCGAGGCCTTCTACGCCTCGGTGGTGCACGCCGCCCCCCTGGCGGTGGGGATCAACTGTTCCTCGGGGCCCGGCCTCTTGGAGGGCCCGTTGGTGGCCCTCTCGGAGGTGGCCCGCACGCGGACCCTCTGCTACCCCAACGCCGGGCTTCCCGACCGGCGGGGCCGGTACGGGCTGGCGCCCGGCGCCTTCGCCGCGGCCATGCGGCGTTTCGCCCGGAAGGGCCTGCTGAACCTGGCGGGGGGGTGTTGCGGCACGGGGCCGGACCACATCCGGGCCCTCCGGGAGGCCCTGGAGGGCCTCCCTCCCCGGCGGGTTCCGGACCACCACCGCGTCTTTCTCTCGGGAACGGACTTCCTGGAGATCACGGCAAAGAACCGCCCCGTCCTGGCGGGGGAGAAGACCAACGTGCTGGGAAGCCGCTCCTTCCGCCGGAGGCTCCGGGAGGGCCGCTTCGACGAGGCGGCGGAGGTGGCGCGGGACCAGGTGAAGGCGGGAGCCCGCCTGGTGGACGTCTGCCTGCAGGAGCCGGGCCGCCGGGAGAAGGCCGCCATGGAGGCCTTCCTGACGGCGCTCCTCCCCAGGGTCCGGGTGCCTCTCCTCATCGACACCACCGACCCCGAAGTGGCGGAGGCGGCCCTTCGCCGCTGCCCCGGGCGCGGGCTCCTCAACTCCGCCAACCTGGAGGACGGCGGGGCGCGGCTCCGGCAGATGGCCCGCCTCGCCCGGAGGTACGGGGCCTCGCTGGTGGTCCAGACCCTGGACGACCATCCGGGGGGGATGGCCGTCACCGCCGAACGGAAGCTGGAGGTCGCCCGGCGGGCCTACCGCCTGCTGACGGAGGAGCTGGGCCTCAGGCCCGAGGAGGTCTTCTTCGACCCCCTGGTCTTTCCCTGCGCCACGGGGGACGGGAAGTTCAAGGGGGCGGCCCGGGAGACGCTGGAGGCGCTCCGGCGGCTCAAGGCCGAATTCCCCCTGTCGCCGACCCTCCTCGGCCTTTCCAACGTGAGCTACGGCCTGCCCCCGCCGGCCCGGGAGGTCCTCCACGCCGTCTTCCTGGAGCGGGCGGCGGAAGCGGGCCTGGACGTGGCCATCGCCAACCCCGAGGCCCTGCAACCGGCTGCCTCGCTGGAGCCGGAGCTCCGCGCACTGGCGGAGGCCCTCCTCTTCCGCGGGGAGGAGGAGGACCTCCGGGCCTTCCTGGAGCGCTTTCGGAGCGCCGCCCCGCCCCGGAAGCGGCCGGCGGCCCCCCGGGAGAGCTGCGAGGAGACGGTGCGGCGTTGCGTGGCCGAAGGTTCCCGGAGGGGGCTCGAGGAGGCCCTGGGGGCCCTCCTGGAGAAGGGCGCGGCGCCCCTTGAACTCCTGAACGGCCTTCTTCTCGAGGCCATGGACGAGGTGGGGCGCCGCTTCGCGAAGGGCGAGAAGATCGTTGCGGAGGTTCTGGCCTCCGCCGAGGTGATGAAGGCCGCCGCCGCCTTTCTCGAGGAACGGCTGGGGGGGGAAGCGGTCCCAGCGCGGGGAACCGCCGTGCTGGCCACGGTGCGGGGGGACGTCCACGACATCGGGAAGAACCTGGTGGCCACCCTCCTCGCCCACAACGGCTACCGGGTGGTGGACCTGGGAACGCGGGTTTCGCCCGGAACCCTGGCCCAGGCGGTGAAGGAGCACCGCCCCCTGGCGGTGGGCCTCTCGGGCCTCCTGGTGCGGAGCGCCTGGGAGATGGCCGCCGCCGCCCGGGTCCTGAAGGAACGGGGGCTCAACGCACCCCTCCTGCTGGCGGGGGGCGCCGCCCTGGACCGGCGCTTCGTGGAGGAGGAGATCGCCCCCGCCTACGGAGGCCCCGTGGCCTTCGCCCCCACGGCCATGGAGGGGCTCTTCCTGCTCAACGCCTTCGCCCGGGGGGAGGGGCCTTCCCCTGCCGCCCCCCCCAAAGGGAAGGGGACCCGGGCGGAGAGGCCCGCCTCCACCCCTGGAACCGGGCGGGTCACCGGGCCGGTGGAACCCCTGCCACCTCCCGACGTGGAGGTCCACGCCTTTCCCGAAATTCCCCCCCGTCTCCTCTGGCCCCACGTGGACCTCCAGCGCCTCCTGGGGCGCCACGGGGGACTCCACGGTTCGGTGCGGCGGCTCCTTCGGGAGGCCGACCTCAGGGCCGAGGGGTTGGAGGAGCGGTGCCTCGCCCTGGTAAAGGCCATGGCGTTGGCGCCGGGGGCCCTCTACCGCTTTCTCCCGGCCGAGTCGGAGGGGGAGGCGATCCGGCTCCTCCCGCCGGGGGAGGATCCGGTGGTCCTCGCCCTTCCGGGACCCCCGGGGAGGTCCCTACCCGGCCTCTCCGCCTACGTCCGCCCCGCTTCCCTGGGGGGTGGCGATTCGGTGGCCCTCTTCGCCGCCACGGCGGGCAGGGGGGTGAAGGAGCGGGCCCAGGACCTGAGGCGGGAAGGAAGGCTCCTGGACGGCTACCTGCTGGAGGCCCTGGCCCTGGAGCTGGCGGAGGCCGCCGCCGAGTGGGTCCACGGGCGGATTCGGGAGGCCTGGGGCTTCCCTGCGAGGCCCGAAGGGGAGCGGCCCCGGGGGGAGCGCTTCGCCTTCGGCTACCCCGCCTGCCCCCGCCTCGAGGCCCAGGGGGTTCTCCTGCGCCTGCTGGGAGCGGAGCGGCTGGGGATCACCCTGACCGAGGGCCACATGATGGCGCCGGAAGCCACCACGGCGGGCCTCGTCTTCCACCACCCCGAGGCCCGACACGAACCCTCGGCCGGAGAGGGTCCGGGAGGGGAGCCATGAACCGCCGGGAAGCCCTCCGGGCGTGGATGGCCGAATCGCTGATCGTGGCCGACGGGGCCGTGGGGACCCTCCTGCGTTCCCGCGGCTTTCCGGCGGCCCTTCCCGTGGAGTCGGCGGTCCTCTCCCACCCCTCCTTGGTGGAGGAGCTCCACCGGGACTACCTCCGGGCCGGTGCCCAGCTCCTCACCACCGACACCTTCCGGGCCAACCGCCTCCACCTCTCCCGGCACGGCCTGGAGGACCGCCTGGAGGAGATCAACCGGCGGGGGGTCGAGCTGGCCCGGCGGGCCGCCCACGGCTCCCCGGCGTGGGTGGGGGCCTCGGTGGGGCCCCTCAAGGTGATGCTCAGGCCCTACGGAGAGGTCACCGAGGAGGAGGCCCGCGAGGTCTGCCGGCAACAGGTCCGGGCCCTGGCGGCGGCGGAACCGGACCTCTTCGTGGTGGAGACCCAGTCCTCGGTCCTGGAGGCCCTCTTCTTCCTGGAGGCCTGCCGGGAGGCGGCCCCCCACCTCCCCGTGCTGGTTTCCCTCACGGTGGGCCGGGAGGGAAGGACCTTTTTCGGTGACTCCCCCGTGGAGGGACTTCGGCGCCTGGCCGCCGCCGGGGCCGACGTGGTGGGCCTCAACTGCTCCCAGGGGCCGGCGGACCTGCTCCCCTTCGTGGAGGAGATGGCCCGCCGGGTGGACCACCCCCTTTCGGCCATGCCCAACGGAGGCTACCCCGCCGAGGTGGACGGGAGGATCGTCTACCTCTCCAGCCCCGAGTACGTGGCCACCTACGCCCGGCGGTACGCCGACCTGGGGGTCCACATCCTGGGGGGCTGCTGCGGCACCACCCCCGAGACCATCGCCGCCATCGCCGCGGCGCTGAAGGGGCGGCGCCCCCTCCGCCGGAAGGCGTCGGAGGAGGGCCGCCTCTTTGTGGAAGAGATCCCCCCGCCGCCCGAAGCACCCCCCCGGGAGGCCGGGGGCTTCTTCTCCCTGCTGGGCCGGCGCTTCGTCGTCTCCTGCGAGATCGACCCACCCCGGGGGGCCGACGCCCGGCCCGCGGTGGAGTCGGCCCGCCTCCTCAAGGGGGCGGGGGCCGACGCCGTGAACCTGGCGGAGAACCCCATGGCCCGGGTGCGGGCGGCCCCTCTGGCCGTGGGCCACTTCATCCGGCAGGAGACGGGGCTCACCACCATCCTCCACATGACCTGCCGGGACCGGAACCTCCTGGGCCTCCAGTCGGAGCTCCTGGGCGCCGCCCTCCTGGGGGTGGAGGGGATCCTGGCCCTCTCGGGGGACCCCGCCGCCCTGGGCGACTTCCCCTCCGCCACCTCGGTCAACGACGTGAACGTCACGGGCCTGGTGCGGATCGTCGCCTCCCTCAACCGGGGGCTGGACTTCTCCGACAACCCCATCGGCACCCCCACCCGCTTCACCGTGGGGGTGGGGGTGAGCCTCGCCGCCCGGGACCCCGCGGCGGAGCGGCGGAAACTCGAGGAGCGCTGCGCCGCCGGGGCCACCTTCGCCTTCTCCCAGCCGGTCTTCTCCCTGGAGACGGTGGAGCGCTTCCTCGAGGGTTTCCGGGACCCGCCCCTCCCGGTCCTCCCCGGGATCCTTCCCCTTTCGAGCCTCCGCCAGGCCCTCTACTTCCAAAACGAGGTCCCCGGCATGGAGGTCCCCGCCGGGGTCCTCGCCCGCCTGGAGGCCCTTTCCTCCCCCCAGGACCAGGCGGCCTACGGGCTGGATCTGGCCCGTGAGTTCCTGGCGGGGGTCCGGCGCCTCTGCCCCGGCGCCTACCTCACCGCCGGCGGCCGCGCCAGCAGCGTTCTGGCGGAGGTTCTGAAGGCCTGACCGGCCGCCGGGCCGCCCCCTTCCCGGCGGAAGGGGGTCTTGACAATATAGTCACAAGTGACTATAATTCGGGTAAAGGAGGCCTGTCATGGAACTGGCCCGGAGGATCGCGGGATGGCGGCGGGCCCGGGGGCTCAGCCAGGCGGAGGTGGCCCGCCGCCTGGGGTGGAGCCCCCCCAACTACGCCCGGATCGAGAAGGGGAGGATCACCCCCTCCCTCAAATCCCTGGAGGCCATCGCGGAAGCCCTGGAGGTCCCCCTCTCGGCCCTGACGGAGGAGGGCTCCCTGCCGCCGGAGGTCCCGGTGGTGGCCTTCGCCTCCGCCGGCCCCGGCGTGGAGTTCACCGACCAGGGCTACCCCGCCGGGGGCGGCATGTACTTCCTGCCGCGCCCTCCGGAGTTCACCGACCCCAACGGCTTCGGCGTGGAGGTCTCGGGGGACTCCATGGTGCCCAAGTACGAGGACGGCCAGGTGGTGTTGGTGGATACCCGGAAACGCCCGGTGAGCGGCGATTACGCCGTCGTGGGCCTCATGAACGGCGACAAGTACGTCAAGCGCTACCGCGAGGCCTCGGGCCGCATTCTCCTCGAGTCCCTGAACCCCCTCTACCCGCCGGTGGTGGTGGAGCCCCACGAGGTCCGCTTCGCCTACAAGATCGTCTGGGCGAGGGAGAGGTGACCCCCATGGCCCCTGCCGGCCCCGCCGTCCCCATCCGCGTCGGAACCGCCGGGTGGACCTACCCCGACTGGAAGGGAACGGTGTACCCGGCCCGGCCGGGACGGGGCTTCGACCCCCTGGCCTACCTAGCGGCCCGGCTGGACCTCTTGGAGGTGGACAGCACCTTCTACCGGATCCCGCCCCCCCTCACCACCGGCGAGTGGGTCCGGAGGGTAGCCGACTTCCCCAACCTCCGCTTCACGGTGAAGCTCTTCCAGGGGTTCACCCACACCCGCAAGGCCTCCCTCGTGGACGAGCGGGCCTTCCACCGTGCGCTGGAGCCCCTGGCCCGCTTCGGGAGGCTGTCGGCGGTCCTGGTCCAGTGGCCGTGGGCCTTCCGGGACACGCCGGAAAACCGCCGGGTCCTCCTGGAGGTTACCGGCCGCTTCGCCGCCTACCCCCTCGCCGTGGAGGTGCGCCACGCTTCGTGGGGCAAGCGGGAGGTCCTTTCGCTCTTCCGGGAGCGGGGCCTGGCCTTCTGCAACGTGGACCAGCCGGCCCTGGCCCAGTGCCTCGGCCCCACCGGCGCGGTGACGGCCGGCCTCGCGTACTTCCGGTTCCACGGGCGCAACGCCGCCGCCTGGTTCCGGGAGGGGACCTCCCGGGAGGAGCGGTACAACTACCTCTACGCCCCGCCGGAGCTGGCACCCTGGGTGGAGGCGGCCAAGGAAGCGGCCACCCTGGCCCGGGAGGTGGTGGTGGTCTTCAACAACCACTTCCGGGGCCAGGCCGCCGCCAACGCCTTCGAGTTCCGGTACGCCCTCACCGGGGAGCGCCAGCCGGTTCCCGAATCCCTGGCCCGGCTCTACCCGCGCCTGGAGGCGGTCTGCTCCACCGTCTTCCAGCGCTCCCTCTTCGCCGCCGAGGAGGCGGGGGCGGTCTTTTCGGGGGGCTGAGGAAAAAAGTAACCTTCTGGTTACATGCATGTTACTCGAAGGCTTCACTTTTGGAGGCCTCGGCGGCCCCCGCCGGCGGCCAAGCCCTTGGAAAGCCGGGCCCTTTTCAGAAAATGAAATTCTGGCAGAAGCTTTGCTAAAGCATCGGTGCGCGGGGGGTGCGCGCAGAGAAGCCCCGGGCCGGACGGGAGCGTGGGGCACCCCGGCCGAAGGCCCTGAGAACGTGCGATTGCCCTAACCCCTCTATCGGCGGGAGAAGCCTCTCCCGCCCCTTTTTTTGTTTCCTGGGGTGACACTTCCCGCCGGGATTCCGGGGCTTTCCATTTCTTTTTGGGGGGGTTGAAAAGGCGTGCTTGTCGGCACGGTGTATGCTTATCTTTTCAATGAAGAGGTGGGCCCATTGCTGTCCAAGATCGTTTTGGGCAACGCTTTTCCGCATGTTGCCCAAGCGA
>JBMFRA010000037.1:0-10822 GCA_049968315.1 Acidobacteriota bacterium
GGAGCAGGCCGTCGCTCTGGAGAAAGAGCCCCCCCGCCCCCGCCGCGAGGCCGGCGGCCGCCCACCCCCCGGCGGGCACCTCCCGTCCCTCGGGTCCCGAAAGGGCCAGCAGGAAGAGCGACCAGGCCAGGGCCGCCAGCCAGTGGTGGCTGGGGACGGCCCAGAAGGGGAAGAGGCCCAGCGGCAGGAGGCAGGCGGCGCCAGCGGACTCCCCGTCCCCGAGGCCGCTGCGGCGGAGGGCGGCGGCGGCGGCGAGGGCGGCGGCCAGGACCGCGAGGACCGCCAGGTACCGGGCCGCGCCGAAGGAAGGAGCCCCCAGAAGCCGGAAGAAGAGGCCGTAGAAGAGGAAGGGGCCGGGGGGCAGGAAGTTGAAGAAGTCGCGGTAGGGCACCTCCCCCGAGACGGTCCGCCAGGCGTCGTAGAGGACGATGCATTCGTCCCATTTGGGCGGCGTCACCACGGGGCTGACCTGCAAGAGGGCCACGAGGGCCGAGGCCAGGAAGATTCCCGCCGCGAAGCCGGAGTAGGGGGCGCGGATTCTCACCGGTCCCTCCGGAGGTATACCGCCGCGTCCCCCACCCGGCCGATGGGGAGGTACTCCTCCCGGAGGAGGCGGCCGAGGGCGCCGGCGGACTGCACGTACTCCTCCTCCCGGTCTACCGTCAGCAGGATGCACCGGGCGCGGGCCTTCTCGATCTCTTCCGCCGCCCGGCGGTAGTCCCCCTCCGTATGGTAGCGGTCGGAGGGGGGGTAGAGGAGGGTGTACCCCGTGGCGGCGGGGCGGACGTAGAGGTACACCTGCCCGCCCTCCGGAAAGACGGCGATGCGGTCTTCCTTCCCCAGCCAGGGTTGGTCCCGCAGCCACCGGTTCACCGGGGCCTCCCGCAGCACCCGGTCGGGGTCCCGGAGCTCCCAGGCCTCCCACCTCCGAAGGCCTGCCCCTCCGAAGAAGACGAGCCCCGATGCCGCGAGGAGGGCCCCCCAGGCGGCCAGGAGCCTTTGGGACGGTGTTCGATTCCATGTCCGCGCCGTGAGCCAGAGGGGGCCGACCCGGGCCAGGGCGTGGAGGGCGTGGAGAAAGTCCGGTTTGCCGAGGAGGAAGAGGGCCGCCTCCACCGCCGTGGCCGCGGCCGCCGCCGCCCGCCAGGGGTCCTCCAAGCGCCGGTACCTCAGCGCCCGAGAGACCTCCCCCAGGAGAAGGACCACCACCGCCGCGAGGAGGGCCACGATGCCCCCGTACACCATCGTGCCCGCCAGGGCGGCGGGGAAGGGCGGACCCCCCTCCCCGGCGGGGACGGTCCAGAGGGACCGGACCCGGTCGGGAAGATCCCCCAGGAGGGGCACGGCGTTGATGCCCCCCTCCCGCCGGTAGTGGAGGAGCGGCCAGAGCCAGACCTCCCGAAGGAATCCCCCCAGCGCCCCCTGCCCGAGGAGAACCCCGCCGGCGGGAAGGAGCACCACCGCCGCCCCGAGGGCGGCGCCCTGAAGGGCCCGGCCGCGGCGCCTCTCCCCCAGCGCCCAGAAGGTTCCCCAGAGGGCGCAGGCGGAGAGAAAGGCCGTCTGCAGGGTCAAGAAGAGGAGGGTGGCCAGGGCCCCCACCCCCGCCCACCCCCACGGGGAGAGGCCCCCTTCCCGCCGGGGGAGCCGAAGGGCGGCGAGGAAAACGAGGAGGGCGAAGTGGTGGTGGGAGGCGATGGGCCAGAAGGGGAAGAAGACCAGGGGGAAGAGGACGGCCAGCAGGGCGGCCCCCAGGGGCGGCCATCCGCTCTTTCGAAGGACGCTCCGAAGGAGGAGTGCGGCCAGGAGGGCCCAGAGGGCCGCCAGAAGGCGCCCGGCGGCCAGGGGAGCGCCCGGTCCGACGATGCGGAGGGCGAGCCCCTGGAGCCAGAAGGTCCCCGGCGGGGTAAAGTTGAAGAAGTCCCGGTAGGGGGCCTGCCCCTGGAGAACCCGGAGGCTGTCGTAGAGGTAGAGGCACTCGTCCCACTTGGGCACCGACACGAGGGGGCTGAAGCGCACCACCAGAACCGCCGCCGCCGCCAGGAAGAGGAGCACCGCCGCGGCAAGCGCGGGAATGTCCCGGCCGTGCCGTGAAGGCCGCCTCACGGCCCCCTCCTTCTCGACCCGAGGAGTCCCAGGGCGGCCAGGGCCGAGAGGAGCACGCCGAGCCCGAAGGAGGCGGGACGGTACCGGAACTCCACCACGTGGGCTCCGGCGGGAAGGGCCACCGCCCGGAAGAGCCCGTCGGCGGGAACGACGGGAACCGCTTTTCCGTCCAGGCGGGCTTTCCACCCGGGCCAGTACAGGTCCCGCACCACCAGCCACCCCTCCGCCGGCGCCTCTACCCGCCAGCGCTGGGTTCCCGCCGTCTCCCCAAGAAGCTCGGGGACACAAGTCGGCCGTGGGGAGGGGGGGGCCGAAGCCGGGCCATCGGAGCCGCCTTCCTCCAGAAAGACGCGGTCCCGAGGAAATGGCTCTTCCAGGGCCATCTTCAGGGCCTCGCGGGAGGAGGGGACTCTCGAAGCCCGAAGGGAAAGGAAGGCCCGGCCCCCGAGACCCGCCACCTCACGCCGCTGGAGGTACAGAGCACCGCCCGGCCCGGGAAGGACCTCGAAGGCCTCCGCCACACCGGCGAAGCGGGCCAGATTCTCGTCCCAGGCTTCGAAGAGGTCCTGGTGGGAGGCCCGGGGCCAATCCAGGGCGGCGAGCCGCCCGGGGACGAAGGGGTCGCTGAGGCGGATGTCCCGGATGGCGAAGGCCGACCCCAGGTTGGGGGGGAAGGACTTCCACCTCCCGGCGTGGCCGAACCAGAGCCGCCCCGCCGCCGCCTCCCGGACCTCGGGAACGGGCCGGGGGTGGGAGCGGTTCCAGTAGACCCCGAAGGCCGCATGGAAGGGCACCAGGGAGGTAAGGGCCAGGCCGGCCAGGCCGAGGGAGGCCCTCCGGGGGGCCAGGAGGGAACGGGGCAGGAGGGGAAGGAGAACGGCCGCCGCCCCCGCCGCCAGCAGGGCGGGAAAGTCCGCCGGCGTGGGCCCCCGGAGGGGCACCCAGTGCCGGGCGTTTAGAACCTCGACGGGCGGAGGCTCGACCACCGCCCCCGCCAGAAAGACGAGCCCTGCCAAGACCGCCGAAAGGGTCCGGCCCTTGGGAGAAAGCCCCTGCGCCACCGCCTCCATCCCCAGGGCCGCCGCCCAGACCAAGGCGAACCAGAGGACCGACCGGCCGTAGCGGCCGCTCAGGAAATCGAAGGTGGCGATCCGCTGAAGCGTCTCGGGGAAGGGAAAGGCCATGACCAGGGCCCAGAGGACGCCGGGGAAGAGCCCCAGGGCCGTCTGCCGGCCCCGGGGGTGGAAGAGGCCCGCCGCCGCCAGGGCGACGAGGGCCGGCGCCCAGAAGAGTTCCCCCCCCACCACGAACGGCGCCGTGGGAGGGTAGGGGTAGGGCTGGTTCCCCCCGAAGCGGGGGGAGGTGGCGTTCAGGAGGTACTCGAGGAAGGGAAGGAGCCAGAAGGCCGAGAGGAGGGCGGCGACGAGGGGCACGGCGGCCCACTGGCCCCATCTCTCCAAAGTGCACCTTGTGTGCACCAGGCGCGCCGCCAAAAACAGAAAGACCGACGCCGCCCCCAGAAAGGCCACCTCCAGGTGTCCCCCCAGCGCCATCAGGGCCAGGAGGACCGGCAGGCGGCGCCATCCCGCCCCGCCCTGCAACCAGGCCTCGGCGGCCTCGAAGAGCCAGGGGAACCACACGTAGGCCCAGACGTCGGAGTAGATGCAGAAGTTGAGGGCGTAGGGGTTGAAGGCGAAGAGCAGGGCTCCAAAGGCCGCCGTGGCCTGCCGGCACCCCTGCCGGGCCAGGAGCCGGGCCATTCCCCACCCGCCGAAGAGGAGCTGGGCCACGATGCACAGGCTGTACACCCAGGGGGAGGGCCGGGCCAGGAACGGCAGGAAGAAGGGGGCGAAGGGCTGGCTCTGGCCGTTGGCCAGCAGGGGGGCTCCGAGGGAGGCGAAGGGGTTCCACAGGGGGAGTTCGCCCTCCCGAAGGGCCCGGGCGGCCTCCGCCTTCTGGGCGTAAAACATGGTCACGGGGGAGGTGTCGAAGAAGCGCCAGTCGGGGCGGTCGGAGGCGAGGTCCAGCCCTTCGAGGGCCGGGTCCCCCGCGAAGACGTGGAAGGGGACGAGGTGCCTCCCCGCCGCCAGGGGCCAGAAGAGCGCCAGGGCCAGGAGGCCCAGCGCCAGGAGGGCGGTGGCCTGCCCGCGGAGGCGAGGCGGTGTGCCCACGCGGCTCACGGCGATCCCCCCGACCCGCGCCAGGCCGAAACCAGCACCCACAGGAGGCCCGCCGCGCCGAGGGCCAGAGCGGCCCATACCGCGAGGGGCCGGTAGACGAAGCGGACCTCCGACCTCCCCGGGGGGACCTTTACGGCGCGGAAGGCGGCGTTGGCCGGGTAGAGGGTCGCCGGCTCGCCGTTCACCGTGGCCCGCCAGCCCCGGGCATAGGAGTCCAGCAGGACGAGGATCCCCCCCGCCTCCGTCTGGACCGCGAGGCGGACCTCCCCCAGGCCGTCCCGGAGCCACGCCACGGCGTCCCCCTCCCCCCGCGGGTCCCCCAGGGTGCCGGGCCCCTCCCATCCCTCCAGCACCGCCTCACTCCGCCAGGCTTCGGGGCTTCCGGCGGCGGCCCACCGGGCGGCCTCCAGAGAGTCGGCGGCCTTTCGGACCCGGTGGACGAGAAAGGCCCGGGGAAGGGCCCCTTCGACGGGGCGCCAGACGATTCCCGACCCCCGGGGAGCGGGCTCCGCCAGCCGTTCCACCCCCAGGCGGGCCCAGGCCTCGTCCGGGACGCCGGGGAAGGCGAGGAAGGTCGCCAAGAGGCGCCGGCGGGGGGCGCCCAGGGCCTCCTCCAGCAGGAAGAGGCGCCGGGGCTGGAGGACGTCGAGGAGGCGCGCGTCCCTCAGTCCGAAGAGGGTGCCCAGGTTGGGAGAGAAGGCCGGCCGGCCGGCCCCCTCCGGCACGACGCCGGCGATCCGTCCGTGGGGAGAGGGCCCGGTGTCCCCGAGGGCCGCCACCGCCGCCGAGGACTCCAGCACGGGCCGGGAGGCGGCGAAGGCGGCGTAGGGGGCGTCCCGCTCCGCCAGGGGCGAGAGAAGTAGCACCGCCAGTCCCGCCGCCTTCAAGCCGGCGGCCGCGTGGCCCTTCCCCATGAGGGTCCCCGCCGCCAGGACCAAGAGCCCCACGCCGTAGAGCCCCATCAGGCGGGGCTTCAGGAGGAGGTAGGGCAGGGCGCCGTTCAGGGTGTCCGCGAAGGAGAGGCCGGCGAAGGCGAGGACTCCGAGGGCGAGGAGCCTCGCCGCCTGGCCCCGTCCGCCGGCCTCTCCCTCCCAGAGGCGCCCGGCCCCGGCGGCGGCGAGGCCCAAGAGGGCGAACCACAGGACCGGCCGGGCGTAGGTTCCCGGCAGGAGCCCGCCGAGGGTCTGGAGATGGACCACCGCCGGGAGGTCCACCACCCAGAAGACCGCCTGGGCGGCGGCGGCGAGGAGGAGCAGGAGGGGGCCCCTCTTCCGGGAAGGGAGCCCCAGGAGGCCCAAGAAGAGAAGCCCCCAGAGGAGCGGGCTCACGTAGACCGGGGTGCGGGGGTTGAAGAGGGAGGTCAGGGGGTAGAGGCCGGGGGAGACGTTGGCGGAGGCCCCTTCGAATTTGTAGGTGCGGCACTCGGGGAGCCGGGCCAGCAGGGGGAGCCACTGGGGAGCGGAGAGGAGCAGGGCCAGCAGGGCGCTCGCCGCGAACCGCCCGAGGAAGGCCGCAAAGGCCGGCCGCCTCCCCTCCTCTTCCCAGAGCCAGAGGCCCAGGGCGTACAGGCCCGCGGCGGCACCCAACCAGAAGGCCGTCTCCGGGTGGCCCGAGAGGGCGGCGGCCCCCAGCGCCGCCCCGGGGGCCCACCAGGCCCGGGGATCCTCCAGGGCCCGGTGGACGCCGTAGAGCACCCACCCCAGGTAGGCGCCGGCCCACTCGTTGGGAAAGAGGAGGAGGGCGGGGAGCCAGGGGTTGGCCACGGCCAGGAAGGCGCCGAAGCAGCGCCCCGCCGGAGGGAGGCCCAGGCGTCCCAGCCAGAGGAAGGCGCCGGCGGCGGCCAAGGGAAGGGCGAGGAGCAGGCCCAGGGAGAAGGCCCAGGCGGTGGGCCAGAGGTAAAAGGGCCAGAGGAAGGGACAGAAGGGGTAGACCTGGCCGGAGGCCATGGCGGGAACGCCGCAACCGGCGTAGGGGTTCCAGAGGGGCAGGGTGCCCTCCCGGAGGGCCCGGGCGGTGAGACAGGCGTTGGGGTAGTGGAGGAGGAGGGGGGAATCGTCGGCGCCGGGAAAGCGCATGGCGGTGGTGCGGCGGAAGCCCGGCGGGGAGGGGACCCCGGTGACCACCGGGGACTCGAAGTGGACCGGCAGGAGGGGACGGCCCTCCACGAAGAAGGGAAGGGCGTAGAGGAAGACGAGGGCGGCCACCCCCGCCGCCGTCCAGACCGCCCGGCTGCCCTCCGACGCCGTCTTCACCGCTTCTCTCCGCCGGCGGCAATCCTCCGCCCTTTCACCCGCCAACGGACCAGCCACGCGGCCACCCCCGCCCAGCCGGCCCCCGTCACCCCGAGCCCCGCCCAGAACCACGGCTCGCGGTAGAGGAGCGTCACCGTGTGTTCCCCCGCGGGCACGGCCACCGCCATGAAGGTCCCGAAGGCGCGCAGGAGGGGAACCGGCCGCCCGTCCACCCAGGCCCGCCAGTTGGGGTGGTGGTTCATGAGAATCTGCAGGACGCAGGCCTCCCCCCCCGACAGCCTCCACGACCACCGGTTGGGGCCGCCTTCCATCCAGGCCACTTCGGGGATCCTCGCCGTCCCCCCCGGCCGGTCCAGGCCGGGCCCTCGCTCCAAGACGGCCGTATGGCGCCAGGTCCCCGAACGGAGGGAGGCGAAGGTCTTGCGCCAGAGGTCCTCCTCCCCGGAAGCCACCTCCCATGCAACCGCCGGCCTCACCCACGAGGGGTGCCCCTTCACCTGCTGCAGGACCAGCGGGCCGGCCTGGGCCACCGTCTGGAGCCCCTCCACCTCCCGCCCGGGACTGGCCACGAGCCAATTCACCCCCAGAAAGGCCAGAAGGCTCTCGTCCTGCCGGGGAAAGAAGGCGTAGGTACCGAAGAGGCCCCAGATGTCGTAGTGGGAGGCGAAGCGCCTGAAGTTCCCCAGCATGAGGGGGGTGGTGGCCCGGGCGTCCTCCAGGCCCCACAACAGGGACTGGTTGGGGCAGAGCACGGCCATGAGGTCCAACCTCGTGTAGGAACCGATCCACCGTACCCCGGCTTGGGATCGCCGCTGCTCCTGGATCTTCCGGACCAGTACCGGTGGCTCCGCCACCAGGTCCACGGCGGAATAGTACCGCCACAGGCCGTGGGGGAGCTGGGAAAGGAGAAGAACCAGCAGCAGGATGGCCGGGCGCAGGGCCTTCCGGAGGTGTGCCAAGCCGGGGGGTAGGACCGCCAGCAGCAGGAGGGGCACGAGGGCCGCCACTTCCCACCGGAACAGGCGGCGGTAGACCTGGGGCCAGAAGAGGCTGTCGGTGAGCACCGAGACCCACCCAAGCCCCAAGTACCAAGCCGAACCGTACACCAGGCAGCGCAGAAGCCTCCCCCGCTCTTTCCACGCCCGCTCCTCCGCCAGGCCCTCCATTCCCAGGATGGAAAGGCCCAGGAGGCCGAACCAGAAGGCTTCGGCTCCGTACCGGGCCACCAGCATCCCGCCGAAGGTCAGGAGCCACCGCAAGGGACCTCCGACCCACGGGAACATGACCACCGCGCCGTAGGCCGCGGCCCCGGCAAAGAAGAGGCGTTCCCGCCGAAGGCTCCCGGCGAGCCCCGCCAGGGCCAGGCCCCAGAGCGGCAGGGGGACGTAGATCTCGCTCTTCGGGTTGGCCAGGGAGAGCCAGGAATGGTAGGGGCCCCCATCCCACTCGGTCTTGTAGCTCCAATAGGTGCCGTGGTCGGCGGCCAGAGGAAGGAGGTGGACGGCTACCAAGGCCGACAACAGCAGCCCCCACACCACCAGGGCCCCCAGGAGGCGCCGGCGCTCACCGCGGCCCAGGCGAAAGGCCAGGAACGACGCGGCCAGCGCCGTGTGAAGGACGGCGCTCAGCGGGTGGCCCGCATAGACCATCAACGCCGAGGCCGCCGCCGCCAGGGGAAGCCCGGCCCCGTTCCCGGAGGCGTAGGCCTCCACCGCCAGGAGCACCCAAGGGAAGACCCACGCCGCCCAGGGGTTGGAGAGGACCACCGTCTGGACGGTGAGGGGGTTCCAGGTGAGGAGGGCCGCACCGGCGGCGGTGACCCACGGGGAAAGGTTCCAGCGCCGGAGGAGGAGTCCCCACCCCAGGGCACCGAAGAGGGAGAGGAGGGCGATTCCCAGCGAGAAGGTCCAAGGGGAGGGGGCCAGGAAGAAGAGCCAAAAGAAGGGATTCCAGGGCTTGTACTGGGGGTCCGGCGCCACCGGTGCACCGCATCCGATGAAGGGATTCCAAAGAGGGATGTGGCCGCCCCGAAGGTGGCCGGCGAGGAAGTACTGGAGCGGAAGGTGGGTCTGGAGCAGGGAGGCGTCCTGGCTGGGGAGGCGGTTGAAGAGGCTGCGCTTCGCCAGGGCGGGGTCGAGCCCCGTGTAGCGGGGGTCGAGAAGCCTGTAGCCCATCAGGTTTTCGCCGCGGAAAAGCACAGGGAAGAAGAGCCAGCCCCACAGACCCAAGAGAACGGCGAAGGGCAGGGCCGCCGTGACGAGGCGGCCTACTGCTCTTCCCCCTTCCGCCCGCGCGCTCACCCGGCCCTCCTTCCCCGCCGCCACCAATCGCCCACCGGCATTTTGCCCCATTCGGCCAGCCTTTTCGGGAGGGTGCTCCCCTCGGCCCAGGCGTCCAGCAGCATGGCCAGCGCCAGGAAGAAGGCCAGCCGCAGGGTCAGGGCGAGGTGGACGGCGTGGCGATCCATCTCGCAGGGATCGGCCAGCCCCACCACACCCGCCTGCAGCAGGGATATCCCGGCCAGGACCACCGGCAGGAAGAGCAGCGGCAGGGGTCTCCTCCCCCGAAGGAGCGGAAGGGGAAGGCAGGCCACGGCGAGGGCCGCCACCCAGAACTCCTTCCAGCGGGGGAAGAAGAAGAAGGCGGCGGCGCGGGATCCGGGCCAGTCCCCCGGCAGGGTCCCCCGGGAAAAGAGGGGCTCTACCCGTACCCGCCGCCCGTTCTCGCGCTGGTGCACCACCAGGAAGGGTCCCACCTGGGCAACGGTCCGGAGAGAGGGGGAGAAGAGGCTCCCCCGTGCCGCCCACAGCCACCCCGCCGCCTTTCCCGGGTGGCGGAGAAGAAAGCGCAGGTAGACGGGGAGGCCCTTTTCCTTCACCCACCCCTCGAAGGCCCGGTCCCGCAAACTCTCGTCCGAGAGGGGGGAGACGGCGTTGGCCATGTAGGCGTTGTGGCGGCCCGCAAAGGACATGAGCAAGGGGGAGACCGGCATCCCCTCGCGCCGGAAGAAGGCCAGGGCTTCGGGGTCCGGCAGGATCCGGTCGCAGACGGTGTCGGTCAGGCTGTAGTTCCAGGCGTTTCGGGTGGTCTTCCCGGCGAGGCCGATCTGGAGGAGGGCGGCCCCCAGAAGAACCGCCGCCGCCACCGCCCCCCGGGAGAGCCCCACCCAGCGCCGGAAGGGAGGAACGAGAAGCCCCGCCCCGGCGGCACCGCCGAGGGCCAGCAGGGTGTAGGGGTTGGTGTCCCGTGTGGCCGACCAGAGGACGGCGAGCCCCAGGAGGGCCGCAAGGGGGGCGGGCCGCAGGAGGGGGGCGGAGCCGACGTCCTCCGCCGGAAGGTATTCGAGGAGAAGGGCCAGGAGAAGGATCGAAAGGGAATTGCAGAGGGACTCGGAGAGGATGGTGAAGGGCCAGAGGAGAAGCTCCAGGCTCAGCCCCATCCCCAACACGGCGGCCACGGCGATGGCCCTCCCCCACGCCGTGCGCATCCACCGGAGGAGGGCCACGGCGAGCAGGGAGAAGGAGAGGCCGTGGAGGAAGACCTGGAAGGGCAGGATGGCCCAGGGGTTGCTCCCCAGCACCTTGTAGACGAGCGAGGTCCCCCAGGGACGGTACGTCCAGAAGGCGAGGCTTCCGAGGGGCGCCTGGGAGATCTGGATCCAGTCCCCGGCGTCCCCGCCGAAGTTCAGGCTGGAGCCTCGGTAGGAGAGGAGGAGGAGCGCCCAGAAGGCCGCCAGGATCCAAATGGGAGACCCTCCCTCCGCCCTTCCCGCCGGCCTCATCGGACTTCCCCCCGGCAACCGGCCCGACTTCGGCCCGGGAAGGCGGGGCCTGCGAGAAGAAGCGAGAGGAACCCCGCCCAGCCCGCCACGCGGACGGCCATTCCGGCGGCGGCCGAGGCCGCCGTGCCCCCCCCGATTCCTCCCGCCAGAAGGGAGGCCGCCGCCAGGGCCCCGAGAAGGAGGAGAGGACGCCTCTCCCTGGTTGGCGCCAGGAGCGCCGCGGCGGCCGCCAGCACCACCGCCACCGGAGGAACCCACGGCCCCGCGGGGTAGAGGAGGGTGGTGGCCAGCCGTGCCGGCTGGCGCCTTGGAGCCCGGCTCCCGTCGGAGGAGAGTTCCGGAAGGTAGCGTCTCCGAAAGAGCGGCTCCCCGGCCTCCCTTCGCCCCACCGCCTCTTGGCGCTCCCGGAGGCTCATCCGGGGCGGGGGCGCCTCCAGGCGGTAGAAGGCCAGGGCCAGGCTCCGGCCGGGCGCCATCCTTCCCCCCGCCGGCGGCGGTGTCCCGGC
>JBMFRA010000037.1:10922-18754 GCA_049968315.1 Acidobacteriota bacterium
CCGGCAAGGGCCGCCCTTTCCCCGCCCCTTCCGTACGGCCACCGGCGGGCGGCGCGGAGCGAGAGGGCGAGGAGGAAGGCGGCGGCGGAGAGGGCCAGGGGCACGGGAGAGACGGCGTAGACCCACCCTCCCACCTCGGGCGTGAGCCCCAGGGCCAGGAGGAGGAGGACTGCACCTCGCCTCCCCCGCCGCCCCGGAAGGCAGGCCGCCACCTCCACCGCCAGGAAGGCCCAAGAGGCGCACATCAGGGCCACCTGGGCGATGACCATCGCCAGCGGGTTGGCCCCGAAGGCTTTCGCCCACAGGAGAGGAACTGCCCAAGCCGCCCATCCCTTCCCCGGCTCCCCAGGAAGGCCGCCGGCCTCCCAGAGGAGGCCCACCGACCCCCCATCCAGCAGAAAGGTCTCTCCCCGGAGGCTCAGGAGGAGGAGGCCCCCAAAGAGGAGGCCCAGGGGAAGGAGCGGGCCCACCGGCGAGGTCGCGGGGGCGGGAAGGACCTCCGGCGCCCTCTCTTCTCGGTACCATCCTCGCCACTCGCCAACCCGGCAGAGCAAGAAGAGAACCGCCAGCCAAAGGGCCGCCCGGAAACCCAGGGCCGCCCCGGCGGCGTGGCGGTCGATCTCCCCCGGGTCCGCCAGGACCACCACCGCCGCCTCCACGAAGGAGGCGGCCCAGAGAAGCAACGGCAACCGGTCCCTGAGGCTCCTTCCCGCGACGGCGCAGGCCAGGGCCAGAAGGAGCCCCACCCAGACGGGCCACTCCCCTTTGGGATAGAGAAACCGGAAGAGGGGAGAGAGGACCTCCACCCGGCCGTTGACGGCGGCCCGTGAGGTGAGGGGCGGCCAGGGTGCCGAGGAGGAGAGGGCCGGGAGGTAGGCCAGCGTCGCAGGAGCCACGCCGTAGTTCACCGTGTCGAGGACGGGGGAAAGGGCCCCCCTGCGTTCGCTCCACAGCCAACCCAAGACGGCAATCGGGTGGGAGAGGACATACTTCAGGTACACCCTCCGCCCCTTCCGGAGCACCCATTCCTCGAAGGAGGGGTCCACCTTGGAAAGGTCGGGGTGCTCGGAGAGCCGGTTGGCCATGTAGGCGTTGTACCTTCCCTGAAATCCTTCCAGGACCGGGCTCTTCGGCATCCCCTCCCGAAGAAAGAAGGCCCGGGTCTTCCCGTCGGGGAGGACCCGCTGGCAGACCACGGTGGTGAGCGAATAGGTCCACGGCGTTCGCTCGGAGCGTTCCATGGCCGCCTGGCTCAGGCCGAACACCACGACAAAGAGCAGGGCCACCGCCATCCCGAGGCGCCAGGCCGCCCCCCTTTTCCAGCGTAACAGGGAGGCTCCGGCCAGCCAGAAGGAGGCCGCCAGAAGGACGTAGGCGTGGGTGTCCCTCGTGAAGGCCCACAGGACCACGAAAACCAGGAAGGCGGCGGCCTTGCCACCCCCATCCTCCCCCCCGGCCCTCCCCGCCAGGGCGAGGAGCGCCGCCGCCGAGAGGGCCCACAACGAATGGGCCACCGATTCGGAGAGAAGGTTCAGGTTCCAGAGGGAGACCTCCTCTGTGAGGCTGAAGAGCAGCACCCCCGCCGCCGCCACTCCCTGGAGCAGCCTTGGGCGCACGACTCTGGCGAGGGCCAGGGCCAGAGCCCCCCAAGCCGCGGCGTGCAGGAAGACCTGCGCCAGGATCAGGGTCAGGGGAGAGGGGCCGAAGAGGCGGTAGAAGAGGGGAACCACGAAGGGGCGGCGTACCCAGAACTGGAGGTCCGAGAGGGCGAAGCGGGACTGCCGCAGGTAATCCTCGGCGTCGCCGGAGAGGACCACCGATCCCTCACGGTAGGCGAGGGCCAGGAAGAGGAGGTAGGCCAGGAACAGGAGGAGAACAAGGATCGCCCCGCTTTCCGGGCCTTCGCTCCCCTCCCCTTCCCGCACCGAGAGGGGGGAGGGCGCTTGCGGCGGATGAAAGGGGGGGCGGCCGACCCCAAAAGGACCGGAGGGCCGAAGCGCCGCGTCGCTTCCGCGCATGGTCCTACTGTACCATGGCTCCTCCGGGGCGGCCCGGAGAAGGGAGGCGGCGTTGAGACCGGTGGCGGAGGGGGCGGTGCAGGCTGAGGCCGCCCCGGAGAGCGCGGGTTTTCGGCGGGCCCTGTGGCGCCTCCTCCCCGGGGCGGCCCTGGTGCTCACCTTCCTCCCGCTCCTCTGGGGCTGGCACGCCGTGCCCTTCCACCTCTTGGCGCCCTCCTTCACGGGGGGAAGGCAGGCCGCCGCCCGAAGCCTGCCCCCCCTCCTGAGGCACCTGCCGGGGGACGACCCCACCGGCGTCCTGATGGACTACCCGGACGCCCTCTACACCGCCCAGCGGCTTCGGCGGGGCGAGGTGCCCTGGTGGAACCCCCTCGCCGGAACCGGCCGGGCTTGGACCGGCAACGGGCAGGTCTTCCCCTTCTCCCCCTTCCTGCTCCCCTTCGTGGCGGCGCCCTCCCCCCGCACCTATTCCCTCCAGTGGGTCCTCCTGGCCCTCTTCTCCCTCCTCTTCGCCCACGCCTTCCTCCGGGAAGCGGAGGTCTCCCCGCCGGGGGCGGCCCTGGGGGCCCTCCTCTGGACCTTCAGCCCCTTCGCCTGCGCCTCCTGGACCATGAGTTCGGTCTGGGCCTACTGGTGCTTCCCCGCCGCGGCGGCGGGGACCCTGAGGGCCCTGCGCACCGGGTCCCTCTTCCACTGGGCGGCCGCCGGCGCCGCACTGGCCCTCACGGCCCTTTCGGGACAGCCGGAAACGGCCTTTCTCCTCGGGATGGGGGTGCCCCTTCTCTTCCTCTTCCATCCCGTGGCGCCCCGAAGGCTTCGGGGCTGGGCGGGGCTGGCCCTCTGCGCCGCCGCGGCGGCCCTCCTGGCAGCCCCCCAGTGGGCCCCCCTCCTGGACACGGCGCTGCGGTACTCCTCCTACAAGGGGGCCGGCCTCTCCGGCGCCCTGAATCTGGCCCACGCCCCTTCCTCCTTCTTCGACCCTTCCTCCACGGTCTTTCTGCCTCCCTTCCTCTGGGCGGGGGCCTTGCTGGCCCTGGGCAGGAGGCCCCTGGGCGGGCCGGCCCGCGCCTCCCTCTTGGCCCTGCTCCTCTGCCTGCTGGAGGCCGTCCCGGGGGTGAACGCCCTCCTCCCCTTCCGGCTCCTCCGGGCGGGGGGGATCATCCCGCCCCTCCACGTGGACGAGCTGGCCGTGGTTCCCCTGGCGATCCTGGCCGCCCTGGGCTTCGCGGGGCTCCTGGGCCGGAGGGCCGGCGATCCCCCCCTCCCTGCCGCTCTCCGGGGGACGGCCCTGGCCCTCTGGGGGATTCTTACCGCATGGGCCCTCCTCCAGCGGGCGGCCCTTCCCGGCGCCCCCCTCCTCGGCACCCTTTGGATGGTCCTTCTCTTCGGCCTCGGCGCGCTCCTGCTCACGATCCAACAGGATCCCAAGAGGATTACCCTCCTGATGGGGGCCCTGGCCCTCCTGGGGGCCCTGCTCCCCCCGGCCCTCTCGGGCTTCCGCTACCCTGGCTTCTCGCCCGCCGCCTCCCCCCGGTGGACCCTCCCCCGGCGGGCCGCCGGGGCGGAAGAGGGCTCCCCGGCCCGCATCTGGGCCCCCGCCAGCCCCCGGACCGGCGCTCCCCTCCTGTCACCAAACCTGAACCTCCTCTCGGGCCTCCCGGACCTCCGGACGGCGTCGGTCCTCCACCCCCCCGGAACCCTCCCGCTGGCCCGCGCCTTCGGCCCCGGCGGCCACCTGGGCCACCTCTTTCTCTGTTGGCCCGAGGCGCCGCGGGGCCTCCTGGAGTTCCTGAACGTGGGGTGGGTCCTCGTTCCCGGCGAGGGGGGCGGGGTGCGTGTCCTCGGCCTCGAGGCGGGTCCCCGGGCCTTCCTGTGCGGGGAAGTCCTCTCCGTATCGGGAGAGGAGAAGGCCCTGGAGGTCTTCCGAAGGCTCCTCTCGGAGGGGCGTCTCTACGATTCGGCGGTGGCCCTGGGAGCCCCTCCCTCCCTCGCGGGGGGAGGCCGGCCGCCGGCGCCGGGGGCTTCCCTGCGGTGGATCGAGGATCTTCCCGAGCGCCTTGTACTGGAGGTTTCCGCCCCCCGGCCCGCCTTCCTCGTCCTGCTCGACGCCTACGACCCCCGGTGGAAGGCGGAGGTGGACGGAAGGCCCACCGCCCTCTACCGGACGGACGTCGCCTTTCGGGGGGTCCCCCTTCCGGCGGGCTCCCACCGGGTGGTCCTCCGCTTCGAGCCGGTTTGGAGCCGCCGGGGCGTCACGGCGGGGGTGGCGGCGTGGGGGCTGTTTTTGGGGTGGGCCCTGTGGAGGCGTCTGGGGCGCCGCCAAGGCCCTCCGCCGCCTCCACCAGGAGCCGCTCCCCCTCGGGATCGGGACGCCGGGACAGCAGCTGAAGGGCACGCTCCCGGGCCCGAAGGGCCCCCGGCTGGTCCCCCGTGACCCGGCGCGCCTCCACCAGCAGGGCCAGCGGCCCGATCTTCTCCCCCCGGGTGAGGGCGCAGGCCCTCTCCGCGGCCTTCAGGGCCTCCCGCCCTCCCTCCCCGCCGGCAATGCCGCCCCGAAGCAGGCTGCGGGCCAGGCCCTCCCAGGGTGCCGGGTCGCCGGGGGCGAAGCGGGCCGCCTTCCCGTAGGCCGCCGCCGCCTCCTCCCACCGCCGCTGGGCCTCCAGGGCCTTTCCCAGGTAGTACCAGGCGGAGGGTTCCTCGGGCCTGAGGCCCGCCGCGTACCGGTAGCAGGCCTCCGCCTCCCGGAACTTTCCCTGGGCGGCGAAGGCCGGGCCCAGGTTCATCCACGCGAAGACCTCCCAGGGCTTGAGGGCCGTCGCCCTCTTGAGCACCTCCGCCGCCTCCCGGGCTTGGCCCCGGGCCAGGAGTTCCGTCCCCAGGGCGTTGAGAACGCCGTAGTGGCGGGGAACCCGGCGGAGGGTCGCTTCGAAGAAGGCCACCGGGTCCCGCCAGAGGCGGGCCTGGTCCCAGGCGCGGGCTCCCAGGGCGAGCAGGAGGAGCCCCGCCGCCCCCAGGAAGGCCCGCCGTCGCCCGGTGTGCCGGGGCAGGAGGCCCGCCCCCTCGAAGGAGAGGGCCCAGAAAGGCCCCACCAGGGCCACGTAGGTGTAGTGGTCGGAGGTCCACTGGGGTCCGGCCTGGATCAGCCCAGAGACCGGCGCGATGACCAGGAGGAACCAGAGCCACCCCGACAGGAACCAGGGCCGGCGCCGGGCCTCCCGGAGGGCGAGGAGGGTGATCCCCGCCAGCAGCAGGGCCGAAAGGGCCGCCATCCAGAGCGGCACGCCGCCCTCGGGGAGCGGCGGCAGGAAGACCAGCCCCACCGGCCAGAGGGTCTTCCAGAGGTAGTCGGCGTAGCCGGCCAAGGCCGCCCCCACCCGGGCGGAGAAGGGGAAGGCCTGAAGGGGCATGAAGGCGTCGAGGCGGTGCTGGGCAGCGACGGTGAGCAGGCCCGCTCCCAGGGAGAGGCCGAGCAGGGGGACCTTTTCCAGGAGCAGGGGCCGGAGCGCCGCGGCGAACGCCTGCCTCCCCGGCCGGTCCCAGCGCCGGGGAAGGGGCAGGCGCCCCAGGGGCCAGAGGTCCAGGAGAAGAAGAAGGAACGGCCCGGTCACCACCATGGACTTGGCGAGGAGGGCCAGGGCGAAGAGGAGGAAGACGGCGGCGTAGCGGAGGGGGGAGGGCCGGCGGCCGTAGGCGGCGTAGGCGAGGAGGGCGCCGAAGAAGAACAGGGTGGAGAGGACGTCCTTTCGTTCGGCGATCCACGCCACGCTCTCCACGTGGAGGGGGTGTACGGCGAAGAGGAGGGCGGCGAAGAGGCTGGGGCCGGTGCGCCCCGTGGCCCGGTCCAGGAAGGCGAAGAGGATCAGGGCGGCGCCGAGGTGGAGAAGGACACTGGTCCCATGGTGGCCCCGGGGGTCGAGGCCGAAGAGGGAGACGTCGGCCATGTGGGAGAGCCAGGTGAGGGGGTAGTAGAAGCCGAAGGAGAGGTCGGTGAAGGCCCACCGGAGGTTGGGCCCGTTCAGGCCGGCCTTCACCCGCGGGTTGTCGGTCACGTAGACCTGGTCGTCGTAGGGCAGGAAGGGCGCCCCCAAGAGCGGCCAGAAGACGGCCAACACCGCCCCCAGGAGGAGGAGGGCCGCCCAGCCCCGCTTCCACCGCCCGCCGGTCCCTCCTTCGCTCACCGCCGTCCCTCCAGAAGCCGTACGGCCCGCGCCTCCGCTTCCCGGTCCCCCCGCCGCCGGGCCTCCTCCACCGCTTCCCGGGCCGTCCCCCGGGCCGCCTCCTCCTTCCCGCCGGCCCTCTGGGCCTCCGCCAGCTGGACCAGAATGCGCGGCTCCCGGCGGCCGGAGATCCGGGCGGCCCTCTCCAGGAAGGAAACGGCCTCCGCCGGCCGGGGACCGCCTTCCCGCCGGGGGTCGAGGAGGAGGGCCCCCAGCCGGCGGAGGGCTTCCGCCGACTCCCCGTCGCTGGAAACCGCCGCCCGGAGCTGGGCCTCCGCCTCGCCGAGGCGGCCTCGGCGCCAGAGGGCCGAGGCGAGGTTGAGGCGGGCCGCCGTGAACCGGGGCGCCTCCGCCACCGCCTCCTCCAGAAGGCCGAGGCCCTGCTCCTCCCCCCGCTGCAGCAGGAGGATCGCCAGGTTCACCTTGGCCTCGGTACACCGGGGTTCCAACTGGAGGGCACGGCGGAAGAAGGCCTCCGCCTCGGCGGTGCGCCCCTCCTCCAACCGGACCATCCCGACGTTCCAGTGGGCCAGGTAGGAGTGGGGGGTCACGGCGAGGGCATGGCCGAAGAGGGTCCCGTCGTCCTTCCAGAAGCGGGCCTGCCGGAAGGAGAGGGCACCCAGAAGGAGGAGCACGAGGGCCCCCGCCGCCGCGAAGGCCCGGCGGGCGGCCCCCCCGGAGGCGGCGGGAAGGGCCCAGAGGAGAGCCACCGACACCCCCACCAGCGGCACGTAGGTGTACCGGTCGGCCATGGCCTGCCTCCCCGCCTGCACGATGCCCAGCATGGGCCCCAGCGCCACGAGGTACCAGAACCAGCCGGTGAAGAGGAAGGGGCGGCGCTGGACTTCCCGCAGGGCCGCGGCGGTGGCGAGGCCCAGGAGGGCCACCGCCAGCAGGACTTCTCCCGGAGGGTAGCCCTCCCGGGGAAAGGGGTAGAAGACGGTGAGGCCCGCGGGGACGAAGGCCTTGGCCAGGTAGGCCGCCGCCGAGACCGCGGCGTTCTCTACGCGGAGGGAGAGGGGAAGGACCGAGAGGCCCGTCACCGCCCCCAGGCTTCTCTGGGCCGCCAGGGTGGCGAGGCCGAAGAGGAGGGAGAGGGCCAGGAAGGGAACCTTCTCCAGGAGGGCCCGGCGCCACCCCACCACCGGGAAGGGGCCCGCGGCCCCCCCCCGCCCCTCTGCCAGCCGTCCGAGGGGCCAGTAGTCCACCAGGAGGAGCAGAAAGGGGGCCGTGACCGCCGTGGGCTTGGCGGAGAGGGAGGCCAGGAGAAGCAGGAAGACGGGCAGGTAGCGGCCCATTCCCGGGCGCCGGGCGTACCGGAGGTAGGCCAGGAGGGCCAGGAAGAGGAAGAAGACCGAGAGGACGTCCTTCCGCTCGGAAATCCACGCCGCACTCTCCACGTGGAGGGGGTGGAGGGCGAAGAGGCCGGCGGCCAGGAAACTGCGGAGGCGGTCCCCCGTCCCCCCGTCGAGGAACAGGAAGAGGAGCAGCGCCGAGGCGGTGTGCAGGAGGAGGGAGACCAGGTGGGGACCCCGGGGGTCCAGGCCGAAGAGGGAGACGTCGGCCATGTGGGAGAGCCAGGTGAGGGGGTAGTAGA
>JBMFRA010000037.1:18854-20846 GCA_049968315.1 Acidobacteriota bacterium
AGCCGAAGTAGGTCGTGGTGAAGGCCCAGCGGAGGTTCTCCAGGGTCAGCCCCGCCTGGACCCGAAGGTTCTCCGTGACGTACACCGGGTCGTCGTAGCGGATGAACCCCGCCTGCAGGAGGGGGCTTAGGAAGGCCAGGGTGAGGCAGGCCAGGAGGAGGGCCGGCCAGGCGCGGCCGCGCCCGAAGGCCCCGGGGGACGAGTCACTCCCCATGGACCGCCCTCCTCTCCGGCGCGGCCAGCAGGACGAACTGGTAGGCAAAGAGGGAGGGCCAGAGCCGGGCCGCGGCGTAGTAGGCGTACTCCACGGTCCGCCAGAAGGCCCTGGCCGTCCGGCTTTTTCCGGCGAAGAGCTCGAAGGGAATGGGGGTCACCTTCCGACCGAGGATCCGGTACCCCTGGGACTCCAGCAGGCGGCGGAAGCTCTTCCCCGTGTAGAGGGTCACGTGGGATCGGTCCAAGATACCCCGGTCCCGGTACTCGAAGCGGCCCAGGAGGAGGGAGAGGCGCACGGTGAAGTGGGCCACGTTTCCCGTGGAGGCCAGCACGGTGCCGTCGTCCAGGAGCAGGTCCTTGGCCTGGGAGAGTATCTCCGGCGCCCGCCGGAGGTGCTCCAAGACGTCGGCGAAGATTACCACGTGGAAGCGCCCCGCCTCCTCCCTCGGGGGCAGGCCCTCCCGGTCCAGGTCCCGGACCCAGAAGCGGGCGTAGGCCCCGGCCTCCTCCTCGGGCAGCGGCCGGTCGTTGATGCCGCACACCTCGCACCCCTTGGCCTTCAGCACGGGGGCGTAGGAGCCCTCGGCGCCCACGTCCAGCACCCTGGCCCCCGCCGGGACCATTCGGCTGACACGCCCGTGGCTGGAGAGGGGGCTCCGCTTGGCGGGGTACCTCCTCCGGGCCTCCTCGCCGATCCAGGGGCAGGAGACCAGCCCCAGGGAAAAGAACTTGTAGCGGAGCACCGAGAGGGAGACGTCCCAGGCGTACCGCAGGCCGTTGACGTAGCAGATCTCCCCGCCGTAGTAGGTGGGGATGGGGATCTCCACGATGGGCAGGCCCTGGTGCAGAAGCTCCACGATGATCTGGGTGTCGAAGTGGAAGTCGTCGGTGTAGGCCCGGTAGTGGAGGCGCCGGAGGGCCTCGGCGGCGTACATCCGGTAGCCCGAGTGGAACTCGGAGAGGCGGCTTCCCAAGAGGAAGTTCTCGTAGGCGGTGAGGATGCGGTTGCCCACGAACTTGTAGAGGGGCATGCCCCCCCGGAGGGCCCCCCGCCGGTCCATCATCCGGGAGCCGAAGACCGCCGCCGGGCGCAGGGCCTCGGCGGTCCGGATGAAGTCGGGGATCCGCTCCGGGGCGTACTGGCCGTCCCCGTGGAGGAGGATGACGTAGTCGAAGCCCCGCTCCAGGGCGTAGTCGTACCCCCGCTTCTGGTTGCCCCCGTAGCCGAGGTTCCGCGGGTTGCGGTAGATCTTCAGCTTCTCCCGGCCCCGGGCGGCCTTGTACCCCTCGCCCAGGAGGGTGGTGTCGTCGGTGGAGGCGTCGTCGAAGACGTAGACCTCTTCGAGGCGTTCCCAGGCCTCGGCGGGGATCCGGTCCAGCACCCGCGCCAGGGTGGTGACGGCGTTGTAGGCCACCACGAAGACGGCGAAGCGGAGCGGGCGGCTCGTGGGGGCATTTCCCGCGTTCACGGCTTTCGGGTCCATCTCCTTCCCTCCCCGCGATTCTATCCGATTTCTGGCCCCTTCCGCCGGTGCGGCCTTCGACCGCACCAACGGCACCCCCCGACCGTAGCGGCCTGTGCTCGCCAAAGGCCGATGGTTCTCGTAGCGGCCTTTGCTTGCAAAGGCCGGTTCTTTCGGCCGATGCCAGCATCGGCCGCTACAGGCGCCGGTCTTTTCGGCCCAGGCGACCAGGGTCCGCCGCGGAGGACGATGGCCGTTCCCCCAAACGAAAAGGGCCGCCGGTTGCCCGGCGGCCCCGTGCGTCTACTTTGGC
>JBMFRA010000038.1:0-20835 GCA_049968315.1 Acidobacteriota bacterium
CTTTTTAGAAAGTTGGGGGATGAAGAGCGCGCGGGGGTTTTCGTGTCGCTGGGTTTGGATGGCGGGGGTTCGGGGTTGAAGGAGGCCCACCCGGGGTCCGGAGCCCCGCCGGAGGCACCCGTCCGTCCATCGCCACACCTGGGAAAGGCCCCGGAGGGCGGGGGATGGGGGATGGGAGAGTCGGGCCGAGGGAGCGGGCCTCTTGCCCCTTTCAGGCCGGGGGGTAGACCTTCCGCGGCCGGTAGAGGGAGTCCCGCTCCACAGGGATCCGGCCGGCGCGGCGGATGAGGTGGAGGAGATCCTGGAGCGCGAGGCCGCGGGGGGTGGTGGCCCCGGCGTCGTGGGTGATCCGCTCCTCCACCACCGTTCCGTCCATGTCGTCGGCGCCGAACCAGAGGGCCGCTTGGGCGATCTTGAGCCCCACCATGATCCAGTAGACCTTGATGTGGTCCACGTTGTCGAAGAGGAGACGGGAGACGGCCAGGGTCTTCAGGTTGTCCACACCCGTCACGTCGGGGAGGTGGGCGTAGGGGGTGTTTTCCTTGTTGAATTGGAGGGGGATGAAGGCCATGAAGCCACCGGTCTCGTCCTGGAGGTCCCTCAGGCGGAGGATATGGTCCACCCGGTCCTCCACCGTCTCCACGTGGCCGTAGAGCATGGTGCAGTTGGTGCGGATGCCCATGCGGTGGGCCGTCCGCGCCAGCTCCAGCCACCTCTGGCCCGAGATCTTGTTGGGGCAGATCCGCCTGCGGAGTTCTTCGCCCAGGATCTCGGCGCCCCCGCCGGGGAGGGAGTCGAGACCGGCCTCCCGGAGGGCCCCCAGGATCTCCTCCGGCGATTTCCTCTCCCTCCGTGCGTAGTAGTCCACCTCCACCAGGGTCAGGGCCTTGAGGTGCACCGAGGGGTTCTGGGCCTTGAGGGCCCGCAGCATGGCGAGGACGTCGGAGAAGGAGAAGTGGGGGTCCAGCCCGCCCACGATGTGGAGTTCCTCCCACCGTTCGCCCTCCCGGGGCCGGGCCTTGTCCAGGATCTCCTCGAGGGTCATGCGGACCCCGCCCTCCTGGCCGGGCTTTCGGGCGAAGGCGCAGAAGGTGCACCCGGTGATGCAGACGTTGGTGTGGTTGATGTGGCGGTTGACGTTGAAGTAGGCGACGTTGCCGTTCCGGGCCTCCCGAACCCGGTTGGCCAGGGCCCCCACGGTGAGGAGGTCCGGCGAGCGGAAGAGGGTGAGGCCATCGGCGAAGGAGAGGCGCTCCCCCGCCTCGACCTTCTCCACGATGGGCAGGAGGGCCCGGTCCATAACGCGCTCCCGGGGAAGGGAGGGGAGGCCGTCCCCTTCCCGCAGGGCCGGTGCAACCCGTTCCATCGGCCGCCCCCTATCCGGCGTACTCCACGGCCTTCATCTCCCGGATCAGCGTGACCCGGATG
Source organism: Acidobacteriota bacterium (assembly GCA_049968315.1). GTDB lineage: Bacteria > Acidobacteriota > UBA4820 > UBA4820 > DSQY01 > JBFLVU01. The sequence goes on from JBMFRA010000038.1 coordinate 1,429, forward strand.
CGGCCGGGGTAATCCATCTCTTCCTGGATCTTCTTGGTCATTTCGGAGGTGAGGAAGGGGAGCCGGTCGTCCCCCACCCGGTCGGTCTTGACGATGACCCGAACCTCCCGTCCCGCCTGGAGGGCGTAGGACTGCTCCACACCCTCGAAGGCGTTGACGATGCCCTCCAGGGTCTCGATGCGCCGGATGTAGTCGGTGAGGGAGGCCCGCCGTGCGCCGGGGCGGGAGCCCGAGATGGCGTCGCAGACGGCCACCAGGATGGAGATGGGGTGGATCACCTCCACGTCCTCGTGGTGGCTCTCGATGGCGTTGACCACCACCTCGTGTTCCCCGTACTTGCGGGCTGCCTCGCCGCCCAGTTCGGGGTGGGTCCCCTCCCGCTCCACGTCGATGGCCTTCCCGATGTCGTGCAGGAGCCCGGCCCGCCGCGCCAGGTCCACGTCCAGCTTCAGCTCGGCGGCCATGGTGCCGCAGAGCTCCGCCACTTCGATGGAGTGGTTGAGGACGTTCTGCCCGTAGGAGGTGCGGTACTTCAGCTTGCCCAGGAGCTTCACGATTTCCGGATGGCCCTGCTCCAGCCCCAGGCGGCGGAAGGCCTCCTCCCCCGCCTGGATGATCTCCCGCTGGACCTTCTTCTGGACCTTCTGGACCACCTCCTGGATCTTGCGGGGGTGGATCTTGCCGGCCTGGACCAGCCGCTCCAGGGCCTGCCGGGCCACCTCCCGGGAGACGGGGTTGAAGCCCGAAATGACGACGGTGTTGGGATCGTCGTTGTTGATGAGGAGCTGCATCCCCGTCTGCTCCTCGAAATACTTGATGTTCCGCCCCTCGTGGCCGATGAGGCGGCCCTTGATGCCCTCGTCGGGCAGGCGGAACTGGCTGGTGGTGCGCTCCACCACCTGGTCCGCCGCCACCCGCTCGATGGCCAGGGTGACGATCTTCTGGGCCTCGGTCTCGGCGGTGCGCTGGGCGTCCTCCTTGATCTGGCGGATGAGGGCGGCCGCCTCGTGCTCCGCCTCGGTCTTGAAGGTCTGCAGGAGCTGGCGCTTGGCCTCTTCGGCGGAGAGGCCCGCCACCCGCTCCAGGCGTTCGACGAACTCCACCTCCCGGGCCTTCAGGGCGTCCTCCTTGGCCGAGAGGGCTTGGAACCCCTCCTGCAGCTTCTTTTCCACTTCGTCGAGCTCTCCCCGCCGGCGCTCCAGCTCCCGGGCCACCTGTTGGAGCTTGGCGTCCCGCCGGTTCATGGCCCGCTCGATGTTCTTCACCGATTCGTACCGCTTCTGGTAGTCCTCCTCCGCCGCATTCCGTTCGGCCTCGAATTCCTCCCGGGCCTTGGCGAGGGCGAGCTTTCGAAGGTTTTCCGCCTGGAGGGCCGCATCCTCCAGGAGCCGTTGGCTCTCCTTTTGGGCCCGCTCCAGGGACCGGGCGCCCAGGCGGTTGCAGAGCATCCACCCGGCCAGGACGCCCAGGGCGGCTCCGGCGAGGGCGGCGAGGAGAAGGGAAATCAGGCTGGCCGGCATGGCCGTGTCTCCTTTCGAGAGGTCACCCGTAGACCCGCGCCGGCACCCCCGCCCGCTCCTCCAGGGTTCGGGCGATGGCGTGGAGGCGGGGAAGGTCCACGGGGAAAAGGCCCCGGTCGGCGGGGCCGCGGTCCAGCGTGTAGATCTGTACGTAACGGGGGCCAACGGAGGCGACGGCGTCCGCCCAGGCCTCCACCTCCTCGCCGGTGGTGTTGTCCACCGAGCCTCGGACAAAGAGGGCCTGGAGGACGGCGGCGGAGCCGAGGGCGCGCAGGCCGTTCAGGATGGCGTCGAAGCGGACCCCCGGGGCGGGGGCGTTGAGGCGCCGGAAGGTCTCCTCCCGTCCCGTGTCGAGCTTCAGCACCGGATCGTCCAGGCGGAGGAGGGCCCGGCGGATCTCCTCCCGGTCCACGGTGGTGGCGTTGGAGAGGATGGCCGTCCGGCAGGCGGGGGCGAGGCGGTCCCGGAGCTCCCGGAGATCCTCGACGAGAAGGGGGAAGTCGGGGTGGAGGGTGGCCTCGCCGTTGCCGGAGAAGGTGAGGACGTCGGGGGGGGTGCCCCGGCGGGCCAGGTCGGTGAGGGCCCTCTCCACGGCCTCCCGGACCGCCTCCCGGGAGGGCAGGAAGGCCCGCACCTTCTCCCCCGAGGCCGTGAGCAGGCCCGTCCAGGAGTACTGGCAGTACCGGCAGTTCAGGGAGCAGGCCTTGGACTCGTCGGGCAGGACGTTGAGGCCCAGGGAGAGCCCGAACCGGCGGGACCGCACGGGGCCGTACACGATGCCCTGCTGGAGAGGAATGGTCGGGGCCTGTTCCACCGTCGTTCTCCCCGGCGTTTCCGAGGGGCCGTCCCTCAGTCCGCCCTCGGGCCCAACCCCTTCACGAAGGGGTTGTGGCGCTTCTCGTAGCCGATGAGCGTGGAAGGCCCGTGGCCCGGCAAGACCTCGGTGGCGTCGGGAAGGGTGAAGAGCTCCCTCCGGATGGAGCGGACCAGCGTATCGAAGTCTCCACCCGGAAGGTCGGTTCGCCCGATGGACTGGGCGAAAAGGGTGTCCCCCGCCAGAACGAAGCCCTCCCCCACGAGGCACACCCCGCCCGGCGAATGGCCGGGGGTGTGGACCACCCGAAGGGTTCCCGAACCCACCGCCAGGTGCTGGCCGGGACGGAGGAAGGCCGAGGGATCCGGGCCCTTCCGGACCCGGAAGCCGAAGAGGGCCGCGTGGGCCTCCACGCTGCGCAGGAGCTCCAGATCCCCCTCGTGGAGGAGGACGGGCGCTCCGAACTCCTCTGCGAACAGCGCGTTGTGAAAGGTATGGTCAAAGTGGCCGTGGGTGTTCACCACCGCCGCGAGCTTCACCCCCAGGTCCCGGATGCGGGCGGCGACGGTCTCGCTGCCCATGGAGGGGTCCACCACCACCGCCTCCCGGGAGGCGTCGTCCACCACGAGGTAGGTATTGTTTTCCAACGGGCCGACCTCGAAGGTCTCGACCCTCAGCGCCGGAGCCATGGTCCTCCCCGTCCAGAACCGGAAACGGCGGACCGGGCCCTTCTATTCGGGCCCCCTCCGCCGCCCGGCGGAGCAACACCCAGCATACCACAGGGCCCAAGGCCCCGTCGCCCCTAGGGGCCTCAGCCGGGGGGCCAGCCGAAGGGGCGCCCTCCCAAGAGGTGGAAATGGACGTGGAAGACCGATTGGCCGGCCGATTCCAGGCAGTTGGCGTTGAGGCGAAACCCCTGGGAGTCGAGCCCGCGGTCCCGGGCGATGCGGGAGGCGGCGAGAAGGAGGTGGCCCATGAGCCCCTCGTCCTCCTCGGTGAGGTCGTTGAGGGTGGGGATGTGCTTCTTCGGAATCACCAGGATATGGACCGGCGCCTGGGGATGGATGTCCTCGAAGGCGAAGACCCTGTCGTCCTCGAAGACCTTCCGGCCGGGAATCTCCCCCTTGACGATCCGGCAGAAGAGGCAGTTCTCCATGGCGAACCTCCCTTTTCGGCGATACTATACCGCCAGGGATTCCCGGGGGGCCAGCGGGGGGGCCGGCGAAGGGCCTCCAGGGGCCGCGGGGAGGAAAGCGTGGAGAACCGGTGCGAGGAGGGAGGACTTCCCCTGCTGCTCTCCCGCCACTTCAAGGCCCGGTCCACCGGTGTCCTCTCGGTGTCGGCCGGGGCCTTTCAAAAGCGCCTCTTCCTGGAGGAGGGGCGCGTCGTCTTCGCCTCCTCCAACGACCGCAACGATCGGCTGGGGGAGATGCTCATCCGGCGCGGCGTGCTGGCGGTGCCCGATTTCTTCACCGCTTCCCGGGCCGTGGCCCCCGGCAAGCGCTTCGGGACCGTCTTGGTGGAGATGGGGCTCCTCTCGCCGGAGAGGCTGGTCTGGGCCGTCAAGGAGCAGGTCAAGGAGATCGTCTTCTCCCTCTTTCCCGTTCCCGAAGCCCGGTGCGCCTTCCAAGAGGGGGTAGGGCCGGGGGAGGAGGGGATCACCCTGAACCTCCGCACCCCGGAGCTGATCCGCCAGGGGGTGCTCCGGATGGACCACACGGTGCGGCCCCTGGAGGCCTTTTCCGCCCAGGAGCGCACCTTCGGGCTCGTCGTTCCCCTGGAAGAGGTGGAGGCGGCCTTCGACCTCGGCGCCGCCGAACGGGAGGCCGCCGCCGCCCTCGCCGTCCCCCGGCCCCTCTCGGCCCTCTTCCGGGCGGCACCCCTTCCCCACTTCGCCTTCCTCAAGTTCCTCTGGGTGCTGCTTCTCCTGGACATGGCCCGGCTGGGGCCCCCAGCGGCGGAGGAGGCGCCGGGGGGACCGGAGCTGGAACTCACGGGAGAGGACCTCCAGAGCCTCCTCTGAGGGGCGCGGGGCCCGCCTCTGCGCCCCCCTATGGTCCTCTCCCCGTGGGCTTTGGCGGGTTGCTTCCCCCTCACCAGCCCTTGACCACAGGGGGCCTACGGTGTAAGGTATTCCGGCGGGTCGGTTTTTCGCCCCGTGCGGTGAGCGTAGCTCAGCTGGTAGAGCCCCGGACTGTGGCTCCGGTTGTCGCGGGTTCGATCCCCGTCGCTCACCCCAGTGCGCTCGTAGCTCAGTTGGATAGAGCGTCGGCCTCCGGAGCCGAAGGTCGTGGGTTCGAATCCCGCCGAGCGCACCATTTCTTGATTCCTTGCGAGCGCTTCCGCTCCTGACCCCCCCTCCAAAAGGCACGAAGGTTTGGAAGGTTTCCGAAAAAATAGGTAACTGTCCCTATTTAATGGGTATGTTTTACAATTTTGAATGGGGGGTCGATTGCTGCGGGCTTCCGGCGGCGGTTGCTGGGCGGCGCCGGGCCTGCGTACAATGGCCCCGGAGGCAGGAATGGGGCTGAAGCGGGTCGTTGGCCGGCCGCCGCGGGGATCCTGGGAGCGCGAACCTTGAGCCAGGATGCGCCCCTCCTCTGCGACCTCTTGGTCCTGGGCTCGGGCATCGCGGGCCTGAGGGGGGCGGTGGAGGCGGCGCGGGCGGGGTGGCGGGTGCTGGTGGCCACCAAGGACGCCCCCCGGGAATCCAACACCGAGTACGCCCAGGGGGGGATCGCCGTCCCCCTTCCCGATCCCGAGGACAAGGAGAGGCACCTCGCCGACACGCTGGCGGCGGGGGACGGCCTCTGCGACGAGGAGGCGGTTCGGGTCCTGGTGGAGGACGGCCGCCGGCGGGTGGAGGAGCTCATCGCCTGGGGGGCCGACTTCGACCGCAGGAACGGGGAGCTGGACTACACCCGGGAGGCGGCACACAGCCGCAGCCGGATCCTTCACGCCCACGGCGACGCCACGGGGCAGGAGTTGGAGCGGGTCCTCTCCGCGGCGGCGGCCCGGGAGGAGCGGATCACCCTCCTGCCCTACCACACGGGGATCGCCCTGATCGAGGAGGAGGGGGCTTGCGCCGGCGCCTGGCTCCTGGACGAGGCCCACAACCATCCCCGGGCGGTGCGGGCCCGGGCGGTCCTTCTCGCCACCGGAGGCATCGGGCGCCTCTACCAGCAGTCCACCAACCCCGCCGTGGCCACCGGGGACGGGATGGCCATGGCCCTTCGGGCCGGCCTCGTCATGGCCAACCTCGAGTTCGTCCAGTTTCACCCCACGGCCCTCTTTCTCCCGGGGGCTCCCCGCTTCCTCCTTTCCGAGAGCATGCGGGGGGAGGGCGCGGTCCTGCGCAACGCCGAGGGCCAGCGGTTCGCCCACCGGTACCACCCCCAGGGGGAGCTGGCCCCCCGGGACGTGGTGACCCGGGCCATCGTCTCGGAGATCCAGGCCCAGCGGGGCCGTCCCGTGACGCTGGACCTGACCCACTTGGACCCCGCCTTCGTGAAGGCCCGCTTTCCCACCATCTACCAGACCTGCTTGGAGTACGGCCTGGACATCACCAAGAGCCTCATCCCCGTCTACCCCGCCGCCCACTACGTGATGGGCGGCATCGAAACGGACCGGGAAGGGAGGACCTCCCTGCCGGGGTGCTTCGCCGCCGGCGAAGTGGCCTGCACCGGCGTCCACGGGGCCAACCGGCTGGCCAGCAACTCCCTCCTGGAGGGGCTGGTCTTCGGCGCCCGCGCGGCGGCGGCGGCTCTGGCCCAGCCGGGGCCCGCCCCCCAGCCGAAGGGGGTTCCGCCCCTCCGCCTCTCGGGGTGCCGGGACATCGAGGTGGTCAACGCCCTCCGCAAGCGCATCGCGGCGGTCATGTGGGAGGGGGTGGGCATCGTGCGGGAGGCCCGGGGCCTCAGGGCCGCCCGCATCGAGCTGGAGGGGCTCCGCCGGACACTGAAGGACGGGTGCCTCCACCGCCGGGTCCTGGAAACGGCCAACATGGCCCTTCTGGGGGACGCCATGGCCGCCTGCGCCGACTACCGGACGGAGAGCCGGGGCGGCCATTACCGCAAGGACCATCCCCAGCGGGACGACGCGCGGTGGCGCCGGAAGACCCGCCTGCGCCTCGAGGGGGAAGAGTTTCGCTTTCTGGAGGGAGAACGGTGATTCGCAAGGTGCTCATCGCCAACCGCGGAGAGATCGCCGTCCGGATCATCAGGGCGCTGCGGGACATGGGGATCGCCGCGGTGGCCGTCTTCTCCGAGGCGGACCGGAAGGCCCGCCACGTGAGGCTGGCCGACGAGGCCTACCCCATCGGGCCCGCCCCCTCCAGCCAGAGCTACCTCCGGGTGGAGGCGATCCTGGAGGCGGCCCGGCGGTCGGGGGCCGACGCCGTCCACCCCGGGTACGGGTTCCTCTCGGAGAACGCCGACTTCGCGAGACGGTGCGGGGAGGCGGGACTCACCTTCATCGGCCCGCCCCCGGCGGCCATCGAGGCCATGGGAGAGAAGACCCGCGCGCGCCAGATCATGGCCCAGGCGGGTGTCCCGGTGGTCCCCGGAACGCTGGAACCCCTGGAGGACCTCGCCGCCGCCCTGCGGGAGGCCCGGCGGATCGGCTTTCCGGTCATGCTGAAGGCGTCGGCGGGAGGCGGCGGCAAGGGCATGCGGCTGGTCCGGAGCGAGGAGGAGATGGAGGGGGCCTTCCGCAACGCCTCGTCGGAGGCCCTCCAGGCCTTCGGGGACGGGTCGGTCTACCTGGAGAAGGCCGTCCTCCGCCCCCGGCACATCGAGATGCAGATCCTCGCCGACACCAGGGGGAACTGCCTCTGGCTGGGGGAGCGCGAGTGCTCCATCCAGCGGCGGCACCAGAAGATCGTGGAGGAGGCGCCTTCTCCCTTCGTCACCCCGGAGATGCGGGCCCGCATGGGGGAGATCGCCGTCCGGGCGGCACGGGCGGTGGGGTACGTCAACGCCGGGACGGTGGAGTTCCTGGTGAGCCCCGAGGGGGACTTCTACTTCATGGAGATGAACACCCGCCTGCAGGTGGAGCACCCCGTCACCGAGGTGGTCACGGGCCTGGACCTGGTGAAGGAGCAGGTCCGCATCGCCGCCGGCGAGCCCCTGCGGATGAGCCAGGAGGAGCTCCGCCTCCGCGGGTGGGCCATGGAGTGCCGGATCTACGCCGAGGACCCGGAGAACGGATTTCTGCCCTGCCCCGGCCCCATCGTGGCGGTGCGTCTCCCGGAGGGTCCCGGGGTCCGCGTGGATTCGGCGATCTACGGTTCGGGGGAGGTTAGCATCCACTACGACCCCATGATCGCCAAGGTGGTGGCCTGGGGGGAGGACCGCCCATCGGCGGCGGCGGTGATGAACCGCGCCCTGCAGGAGTTCCAGATCGTGGGCATCCGGACCAACCGCCACTTCCTGCTCCAGATCGTCTCCCACCCGGAGTTCCTGAAGGGCAACCTCTCCACCGATTTCATCCCGAGGTTCCTGGGACCCGGCGAATACCGGAGGCCCGAGCCCCACCCCGTGGCGGACATCGCCGCCGCCATCGCCGCCTTCGAATCGGCCGTTCGCGGGCAGGCCAGCCCCCGGACCGCCCAAGGGCCCAGTGCCTGGCGGCGCGCCCTGCGCTGACGAGAGGAGAAGAGCGGTGCGCTACGTCATCCTTCGAGACGAGCGGGAGATTCCCGTGGAGGTCGTTCCCCGGGAAGGGGGCTACCGGGTCACCGTGGACGGGATCTCCTACGAGGTGGACAGCCAGTTCCTCCTGCCGGGCCTCTATTCCCTGCTGGTGGACGGGAAGTCGTGGGAGGTGAACGTCTACTCCCCCGAGCCGGACGTGTACAACGTCCACCTCTACGACGGGGCGCGGCGGGTGGAACTCCTGAGCCCCATCGGCCTGGTCTTGAGGGCCCAGTCCTCCGGGGCCGCCGGGCGGGGGTCCTCCGTGAAGGCCCCCATGCCCGGCCGGGTCGTCAAGGTGCTGGTGGAGGTGGGCCAGGAGGTCCGGAAAGGGCAGGGGGTCATCGTGGTGGAGGCCATGAAGATGCAGAACGAACTCCAGGCCCTGGCCGACGGCGTGGTGAGGGAGATCCGGGCCCACGAAGGGGAGGGCGTGGAGGGCGGCGCCGACCTCGTGGTCCTCGATCCCTTGGCCTGATGCCGGAGCCGCCCCCGGGAGGACAAACGGCCGAACAAAAAGAAGAGGGGCCCGAAGGCCCCTCCCATTTCGACCAACGGGTGCCCGTCTAGCGCACGCTGTCGGCGAGGCCCTTGCCGGCCTTGAACTTGACGACCTTCTTGGCCGCGATCTTGATGGGCTTGCCGGTCTTGGGGTTGCGGCCGGTCCGGGCGTTGCGCTTGCCGACGCTATAGGTGCCGAAGCCCACCAGCGTGACCTTCTCGCCCTTCTTGAGCGCCTTCTTGACGGCGCCCGTGAAGGCGTCCAACGCCTTGGAGGCCTCGGCCTTGCTCAGACCCGCACCGCTCGCGATGGCACCGATCAGTTCCGCCTTGTTCATCTGTACCTCCTTTCAAGGTTCCGGGGGTAATATAGTGCTGTAAGGTCCGCCTGTCAAGGGATCGGGGGGCGGGGACTCCCTGGAAACCCCGCAGCAAGGCGGTTCTGGCATATAGGAAAAGGAGGTTCTGGTGGCGAGGCTTTGCGGGGAAGGGGCGGCTGTAATGTCCGTTCTGCGGGGGGTGGAGGAAGGGCTTCGTCCCCGGGACCTGCCGCCGTCCCGCCTCCGGGAGCCCCTTGCGGGCTTTCCCCCGGTGGAGCGGGTTCTCACCCTGGGGAAGGCGGCCGCCGGGCTCGCCCATGCGGCCCAACGGGCCTTCGGGCCGCTGCCGGGGCTCTCCTACGGCGTGAGAGGGGGTGGGGCGCCTCCCGCCGGCTGGGTGCGCCTGGAGGGTGACCACCCGGCACCCACGCCGGAGAACGCCGCCAGTACGGCCGAGGTCCGGAGGTGGCTGGAGTCGGGAAGGGGGCCGGTTCTCGTCCTCGTCTCCGGCGGCAGCTCGGCCCTTCTCGTGGAGCCCGTCTCGCCGTGGGAGCTGGGGGAGAAGGCGGACCTCCTCTCGGCGCTTCTCCGCCGGGGGGCCTCCATCGGCGAGGTGAACGCCGTGCGGGTCCGCCTTTCCCGCGTCAAGGGGGGCGGCCTGCTTTCCTCGGTGGGGGACTGGCCCGTGGCCACGGGGATCTGGTCCGACGTGGCGGCGGGGGCGGAGGCGATGACGGGGTCGGGGCCGACCCTGCCCTGGTCCTCGGGAAGGGCGGCGGAGGCGGTCCTTCGCCGGTACGGCCTCCGGCCCCACCGCCCCCTCCCCCCGCCGGTTCCCCGCCGCGGGGCCTCGGAGGCGCGGACCTTCGTGCTGGCCCGCGCCCTCGACCTGCGGAGGAGCCTGGCCCGCCGCCTCCGCTCCCAGGGTTTCTCCGTGGCCGAAGCGGCCGTCCCCGAGGGACTCCCGGCGGAGGAGCTGGCCGGCCTCCTGGCGGAGCGGTGGCGCCCCTCCGCCGGAGGGGGCCGCCGGAGGGCCCTCGTGGGGGCGGGGGAGGCGCCGGTGGCGGCACCGGCGGGGGGAGGAGCGGGGGGCCGTTGCAGCCACCTGGCGGCGGCGGTGGCCCTGGCCCTCCAGCGCCGGGGAAAGGAGCGGTGGGCCTTTGCCGCCCTGGCCACCGACGGGGCCGACGGGACGGGGGACGGCGGCGCCTTCACCTGTTTCCGCTGCGCCCCCCCTTCCCCGCTCCTCGAGGAGGCCCTGGGGAGGGGAGACACGGCGACCCTCTGGCGCCGGGCGGGCGGAGCCGTCCCCCGGGGGCCGACGGGCAACAACCTGCGGGACCTCTGGGCCCTCGTGGAGACGGAGGGACCGTGAAGGGGCAGGCCGGGGGAGGCCTTGCCGGAGGGGGCGGCTCGCGCCCCGCGGTGGGCCTGTACGTGCACGTGCCCTTCTGCACCTCCTTCTGCGCGTACTGCGACTTCTACCGCCTGCAGGCGGGGCGGGGCATCCCCCAAAGCTTCGACGACCTCCTCCTGGCCGAGGCCTCCCTCCACGCCCTCCAAAGGTCCATCCGGGCCGACACCCTGTACCTGGGCGGGGGAACCCCCTCCCTCCTGCCGCCCCGCCGGCTCGCCCGCCTTCTCTCGGCCCTCGCCCGGACCTTCGGCCTGCCGTCCGGCGCCGAGGCGACCTTGGAAGCCAACCCCGAAACGGTCACCGAGGAGCGGGTCGTGCTCTGGCTGGAGGCGGGCGTCAACCGGCTCTCGGTGGGCGTGCAGTCCTTCCGGCCGGAGCTCCTCCGCCGGCTGGGGCGCCGGGCCACGGCCTCCCAGGCCGCCCGGGCCCTTAAGACCGCCGCCGCCGGGGGCTTTCGCAGGCTCTCCGCCGATCTCCTGGTGGGGGTCCCCGGTCAGACCCTGAAGGACCTCCAGGAGGACCTGAAGCGGGCGTCGGAGGCGCCCCTGGACCACCTCTCCCTCTACGCCCTGGACCTCCACCCCGGCACCCCTCTCCACGGGGAGGTGGCGGCGGGCCGCCTGCGGCTTCCAACGGAGGAGAGGACCGCCCGCCTCTGGGAGCGGGCCCACGAGGCCCTCTCCGCCGCCGGATGGCGCCACTACGAGATCTCCAACTTCGCCCGGGGGGAGGGCGAGTGCCGGCACAACCTCAAGTACTGGCGGGGGGAGGAGTACCTCGGCCTCGGCCCCTCGGCCTGGAGCCGGATGGGCGGCGTCCTGGCGGGCAACCCGCGGAGCCTGGAGCGGTGGGCCCGGGAGATTGAGGCGGGACGGATTCCCTGGGAGACCCGGGAAACCCTGTCCTCCCGGCGGGTGCGGGAAGACCGCCTCATCTTCGGTCTCCGGCTCGCCGAGGGGGTGCCCTTGGCGGAGGTGGAGGCCCTCTTCGAAGGAAGGCGCCAGGTGGTGGAAGAGCTGCTCCAAAGGCTGGAGGGGCGGGGCCTCCTCCACCGCCGCGGCGGGGTTCTGGCCCTCACCCCCCGCGGTTTCCTCCTCTCCAGCGCCATCCTCGCGGCGCTCCTCCCCGACCGTATTGGCCAGGGGTGAGGGGGTCTCAGGGCGGCGTGGTTCTGGGAGGGGCCGGCTCGGCGTGGACGGCGACGGAGAGGGGGCCGGGGAGGAGCTCCCGTACGGTGCGTTCCACGGCGTCGGCGGCCCGGTGGACCTCCCCGAAGGAGAGGTCTCCCGGCATCTCCACCGTGAGGGCCACGTGGATTCCCCGCGGGCCGCGAAAGACTTCCACCGCGGTGCAGGTGGAAACCTCCGGTAGAGCCTCCACAGCCCTGCGGATCCTGCGCCGTTCCTCCTGGCCGGGGCCGGCGGATCCCGCCGGTTCCGCGTGGACCAGGACGTCCGCCTGGCTGAGGCGTGCCTGGATGGCCCGTTCCACCTCCTCGGTGACGCCGTGGACCTCCTCCAGGGCAAGGCCAGGGTCCAGGCCCACCTTCAGGTCCACGAAGTGCCGCGCCCCCGCCTCCCGGACCCGCACGTCGTAGGCCCGGGAGACGCCGCTCACCGACTCCGCCGCCGACGCGGCGGTACGGACGTGGTCCTCGCTCACGCGGTCGGTGAGGGCGTCCACCGCCTTCTTGCCCAGGCGGACCGAGATCCAGGCCACGAAGAGAGAAACGCCCACGGCGGCCAGGGCGTCGGCCTCGGGAAAGCCGAAGTGGGTGAAGGCGAGCCCCACCAGCACCACCAGGGAGGAGAGGATGTCGCTGGAGAAGTGGAGGGCGTCGGCCTCCAGGGCTTTGCTCCGGGTCTCCCGGGCCACCTTGGAGAGGGCGCGGCTCCGGGAGAGGTCCACGGCGATGGCCAGGAGGATCACCCCGAAGCTCCAGGCGTTCACCTCCACCTCGGCGGGCCGGAAGAAGAGGCGGGAGACGGCCTCGTAGAGGATCCAGGCGCAGGTGACCAGCAGGAGGAGGGTCTCCAGCAGGGCCGAGAGGTTCTCGACCTTCTCGTGGCCGTAAGGGTGGTCCCCGTCGGCGGGACGGGCGGAGACCGAGACGGCCCACCAGGTGAGCCCGGCGGCCAGCAGGTCCAGGCCCGAGTGGGCCGCCTCCGAGAGGAGGCCCAGGCTCCCGGTCCACAGGCCCACACCCAGCTTGGTTCCCGTAAGGAAGACCGCGGCGGCCACCGAACTCAGCGCCACGCGCCTTTTCCGGTCCATGGGCCCTCCGGCGGAGCGGTACGTTCCTCTCGCCGCTCCAGGGGAGTATACTGCAACCCCTGTGCGCCCGTAGCTCAGGTGGATAGAGCATCTGCCTTCTAAGCAGACGGCCGCAGGTTCGAGTCCTGCCGGGCGCACCAGGATTCCCTTCCCCGCCCCCTCTCCTCCCCGTCCGCGCCCGTTTGCTCCGAGGGCTGGGAAGGTGTTACATTTTTCCTCTAAGGAGAGTTTCCCGTGATGGAGCCATCCAAAGACAACACCCCCCGCATCGCGCTCTTCATCGACTTCGACAACGGCCAGCTGGACATCAGCCGGATCCTCTACGCCCTGAGGGAGAAGGGGATCATCATCCTCAAGAAGGCCTACGGGGACTGGGGGAAGTTCGCCCAGTTCCGCAGGCTCCTGGCGGAGCACGGCGTGGACCTGGTGGAGCGGCCCACCATCCACGCCGGCGGAGACAAGAACGGCGCCGACATCCAGCTGGCGGTGGACGCCCTGGACGCCTGCCTGACCAACCCCCATATTGACGTTTTCGCCATCGTCTCCGGCGACAGCGACTTCCTGCCCCTCATCTCCCGGCTGCAAGCCTACAACAAGAAGGTGGTCATCATCGGGATGCGCAAGACCACCTCGTCGGTGGTCATGCGGAACTGCAACGAATACCTCGCCTACGAGAACATCCCCGCCCCCGGGGAGGCCGTCGCCGACACGGCGGAGCGGCACCCGGAGGCGGACCCCAAGGACCTTCCCGGGGCCTTCGCCCTCCTGCGCCGGGCCATCGCGCTGCTGGAGGACGAGGACCGGGCGGTGGACTCCTCCCTGCTGAAGCAGAAGATGCTCCAGCTCTCCCCCACCTTCGACGAGAAGACCTTCGGCTTCGGCCAGTTCAAGGCCTTCCTCGCCGAGGCGCAGAAGAACCAGATCATCCACATCGGCAAGAAGGTGGACGGAATCTACCCCATCACGCTGGGGCGCAAGGGAAGGGAACTGGAGGAGGAGGCGGCGGAGGCCCCGCCGGAACCCCCGCCCAAGCGGCGGTACCGCCGGCGCTAGTTGCCCGCGCCCTCGCCGGGAGCGGTCCGGGGCCAGGCCTCCTCCACCGTCCCGAAGGCGTACCCCCGTTCCTTCAGGTCCTGGATCAGTTGGGGGAGGACCGTGTCCATCCGGTCCGCGGAGCGCCGCTCGCTCCCGAGGTGCATGAGGAGGATCCCTCCGGAGAGGCCGCCGGGAGCCCGGTCCGCCTGGCGCCGGATGGCCTCCAGGGTCTCCCGGGGACTCTTGAAGAGGGGGTCTTCGGGGCTGGCGACCCAGTCGAGGGTGTCCAGCCGCGGCGTCCAGTAGACGTGGCGGTAGCCCGCCGCCGCCGCCCACCGGAGGATCTGCCCGTTGAACTCCCCGAAGGGCGCCCTCCAGTACGGCGCCAGGTCCTTCCCCGTGATGAGCCGGTACAGGTCCGCCGCCCGCTGGAGCTGGCTCCTCAGGAACTCGCCGGTGACCCCCGAGAGGGTCTGCTGGCGGCCGTTGAAGGAGAGGGTGGTGAGATGGGGGTGGCTGAAGGTGTGGTTGCCGACCAGGTGCCCCTCCCGCGCCATTCGGACCACCAGGTCGGGGTAGCGCCGCATGTACTCCCCCGTGAGGAAGAGGGTGGCGCGGATCTCCTGCCGTTTCAGGGTGTCGAGGATGGTCTCGGTGGCGCTGGCGTTGGAGCCGCCGTCGAAGGTCAGGTACACGGTTCGGCGGGTGGCGGGGCCCCGGGAGAGGCTCAGGCCGTTCACCGGAGGCTCCGGGGCGGCGGCCGTTTCCACCGGCAGCGGCTCCGGGCGGGCCCGGAGTTCGACGAGGACGGCGGGGCTGAAGGAGGAGTCGCCCCGGTTGTCGAAGTAGCGGGCCTGGAGGATGCAACGCTGGTCGGGCAGGGGAACGGCGTCGAAGCGCCACCGGCCGTCGGGCGCCATCCGGACGTCCACCTTCCGGCCGTTGACGTAGAGGCCCACCATGGCCTCGGGGGGCGCCGTCCCTTCCACGGCGATGCGGCTCGAGGCGACGGCCGCACCGCTCTCCGGGAAGAGGATCCGCACCGGCCCCGGGGCGTCCCAGTCCAGCTTCTCCATGTCCAGTCCCTTTTCCCTCGGGTTCCGGAAGACGGGAAGGGCGGGCTCGGGGACTTCCACGAAGCGGTCCAGCCGGGCCGAGAACCAGATGACGGCGGCGCCGGCCGCCAGCAGGAAGAGAAGGCCCAGGAGCCGGAACCACCGCCCCGACAGGGCCGTCCGGTTGAGCCGGTCCAGGCGGGAGAGGATCCGCCTTCGCCGGTGGGCCGTTGCGCAGGCCTCGGAGCAGAAGATGTGCCCCTCGGTGCGGATCTGGCATTCCGGGCAGATGGGCTTCCGGCAGTGGTAGCAGCGCCGGCGGGCGGGCCGGGTGGGGTGCCTGTGGCAGAAGGGTGTCTCGCCCGAGTCCTTCCCCATGGCCGAAAGGATACCATCCCCCGGCGGGCCTCCTTTGCGTACAATGGGGCGGGGAGGCCATGACCCGTACCCTGCTAAAGCGCATTGCGCTCTTCTTCCCCACCACCCTCGCCGTGGTAACGGCGGTCTTCTTCCTGGGAAGGGCCCTTCCCGGGGACCCGGGGGAGATCCTCCTGGGAGAGGGGGCCGCCGCGGAGGCCCGGCAGGAGTGGCGGAGGGCCGAGGGTCTGGACCGGCCCCTCTGGGTCCAGTACGGACGCTTCCTGAAGGGCCTCGCCCGCCTGGATCTGGGCCGCTCGCTGCGGACGGGGAGGCCCGTGGCCCGGGAACTGGGAGAGGCCTTCCCCGAGACCCTTCGGCTGGGAACCGCCGCCCTGGCCTTGACGGTACTGATGGCCTTCCCCCTGGCCCTGGCCTCCAGCCGGAGCCGCGGCGCCCTGCCGGCGGGCGCCTCGGCCTTCACCAGCGCCTCCCTGGCACTCCCATCCTTCCTTCTGGGCCCCCTCCTCCTCCTCTTCCTGGCGGTGGAGTACCCCCTCTTTCCCGTCTCCGGTTCGGAGGAGCCCGGGGCCATCTTCCTTCCCGCCTTCACGCTGGCGGTGCCTTCTTCGGCCTTCCTGTCCAGGGTGCTGGCCGCGGCCCTTCGGGAAGAGGAAGGGCGGGAGTACCTCAAGGCCGCCCGGGCCCGCGGGCTGGGTCCCCTCCGGGTCTTCCTGCGCCACGCCCTGCCCAACGCCTTGCCGGCGGCGGTGACGGTGCTCGGCCTGCAGGCGGGAGCCCTCCTCACGGGGGCCATCTTCGCCGAGAAGATCTTCCGCTGGCCGGGCCTGGGGAGCCTGACCCTCTCGGCCATCGCCGGCCGGGACTACCCCGTCGTCCAGGGGGCCGTGATCCTCTTCGCCGTGGTGACGCTGGCGGCGACCCTCCTGGCGGACCTGGCGGCGGCGGCGCTGGATCCACGGGGGCGCGGCGATGGCTGAGGGGGGTTCCGTCCGGAGGCCTTCCAGGTCCGGCGCGGCGGCGGTTGTGATCCTGCTCCTCTGGATCCTCGCGGCCGCGGGGGCCCCAGTGCTCGCCCGCCGCTCCTACCGGAGCCAGGACCTGGCCCACCGCCTGGAAGGCCCCTCCCGGGGCCATCCGCTGGGCACCGACGAGCTGGGGCGGGACGTCCTGGCCCGCGCCCTCTTCGGCGCCCGGGTCTCCCTGGCGGTGACGGCCGCTGCCCTGCTCCTCTCCCTGCTGGCCGGGGTCCTTCTGGGGACGGCGGCGGGGTTGCTGGGAGGCCCCTTCGACCTCGTGCTGGGGCGCCTCATGGACACCTTGCTGGCCCTTCCGGGCATCCTGGTGGCCATCGCCGTCCTGGCTTTCTCCGGCCGCGGCTTCGTACCCTTGGTGGCCGCCCTGTCGGCCACGGCCTGGGTCGGGTACGCCCGGGTGGCCCGGGCGCTTGCCCGGCGGACCGCGGCGGAGGATTACGTGGCGGCGGCCAGGGCCGCCGGCGCCGGAGCCCTCCACACCCTCTTCCGCCACATCCTCCCGGCGGCCCTTCCCGTCCTTTCGGTCCAAGCCGCCGCGGGAGCCGCCTCCGTCATGGTGGCCGAGGCGGGCCTTTCCTTCCTGGGCCTCGGCGTTCCTCCCCCCTTCCCCTCCTGGGGGGAGATGCTGGCCTCCGGCTGCGACACCCTCCTGGAGGCTCCCCACCTCGCGGCGGTGCCGGGGGTGCTTCTCTTTTCCGCCGTTTGGGCCTTAAATACACTCGGGGAAGGGCTGGCCCGGGCCCTCGGCCCCGGGAGGAACCCCCGTGTGGACACTGTATAGGCTCGCCGCCGCCATCCTGTCTCCCCTCTGGCTCCTGGCACTGGGTTTCAGCCAGGGCCGGCGCTTCCGGCCGGCCCAGCGGCTAGGCTTCCTGCCCCGCCAAGCGGAGAGCCCCGTCTGGATCCAGGCGGTCTCCTTGGGAGAGGCGCGGATCGCCCTCCGCCTCGGCGCGGTCCTCCAGTCCTTGGGCCTCCCCGTCTTCCGCACCGCCACCACCTCCGCCGGGATCGAGGCCCTGGAACGGGAAGGGGCCCCCTCCGCCGCCTTTCCCCTGGACCTGCCCTCCGCCGTCCGCCGGGCCCTGGACCGCCTCCGCCCCCGGGCCCTCCTCCTGGTCGAGACGGAACTCTGGCCGGTCCTGATCCGGGAGGCGAAGCGGAGGGGAATCCCGGTCCTCGTGGTCAACGGGCGCCTCTCCGACCGCGCCCTGGGTCGCTGCCTCCGCTTCCGCAGCCTCTACCGGCGGGTGCTGGACGGAGTCTTCGTGGGCGCCCAGACGGAGGAGCACGCCGCCCGTTTCCGGCTCCTGGGCGCCTGGCCCGAGCGGGTGACGGTCCTCGGCAACCTGAAGTACGACCTCGTTCCCCCGGCGGGTTTCGAGGCGGCGAGGGCGGTCCTCGAGGGGCTCGTCTCCGGCGGAGCACCGCTGTGGGTGGCCGGTTCCGTTCGGGAAGGGGAGGAGGGCGCCGTGGCGGAGGCCCACGCCTCCCTGCTGGCCAGTTTTCCCGGCGTTCGCCTCGTACTGGCCCCCCGCCACCTCGACCGGACGGCGGCGGCGGAGGAGGCCTGCCGGCGCCGGGGCCTCAAGACCCTCCGGCGGACGTCGGCCTCCCCCGGGGAGGCGTGGGATGTCCTCCTGCTCGATACCCTGGGGGAACTCTGGGCGGCCTACGCCTTGAGCAAGGCGGCCTTCGTCGGGGGAAGCCTGGTGCCCTTGGGGGGGCAGAACGTGCTGGAGCCGGCCTACCTCGCCAAGCCGGTCCTCTTCGGGCCCCACACCGAAAACTTCCGGGAGGACGCCGAACGGCTCCTGGCGGCGGGGGGGGGCTTCCGCGTCGACTCCCCCGCGGCCCTCGCCTGGCGCCTGGAGAGCCTCCTCCGCGATCCGGAGCTGGCGCAGGCGGCGGGGCGCAAGGCCCGGGCCGCCGTCGAGGAGCACCGTGGCGCGGTGGAGCGGGCCGCCCGGTGGGTGGCCGCCACCGTCCCGGGGATCTGACCGCCGGGATCCCTCAGTCCGGACCGAAGAGGAGCCTGCGGCCGTCCCACCGGGCCGGCACTCCCAGCGGGAGGGGCCGCTTCCGGGTCCGGTGGCCGGCGGCCAGCCCCATCACGAGAGGTTTTTCGGGCGGGAGGAGTTCCCGGACCCGCCGCGCCACGTCCCCAGCGTTCTCCCCCTCTCCCATGGCGGTGAAGGAGCCCAGCAGCACCCCTGCCGCCCGCTGGAACCACCCGGCCTGGGCCAGGTGGGTGAGAAGGCGGTCGATGCGGTAGAGCCGCTCCCCCACGTCCTCGAGGAAGAGCCACCGGTCCACCAGGGCCGGCTCCCAGGGGGTTCCCACCAGCACCGACAGGAGGGTCAGGCATCCCCCGGCCACGGGGAAGGGTCCGCAGGGCTCCGGAGGACCCTTGCCGGGGAGGGGGAGGTACCGGCCTTGGAGGGCCTGCCAGAGGGGATCCAGCACGCAGGCGCCCCGGCGGCCCAGCTCCTCCACGGACGGAGCGTAGAGGAGGCGGGCGGGCGTCCGCTGGGCCCAGGCGAAAAGGGCCGTGGCGTCGGAGAAGCCGCAGAGGGTCTTGGGGTGCCGGAGAAGGCCTTCCTTTCGGAGGTGGGGCAGGAGCCGGGTGGTGCCGTACCCGCCGCGGGCGAACCAGACCACGTCGGTCCGGGGGTCGTCCAGGGCCTCTTGGAGGTCCTGCAGCCGCTCGCCGTCGCTTCCCGCCAGGTAGCCGCGGCGCTGGTGGAGAAAACGGCCTTCCTGAAGGTCGAAGCCCTTCCGCCGGAGAAGGGCGAGCCCCGCGCAGAGGTCCTCCCGGTGCACGGGCCCCGCCGGGGCGACGACACGAATCCGCAGCCTTTTCGGGGACGACCGCTTCTCCACGAAGCAAGGATACCACGGTCCTTCCCATTCGTCTTGACTTGGGAGGCCGGGGTCGCGTATGATGAGAAGGCCCGAAAGGGCACGGTGCCCCTGTAGCTCAGATGGTAGAGCGAGGGACTGAAAATCCCTGCGTCGCTGGTTCAATTCCGGCCGGGGGCACCAGCCTTCCCCTCCCACACCCCTCCCGCCATCCAAGGGTGCCTGTCCAATTCCCATAGCCGTAAGGCCTCGGTGATCGTGACGGGAACGATGCGCCCCATGGGCTTGGACGGGGTGTCCCCGGCGTGTTGGGCCCCTGCCCCCATCGCGGCACCGGCGCCTCCTTCCCCCTTGCATTTTTACGAGGCCGGTGCCATCGTAAAGAGAGACGTTCGCAGGAGTGGAAGGAAGAGCGCCCCGGCGGCGGCCGGGGGCGCTTTCTGCGGTACGGGGGCGGAATGGTCTTCGAGGATCACACCTGTCCAAAATCATCCGGCCATCCGC
>JBMFRA010000039.1:0-20516 GCA_049968315.1 Acidobacteriota bacterium
ACCGTCCCGCCTTCTCTTGCGGGCGGATGGCCGGATGATTTTGGACAGGTGTGAGGCGTGATATAAATTATTCCCATTAAAAAGAGAGAGTTACCTGTTTCTTCGTGTCGGACGAGGCCGCAGCCGACGCCCGAGAAGGCCCGAGGTTCGTTGCTTGCCTCCCGGCGGGCGTCTTTACAGCCCTTCCCTTTCCCGGTATCCTCGCCCCTTCTCGAGGGGGGAACCATGAAGACGCGCGTGACGGAACTCTTCGGCATCGAGCACCCCATCCTGCTGTCGGGCATGTCGTGGATCTCCACGCCCAAGCTGGTGGCGGCGGTCTCCAACGCCGGCGGGTTGGGCATCCTCGCCACGGGGGTCTTCAACCCCCACCAGACCCGCAAGGCCATCCGGGAGGTCCGGGAGCTCACGGACCGCCCCTTCGGGGCCAACGCCACCCTCTACTTCCCGGGGGCCCGGGAGAACGCCCAGGTCCTCCTGGAGGAAAAGGTCCCGGTGATCAACTTCTCCATGGGGAAGGGGGACTGGATCGTGGAGGGGGCCCACCGGTACGGCGGGAAGGTCATCGCCACGGTGACCACCGCCAAGCACGCCCAGAGCGCCGCCTCCTACGGCACCGACGCCGTGCTGGTGACCGGCAACGAAGCGGCGGGCCACGGCGCCGGCGTCTCCTCCCTGGTGCTCCTTCAGCGGGTTCGGGAGGCGGTGGACCTCCCCATGGTGGCCGCGGGGGGCTTCGCCACCGGGAGGGCTCTGCTGGCGGCCCTGGTCCTGGGGGCCGACGGGATCGCCATGGGAACCCGCTTCATGAACACAAAGGAGAGCCCCGCCCCCGACGCCTGCAAGGAGGCCAGCCGGAAGGCCGAGGCGGAGGAGACCCTCTACACCACCCGCTTCGACGGGCAGCCCTGCCGCATCCTGCTCTCCGAGGGCGCCCAAAAGGCCGTCAAGCGCGGGCTGGACCTCAAGCGGGCCGCCATCAACGGGGTGGAGATCTCCCGGATGCTGGGGGTGCCCTACCCCAAGATGGCCCTGGGCATCCTGGCCCAGGGGTGGAAGACCACCCGCCAGCTGGCCCACCTGGCCAACGCCTTCAAGGGATTCCGCCTCTCCTGCACCGAGGGGGACCTGAAGCGCGGTGTCCTGCCCCTGGGGCAGGTGACGGCCCTCATCCACGATACCCCGACGGTGCGGGAGGTCATGGAGCGGATCGTGGGGGAGGCGGAGGAGGCGGCCCGTTCCCTCTCGGCCGTTCTCTGACGCCTACGGGCCCTCCAGCCAGGAGAGGGCGAAGGCCGCCACCTCCTCCCAGCCCGGTTCCCCGATGACCCAGTGGGCCATCCCCGGGAAGACCCGGTAGGCCGCGCCGTACTTGGCCGCCACCTTCCGGACGACCGCCTCCGGGGTGATGCGGTCCCTCCCGCCGGCCACCACCAGGAGGGGGCAGGTGACCCTCTTCTCGTCCACCGCCGACGCCCGCCGCCGGTCCAGGGGCCAGAGGCCGATCTCGAAGGCCGCCCGTCCCGATTCGGGAATGAAGCGGGCGAAGTGGGCCCGGCGCTCCTCCTCGGGGAGGTTCTCCCAGAGGGCGTAGCAGGCCTCGCCGTAGGTGGGGAGGAAGGGCCGGCGCCAGAAGCCCCAACGGCTCATGGCGCTCAGGAAGGAGCGCACCACCGAGGGCCTGAGGGCCAGGACCCCCCGGGGGGCCGCCGGGCAGAGGAGGACCGCCTTCTCGCAGAGTCCCCGGGCGGCGAGGATCTGGGCCAGGAGCCCCCCCATGGAGTGGCCCACGATCCAGGGGCGCTCGGGGAGGGCGCGGATTTGCCCTTCCAGGTCGGCGGCGTAGTCCAGGAGGCTCGTGGTTCCCAGCCCGGGCGGCGGGGGCGCCGAAGGCGGTCCGCCGTGGTACCGGAGGGCCGGCGTGAGGCACCGATGGCCCCGGCCCTCGAAGAAGGGGCGGTAGTTATCCCAGAGGTGCGGGCCACCCCACATGCCGTGGATCAAGAGGATCGTCTTGCCCATGGAGGTCCTCCCCCCACCAGCATGGACCTTCCCCCCCGGGGGCGCAACGGGGGCGCCTTTACGGCGGGGGCGAAGCCGCCTATGCTGGAACCGTGGGCGGGAAGAAGCGGATCGTCATCGTGGACGACCAGCGTTCCTTTCTGGAGCGGTGGAGGGCCTTTCTGGAGGAGCGGTACCCCGGCCAGGTGGAGGTGGAGACCTACACCGACCCCCTGGCGGCGGTGCGGGCCTTCTCGCCGGCCGTCCATCTGCTGATGGTGGACCTGGAGATGCCGGTCCTCGATGGGCGGAGGCTGGTGGAGGTGGCCGCCGCCCAGGGGGTTCCCCGCCCGCGGATCGTCGTCACCAGCGCCTGGGAGGCCGAACGCCTCCACGACCTCTTCCCCCCCGGCTCCTGCCTGGCGGTGATCCACAAATCGGAGGCCCGGCAGCAGGCGGCCTTCCTCATGATCCTCGATTCGGTCATGCGGAAGCCGTGAGGCCCTTGCAACTTTTCGGGGCGCCCCTTCGTAGGACCGGTTCTTCGAAGACCGGGGGAGGACACGAACGATGAGACGTGACTCTCGTTGGGGGTGGAAAAGGCTCTGGGCCCTGGGTGTGGCCCTAGGGGCGGCGGTGGCCCTTGGGGCGCAAGAGGAAGGTCCGGCCCTGCGGCTGACCCTGGACGAGGCCTTGGCCAAGGCCCTGGAGAAGAACTTCGACGTCCGGGTGGAGCGCCTGGTCCTGGACCAGGCGGAGGCGGCCCTCAAGGGCGCCTACGGCCTGTACGACCCCGGCCTTTCGCTGGACCTCTCCACCTCCGTCACCCGCCAGCCCACCTCCAGCATCCTCCAGGCCGGCGCCCAGGCCAACCTCTACCTGAACCGGCAGGAACGGTACGGGCTGGGGTTGAGCCAGTTCACCCCCTGGGGCCAGACCTTCAGCCTCTCCTGGGACAACACCCGGCAGAAGACCAACTCCCGCTACGCGCTGCTGAACCCCTCCTACGGAACCTCGGCGGCCCTCACCACCACCCTGCCCCTCCTCAAGGGCTTCGGCAGGACGGCGGCCTCCCGGACGGTCCTTGTGGCCCGGAGCGATCGGAGGAGCGCCGATGCCCAGTTCGCCCAGAGGATCCGGGACACCCTCGTGCAGGTGGAGCAGGACTACTGGAACCTGGTCTACGCCGTGAAGGACCTGGAGGTGCGCCGCCGGGCCCTGGAGCTGGCGAAGACCTTCCAGGAGGAGACCCGGCGCAAGGTGGAGGTGGGCGTCCTGGCCCCCATCGAGCAGATCGCCGCCGACGCCCAGGTGGCCGCGCGGGAGCAGGAGATCATCGCGAGCCGCCAGGCCGTGGGGGACCGCATGGACATCCTCAAGCTCTCCCTCGGCATCTCCCGGGGGGACCCGGAGTGGGGGCAGGAGATCCTCCCCACCGACGAGCCCGCCCTGCCCGCCCTGAACGAGTACGAGGAGGGGGCCCTCGTGGAGAAGGCCCTCTCCCTTCGCCCCGAACTCAAGGCCGGGGCCGAGCGGGTGGAGAAGGCCCGGCTCAACGCCGCCTGGGCACGGAACCAGGTGCTGCCCCAGTTGGACCTGACCGCCGGCCTCACCTACAACGGCATCTCCGGCCGTTCCCTCAACCCCTTCACCGGGGAGGTGATCTCCGGCGGCTTCTCCGACGCCTGGAAGCAGATCACCGGCCTGGACTACAAGTCCTACTTCGCCGGCGTCTCCTTCAAGGTCCCCATCGGCAACCGGGCCGCCCGCTACCAGTTCCGCCAGCTCCGGTTGGCCCAGTCGGCGGAGGAGATCGCCCAGGAAAAGCTCCGCCTCCAGGTGGTGGCCGACGTGCGCTCCTCCCTTCGGGCCCTGGAGGCCGCCCGCAAGCGGGTGGAGGCCGCCCGACTGACCCTGAGGCTCCAGCAGGAGAAGCTGGACGCCGAACGGAAGAAGTACGACAACGGCCTCTCCACGGCCTTCAGCGTCCTCTCCTACCAGAACGACCTCAGCGCCGCCGAGTCCGCCCTCCTCAAGGCCGAGATCGACGCCCGGCTGGCGGCGGCCTCCCTGGACCGGGCGGTGGGCGTCTACCTGGAGAGCCGCCACGTCCAGGTGAAGCCATGAGAAGGGGGGAAGCACCGGCGGCGAAAGCCCCACCCTGTGCCGCCGCCGGAGGCCCCGCCAGGTTTCGCAGGATGGATGGGAGGGACCCATGGACGAGAATCCCTTGACCCCCGAAAGCGGGCCGGCCGCCGCCGCCCCCGCCCCCCCGCCGGAGAGCCCGGCGCCCATCTCCCCCGCCGCGGCCTTGCCGGGGGTGCTGGTCGCGCCCGGCGAGACCTTCCGGAGGATCGTGGAGGCCCCCTGGACGTGGGTGGTCTTCCCCCTCCTGCTCCTGGCCGTCCTCAACGTGGCGGCAAACCTCACCTTCACCTCCCGGGTGGACGTGCGCCAGTTGGTGCGGGACCAGATCCAAAAGAGCCGCTTCGCCAGCCAGATGAGCGAGGAGCAGATCGAAGAGGCGGCGGAGCGGGCCGCTTCGCGGCCCCGGTGGATCACGGCCCTCTTCGGCGTCGTGGGGCTCGTCGTCCTGGTCCTCTTCCTCGCGGCCCTCTTCTGGCTGGTCCTCCTGGCCTTCGGGATGGAGATCACCTTCCCCAGGAGTCTCCTGGCGGTGGGCTACGCCTTCCTCCCGGTGGCGGTCTCGTCCCTCCTCTTCCTACTGGTCCTCTTCGTGAAGGATCCCAACGCCCTGGACGTGAACAACCCGCTGGCCACCAACGTGGCGGCCTTCCTGGACCGGGAGGCGACGGCCAAGCCCCTCTACGCCCTCCTCAAGGCCCTGGACCTCTTCAAATTCTGGATCCTCTACCTCCTCTCCCTGGGTCTCGCCGCCGCCGCCCGGTGCAAGACCTCCTCCTCCGCCGCCGCCGTGGGGGTGCTGTACGCCCTCTGGGTGGGCCTCTCCATGGCCCTGGCGGCCCTCTTCTAGGAGGGGTCCATGAAGGTGAACCGCCGGATCGCCGCCACCGCCGCCGTCGCCCTCCTGCTCCTCGCCGCCGTCCTGGCCACGGTCCTGAAGAGAGGACCCAAGGGGCTGGAGGTGGAGGTCCTGAAAGCCTCCCGGGGGGACGTCTCCCCCGTGGTGACCGCCGACGGCCTCGTCGCCGCCAAGGACACGGTGAACCTCTCCTCCCAGGTCATGGGGGAGATCGTGGACCTCCCCTTCCCCGAGGGGTCGCCGGTGAAGAAGGGCGACGTCCTCGTCCGCATCAACCCCGACACCTTCCAGCGGGACGTGGACTCGGCCCGGGCCAACCTCGCGGCGGCTCAAGCGGCCGCCCGCCAGGCCGCCGTGGTCCTCGACCAGCGCAAGCGGGACTGGGAGCGGGCCCGTGACCTCTTCGAGAAGGGGATCTTCTCCACGGCCCAGCGGGACGACGCCCGCCTGGCCTTGGACCAGGCGGAGCTCGCCGTGCGCTCGGCGGCGGCCCAGGCGGACCAGGCCCGGGCTTACCTCCAGAAGGCCGAGGACAACCTGGCCAAGACCACCCTCCGGTCGCCGCTGGACGGCGTGGTCACCGCCGTCAACGCCAAGGTGGGGGAGACGGCGGTGGTGGGCACCATGAACTTCGCCGGCACGGTGATCCTCACCGTCTCGGACCTGTCGGAGATCATCACCGAGGTGGAGGTGGACGAGGCCGACTACCCCCGCCTCCGCCTCGGCCAGGAGGCGACGGTGACGGTGGACGCCCTGGGGGGCAAGAAGTACGAGGGCAAGGTGGTGGAGATCGGGGCCTCGGCCCACGGCGCCTCCTCCTCGGTCCAGTCCAACATCCGCCAGTTCAAGGTGAAGGTCCGCATCCTGGATCCCGGCGGCGAGCTGAAGCCGGGGGTCACCGCCCGGGTGCGCCTCATGGCCGACCGCCGGGAGAAGGTCCTCAGGGTCCCCCTGGGGGCCGTCCGCACCGAGGAGAAGAGCGGCCAGCCGGTCTACTTCGTCTTCGTCAACGAGAAGGGGAAGGCCGCCAAGAAGGTGATCCAGACGGGCCTCTCCGACGACCTGTACACCGAGGTCCTGTCGGGCCTCGACGAAGGCGCCGAGGTGGTGGCGGGGCCCTACCGCGTCCTGCGGAATCTGAAGGACGGCGACCGCCTCAACGCCAAGCCCGTGAAGGCCGAAGACTTCGAGCGCCACCAGAGTTCCGCCCCCAAGAGCGAGGAGCCGTGAGGCCATGGGCGAGATCCTTCTGGAGGCCCGGGATCTCTACAAGGACTACCCCATCGGGGACTCGGTCTACCGCGCCCTGCGGGGGGTCTCGCTGACCGTCCGGCGGGGGGAGTTCCTGGCCATCATGGGGCCCTCGGGGTCGGGGAAGTCCACCCTCCTCCACCTCCTGGGGTGCCTCGACACCCCCACATCGGGGGAGTACCTCCTGGCGGGCACCCCCGTCCACCGGCTGAGCCCCGACGAGATGGCGGCCCTCCGGAACCGGGAGATCGGCTTCGTCTTCCAGATGTTCTTTCTGCTGCCCCGGGCCAGCGCCGCCGAGAACGTGGAACTCCCCCTGGTCTACGCCCGGGTGCCCCCGGCGGAACGGCACCGGCGGGCCATGGAGGCCCTGGCTCTGCTGGGGCTCCAGGGCCACGCCGCCCACCGCCCCAACCAGCTCTCCGGGGGCCAGCGCCAGCAGATCGCCATCTGCCGGGCGCTGGTGAACAACCCCAGCCTGATCCTGGCGGACGAGCCCACGGGGAACCTGGACTCCAAGACCAGCGAGCTGATCATGAGCCAGCTCGTGAGCCTGAACCGGGCGGGCAAGACCCTCATCCTCGTCACCCACGAGCCGGACATCGCCGCCTACGCCCCCCGCCAGATCCGCATCCGCGACGGGAAGATCGTGAGCGACGAGGTCGTGAAGCCCGCCTGAGGAGATGGCATGGCCGCCGCCCTTTCACTCGTGCATGGTTTCGAGGCCCCGCCGGAAGCAAGGCAGGCGATCCCGCGGGCGAACCGATGGGCGAACGGGATCGAAACGTGCGAAGGCGACTTCACGTCGCCTGGAGCACAAACCTCTACGGGTGGGGTTCAGCGGAGCCCCGGAGGGGCAGAGCGCCCCAGGGGAGGGCAGCGCCCTCCCCTGGGGAGTGCCTGAGGAGATGGCATGGCCGCCGCCTTGAAGAAGGAAGAACTCTTCGGCTTCTGGGGAACGGTCCTCGAGCTGTTCCGCATCGCGCTCCGGGCCGTCCTCGCCAACAAGATGCGCTCCTTCCTCACGGTGCTGGGGATCATCATCGGCGTGCTGGCCGTGGTCTCGGTGGTCTCCATCATGCAGGGGGTTTTCCAGGCCATGTTCGCCGAGTTCAACACCTTCGGCGCCGACACCATGTTCGTCCGGCCCAACTACGAGATGTTCAAGAGCCGCACGGAAGGGATCAAACGCCTTAAGATGACCTACGGCGACGCCCTCGCCGTGAAGGATGGGGTTCCCCAGGTGAAGGAGGTGGCCCCCTTCGTCATGCGCTCCGAGACCATCGCCTACCGGGGCCGCAAGGATTCCACGCAGATCCTGGGCACCACCGAGGCCTACCTCCCCATCAACGCCCTCAACCTGGAGGACGGCCGCTTCCTCGGCCCCATGGACGTGGCCTCCCGCCGGAAGGTCTGCGTCATCGGGCAGGACATCCTGGACAAGCTGGCCCTCCCCGCCGCCTGCCTGGGGGAGGAGATTCAGATCGGGCGGGGCACCTACACCATCGTGGGCATCCTGGAGAAGCGGGGGGGCTCCTTCGGGGAGAGCCAGGACGACCAGATCTTCATCCCCCTGACCACCGCCATCCAGCAGTACGGCCAGGAGGCCGCCGACTCGGTCTTCATCGTCATCCAGGTTCGCGACGCCCGGAGGATCGACGACGC
The DNA here is from genome assembly GCA_049968315.1 of Acidobacteriota bacterium. Classification (GTDB taxonomy): domain Bacteria; phylum Acidobacteriota; class UBA4820; order UBA4820; family DSQY01; genus JBFLVU01. The sequence continues at coordinate 7,922 of JBMFRA010000039.1, forward strand.
GGTGGAGCGCATCAGCGCCGTCCTGCGGAGGACCCACGGCCTGAGGTTCGGCCAGCAGGACGACTTCCGCATCTTCACCACCGAGCAGGTCCGCCGCATCATCAAGCAGTTCACCGGCATCAGCACGCTGGTGGTCACGGCCATCGTCTGCATCACCCTCGTGGTGGGCGGCATCGGCATCATGAACATCATGCTGGTCTCCGTCACCGAGCGGACGCGGGAGATCGGCATCCGTATGGCCGTGGGGGCCAAGCGGATTCACATCCTGTACCAGTTCCTCATCGAGTCGGTGACCCTCTCCACCCTGGGGGGGGTCCTGGGGCTCCTGCTGGGGGTGGGGGTCTCCCGCCTGGTGGTCTTCATCCTCCAAAGGACCGTCAGCGAGACCTTTCCACCGGCGTACATCCCCTTCTGGATCGTCGCCCTCTCCCTCTCCTTTGCCGCCCTCACCGGCGCCGTCTTCGGCGTCTACCCCGCCGTGAAGGCCAGCCGCCTGGACCCCATCGAGGCCCTACGGTACGAGTGAGGGAACCCCGGGCCCTGGGCGGACTGTTCGGCCTGTGGTACCCTCCTTCCCGGAGACCCCCAAGCGGCCCGGTGGCCCGGGCGGGGACGGAGCGGGACCATGGACCGCAACGCCGGCAGGGAGTGGCCGTACCTCGATGACGGAGGGGGGCGCCTCCTCCGGAAGATCCTGGAGAACGCCCTGGACCTCTTCACGGTCCTGGACGCCTCGGGGCGGATCCTCTATCAGAACCCCGCCAGCGAACGCGCTTTGGGGCTTTCTCCGGACGTCCTCCTGGGGACGCGGCTCTTCGACCGGGTCCACCCCGACGACCGTGTCTCCCTGGAGGCGGCCTTCTCCCGGGCCACCGAGGCCCCGGAGGAGATGCTCTTCGCCGACTTTCGCTTCCAGAAGGCCGACGGCTCCTACGCCATCCTGGAGGCCCTGGGGCAGAACCTCCTTCGCGATCCCGACGTGGCCGGCTTTGTCCTGCACTCCCGGGACATCACCGAGCCCCAGCGGCTCCTCGACAACCTCCGCCTCCTCCACCGGGCCCTGGCCTCCAGCCGGAACGGGGTGGTGATCACCGACCCCTCCCAACCGGACAACCCCATCGTCTTCCTGAACTCCGCCTTCGAGGCCATCACCGGCTACGCCATCCCCGAGGCCCTGGGCCGGAACTGCCGCTTCCTCCACGGCACCGACCGGGACCAGCCGGCGCTGGAGGAGATCCGGAGGGCCGTCGCCGAGCGGCGGGAGGCCCGGGCCATCCTCCGCAACTACCGGAAGGACGGCACGCCCTTCTGGAACGACCTCCAGATCTTCCCGGTTCGGGACGACTTCGGGCGGGTGACCCACTTCGTGGGGATCCAGAACGACATCACCGAGCGCCTTCAGGCCGAGGAGGCCCTGAAGCGGAGCGAGGCCCAGTTCAAGGCCATGTTCGAGGGGGCCCCCATCGGCATCGCCCTGGTGGACGTCGAGGGGCACCCCAAGGTGGCCAACCCCGCCCTCGCCGAGATGCTGGGGTACACGGTGGAGGAGCTCCGGGGCCTTACCTTCGCCGACTTCACCCACCCCCAGGACCTCTACCTGGACCTGAAGCTCTTTCGGGACCTCATGGCAGGGAAGCGGGACCACTACCGCATGGAGAAGCGGTACGTCCGGAAGGACGGCCGGGTCTTCTGGGGGGCCCTCAGCGTGGCCCTGGCCCGAGGCCCCGGCGGTGAACCCCTCTTCGCCGTGGGGATGGTGAGCGACATCCAGAGGCGGCGGGAGGCGGAGGCGGCCCTGCGGAGCCGGGACGCCGTGCTGGAGACGGCCTCCCTCGCCGCCGAGCGCCTCCTCCGCATCGACGACTGGACCCAGGCCCTCCCCGAGGTCCTGGAGCGGCTGGGGCGATCGCTCCAAGTGAGCGCCGCCGCCCTCTACGAAAAGCCCGTGAAAGAGTGCCACGCCGAGCGCCGGGCCTGTTGGACCGACCCCGACGCCTACGGCGTGGAGCCCCCGCCGACCCCTCCCCCTCCCCAGTGCCGGCCCGAGTGGCTGGTTCCCGCCTGGATCGAGGCCCTCTCCAAGGGCCAGGCCGTGGCCGCCTCCCCGGCGGAACCCTCCTTGGGGCTCGGCTTCGACTCCCCGTGGCTGGGCCGGTCGGTGGCCCTCGTCCCCATCTTCTCCGGAACCGAGTGGTGGGGGATCCTCCTCCTGGAAGAGCACCGGGTGGTGCGGGCCTGGTCGGCGGCGGAGCTGGAGGTCCTTCGGACCCTGGCAGGAACCCTCGGCGCCGCGGTGCGGCGGCAGAAGGACCTCCTGGCCCTCAAGGAGAGCGAGGCCCGGGTCCGCTCCCTCCTCGACAACATGCTGGGGGGCCTTTTCTCCGTCTCCCCCGAAGGAATCGTGGAGATGGCGAACCCCGCCGCCGAGCGGATCTTCGGATACACCCGTGAGGAGCTCGTCGGCCGGCACGTGCGGGAGCTCATCGTGGTGCCCGAGGGCCAGGACGAGGAGGCCTACTTCCGGGAGGCCTACCGCAAGGCCCTGGGCCGGATCACCGAGTGGGAGGCCCGGCGGAAGAACGGCGAGGTCTTCCCCGTGGAGCTCTCCTTCTTCGAGTTCCGGACCTCGGAGGGCCGGCGCTTCGCCGGCAACGTGCAGGACATCTCCCAGCGGAAGGAGGTGGAGCGGCTCAAGAAGGAGTTCGTCTCCACGGTGAGCCACGAACTCCGGACGCCCCTCACCTCCATCCGGGGTTCCCTGGGCCTCCTGCAGGGGGGGGTGGCGGGGGAGCTCTCCCCCCAGGCCAAGAACCTCGTGGAGATCGCCCTCAAGAACGCCGAACGGCTGGTGCGCCTCATCAACGACATCCTGGACATCGAGAAGATCGAAGCGGGCCGGATGGTCTTCGACTTCAAGGAGATGCCCCTGAAGCCCCTCCTCCTCCAAGCCCTGGAGGCCAACCAGGGCTTCGCCGCCCAGTTCGGAGTCCGCCTGGAAGCCGCCGCCCTTCCACCGGAGGACTGGAAGGTCCGGGTGGACACCGACCGCCTCCTGCAGGTCCTCACCAACCTCCTCTCCAACGCCGTGAAGTTCTCCCCCGCCGGGGGGGTGGTGGAGCTCCTCGCCGAGCAACGGGGCGGGGAGGTCCGGGTCACCGTGCGGGACCACGGGCCGGGTATCCCCGAGGCCTTCCGGAGCCGCATCTTTTCCAAGTTCGCCCAGGCCGACTCCTCCGATACCCGCAAGAAGGGCGGGACGGGGCTGGGCCTCTCCATCGCCAAGGCCATCGTGGAGAAGATGGGGGGGCGCATCGGCTTCTTCAGCCGGGATGGGGAGGGAACGGACTTCTTCTTCGACCTGCCCCTGGCGGGGGACCGCGTTCCCCGGCCACCGGAGGGAGCCCCGAGGCCCAAGGCCGTCCTCCACGTGGAGGACGACCCGGACCTCTTGGACATCGTGCCCTCCATCGTGGCCCCCCTGGCGGAGGTGGTGCCGGCCCCGACGCTGGCCGAGGCCCGCCGGCTGCTGGGGAGCCGGCCCTTCGACCTCCTCCTCCTGGACCTCACCCTTCCCGACGGGGACGGCCTCACCCTTCTCCGGGAGGCGGCCCCGGGGACCCTGCCCCCGGTCCTGGTCTTCTCCGCCGAGGACCCGCCCCACCCCGTCCCGCCGGGGATCCTGAGGTTCCTGGTGAAGGGCCGGACCACCAACGAGGCCCTGAAGGAGGCGGTCCGGGAGGCGCTGTCCCGGTGAACGAAGCCCGGCGAGCTCTCCGGGCCGAATGAACAGAGAGGAGGTTCCATGGCGCTCTCGAAGATCCTGTACGTGGAGGACGAACCGGACATCCAGACGGTGGCCAGGCTCTCCCTGGAGACGCTGGGCGGATTCACGCTGGAGGTCTGCTCCTCCGGCGAGGAGGCCCTCGCCAAGGCCCCCCTCTTTGGACCCGACCTGATCCTCCTGGACGTCATGATGCCCGGCATGGACGGCCCCACCACCCTCCAGCGCCTGAGGGAGATCCCCTCCCTGGCCGCGATCCCGGTGGTCTTCATGACGGCCAAAGCCCAGCCCCAGGAGATCCAGCACTTCAAGGAGCTGGGGGCCCTGGGGGTGATCACCAAGCCCTTCGACCCCATGGCCCTGCCGTCGGAGGTCCGCGCCATCTGGGAGCGCCGGGGCGCCTGAAGACGGCGGGAAAGGGGGAGGCCATGGTCCCGAAGGTGGCGGTCATCGACGACGAGCCCAAGATCCGCGAGATGCTGCGGGCCCTCTTGGAGGGGGAGGGCTACGAGGTGGTGGAGGCGGCGGACGGCCTGGAGGGCTTTCGCCTGGTGGAGCGGGAGCGGCCGGCCCTGGTGGTCACCGACCTTCTCCTGCCCCGCCTCTCGGGCTTCAAGCTCTGCCAGCGGATCAAGGAGACCCCCGCCCTGGCCGGGGTGCCGGTGGTCCTCCTCACGGGGGTCTACCGCAAGGAGCGGTACAAGACCGAGGGGCTCCAGTACGGCGCCGACGCCTACCTCACCAAGCCCGTGGCCCCCGAGGAGCTCAAGGCGGCGGTGAAGCGCCTCTGCCCCCTTCCCGCCCCCGCCCCCGCCGCCGCCCCCGAAGGCTTTGCCGCCAAGATGGAGGCCCTCAAACGGGGCTTCGCCGATGGGATCCCCGGGCGCCTCGCGGAGATCTCCCGCCTCTGGGAAGAGGCCCTGCGGGAAGGGGCCGACCCCGCCGTCCGCTCCCACCTTCACCGGCAGGTCCATTCCCTGGCCGGTGCCGCCGGAACCTTCGGCTTTCCCGCCCTCTCCGCCGCCGCGCGCTCCCTCGAGTACCTTCTGGGAGACTGGGCCGAATCGGGGGAACCCCCGGGGCCCGAACTGCTGGACGGCGTCCAGCGGGGGCTCGAGGCCCTCCAGCGGGAGGCCGGCGGTTCCCTTGCCCCGGCGGAGGAAGAGGTGGAGATGGAGGTTCCCGCTGCCTTTGAAGCCCCGACGGTGGAACCAGCGGAGGGGTCTCGCCTCGTCTTCGTGGTGGACGACGACGAGAAGCTGGCCCAGGACCTGGCCCGCCAGATCGGGCGCTTCGGGTACGAGACGGAGGTCTTCCCCGGCCCGGCGCCGATGGAGGAGGCCCTTCGCCGCGCCCGGCCGGTGGCCCTCCTGATGGACATCCTCTTCGCCGGCCAGGAGGAGACGGGGACCGAGGCGGTCTCCCGCCTCTTCCCCCCCGGCCAGCCCCGCCCCCACGTGATCTTCTTCTCCCAGTCCGCCGACTTCCGCACGCGCCTCAGGGCGGTGCGGGCCGGCGGGGAGGCCTTCTTCCCCAAACCCGTGGAAGCCTCGGACCTGGTGGCCGTCCTGGACCACCTCACCCGGCCCCGCCCCCGGGACCCCTACCGCATCCTCGTGGTGGACGACGAGGAGGAGATGGCCCGGCGGACCGCCGCCATCCTGGAGGAGGCGGGCATGGCCACCCGCACGGTCACCGAGCCGGCGGAGGTGCTGGAGGTCCTCAGCGAATTCAAGCCCGAGCTCATCCTCATGGACCTCTACATGCCCGGTTGCAACGGGCTGGAGCTGGCCGCCGTCATCCGCCAAATCCCCGCCCACCTCACGGTGCCCATCGTCTTCCTCTCCATGGAGAGCCGCATCCAGCACCAGATGGCCGCCATCGACCTGGGGGCCGACGACTTCCTCACCAAGTCCATCGCCCCCCGCTTCCTCCTCTCCTCCGTGGCGGCCAGGGCCCAGCGGGCCCGCCTCCTCACCTCCTTCTTGGTCCGGGACGGCCTCACGGGCCTCCTCAACCACACCCGCCTCAAGGAACAGCTCCAGTTGGAGGTCTCCCGGGCCCAGAGGACCGGCTCCCCCCTCTCCTTCGCCATGCTGGACATCGACCGCTTCAAGGAGGTCAACGACGGCTTCGGGCACCCCACGGGGGACCGGGTCCTGAGAAGCCTCGCCTTCCTCCTGAAGCAGCGCCTCAGGCGTACCGACCTCCTGGGCCGGTACGGCGGGGACGAGTTCGCGGTGGTCTTTCCCGACACCCGGTGGGAGGACGCCGCCCGCAAGCTGGAGGAGATCCGGAAGGACTTCGGCGAGGTCCCCCACCCCTCCCCCGCCGGGCCCTTCCGGGTCACCCTCAGCGCCGGGGTGGCGGAGCTAGGGCCAGAGGGGGACGCCGCCTCCCTGAGCGCCGCCGCCGACCGGGCCCTCTACGCCGCCAAGGAGCGCGGCCGGAACCGGGTGGAAGCGGCCCCCGAACCTTGACAGGGGGCCTTCAAGAACCTACCGTGGGGCTCCGGAGGCGAGAGCCGTGAAGACGCCGGAGGCCGGTCTCACCCGCAGGATCCTGGACGAACTCCCCGACGGGGTGCTCATCCTCGACGGCCAGCGCCGGATCCTCTACGCCAACCCCGCCTTCTACCGCCTCTTCGGCCTAGACCCCTCCGCGGAGCTCCAGGGCCGCTCCTGCGCCGAGGTGACGAAGACGGCCGTCTGCGAGACCCAGTGCCTGATGCACCGCGCCCAGGCGGAGGGCCGGACCACCGTCCAGCGCCACTCCATCGCCTGCGCCCACCCCGCCGTCGGCCCCCTCTGCATGACCCACCGGATCTTCGGCCCCCTGAAGCCCGGCCCTGGAGAGCCGTATGCCATGGAGATCTTCAAGGACATGGCGGACCTGGGCAACTATCTGGAGACCCTGAGGACCACCACCCTGGCCCTGGCCCAGGAGAAGGAAAAACTCAACGTCATCCTGGAGGGGATCGCCGACGGCTTCTTCATCGCCGACGGAAACCTCACCATCACCCACGCCAGCGAGGGGCTCCTCCGTTTCCTGCGGAAGCGGGAGGAGGAGGTGGTGGGCAGGCCCTGCCCGGAGGTCTTCCACTCCGACACCTGCGAGACCGACTGCCCCGTCAGGTGGACCCTCCGCAACCAAAAGCCCATCGCCAACTGCCGGGAACGGATCCTCACCGGCGAAGACGAAGCCCGCCACGTCCTCAAGAGCACCTACCTCCTCAGGGACGTCCGGGGGGAGCCCCAGGGGGTCATCGGCGTCGTCCGGGACAACTCCGAGCTGGTCCGCCTCCAGCGGCAGGCGGCCTCCCTGGTCCGCGCCCACGGCTTCGTCACCAAGAACAAGCGGATGCAGGAGATCCTGGACCTCGTCCAGACCATCAAGGACACCGACGCCTCCGTCCTCATCCTGGGGGAGAGCGGGACCGGCAAGGAGATGCTGGCCAACGCCATCGTCCGCGAGAGCGTCCGCCGCAACCGCCCCTTCGTGAAGATCAACTGTTCGGCCCTCACGGAGAACCTTTTGGAGAGCGAGCTCTTCGGCCACGTGAAGGGGGCCTTCACCGGCGCCGTCAGCGACAAGCCGGGGAAGTTCGAGGTGGCCGACGGCGGGACCCTCTTCCTGGACGAAGTGGGGGACATGTCCCTCTCCCTCCAGGCCAAGGTGCTGCGGGTCCTCCAGGAGAAGGAGTTCGAGCGGGTGGGCGGCAACCGCACCCTCCGGGTGGACGTCCGCATCCTCGCCGCCACCAACAAGGACCTCCGGGAGGAGATCCGGAAGGGAACCTTCCGGGAGGACCTCTACTACCGCCTCCACGTGATCCCCATCCAGATCCCCCCCCTCCGGGAGCGGAAGGAGGACATCCCCCTCCTGGTCCACCACTTCCTGGACCTCTTCAACCAGAAGTACCGGCGGAACGTGCTGGAGGTCTCCTCCCGGGCCATGGCCCTCCTCATGGACTACCCCTGGCCGGGGAACGTGCGGGAACTCCGGAACGCCCTGGAGTACGCCTTCGTCTGCTCGTCGGGAACCACCCTGGAACGGCCTTCCCTCCCCAAGGAGATCCTCGAATGGGCCTCGTTCCACCCGGGCAAGGGGGAGCCGGAAGTCCCCCCGCCCTCCCCCCGCCTCCGCTCCGCCGCCCCGGCGAGGGGCCCCTCCACCGCCCTCACCCGGGAGGCCCTGGTGGAGGTGCTGGAGCGCTTCCAGGGGAACCGCTCCCGGGCGGCCCGCCACCTGGGGGTGGGAAGGACCACCCTCTGGCGGAAGATGCGGGAGTTCGGCATCGAGGAGCGGTACCGATGAGGCGCCTCCCAGCTTTCCTTGTGGCCACGGCCCTGGCGATCCTCTGGCTCGCCTGCGCGCGGAGTCCCTACACCCCCTCGGCCACCGACGGCGGTTCCATCTACCGGGAGGCCTGCGCCCCCTGCCACGAGGGCACCGCCGGCCACTCGCTCCGGGGGCTGGACCTAAAACCGGAGGCGGTGGAGCGGCGCCTCCGGTGGGGCGGGCGGGGGATGCCGGCCTTTCCCCGGATCGAGGGCGAGGCCCGGCGGAACCTGGCCCTGTACGTGGCGGAGATGAGCCGCTCCCGGGAGTGACGCCGTGGCGGAAGGAAAGCGCGGACTCTTCAAGCCTCCCAAACGGCCCACCCTTCGAAGCCCCTGCCCTTGCCTGCCCTCCACCCGCTCGGGGTGCCGGCACCGGACCGTGGTCTGGGTGGCCGCCGGTTCCGAGTGCCCCCACTGCCACCTTGCCACCCTCCGGGAGGAGCCCGGCGGAGAGATCCGGTGCCCCGTCTGCGGTTACGGGACCCACCGCCCCGTCACCTGATAGCCTTCCCTTCCGCCGGGGTTCCCGGCGCACGGGAATATACGTAGCGGCCTTTGCTTGCAAAGGCCGTTTTCGGCCAACGCCACCACCGGCCGCTACAACACGGGGATTTTCGGCCGATGCCAGCATCGGCCGCTACAGAGGCCTCCCTACGCCCGTAGCGGCCTTTGCTTGAAAGGCCGGTGTCCGGCCCCTTCCGCCCCCTCTGCGCCCCCCTCACCCCTCCTTTCGGACGTAGACCTGGGAGGCCAGCTCCCGGTCCACGGCGAAGAGGGACTCGCCGCACTGGAAGACGATGGAGGGGGTCTTGCGGACGAGGGTCAGGCGATCGCCGGGGTGGACCCCCATAGACAGAAACTTCTGGAACTCCTCCCCTTGGGGCGCGGCCAGGTAGGCGATGGTCCCCGATTCCCCGGGGCGCAGGCCATGGAGGGGGCAGACGACGGCGTCGGTGACGGCCCGGGCCGTGCGGCAGCACTCGCCCTCGGGGATGGGGTAGCCGTGGGGGCAGACCCGCGGGTGGCCGAGGAAGGTGCAGACCTTCTCGTCGAGCCCCTCCACCAGGGAGTGCTCCAGGCGGCAGGCGTCCTCCTCGGCGTTCTCCTGGCCCTCCCCCATGAGGTCCGCCAGCAGGCGCTCCGCCAGCCGGTGGCGGCGGATGGCCCGGCGGGCGAGGTCCATCCCCTCGGCGGTGAGCGCCCCGGAGGCGGAGACCCACCCCCGCTCCTCCAGGCGCAGGGACCGCACCTCCGCCTGGGCATCGGGGCCGAGGGCGGGCCCGCCCTCCTTCTCCTTCTGCCAGAGCCGCTCCAGGACCTCCTGCTCCGCCTCGCTAAGGTCGCTCCGGTGCACCATGGACAAGGTTCCTCCACCGCGCCCTGAGGGCGCTCCAGGCGTCTTTCAGCGGCTTCTGGTTCTCGTACCCGCAGAAGGGGCACCGCACCCGGCCGCACCCCGCCGCCAGGAGGGCGCAGGAGCGGCAGGCCTCCTGGCCGGGGTCGGGCTCGAAGGACCTTCCGCACCCCCCGCAGACCATCACGGCAGGCCTCCCGCCAGCCCGAGGGCCGTCTTCAGGAGGAAGCCCACCCCGAAGGCCGTGAGGAGGATGGCCCCGGACATGAAGAGGGTGGCCGGCCAGCCCCGCTCCTTCCGCATCACCAGGAACTGGGCGATGCACGGCAGGAAGAGGGTGAGGACCACCGAGGCCACCAGGAGCTGGGAGCCGTCCAGGGCGCCCTTTTGGACGAGGTCGTAGAGGCCCGCGGCACCGTAGTCCCTCCGGAAGAAGCCGAAGAGGAAGGCCGGGGCCGCCGCCGGGGGCAGTCCCAGGAAGCCCACCAGCGGCTCCAGCGTCTTCACCAGCAGGGGAAAGGCCCCCGTCACGTTGCCGATCCAGATGAGGACCGACGCCACGAGAAAGAGGGGGACGATCTCCAGAAAGTACCACCCCATGCGGCTCACCGTCTTCTGCCAAACGTTGCGAAAGGCCGGCCGCCTAAGGGGCGGAAGTTCCATGAAGAAGGCCGGCTTCTCCCCCGGAAGGAACCGGGAAAGTAGCGTCCCCGCCAGGAGGAAGGTGGAGAGAACGAGGAACGCCCAGAGGAGGAGCGCCGCCGGGCGCGCCGCCAGAAGACCTAAGAGGACGCCGATCTGGGCCGAGCAGGGGATGGAGAGGGCCAGGAGGAAGGTGGCGATGACCCGCTCCCGCCGCGTCTCCAAAATCCGCGTCACCAGGGTGGCCATGGTGTCGCAGCCGAAGCCCAGGACCAGGGGGATCACCGCCCTACCGTTGAGGCCAATGGCCTTGAAGACCCGGTCCAGCATCAGGGCCAGCCGGGGCAGGTACCCCGTGTCCTCCAAGATGGAGAAGGCGAAGAAGAAGGTGCCCACCACCGGGAGGATGATGGCGGCGGCGTAGCGGAGGCCCAGGGTCAAGAGGCCGTACTCCCCCACGAAGAGGGAGCGGAGCCACGGTGCCGGCACGAGGGCGGCAAAGAGGCGCTCCAAGAAGGGGTTCACCCACTCCCCAAAGACCGTCCCCTCGAGAAAGCCCACCAGGGTGCCGCCGCCGAAGACCCCCACGAACTGGTACAACCCAAAGTAGAGGACCAGGAGCAGGATGGGGAAGCCGGTCCAGGGGTTTAAAAGGAGCCCGTCCAGGCGCTCCCCCGCCCCCCGCCTCCGCCTCCCCTCCCGGGCGTAGGCCGCCTGCACCAGGGGCCGGGAGGCCTGGGCAAAGGCCGCCGAAGCCAGGGCGGGCAGGTGGCGGCGCCCCTCCTCCCCCCCCAGGCGGGCTAGGGCCTTTTCCAAAAGAGCCTCCGGAAGGGGGGCCCGCTCCGCCGCCAGGGAATCCCCCTCCAGGTGGCGCAGGGCCCAAAAGCGGGCCGCGGGGCCTTGGAGGGCCCCCTCCAGGAGCGCCAGGGCCTCCTCCACCCGGCGGGGGAAGGAGACCGCCGGCACCGGCGGCGGCGGGGGCGGGTCCTCGAGGAGGGCCTTCAGGCGGTCCACCCCCGTTCCCCGGGTGGCCACCATGGCCACCACCGGAAGGCCCAGGGAGCGGGAGAGGGCCTCCTCGTCCAGCCGGATGCCCCTCGCCTCGGCCTCGTCCATGAGGTTGAGGACCAGGATCAGGGGCCTTCCCAGCATGGCCAGTTCGAGGGTAAGGGGGAGCATCCGCGGCAAGTTCTTGGCGTCCACCACGTGGACCACAGGCCCTTCGGAGCGGAGGAGGATGTCCCTCGTGACCCGCTCCTCCTCGGTGATGGGCCTTAAGGAGTACATCCCCGGCGTGTCCACCACCTCCCAGCGGCCCTCCCCGCTTCCCAGCGCCCCCCGGGAGACCTCCACCGTGGTGCCCGGGTAGTTGGAGACCACGGCGTAGGAGCCGGTGAGGGCCCCAAAGAGGACGCTCTTCCCCACGTTGGGGGAGCCCACCAGAAAAATGGTCCGGCCCCCGCGCCCGGTGCTGGGACGACCCCTTCCCTCGCCCGAAAGGCCGCTTGGAGCGCTCAGAGCCATTCCCGCCTCTTCTTTCCTTCCTGGAGGAAATCGTCCACGTGCTCGAAGGCCTCCTGGAAGAGGATGGCCACGTGGGGGTCGTCCAGGGCGTAAAAGGCCTGCTGCGCCTCTCTGCGAAAGCGGACCAGCCCCAACTGCCGGAGCATCCGGAGCTGGTGGGAGACCGCCGACGCGCTCACCGAGAGGTGCTGCGCGATGTCGTTCACCGACCGCTCCCCGAAGGAGAGGAGGTGGACGATGCGCGCCCGGGTGGGGTCCGCCAGGGCCCGGAAGGTCTCCGCCATGGCGTGGTAGGTCCGGTCGCTGTACGGGATGAAGCCGGCCTGCCGCTCTTCCGTCCGTTCCGCCGCCACCGCCATGGAAACCTCCATTTCCTGAGCAACTGCTCAGATAGAAAGTTTATGCCCCCAAAGGGGCCCCGTCAAGGGGGGGCGGCCAAAGCGGCCCGCCCCCCCGTAGCGGCCTTTGCTTGCAAAGGCCGATGGTTTTCGGCCGAGGCGAGCATCGGCCGCTACAAAGGCACCCCCCCCCACGCCCGTAGCGAAAAGGGAGGGCCCGGGGGCCCTCCCTCGAGACGCCACTGGAGCAGAGCGGGCTATTCGCCGTCGTCGAGGAGGATCTCCTTGCCGTACTTCAGGGCGGTCTTTCGGGTGATTTTCACGGTGTTGCTGAAGTACTCCTTGCCGTCGAAGTCCTGGGATTTCACCCGCACGAAGAATTTCTTGGCGCCGGGGTAGGGGTTGGCGAAGGAAGCGGTGTAGAAAGAGTGGTTCCCCTTGGGCTCGGTCTCGGTTCCAGCCACCTCGGTGAAGGGGCCGTCCTGGGCCTTGGCCGCCTCCACCACGAAGCGCGCCGTTCCCGTCTCCACGTTGGTCCGCCAGTTCACCGTCACCCGGCCCCTCTGGAGGGTGGCCTCCGCCGAAGCGAAGACACCTGCAGGGGTGGGGCCGA
>JBMFRA010000040.1:0-20483 GCA_049968315.1 Acidobacteriota bacterium
CACAAAAAAGGCGGCCGCCCCGAGGCGGCCGCCCGTCGACCTTGGAAGAAGCGCTCCTCAGGGGGTGAAGGTGATCTGGATCCGCCCGCCCGATTTGGTCAGGAAGAGGGTCTTCTGGTTGTTGTCCAGGAGTTCGTAGAAGACCAGGGGCCGGCCGTCGTCTGTGAGGACCGCCGTGTCGGGGTCCAGGTCCCCGGAGTGGACGTTGGCGAGGTACGCCTTGTCGTCGTCGGTGGTGCCCGGAAGGGAGGGGTTCGCCCCCTCGCCCCAGTTGGCCATGTGGTTGGGGCCCACCGGCGCCAGGGCGGTGTCCCGGGGGTAGCGGCGCTCGAAGAGGGGGGCGATGGGCTGGTTCAGGCTGGTGAGGGCGTCGGAGCGGAGAAGGTGGATGACGTTGCCCACCACCGCGGGGTCCGACCATTCGGAGGTTCCGAGGCCGGTGGCCGTGGCCGTGGCCGAGAGGATGGTTCCCGCCGGCAGGGGGTCCAGGCCCGAGAGGGTCCAGGTACCCGACCCGTCGGCGGTGACGGTGCCCAGGTAGAGGCCGTCGGCGTAGAGGTCCACCACCGCCCCGGGGACCGAGGTCCCGGAAAGGGAGGTGGCCCCGTCCGCGATGGGGGTGGAGATGGAGGGGGGAGGGGTCAGGCCTGGGTTGGCCTCACCCACCACCACCGTGTTGGAGGGGCCGCTGGATGCCTTTCCCGGGGCCAAAACGGTGGCGGAGACCTGCTGGCCCGCGGCGAGGGCGAGGGGCCCGAAGGACCAGGTGCCGTCGGACTGAACCACGGCCGTCCCCACCGCCACTCCGTCCACAAAGACGGTGACGGTGCTGCCGGGGGCCTCCACGCTGCTTCCCGCCACCGTGACGGAAGGTCCCGCGTAGAGGGGCGAGGTGACGATGGGGGGCTCGCTGGAGGGAACGGCGACGGTGAAGGTGTTGGAGTCGGTACCGGTGTTTCCGGCGGTGTCGCCGATGGAGGCCGAGACGGTGTAAGGGCCGTCGGGAAGGGGGGTCGGCCACTCCAGGGACCAGGAGCCGTCCGCCTGGACCACCGCCGTGTGGGATTCGGTTCCGATGGCGACGGTGACCAGGGAGCCCGGGGGGGCGTCGGTGGTTCCCGAGACCAGCGGCGTGGGGTCGGTGGTGGTGGAGCCCTCCGCCGGCGTCGTGATGGAGACCGCCGGCGGCGTCGTGTCCACCACCAAGGCGAAGGGGGCGGAGGCGGGGGAGACGTTGTGGGCGGCGTCCTCGGCGATGGCCGTCACCGTGTAACTCCCGTCGAGGAGGGCCGTCCCGGTGTGGTCGAAGGCCCAGGCCCCGGAGCCGTCGGCGGTGGTGGTCCCCACCTCTACGCCGTTCAAAAAGACGTGCACCGTGGCGCCGGGCTCGGCGGTACCGGAGAAGACCAGGGTGTTGTCGGCGGTGACCCCGTCGGTTCCCGAAGTCCCCGTATCGTTGCCCACGGCCAGGACGGCGGGGGCGGCCGGCGGCGTGGTGTCGATGGTTCCCTGGGAGCCCGAGGAGCCGGGGGGCGGCAGGGGATCCACCGAGCAGGCGCCGTCCATGGCCTGGACCGCCTCGAAGTAGTAGAGGTGGTTTTCGGTCAGGGGGTCGGTGACGGGAATCGTCCAAGCGCCGGTGCCATCGGCGGCCACCGCCGTCCCGGTAAAGACGAGGGTGTCGCCGGCGGTGTGGTCGTAAATGCGGAGCGTCACCGTGGCGCCGGGGACGGCCGTCCCCGCGACGTCGGGGGTGAGGTCGTTCAGGTAGCCGCTGGTGTCGGGGTAGGTGATGACGGGGCGGGCCAGGGCGGCGGGGAGCATGACCTTGGACCAGTCGTTCAGGGAGGTGGCGCAGTTGCCGCCGAAGACCTCCACGACGACGGGGTGGGCGGCATCCTGGGAGTAGACCCGGAAGGGGGTGTTGTTGGCGGTGTTGCCCGCGAGGGAGATGACGTCGCCGGAGTTGAAGGTGCCGGGCAGGGAGGGCGTGGTGGTGGCGCCGGTGGCGGAGAGCTGGGTCCCGTCGTGGCCCACGAAGATGGAGCCGCCGCACCGCAGGGCGTGGCCCCGGACGTCGCTGCCTGTCCCGCGGTAGTACACCGAGTCGTCCCCCAGGTCGTAGACGGAGGTGCCCCCTTCGTAGGATCCGGCCAGGAGGCCCATGGTGGCCCCGGGGGTGGTGACCTCCACCTCGTAGAAGCCTGGGTCCACGTTCTGGATGGTCAGGTTGCCCGTCTGTACGTCGATGGGGTTGCTCCAGCTCTCAGAGGAAAGGGACCGGTAGCGCCACCCCACGTCCTGGTACCCGATGGCCACCAAGGCGGGGTTGGTTTTGCTCCAGGACTGGACGTGGACGTAGAACTTGCTCCCCAGGCTGGAGGTGGCGCAGCCTCCCCCCGCCACCATGGTGGTGGGCGGCACCTCCGTGGCGGCGTTCTGGCTGGACTGCTCCACGGAGATGGCCGTCCCCGAGGAGGTGACCGCGTAGACGGTGTTTTGGGTGAGGGAGGCGGTGGCGTCCCAGTACCCGGCGCCCGAGAAGGTGTTGGAGGCCACCAGCGCCCCCGAGAGGGTCCGGATCTCCGCCGTTCCCGCCCCCGTGGCAAAGACCACGTAACGAGTGCGCCCGTCCAGGCCGCCCACCGGCACGGTGAAGGAGGATCCCCAGAAGGAAACGCCGTCGTCGGCGAGGAAGAACATGGTTCCGGGCAGGGTCCCCGAGCAGTCGAAGCCCATGTAAGCCTGGACGGGCCGGGAAGTGGCCAGGCGGAAGCGGTGGTCGTCCACGAAGACGGGGTTGGGGCTCACGAGGGTGGCCTTCTGCCCGCGGTTCACCGTGCCCGTGGCGATGACCCCCGCCGTGTCCAGGTCGGTGACCGTATAGGTCGTCCCGTCCTGGATGCCCACGATCCAGAGGTAGGTCCCGTTGTAGACCCGCTTCGCGCAGTTCCAGTTGGGCTTGGCCATGCCGTAGTAGTGGATCTGGTCGCCGGGCCCCGCGAGCAGGTTGATGGGGGCGAGGACCGTCCGCTGCGCCTCACCCCGTTCGTTCTTCACTTCGACCACCACCGGGTAGGAGAGGTCGGGGGTGAGGACCGCCTCCAGAGAGGCTTCGGCAAAGGCCGGGAGGAAGCCGATGAAGGTCCAGCCGTCCTGCCCCGGAGCTTCTGGAGCGGAAAGACCGAGGACGGGGACGGCGTCGCCGGCGGCGTCGAAGGCCCTGGCCTCGAAGGCGGAGGCCTCGCTCCAGTTGGCCAACCGGATCTGCGCCGGCCGCTCCTTTTCGATTCCCTCTTCGGGGACCAGTAGGAAGGGGCGGGCGGGGACGAGGCGCGGCGCCGCGTCGGTTCCGGTGACCCGGAGGCGCAGGGCCCACAGGTCGGCGGCGGCTCGAAGCGGCACGGGGAGGAGGGCCTCTCCGTCGTTCAAGGCCAGCGGGGTCCAGGGCATGCCCGGTCCCCCGGAGACCTCCAGGCGCGCCTCGGGTGGGGCACCGGGCAGGGAGACGGCAAGCTCCGGCACGGGGAGCTCCACCGGCTGGAGGGCCTGGGCCGACCAGACGACCGCCCCCGCCGCGGCCCCCGTTTTGGTGAGGGGGATCACACCGGGTGGGGCCGGGGAATCGGTGGCGGGGGCCCCGTACAGGCCCAAAGTGATAAGTGCAAGTAACAGGGTGGTGAAACGGAATCTATCCATAATCCTGGCCCTCCCCGGGGTTGCAACCCCAAGAGTGCAAGAGCCTTTTTCCTTCTCCGCCCGCCTTTTCGGCCCCATGGAAGACCTCCCCGCCAACCGGATCTGGCATCCGCAGTGGCGGTTTCTGCAGGAATTATTGCAAGGAGTGTGCCAGTTCGGCAACACCGGTCCCCGGCGGGGCGGAAAAAAGGGGTGCCTTGCCCCCGGGGGC
Organism: Acidobacteriota bacterium; assembly: GCA_049968315.1. GTDB lineage: Bacteria > Acidobacteriota > UBA4820 > UBA4820 > DSQY01 > JBFLVU01. The sequence goes on from JBMFRA010000040.1 coordinate 3,911, forward strand.
GGAGAGGGCCTGGGGCGTCAGGGCGTGCGGTCTTCCCCCAGGGTTCCCAGGACCCACCGGAGGTTCGTCTGGGCCACCGCCAGGTCCCGCCGGGCTCTGGCGGCATGGGCCCTCGCGGCGTTCCGCTGGACGAGGGCGTCGTCCACCTCGAGCTGGGTCTTAACTCCGAAGGCGAAGCCCTTCTCCGCCATGTCGAGAAGGCGTTGGGCCTGGGCCTCCGCCCCCTCCAGGGCCCTCAGGACCGCCTCCGCCTCCCATACGGCGTCGAGGGCCCCCTGGACCTCCACCGCCAGGGATTCCCGAAGCTTCCGCTCCTCGAGCTGGGCTTGGAGAAGGTCCGAGGAGGCCTCCAGCACCCTTCCGCGGGTCCGCAGGCCGTCGAAGAGGGGGAAGGAGAGGGTGAGGCCGGCGTTCCACGTCCTCCCGGAGAGGTGGAGCCCGCTCACCCCCAAGGTCTTTCGGCCCCAGCCCGCGGAGAAGTCCAGGCGGGGCTTGTCACCGGCCCGGGCGATGGCGAGGAGTTCTCGCCGCACCGCCACCACCTGCTCCTGGGCCCTCACCTCGGGCCGGAGGCGCCTGGCCGTTTCCAGGGCCTCGGAAAAGGAAGGTAGGGGGATGGGGGCGGCCTGGAGAGCCCCCGCGGCGTCCACACCCTCTTCGAGGCCGAGGAGGAGGCCCAGGGCGAGGCGGCTCCGCCTCAGGGTGTTTTCCGCGGCGATGAGGGCCGGCCGCGCGTTCTGCAGGGCCACCTCCGCCGCCAGGACGTCGTAGTCGGTGGCCGTCCCCAGCTCGAAGCGCTTCCGGGCCTCTCCGAGGTGGGCTGTCCGCTGGTCCACCTCCTCCTGCGCCACGGCGAGGAGTTCCTTCGCCAGTAGGACGTCGTAGAAGGCCTGGGTGACGTCCCGCTGGACCGCCTGCCGGTAGAGGCGGAGCTGTTCGTCGGCGGAGGCGAGGCCCACCTTGGCGGCCCGGATGGCGGCCCCCACCTGGCCCCAGGTGAAGACCGCCTGGTCCACCGTGGCGCCGTAGGAGGTCGTGTCCTCTGTGGAGGGAAAGAGTCCGCCGGTGAGGGCGGAGAGGCTGTCGTCGAAGTCCCGCCTCTTGGACGCCGAGAGGGAAAGGCGGGGCAGGGCCGCCGACCGCTCCTCCAGGTACTTGCCCCGGACCCACTCCCGGTAGGCTTGGGCCTTCTGGATGTCCCGGTTCCTCTCGAGGGCCTGGGAGAGGGCCTCGTCCAGGGTGAGCACGGGGAGCCCCTCCCCGGCCTGGACGGCGGCGGCCAGCAGGAGGCAGGCCGTGGAAATCCAGAGGAAATGCCGTCTCATGGGTTCGCCTCTCCTTCGGGCGTCCCCGCCCACTTGCGGTGGACCCACCCGGCGAAGTCGTCCAGCACGGTGTAGACCACCGGGACCACCAAGAGGGTCAGGAGGGTGGAGGTGACGAGGCCCCCGATGACCGCCCGGGCCATGGGGGCCCGCATCTCCGCCCCCTGCCCGATGGCCAGGGCCAGGGGGAGCATGCCGAAGATCATGGCGGAGGTGGTCATGAGGATGGGGCGGAGCCGCGTCCGTCCGGCCCGGATCACCGCCTCCCGCCGGTCCAACCCCGAGCGCCGCAGCACCTTGGCGAAGTCCACGAGCAGGATGGCGTTCTTGGTGACGAGGCCCATGAGGAGGATGAGGCCGATCAACGACATGATGTTCAGCGTGTCCCCGGTGAGGAAGAGCATCCCCGCCATGCCCACCACCGACAGGGGCAGGGAGAGCATGATGGCCAGCGGGTCGATGAAGGACTCGAACTGGGCGGCGAGGATCAGGTAGACGAGGATCACCGCCAGGAAGAGGGCCTCCGCCATGTAGCCGAAGGACTCCACCATGGCCTCCGTGTCTCCCGAGAGGGCGATGCGGTACCCGGGAGCCATCTCCATGGAGGACGCCGCCTCGAGGACCTTGGCCCCGGCGGTTCCCAGGGGCAGGCGGTCCAGGTTGGCGCTCACCACCACCTGGCGGCTCAGATCCTGGCGGCTGATCTCCGAGGGGGAAACGGCCCGCTCCACCCGGACGAGGTCCGCCACCGGCACCAGGGCGCCGCCTCCGGGGCCGGCCACCGCCAGCCGGAGGTTCCCCACCTGGCCCACCTCCCTGCGCTGGGCCTCCGGGAGGCGCACCCGCACGTCCACCGCCTCCCCCTCTTCGTCCTCGTAGGTGGAGACCACCTGCCCTCCCACCAGGGCCCCCAGGTTCCGGACCAGGTCGGCCGTTCCCAGCCCCAGGGTGACGGCCTTCTCCCGGTCCACCACCAGCCGGTATTCGGGAAGGTCCTGTTCCAGCGTGGCCTCCAGGTCCACGATCCCCGGGATGCCGTACATCCGCCGTTTGAGTTCCCGGGCGTACCGCTTCAGGGTGGGGATGTCCTCCCCCTTGATGAGGACCATGAGGGGCTTCTGGAAGGAGTCGGGGTCCTCCAGGACCGAGACCTGCAGGCCCGGGATGGCCTCCAGCCGGGCGCGGATCTCCGGCATGAGGTCCGCCTGGGAGCGCCTGCGCTCCGAGCGGTCCTTGAGCTTGATGTAGACCTGGGCGTCCCGCACCGTGTCGGTGTCGGCGGGGGCGATGGCCGCGTAGGTCCTGGCGATCTCCGGATAGTCGCCGAGCACGGCGAGGACCCGCTCCAGCCGCCCGCGGGTCTCCCCGATGGAGGCGTCGGGGGCGGTCTTCAGGCGGATCAGGAATTCACCGTGGTCGAAGGCCGGCATGAATTCGCCCTGGAGGCTGAAGAAGAGGGCGAGCCCCGCCACGAAGGCTAGGGTGGCCACCCCGAAGACCGTGAGCCGGTGGTCCAGCGCCCACCCGATGAGGGAACGGTAGCCGTCGGCCGTCCGGTCGAACCAGTCGTTGAAGCCATCCAAGATTCGCGCCAGGAGGTGGCGCCGGCCCTTCCGCTCGATGTCGGGGTCGTACCACCGGCTGGAGAGCATGGGGTCGAGGGTGAAGGAGACGAAGAGGGAGACGAGCACCGCGAAGGCCACGGTGATGCCGAATTGGAAGAAGAAGCGGCCGATGATCCCCTTCATGAAGGCCACCGGCACGAAGACCGCCACGATGGAGAGGGTGGTGGCCAGCACCGCCAGTCCGATCTCCGCCGTCCCCTCCCTCGCCGCCGTGAAGTGGTCCTGGCCCCGCTCCAGGTGGCGCACGATGTTCTCCCGCACCACGATGGCGTCGTCGATGAGCAGGCCGATGGCCAGGGAGAGGGCCATGAGGGTCATGACGTTCAGGGTCATGCCGAAGAAGTACATGGCGATGAAGGAGGAGATGACGGAGATGGGGAGGGTGAGGCCGGTGATCACCGTCGAGCGCCAGGAGTTGAGGAAGCAGAAGACGATGAGCACCGTGAGGAGGCCGCCCAGGATCAGCGTGGTCCTGACGTCGTGGACCGACTCCCGGATCATCTCGGAGGAGTCCCGCACCAGGGCGATCTCCGTCCCGGGGGGGAGCTCCTTCTCCAGCCGGGCCACCTCCGCCTTCACCGCGTCGGCGAGGCCGACGGTGTTGGCCTTGGACTGCTTCAGCACGTCCAGGGCCACCGCCGGAACCCCGTTGACCAGGGCCAGGGAACGGGGCTCCTCCACCCCGTCCACCACGGAGGCCACCTCGCCCAGCGCCACGGGGTGGCCCCCCCGCCGGGCGATGGCCATGGAGGCGAAGCCCGCCACCGACGCCGGCTTCCCCGCGATGCGGAGGGGCATCTCCGACTGGGCCCTCGTGAGGCGGCCCAGGGGGGTGTTGACGTTCTCCGAGGCGAGGCCCGCCATGACCTCGTTGACCCCCAGGCCCAGGGCGTCGAGGCGGGCGGGGTCCACCTCCACCGCCACCTCACGCTTGGAGGTTCCCACCAGCCGCACCCCGCCCACCCCCGAGATGTTCTCGATCCGCCGCTTGATCTTCCGGTCCACCAGGGTGGTCAGCTCCCGGGGGGAGAGAACGTTGGACCGCACCGCCAGGGAGATCACGGGCATTCCGGAGATGTCCAGCTTCTGGATCACCGGCTCCTTCATGGACTCGGGAAGGTCGTTGCGGATGGCGTTGATCTTGGCCCGGGCCTCCTGGGAGGCGTCGTTGATCTTCACGCTCAGTTCGAACTCCACCATCACCGAGGAGAGCCCCTCGCGGGAGGTGGAGTAGATGTGCTTGACCCCGGGGATGGGGTTCACCGCCTCCTCGATCTTCTTCGTCACCTCCCGCTCCACCGTCTCCGGGGAGGCGCCGGGGAACTCGGTCACGATGGAGAGGATGGGGAACTCCACGTCGGGGAAGAGGTCGATGGCCAGCCGCCGGTAGGAGAAGATCCCCAGGGTCACCAGGACCAGCATGAGCACCGACGCGAAGACGGGGCGCTTGATGGAGAGGTCGGAGAGGAACATGGCTCAGCCCCCTAGGCTAGGCGGGAGAGACGAAGCGGGAGAGGGGAGGCGCAGGGAGGCTCCACCCGCCGGCGTCCCGGAACCCTGCCCGGCCTCATGGGGAGACCTCCGCCACGCGGTCGCCGTCCTGGAGGTTGAAGGCGCCCCGGGTCACCACCACCGCCCCCTCCGCCAGGCCCGAGACCACCTCCACGCCGCCGGGGGAGGATTCTCCCGTCCGTACCGAGGTCCTGCGGGCCCGGCCTCCCTCCACCACGAAGACCTCCGCCGTCCCCGAGGAGGCGTCCCATGAAAGGAGCGCCTCCCGGGGGAGGAGCAGGACCTTCTCCCGGACGCCGCAGAGGAGGGTCCCTTTCACGAAGAGCCCCGACCGGAGCAGGCCCTCGGCGTAGGGCACCTCCGCCCGTACGGCCACGGTGCGGCTCGCCGGATCGGCGGCGGGGTTCACGTAGGCCACGTGCCCCTCGAAGGTCCGGTCCGGAACGGCGTCGGTGGTGAAGCGCAGGGTCTGCCCCGGCGCCACCCGGTGGATCTCCGAGGATGGGACGGAGACGGTCAGGTCGAAGAGGCGGTTGTCCACGATGCGAAACATGGGGGGGCCGCTCATGTTCTCCACGTAGTCCCCCGGGCTCACATTCCGCTCGGCCACCACGCCGTCCATCGGGGAGCGGACCTCGGTCTTGGCGAGGCGCGTCTCGGCCAGCGCCAGGGCCGCCGCCGCCGTTTCCCGCAGCGTCTCGGCGTCCTCGAGCCCCTGGGCGGTCATGAGACCCGCCTCCTTCAGCTTCCGGGCCCTCTCCAGCTCGCGGTCGGCCCGGGCGGCTTCGGCCTTCGCCTGCAGGAGGGAGGCCCGAGCCTCCCGGTCGTCCAGCCTGGCCAGGAGCTGTCCCTTCTTCACCGGAACCCACTGGTCCACCCGGACCTCCGTGACCGTCCCGCTGAAGTCGGGCTTGATTCCAGCGGCGTAGCGGGCCTCCAGCGACCCCACCACCTGCAACTCCAGCGGAAGGTCCACCCGCCGGAGGGCGGCGACCTCCACGGCCACCGGGGGCCTTTCGGCGGGGGCCTCGCTCCGGGCCTTATGGCCGCACGAGGCGCTGGAGAGAAGGACGGCGGCGCCGGCGGCGGAGAGGAACATCTTTTTCATCGCGTGACTCCCTTGGTTTTTCGCCGTGGCGGTGGCTCGGCGGGGGGGGCGGCCAGGGCGCCGAGGACCAGACCCAGGGTGCGGCGGAAATCGCGCTCCCCCATGGCCATCTCGGGGTGGCACAGCTCCACCTCCTGGGCCACGTTCACCACGCCGATGAGGGCCCACATGGCGTCCTCCGTGCGGGAGAAGTGAAACTCCCCCCCTTCCCGGCCCTCCACCAGGAGGCGCTTGAGAAGGTCTTGGAAGGCCAGGTGGAGGCGGTCGAAGTCGAGGAAGGGGGCCCCCTGGGGTGGGCCGTAGTAGATGGCGTACATGACCCGAATCAAGGGGAGGTGTTGCTTGAAGAGCCGCCAGGCGTCCAGGCAGAGGGCCTCGATCCGCTGCCGGGCCGGCCCCCGCCTTCCCCCGTGTTCCCGGAGGAGGGCCTCGAACTCCGCCATCCCCGGCTCCATGAGGGCCAGGTAGATCCCCTCCTTGCTCCGGAAGTGGTAGTAGAGCACCGGCTTGGTGACCCCCGCCGCCTCCACGATCTCCCGCACGGTGGCGGCGGCGTAGCCCTTGGCCTGGAAGACCTCCAGTGCCGCCCGCAGCAGGCGCACCCGGGCGTCGGCCGGCGCCGGCGCCCTGCCGCCCCTCTCACGGCGTTTCAGCGATTCCTGCCGCACCACCGCGGCCTCCCGTCCCCCGGGGGCTCTCCCCCGCCCGGGTCTTGACCTACCGGTAAGTATACCCGGAGGGTACGGCCCCTCGTCAAGGGGGGCGGCGGCGGAAGAGAGGGGAGGTGACCTGCGAACTCGAAAGGGAGGGGGTTGCCCCCATGGCTGGAAAAGGTCGCCTCGCCCGGGATCCCCACCGGCACCGGAGGCGCCGCGCCAGGCAGGCGGCGGCGGGTCACGGCCCGCCGGGCGACGCCTCGTCCGCCAGGTCGCCCCGGGCGACGGTGACGGCGCGGCCCGCGAGGAGCACCCGGTCTCCCCGGAGGCGAACGCCCACCTCGCCGCCCCGGGCGGAGGCTTGCCATCCCACGAAATCACGCCGTCCCGTCCGCCCGGCCCAGTAGGGCCCCAGGGCGCAGTGGGCGCTGCCCGTGACGGGGTCTTCGTCGATGCCAACACCCGGGGCGAAGAAGCGGGAAACGAAGTCGTAGGGCGCCTTGGCGGCGGCGGTGACGATGACGCCTCGTACGCCCAGGGCCTTCAGGCGGGAAAAGTCGGGGTGGAGGCTCCGGACCTCCTCCTCCGAGGAAGCCTCCACCAAGAAATCGAAGGGGGTCACCCCCACGAAGCGGGGCTTGAGCCCCAGGGCCTCCGCCAGTCCCGGAGGGGGCGTCCCTTCCTCCCGGGGAGGGGTGGCGGGGAAGTCGAGGACGATGGACGGGCCTTCCCGCCGGGCTTGAAGGACGCCGCTCCGGGTGAAGAAGCGCAGCGGCGCGGCGGGGGCTTCGTAGCCCTCGGTCCAGAGGACGTGGGCCGAGGCGAGGGTGGCGTGGCCGCAGAGGTCCACCTCCGCGGCGGGGGTGAACCAGCGGAGGTGGTAGCCGCCCTCCGCCGGCGTGAGGAAGGCCGTCTCCGAGAGGTTCATCTCCCGGGCCACCGCCCCCATCCACCGCTCCTGCGCCGGGCGGTCGAGAACCAGGACCGCCGCGGGGTTGCCCGAAAAGGGCTGGGCGGTGAAGGCGTCGACCTGAAAGAACTTCTGGGCCATTTTCGTCTCCTCTGTTGTGGAGAGTGTAGGCCAGGGGCACGGGGATGGGAAGGGCACCGGGGCCGGCGGGAGAGGGCGTGAAGGGTGAGGGCGGGACCTTCCCCCGTTCCGAATTGGCCTTCCCCGGGAGGGCGTGTAGGATGGGTGCGGGAGAGGAGGCCGAAATGGCGAAGGCCCACGATATCGAATACCGGATCGTCGGAAGCGAGATGCAGTACGTCGAGATCCTGCTGGACCCAGGGGAGACCGTGGTGGCGGAGGCGGGAGCCCTGATGTACATGGGCGAGGGGATCGAGATGGAGACCCGCTTCGGGACGGCCGGCGGGGGCTTGTTCGACAAGCTGCTCTCCACGGGAAAGCGGATGCTGACCGGCGAGAGCCTCTTCCTGACCACCTTCACCTTCCGGGGGCGGGGGAAAGGCAAGGTGGCCTTCGCTTCCCCCTACCCGGGAAAGATCCTGCCGGTGGACCTCCGAAAGACGGGCCCCGTTCTCTGCCAGAAGGACAGCTACCTCTGCTCGGCGATGGGGGTGGACGTCTCCCTGGCCTTCACCAAGCGCTTCGGGGCAGGACTCTTTGGCGGGGAGGGATTCATTCTGCAGAAGCTGGAAGGGGACGGCCTGGCCCTGGTGCACGCCGGAGGTACGGTGGCCGCCGTGGACCTCGCTCCGGGGGAGCGGCTCCGCGTGGACACCGGATGCCTGGTCGCCTTCCAGCCCTCCGTGAGCTACGACATCCGCTTCGTGGGGAGCGTGAAGAGCGCACTCTTCGGCGGGGAGGGACTCTTCTTCGCCGAGATGGCAGGCCCGGGGAGGGTCCTGCTCCAGTCCCTCCCCTTCAGCAGGCTGGCGGGAAGGATCTACAGTGCGGCCCCCCAGCGGGGCGGACGTCGCGAGGAGGGCTCGATCCTGAGGGGGATCGGAGACCTCCTCGACGGCGACAACGGCTAGCCCGCCGAGCGGCTAGCCCCCGTTGGCCGGCCGCACCTGCAGCAGGAATTCGCGGCGCAGGTCTTCGCGGGTGCGGAATTCTCCCGTGAAGGCGTGGGTGGTGGTGCGGCTGGACTGCTTCTCCACGCCCCGCATGGCCATGCAGAGGTGGAACCCCGTGGCGGCGATGGCCACGCCGCGGGGTTCGAGGATCTCCGTGAGGATCCGCGCGATCTCCTGGGTCATGCGCTCCTGCACCTGGAGGCGGCGGGCGAAGACGTCCACGAGGCGCGGGATCTTGGAGAGCCCGATGATCTTGGCACCGGGCAGGTACGCCACCGAGACGGTCCCGAAGAAGGGGAGCATGTGGTGCTCGCAGAGGGAGTAGAACTCCACGTCGCGGACGAGGACCATCTCTTCGTAGCCCTCGGCGTCGAAGACGGCGCCGTTGACGATCTCGGCGATGTCGGCATCGTAGCCCGAGGTGAGGTAACGGAGGGCCTTGGCCACCCGCTTGGGGGTGGAGAGGAGGCCTTCCCGGCCGGGATCCTCCCCCAGCTCCTGAAGGACCGTCCGGTAGACGGGCTCCAGGGGATCGCTGGCCGCCGGCCGCAGGTCGGCGAGGTGGAGGGCCGCCGCCCCCACGGAAGGGTGGACCATCGTGGAAGACGTGGCTTCAGCGGCGGACGAAGGCGACGTTGCGTTCGGTTTCGTGAACTCGGACTTCATGGAGTCTCCCAGCGGGGATCTTTTCGTCCAGAATCCCCCAAAAGGCCACGGCCAGGTTCTCGGCCGTGGGAATGATTCCCTCGAGAAAGGGGACGTCCAGGTTGAGGTTCCTGTGGTCCACCTGGTCCAGGATCTCCTCCTGGATGAGGGCCTTGAGGTCCTTCATGTCCAGGATCATGCCGGTCTCCTCCTGGATGGGGCCTTCCACCGTCACCTCCAGGAGGTAGTTGTGGCCGTGGCCGTTGGGATTGGCGCAGAGGCCGAAGACCTCGCGGTTTTTCGCGAGGGACCAGTCGGGCCGGTAGAGCCGGTGGGCGGCGGAGAAGTGCTGGCGTACGGTCAGGAAGGTCTTCATGGATCCTCTCCCTCCCCTGGGGGTTTGCAAGTTCGGTACCAAAAAGGGTTTCCATATGGAGGCCCTCCCGCTGGCGCTTCCCGGGCCCAGCGGACCGAAGGGCTCCAGGGGGCGAAGGGTTCAGCCGCTGCAACGGGAAGGCCTGCCGGTTTCACCATCGAAACGACGGGGGATCCTCCCCTCCGCCGCCGGGGGGGGCTCCCTGCGGCGCGGCGCCCCGAGGGGGGAGGCAGGGGCCGGGGAGAGAATGCTTGAAGGGGGTGCTGGCATGGGGGTTGCTTCACGGGGGCCGCCGCTCCGCGGGGGAGCGGGCCGCGGGGAGCGCCCTGGAGAGAAGCCCGCGGAACTCTTCTGATGGAAGGAGGTCTTGGATGAGCCTGGTCGGACAGAAAGCGCCCGCATTCAGCCTGGAAGCCGTTGTGGACGGGGGCTTCAAGACGGTGAGCCTCTCGGACTACGCGGGAAAGTACGTCGTCCTCTTCTTTTATCCCCTGGACTACACCTTCGTCTGCCCTACGGAGATCACCGCCTTCGCCGACGCTTACGCAGAGTTTCAGAAGCTGGGCGCCGAGGTGCTGGCCGCCTCCGTGGACTCCAAGTTCGTCCACCTGGCCTGGCAGAAGACCCCCCGGAAGGAGGGCGGCCTCGGATCCCTTCCCTTCCCGCACCTGTCGGACCTGAACAAGACCCTGGCCCGGGACTACGGGATCCTTCTGGAGCCCGCCGGTGTGGCCCTCCGCGGCCTCTTCATCATCGACGGGGAGGGGATCGTCCAGCACGCCACCGTCAACAACCTCGGCGTGGGCCGGAGCGTGGAGGAGACCCTTCGGGTCCTTCAGGCCATCCAGACGGTGAAGAAGACCGGCGAGGTCTGTCCCGCCAACTGGAAGCCCGGCATGGAGACCCTGAAGGCCGACGTGGAGGGCGCCAAGGCCTTCTTCGCCAAGCACGGTTGAGGTGTCCCCGCCACGGGCGAGGAGCGGCGGCGGCTTCAGGGCCGCCGCCTTTTTTGCTCGGGGGGCCTCCTTCACGGCCGCCCCTTTCGGGAAGGGGAAGACTCCGCCAGGCGGCGAAGGGCCCGGGTGAGCTCCGTCTCACTCGCCACCCGCTGGGCCGGGGGAGGGAGAGAAGGGAGGCGCCTGGGGAAGCCACAGCGGCAGGGTGGAGCGGGCCGGCCCGGGCGCCTGCAGGTCGTCGGGCCTTTGCACCGCTTCCGGGAAGGACACCGGTGTAGGCTGCGGCCATGGAGCCCCTCGCCCGTGGGAAAGCGGCGGAGAAAAGAGGCGGGGGAGCCCGGAGGCTCCCCCCTTCCCTGTGCAGGCCTGTGGATCGCCTACGGGCCCTCGGCGCCGCAGGGGGCGTGCACCGCCGTGACAAGGTAATAGTAGGGGCCGCCGGCGTTGGCCCCATCAGCTCTTTGCGGTGTCGGGGGCCTTGGCGTGGCAGGTCTTCATGCAGTCGTCCCGGAGGTCCAGCACCTTCTGGAGGTGCTGGACGTGGGCCTCCAGGAAGGCCTTTTCGGTGGCGGGGTCCAGCCCCTTCTTCAGCGCCGCCAGGTCCTCGGAGAGGGCCTTCATTCCCGCGGCCATGGGCTCCATGTGGGGGCAGCCCTTGGCCATGGCGGCCCGCTTGGCTCCGCAGGTCTTCTCGCACTCCGAACGGGCAGAAAGCAGCTTTTCGAGGTTCTCGGCGTGGGTCTTCAGGAAGGCGGCCTTGTCGGCCTGGGGCACACCGGCCTGAAGGGCGGCCAGGTCCTTCTGCATCAAGGAAAAGCCGTCGGAGACGGCCTGCATGTGGGCGGGGCAACCCGTCGAGGACTTTTCGGCGTGGCCCATGCAGGCGCCCTTCTGGGCGTGGCCCGGACAACCGGCCAGGGCAAAGGTGGCGGCGGCGGTGCAAAGCAGGGCGAGGGAGAGGGCTTTCTTCATGGTTCCTCCTGTGGGGGGCGGTTGGATGCCCCCGGGGATTCTACAACCATATCGGTATCTTTTCATTCCCCCCCACCTCCGGCTTCATGACGCGGTCCCACCGCGCTAGAATCCCCCTGGAAAGGGGAGGCCCGATGCGCGTTCGAAAGGCTGTGATTCCCGCCGCGGGGCTGGGCACCCGGTTCCTGCCGGCCACCAAGGCGTCGCCGAAGGAGATGCTTCCCATCGTGGACAAACCGGTGATCCAGTACGTCGTCGAGGAGGCGGTGGCGGCGGGGATCGAATCGATCCTCATCGTGACGGGCCGCGGAAAGCAGGCCCTGGAGGACCACTTCGACGTCTCCTACGAGCTGGAGCGGGTGCTGGAGGCCCGGGGCAAGACGGAGGACCTGCGGACGGTCCGTGCCATCGCCAACCTGGCGGAGATCTCCTACGTCCGCCAGCGGGAGGCCTTGGGGCTGGGCCATGCCGTCCTCTGCGCCCGGACCTGGGCGGGGAAGGAGCCCTTCGCCGTCTTCCTGGGGGACGACATCGTGGTCTCCGAGACCCCCTGCATGCGCCAGATGCTGGACGTCTTCGAGGAGAAGGGGGCCAGCGTCCTGGGGGTGATGGAGGTCCCCCGGCCCGAGACCTCCAAGTACGGCATCGTGGCGGGGAACCCCGCCGGGGAGCGGCTCCTGGAGGTCTCGGAGGTGGTGGAGAAGCCGCGGCCGGAGGAGGCCCCCTCCACCACGGCCATCGTGGGGCGGTACGTCTTCACCCCGGCCATCCTGGAGGAGCTTGCGGAGACGGGGCCGGGGGCCGGGGGGGAGATCCAGCTCACCGACGCCATCCGAACCCTCCTCCGCCGGGAAAAGGTCTTCGCCTACCGCTTCGAGGGGCGCCGGTACGATACGGGGGACCGGCTGGGCTTCCTCAGGGCCACGGTGGAGATCGCCCTGGGGCGCCCGGACCTGAAGGGCCCCTTCGCCGCCTTTCTCCAGGAGACGGTCCGGAATTTCGGGGGCGGGGGAGGATCGTGAGGGGCCTGCGCCGCGAGGCCGCCGGCGCCCTCCTGGCGGCCCTCCTCCTTCCCGCCGCCGCTCCCCCGCCGTCCCTGGGGTTGCCCCTTCCCTTCTTCGAGGGGTGCACCTCCTCCTTCGGGGAGTACCGCCGGACCCACTTCCACGGCGGGCTGGACTTCCGGACCCGGCAGACGGTGGGCTGGCCGTGCCTGGCCCCCGCCGACGGCCGTGTGGCCAGGATCCGGCGGGAGGCCGGCGGGTACGGGCGGGTCCTCTACCTGGATCTGGACGACGGGCGAACGGTGGTCTACGGCCACCTCTGCCGCTTCGAGGAGCGCTCCCTCGGTCTGGAGTCGGCCCTTCGGAAGGCCTGCGAGGCGGCGGGAACCTCCTTCCCGGGGGACGTGGTCCCCGAACCGCGCCCCCGGGTGCGGCGGGGGGAGGTGGTGGCCTACTCCGGGGACCTGGGGGTGGGCTCGCCCCACCTCCACCTGGAGATCCGGCGCGGCGACCAACTCCTGGATCCGCTGGCGGAGGGCCTCGCCCTTCCCCTGCCGGCGGAGGCACCGGTGGTGGAAGGGGTGGTCTTCGAACCCCTCGCCCCCGATGGCCGGGTGGAGGGAGGCTTCGGCCCCCGCTTCTACCCCGCCCGCCGCCGGGGAGACGGGGCCTACACCGCGGGCCCCGCCCGGATCTCCGGGCCGGTGGAGGCCTACGTCTTGGTCCAGGACCACCTGGGAGTGCCCTCCAACGGCGTGGGGGTACCGCGCCTCTCCGCCACCTGGGACGGCGCTCCGGTCTTCACCATGGACCTCGGCCGCATTGGGCTGGACCGCTACAAGGACTCCCCCCTCCTCTTCGACCCCGGTCTCTTCCGTGGGGGAGCTCCGGCCTACCGGCTCCGGAAGATGCCGGGGATGCGGGTGGAGGGAATCTCCGGCCCGGGAATCCCCGAGGGGCCATCGGCCGGCTCCCACCTCTTGGTGGTGGAGGCGTCGAACCGCCTGGGAGGGAAGTCCCTCCTGGAGGTGGAGGTGGCCGTCCGAGCCGATGGGCCTGAGGAGGCCCGGCCCTCTCTCCCGGGGTCGGGGTACCTCCTCGAGGGGGTGGAGCCTGGGGCGGCGGGCCTGCGCCTTCTTCTCCGGCGCCGGTCGCCCCAGGGGGCCACGGTCCTCCGGCTGGGGGAGCGCCCCGCCGCCGGTCTCCGGGTGGCGGAGGGGCGTGACGGCGGGGTGGAGGTACTCCTGCCCCGGGAGGAGCTTCCCCGGGAGGGCCTTCCCCTGCGGCTGGGGGAGGCGGACACGGGGTACCGGGTGGCGGCGGGCCCCGGTGGGGTGGACCTCGACGGGGTCCGCCTCCTCCTGCCCGAGGGGACGTCGGGCTTCTTGCGGCGGGCGCCCCGTTCCGCGGGGGAGGGCCCGGCGGTGGCGGCCTCCGCCGGCCCCTACGCCCCGGCTCTTTCCGCCTCCCTCGTCTTTCCGGGAAGGCCCGCCGACGGGAGCCTGGCGGTCTTCCAGGGTTCCCGCTTCCTGGACCTCTGGGCGGGGAAACCCGTGGCCTTCCCCGGGGCGGGGACGGTGAGCCTCCGGAGGGACCGAACTCCGCCGTCGTGGGGGTCGGTCTCCGTCCGGAAGATCCCCAACCTCGGCACCCCCGAGCTCGTCCTCCCCGTGTCCGACGGGGAGACCCGGCCCAACCCCCGGAGCGCCGCCCTGGAAGTGGACGGGCGCCGTGCCTTCTTCGACTGGGACCCCGACACGGGGGAGCTCCGGGTGGACCTCTCCGGCATGGGGCCGGGCCGGCACACCGTCACCGGCCGGATCCGGGACTTCGCGGGGAACCTCGCCGTCCTCCCCCCCCGGGTCTTCCAGCTTCCCCCCTGATTGGGGAGCGCCGGCGGGGCTGGAGGGGGCCTGGAGCCCCCCTTTTGGCCCCCTCGGGGGCGTGGTATCCTTCGAGCCGTGAGCGTCTGGGCCAAGAACCTGTTGCTCCCCCTTGTGCTCCTCCTCGGCCTCCTCCTGCCGGCGGCGTCCCAGGACATCCCCTCGGAGACGATCCAGGAGAGCCCCCTTCCCGCCCCCTTCAAGATCCTGGAGGCGGTGGGAAAGGGCGATGCCGCGGAGGTGAAGCGGCTCCTCGACGGGGGGGTGCCCCCCGATGGCCCCGGCTTTCCCTTTCCCAGCCCCCTCCTCCTGGCGGCCCGGCGGGGGGACGTGGAAATGATGCGCCTTCTCGTCTCGCGGGGGGCAGATCCCAGGAGAAAGGGCGTCTACCGCCTTCCCGACGAGCCTTCGGCCTTCTATGGGAGCCCGCTGGCGGCGGCGGCGGGGGAGGGGAAGCTGGAGGCGGTCCGGGCCTTGGTGGAGGACTTCGGGGTTCCGGTGGACGACCCGGAGGTCCTGGAGGACGGTGTGGAGGCCGGGTGGACGGCCCTGGGGTGGGCGGCCTTCCGCGGCCACGGGGACCTCTGCGCCCTCCTCCTGGAGCAGGGGGCCTCCCTTAGCTTCACCGACAGCCGGGGGGACACCCCCCTCCACCTGGCGGCCATGAAGGGCCACCCCGACGTGATCCTCCTCTTTCTGGAAAAGGGCAGCGACCCCCGGCGGGAGGACCGGGACGGGCGTAGGCCCCTCCACTTCGCCGCCCTCTCGGGGGACGAGGCCTCGGTGGCGGTCCTGCTGGAGAAGGATGCCGGGGTGAACGCCCGGGACCGGTGGGGGGCGACGCCCCTCCTGCTCGCCGCCCAGGCCGGCGCCCCGGCGGTGGTTTCCCTGCTCCTCTCCCGGGGGGCCGACCCCACCCTCGGCACCGACTCCGGGTGGAGCCCCCTCCACGCCGCCGCCTACGCCGGCAGGAACGAGGTGGTGCGGCTCCTGCTCGAGGCCCGTACCCCGGTGGAGGGGAAGACGGTCTATGGGGAGACGCCCCTCCACTGGGCGGTGGCGGGAAACCGGGAAGAGGCGGTCCGCCTCCTCCTCGACGGGGGGGCGTCGGTGGGGGCGAGGACGGAGGATGGCTACACCCCCCTCCACGTGGCCTTCCTTCGGGGAAACTACGCCCTCGCGGAGATTCTGCTCGCCCGGGGGGCCGACATTCGTGCCCGGACCCGGGAGGGCTTCACCGTCCTCCACCTGGCGTCCATGGCCGGGTCCCGGGAGGCGGTGGAGTACCTGCTCCACCGGGGTGTCTCGGTGGCGGAAAGAGACCGGGACGGCTGGACGGCCCTCCACTGGGCGGCGGCCTTCCACGGCGCGGAGGTGGTGCCTCTCCTCCTGGCCCGGGGGGCGGACCCTTCCGCGGTGACCCTCTCGGGGGCCACCCCCCTCCACCTGGCGGCGGCGGCGGGGAACGGGGGGGTGGTGGATCTCCTCCTCCAGAAGGGGGCCGATCCCGCCGCCCGGGACAATCGTGGGCTGAGTCCGGCCGGTGCCGCCCTGGCGGTGGGGCAGCTCGCGCTGGCGGAGAGGCTCCTGGCCGCTGGGGGCCGCCTTGGGCCCGCCGACGCCCGGGGCCTCGGCGGCGGGCTCGGCCGCCCCCCCCTCCTCTGGGCCCTCCTCCAGGGAAACCGCCCCCTGGTGGAAGCCTTGCTGGAGGCGGGAGGAGACCCCAACGCCGCCGACCCCGAGACGGGCCGGACGCCGCTCCACTTCGCCGTGGGCGGGCCGGCGGAGGAGTGGGCCGTTCCTCTCCTCCTCCAGTGGGGGGCCGACCCGTCGGTGGGGGACCGGAGGGGGTGGACTCCCCTCCACACCGCCGCCGGAATGGGCCGGGAAGAGTGCGTCGAGGCCCTGTTGAAGGCCGGTGCCCGGCCCGACGCCCCCCTCCGGTGGGAGGGCTACACCCCCCTCATGCTCGCCGCCATGTACGACAACGGAGGGGCGGTGGGGCGCCTCCTGAAGGGCGGGGCCGATCCCCGCCGGGAGGACGCCCGGGGCTGGACGGCCCTCCACCACGCCGCCCGGTCGGGCAACGAGGCCGCCGTCCGCCTGCTCCTCGACGCCGGGGCGCCGGTGGCGGCCCGAACCCGTGAAGGATGGACACCCCTGCACGCCGCCGCCTCCGCGGGGAACCCATCGCTCCTTTCCCTCCTGGTGGCCCGGGGCGCCGACCCGCGGGCACTCACCGCGGACGGACGCAGCGCCCTGGACCTCCTTTCCCCAGGAACGGGCGGCGGGGAGGAGGGCACCGAAGCCCTGCTCCGGCAGTGGGGGGTGGAGCCCCGAAAGACCAAGGAAACGGCCCTCTTCCGGGCCGTGGAGGCCGGCCGCGCCGAAGAGGCGGCGGCCCTCCTCAAGGAGGGGGCAGACCCCGGTACCCGGAACGGCGAGGGGTTCACCTGTCTGGAGGCGGC
>JBMFRA010000041.1:0-20387 GCA_049968315.1 Acidobacteriota bacterium
GGACTCCTGCCGGAGGGGGCCGCCAACCGGGCGGTGGCCTTCCTGCAGCGGCGGTTCCTGGGTCCCCCCGTCCCCGTGGAGGAGGCGGAAGAGGCCCTCCTTCGGGGGGAGGCGGAGGGGATCTTCTGCTGGGCCTCCGAGGCAGAGGCCCTTCTCCATGGCCGCCAGGGCCGCGGCCCGGCTCTGGCCCTTCGGCCGCTGCCCCACCGGGGGGCCTTCGCCCAGGCCCCCTTTGGCGGGTGGGTGTTGGTCTGGCCCCGGGCCGGCGGAGGGGAAGGCAGGTTTCTGGAGGTCCTTGGCAAGCAGGAGAGCCTCGCGGGGGCCCTTGCCCGGGCCGGCTTCAGCCCTCCAGCCCCCCCCTCCTCCCCGGCCCCCCCGGCGGCGGAAGCCGCCCTCCTCGCCACGCGCCTGCGGGACATTCCCTTCACCGCGCCGGAGCTGGAGGTGCTGGACCAGGCCGTTGCCGACGCCGTGGAGGCCCGCATCGCCCCCGAGCAGGCCCTCCGGAGGGCGAGGGCCCGCCTGGCAGGGGAGAGGAGGACCCCGCCGTGAGGCCCGGAGGGCTCCGGGAACGGCTCCGCGGCACTGCGGCGCGGGCCCTGTGGGTCCTGGCCGGGGCCGCCGCGGCGGTCCTGGTCCTCTGGGCCGCCCTCTGGGTGCGGCAGGTGAGGAGGGTCTCGCAGGAGGCGGAGGGCTACGCCGAGGCGGAGGGCCTCGCCGCCGCCCGGGCCCTGCTGTACGACCTCTCGGAGGAGGCGGACCTCAAGCGCCTCCACCGGCTGGAGGCGCTCTACCTGGAAACGCCGGAGGAGGCCCGAAGCGGGGCTCCGCCGGCGGGGCTGATGGACTTCGTCTGGGGGCGGCTCAGCCTTCCCGACACGGCCCTGTGGGAGGCGGCAAGGGCCCGGGGGATGGCGGTGGGCCTCGGTGACGTGGAGGCCGCGCGGGCGGCGGTGTACCGGCAGGAGATCCAGAGGATCTCCGCCCGCCTTCAGGAAGACCTGGAGGCGCGGATCACCTTCTCCGAGCACCTCCGGGGAATCCTCCTCCGCTCCGCCGGGGGGGCGGTGGCCCTCCGGGCGGGGGAGCCGGCGCCGGCCCTCCCCGCCCCCGCGCCGCGGGTCTCCGTTTCGGCAAATCTCCTGGTCATCCGCCTTCCCCTCTACGTGGAGAGCCGCCACTGGGGGGAGGCGTGGCTCCTCATGGACCGGGGCCCCCTGCGCCGGCTCCAGGGCCGCCTGCGGGCCACCCTGGGTACGGCCTTCGCCGGCCTCCTGGCACTCCTCGGCCTCTTCCTCATCTTCATCGCCGCCGCGTGGCGCTGGTCCTTCCGCACCCTCCAGAAGGAGGTGGTGGAGCCGGTGGCCCTCCTCCACCAAAAGATGGAGGGCTGGGCCCGGGAGGCGGAAGGCGCCGAAGGGCCCGTCCCCGACGAGCCCGGTCGGCTCGGGGAGGTCTTCGACCGCATGACCCGTCGGATCGAGAGCCAGCAGCAGGAGCTCCTCCGCGTCCACCGCCTGGCCCTCCTGGAGCGGCTCGGCGCCGCACTCTCCCACGAGATGAACAACGCCCTGAACCCCGCCTTGATCCGCTTGGACGGGCTCCTCCTCGATGGAAAGGGGGCCGCGTCCGAAGACCTCCGGGTGCTGAAGGGGTACCTGGAGGGGGCGCGAAAGGTCCTCCGGGACTTCGCCCACGCCACCCGAGGGGAAGGGGGCCCCATGGGGCCCGTGCCTTCGGAGCGGTGGCTGGGGCCGGCCCTGGAGCTGGCCCGGCCGGCGGCGGAGGGTGCCGGCGTCCGCCTCCAGGGGCCGGAGGGCGGCGGGCCGGAGGTGGTGGGGGACGCCCAGTCCCTGGTCCAGGTGGCCCTCAACCTCCTCCTAAACGCGGTGGACGCCGCCGCCAAGGGGGGAAAGAACGTGGTGGTGCGTTTCCAAGAGGGGGTGGAAGGGGAGGCCCTCTTCACGGTGGCCGACGACGGCCCCGGCCTGCCCCCGGAGGTTCGGGAGCACCTCTTCGAACCCTTCGTGACGACCAAGGCCCAGGGGACGGGCCTCGGGCTCTACGTGGTGGATACCCTGGTGCGGCGCATGGGGGGGCAGATCACCCTCGTCCCCCGGGAGGGCGGCGGAACCACCGCCCGGGTCGCACTGCGCCGCCCTACGGTGAAAGGAGGAGGTCCGTGAAGGAGAGCGACCCCTCGGCTCCGCTCCTGCTCTTCGTGGTGGACGACGAACCGGCGACCCTGCTGGAGCTGGAACGGATCCTCCGCCGGGACCCGGCCTTCGAGGTGGCCCCCTTTTCCTCTCCGGAGAGGGCCCTGGAGGCGGCCCGGGAGCGGCCGCCGGACCTGGCCCTCCTGGACCTCCGCCTTCCCGGGATGGACGGCTTGGCGCTCCTGAAGCGCCTGCTGGAGATCCAGAAGGACCTCATGGCCATCGTGATGACCGGCTACGGGGAAGCGGAGACGGCGCGGCAGGCACGGGAAACGGGGGCCCTGGACTTCGTGGAGAAACCCCTGGACCTGCCGTACCTCCTGGTGGTCCTCCGGCAGCTCGGCCGGGAGGCCCGCCTGCGCAAGACCCTGCGCACGGGGGCGGAACTCTTTCGGAAGGTCCTGGACCTCATGCCCGACGGCCTCGTCCTCACCGACGAAAAGGGGACCCCGCTCTTCGCCAACAACCTGGGGAAGGTCCTCCTGCAGGAGGCAGGGGCCCAACCCCCCGGGATACCCTTCGTGCGGGAGGGGCGCACCTTCGTCCTGCAGCGCCACGCCTCGGGAAACCGGGTGCTCCTGCACTGGATGGACCTCACGGCGGCCCTGGAGCGGGAGCGCTTCGAGGCCCACAAGCGGATGGCGCGCTTCCTGGCCCACGAGATCCGAAACCCCCTGACCCCCATGCGGCTCTGGCTCCAGGAGCTGGAAGCCTCCGCCGAAGAAGGGAAGGCCCTTCCGGAGGGGGCCCGGCGGGCGGTGGCGGTGCTTGAGGGCCAGGTGGACCGCCTGGCGGCCCTCGTCTCTCGCCTTCAAAACCTGGGCCGCGAGGAACCCGCCGCCCTGGCTCCCCTCCCCGCCGCCGCGGTCTTGGAGGAGGTGGCCGAGGCGCTGGATCCCCTGGCCCGCAACGGCGGGGTGGAGGTCCGGCTCGCCGTGGAGGCGGGCCTCGAGGTCCTGGCGGAGGAGGGGACCCTCTACGAACTCCTCTTCAACCTCCTTCGGAACGCCGTGGAGGCCTCGGCGGAACGGGGGGGCACCGTGGAGGCCGGAGGGCGACGGGAGGGGGAGGAGGCCCGCCTCTGGGTGGCCGACGGGGCCGGGGGGCTCCCCCCGGAGGTGGCGGCGTCGCCCTTCACCCCCTACCTCACCACCAAGGCGGGGGGCACGGGGCTGGGGTTGGTCCTTTGCCGGGACCTGGCCCTGAGGCTGGGAGGCCGGCTGGAACTCCACAACCGGCCCGGGGAGGGACTCCGGGCGGAGGTGGTGCTGAAGGCCGCCCCCCTTTCCGGAAGGCCCCGTCACTCCCGCTGAAGGAGGGGGAGGGCCAGCAGCTCCTCGAAGGAAGCCACCCGGAGGTGGTCCGGGGAAGAGAGGCCGTCGGGGTCCCGGAAGGAGAGGGCCTTCACGGGGTGGTCCATCTGGACGGTGGCGAAGCCCAGCGCCCGGGCGGCGTCCAGCTCACGGTTGGCGCCGTCCCCCACGAAGAGGGCCTCCCCGGGGTGGCAGCCGGCCCGGTGGAGGGCCCGCCGGAAGATGGCCGGATCGGGCTTCACCGCCCCCGCCTCGTAGGAGAAGACCAGGAGGTCCAGGAGTTCCCGGAGGCGCAGGGAAGAGACCACGAAGGCCGTCGTGGCGGTGGCGTTGCTGATGAGGCCCAGCCGGAAGCCCCGCTCCCTGAGGCACTTCAGGCAAACTTCCGCGCCGTCGTAGAGGCGCACGCACCGCTGGATCGTCTCCACGTCCAGCCGGGCCACCTCCGCCGCCGCCGCCCGGTCCTCGATCCCCAGCGCCGTCAGGGCTTGCCGGGCCCGGTCGAAGGGGGTCCTCAGGCGGCCTACGCTGGCCTCCGGCGAGGTCTTCTTCCAGGACTCCAGGAAGAGCGGGTAGGGGACCCCCGCCGCCTGGGCGGCGGCCCGCTTGCCGGCGTAGTAGACCTCCTCCTCGACGGTGGCCAGGGTGTCGAAGAGGTCGAAGAAGACCCAGCGGGGAAGGGCCATCAGAAGGAGCGCCTGACGATGTAGTCGGGCATGCGCAAGAGGACGTCCCGGTAGGGGCTGGGGGGGAAGGGGCCCAGGTACCCCCGGGCCGCCTCGGCGTAGGAGGCGGCGGTCCGGAGGGCCTCGTCCAGCATCCCCGCCTCCTTGACCCTGCGGGTGACCTCCGCCAGCGTCTCGGGGTCGAAGCGGCGGGCGGCCACCACCGCCTCCAGGAAGGCCTTGTCCTCCGGCGTCCCCTTCTCCAGCAGGAGGAGGAGGGGCAGGGTGATCTTCCCCTCCTTCAGGTCGTTCCCCGCGGGCTTGCCCAGGGTGGCGTCGTCGGAGAGGAAGTCCAGGCAGTCGTCCACCAGCTGAAAGGCGATTCCCAGGTTGAGCCCGAAGGCCCGGAGGCGCTCCCGGACCTCCGGGGGGGAACCGTGGAGGAAGGCGGGGGTGGTGCAGCAGGTGGCGAAGAGGTGGGCGGTCTTCTTCTGGAGAATCTCCAGGTTGTCTTCCCGCCGGAGGGTCAGGTCCCACTTTCGGTGGCTCTGGATGAGCTCCCCCTCGATGAGGCTCAAGGTCGTGTCGGAGATGACGGGAAGGAGGTCGCTCCACCCCTGCTGGACCGCCAGGTGCATGGCGTTGATGAAGACCCGGTCGCCCATCAGCACCGCCAGCTCGGGACCCCAGCGGGAGGTGAGGGAGGCCCGGCCGCGCCGGAGGAGGGCCTGGTCCACGATGTCGTCGTGGATGAGGGTGGCGGTGTGGATGAACTCCAAGATGGCCGCGTAGAGGATGTGCTGGCGGCCCTCGTAACCGATGAGGCGGGCGCACAGGAGGACGAGAATGGGGCGCAGGCGCTTCCCCCGGCTCTCGGCGAGGTAGGCGCCCATCTCCGCCACCGGCGCGTAGGGGGACCGCAGGTGGGCGGCGATGGTGGCCTCCACCTCCTGGAGGTCTTCCCCCACGAGAGCCTGGATCTGCTGGCCCATGCGGGCCAGCTCGGGACTCTTGGCAACCACCTGGAGCTTCGTGCCCATGCCGTTCCCCCGGTAGAGGGCCAGCATAGCGCAACGGGAATCGGTTGGGGAGGGGCGGGACCGGCGGGGGGGTGGTCTCGCCGGGGGAAGGAGAGGTGTTTCATGGCAGCCCAACGAAACAGGGGTTTCTTCCTTTTCTGCTGGAACAGTTTGATATGGCTTGGAATTTCATGCCTCCTCTACTTGGCACGTTTCTTTCATACCCCGTCCCTGGATTGAAAGGAGGTGTTCCATGAAATCGTTTTCCAAGGTGGCCGCAGCGGCCCTGGCCCTCGGTCTGGTGGCCTCGCTGGCCGTCTCCGCGGCCCAGGGTTCGGAAACCAAGGGCAAGTACTACTTCAAGAAGACCTGCAAGCCTTGCCACGTGGAGGGGAAGGCGGGCGGGCTCCTCACCCCCCTCTCCAAGACGCAGGCCCAGTGGAAGGCCTACTTCCAGGCCGGCAAGCACAACAAGGGCAAGGAGGCCCTCTCCACCCTGCTGAGCGAACAGCAACTCCAGGACGTGCAGACCTTCCTGGTGGCCCACGCCTCCGACTCGCCCCAGCCCGAGACCTGCGGCGGTTGAGACCCGATGCGCCATTCATGGCCTCCGGCGATGGGCTGGGGGATGAACCGTAGGAGGAATGGATGAAGAAGGGAACGATCCTCGCCCTGGGGGGGGGCCTTCTCCTGCCTCTCGGCCTCTTCGCCCAGAGCAACGAGGACCTGCTCCGCCAGATCAACGAACTGAAAGCCCAGCTCCAGGCGCTGGAGGCCAAGGTGGCCGCCACCGCCGCCGAGGCCCCCGCCGCCAAGGTGGAGGAGCTGGACGGCCGCCTGGCGAAGGTGGAGGCCAAGACCGCCGCCGACGCCATCAACTGGGGCGGTGACATCCGGGTGCGCTACGACAACCAGTCCTGGTCCATCCGGCCCTACCAGCAGTTCAGGGGCCCCATGACGCCCCCCATGCAGGTGCCGGCCCAGAACTGGTCCAACCCCATGCAGTGGTCCATCCGCATGCGCCTAAAGATGAACGCCCAGGTGAACGACAACCTGAAGTTCATGGGCCGCCTCTCCATGTACAAGCTCTACGGCGGCGCCGACGTGCCCATCTTCAACGGACAGCCCAACACCGTCTACAACTCCTTCAACTCGGTCCGGGTGCCCTCCAACGACGTCCTCCACGTGGAGCGGGCCCTGCTCCGCTACGACTTCCCCAACGCCCCCTTCACCCTGGCCATCGGCCGCATGAACACCAGCGACGGCCCGCCCCTGGAGATCCGCGAAGGGACCGAGCGTCAGGCCACCCCCATGGCCATCATGGTCAACGCCGAGGTGGACGGCCTCCACGCGGACGCCCACCTGGACAAGCTGGGCTTCCCCGAGGGGACCACCTTCGGCATCTGCGCCGGCGTGGGCTACGAGTCGGGCTTCGGCGGCGGCGGCCAGGTGAGCGAAAACTACACCATGACCCCCTTCGGCCTGGGGCGCATCAACGCCATGAAGGACAGCACGGTCATCGGGTGGATTTTCGACATGCCGCTCCTCTTCGAGGCGGGATCCACCATGAACAGCGCCAGCCTCCTCCTCGGTTACAACCGCTTCGGGCGCATGACCGACATCCCCTACGGCACCCTCATCAACTTCCCCATCCCCGGCCCCTACGCCTTCCCGACCCCCCAGTACGTCACCGCCACCAACAACCTGGGCAACATGGACCAGTGGGGCCTCACCTGGCGCCACACCATCAACGACCGCTTCACCTACTTCCTGGCCGGCGGCTACATCAAGAGCCACCCCAACGGGAAGGTCTCCCAGTACGGCTTCGGAGGCCTCCTCGGCGATCCCAACCACAGCAAGAGCGCCTCGGCCTACTACGCCGGGATCCAGTACAAGCCCACGGACACGGTGGCCCTGGGCCTGGAGTTCAACCACGGCTCCAAGCGGTGGTTCACCTACACCCCCAGCGCCGGCGAGCCCAGCGACAAGCTGGCCGCCCGCGGCGACGTCTGGGAGACCTACCTCCGGTGGGAGTTCGACAAGAACTTCGGCATGAAGGTCGGCTACATCGCCTACGACTACTCCACGGCCTTCAGCGGCTGGCACATCGCCCCCGGCGACCTCGCCTATTTCAACCTCGACAACAACCCGGTGAACTTCTACGCCTTCCCCAAGAAGGTCAAGAACGCCTACTTCATGCTGGAAGCCCGATTCTAGTCACCTCCGGGGCCGGGGGGCCTCCCCCCGGCCCCACCTCCTCGAGGAGACCCCCCAAGGAGCGGACCATGGGCCTAGAGTTGACGGACCGGAGGACCTTCGTCCAGGTGACGGCCGCCGGGGCCGCCGCGACGGCCCTACTGGGGCAGACGGGCTGCCTGCGGCACTTCCGGAAGGGGAAGGCCGCCGCCCCCGCCGTGCGGGAAGTCCCCACCACCTGCGAGGTCTGCCCCAACAAGTGTTCCGTCCTGGCCGTGGTGGAGGACGGGACCCTGCGGAAGCTGAACCCCAACCCGAAAAACCCCAAGTCCCGCGGCATGCTCTGCGCCCGGGGGAACGCCGCCGTCAAGCAGGTGTACGACCCCGACCGCTTGAAGCAGCCCCTCATCCGGGAAGGGCAGCGGGGCGAGGGCCGCTGGCGGGCGGTCTCCTGGGACGAGGCCTTCGACTACGCCGCCAAGAAACTCTCGGCCATCAAGGAGAAGTACGGCCCCCAGGGCACCCTCTGGTCCTCCACCGAGGGTTTTCAAGAGGTCTTCTTCAAGAACCTGGGTCTGGCCTTCGGCTCCCCCAACCTGGTCCGGCACCCCACCCTGTGCCTGGCTTCGGTGAACCTGGCCTACTCGGTCACCTTCGGCACCGTTCCCTCCTTCGACCTGCTGAACGCCGACTACGTGATCCTGTCGGGAGCCAACCGCTTCGAGTCCATCATCACCCCCGACACCATGGACCTCATCGGCTCGGTGATGGAGCGCAAGGCCAAGCTCGTCTACCTGGACCCCCGCTTCACCGTCACCGCCTCTAAGGCCGACGCCTGGTACCCCATCCGGCCGGGAACCGACATGGCCTTCATCCTCGCCCTCCTCAACGTCATCATCGCCGAGGGCCGGTACGACAAGGAGTTCGTGGAGGAGAAGACCGTCGGCTTCGACAAGTTGGCGGACCACGTGCGGAGGTACACCCCCGACTGGGCGGAGAAGGAGACGGGCATCCCGGCTCGGGACATCGTGCGGATCGCCCGGGAGTTCGCCGACGCCGCCCCCCGGGCGATCTACTACGCCGGAAGGCGCTCCTCCTGGACTCGAAACGACTTCCAGATGCGCCGGGCCCAGGCCATCCTCAACGCCATCGTGGGGAGCTGGGACCGGGAAGGGGGGGTGGTGCCCAACGCCAAGATCCCCCTGGGCGAGTACCTCTTCCTTCCGTGGGACGACCCCACCGCCCCCCGGGCCGACGAGATCGAGAAGCGTTTCCCCCTGGCGGCCAAGGGGGACGGCGTCTACCTCCAGATGCGGGAGAACATCCTGCAGGAGAAGCCCTACCCCGTGAAGGGGTGGATGATCTACAAGCAGGACCCCCTGAACGCCCTGCCGGAACAGGCGAAGACCCTGGCCATGCTCCGCCAGATGGACTTCGTGGGCGTCATCGACATCCAGATGAGCGACACGGCCTGGTTCGCCGACGTCGTCTTCCCCGAGTCCACCTACCTCGAGCGGCTGGACCCCATCGAGCTGCTGCCGGGGATCTGGCCCACGGTGGTCCTGCGCCAGCCGGCCATCCCCCCCCTCCACGACACCAAACCCAACCTGGAGATCGTGAAGGGCCTCGCCCAGCGGCTCGGCCTCGCAGACTACTTCGATTACACCCTGGAGGAGTGGGTGGCGGCGCAGGCCAAGGACCTGCCCCACGAGAACGCCCTGGAGTACCTCAAGCAGAATGGCGTCCTGGCCGACCCCAAGGCCCCCCACTACGGTTCCACCCGGAAGCCGGACCACCGCTTCGTCACCAAGTCCGGCAAGGTGGAGCTCTACTCCGAGCGGCTCCTGGAGGCGGGCTACGACCCCCTGCCCGTCTACACCCCTCCCTCGGAGCCGGGCCCCGGGGAGTTCCGGATGATCCTGGGCCGCAAGGGCTTCTACACCCACGCCAACAACACCAACAACCCGTGGCTCCACGAGTTCGCCCCCGAAAACGACCTGTGGATCCACCCCGAGCCGGCCTCCCGCTTGGGGATTCGGACGGGAGACCTCCTGGAGGTTGCCAGCCGGGCGGGGACGGTGCGGATCAAGGCGCGGGTCACCGACGAGATCCGTCCCGACTGCGTCTTCATGCTCCACGGCTTCGGGAAGAAGAGTCGGTGGCAGAAGCTGGCCTTCCAGAACGGGGCCTGCGACGCGGAGGTGCTGGAGACGGCCTGGGACCAGGTATCGGGCAACGCGGCCTTCCACGAGACCTTCGTGAAGGTCCGCAAGGTTCAAGGGGACAACCATGGCTGAGACGCGCAAGCGGCGCTACGCCCTGGTTCTGGACTCCCGGAAGTGCATCAACTGCAAGGCCTGCGTCGTGGCCTGCAAGGCCGAGAACGGGGTCCCCGTCGGGAAGTTCCGGAACTGGATCGGTGAGGAAAAGCGGGGAAAGTGGCCCAACTTGATGGCCCAGTTCGACCCCGAACAGTGCCACCACCGCGAGAACCCCTCCCTCCTGCGTGCGGGTCTGCCCCACGGGGGCCTCGTGGCAGCGGCAGGACGGGATCGCCCTGGTGAACGCCTCCGAGTGCATCGGGTGCCGGTACTGCATGATCGCCTGCCCCTACGACGCCCGGTACTTCCGGGAGGACCTGGGGGTGGTGGACAAGTGCACCCTCTGCGCCCACCGGGTGGACCGGGGGCAGCTTCCCGCCTGCGTGGAGACCTGCCCTTCCAAGGTGCGGGTCCTCGGCGACCTCGACGACGAACAGGGGGAGCTCTACCGGCTCCTCTCCACCCGCCGCTACGTGGTGAAGAAACCCCAGACGGGCAACGGGCCCCAGCTCTACTACCTGCTGTAGGGGGAAGGCGATGCACGAGATCGAATGGGGCTTTCTGATCGTCAACTACCTCTTCCTGGGCGGGCTATCGGCGGGGGTCTTCTTCGTCTCCGGCCTGGCCTCGTACCTCTTGGAGAACGACCGGGAGACCTACGGGCGCATCGCGAGGTACGGCGCCATGGTGGCCCCCTGGCCGGTGGCCCTGGGCTCCTTCCTGCTCATCTTCGACCTGGGGAACTGGTACCGCTTCTACAAGCTCTTTTTCCACTTCCAGTGGCACAGCCCCATGTCCATCGGCTCCTGGCTGCTCCTGGTCTTCAACGGTGTGGCCTTCCTCTACTTCTGGGCCTGGCTCCCGGAAGGCGCCCGCCAGGCGCTCTTCGCCAGGCTCCCCCGGAGGCTCCGCTTCCTGAACCGCCTGAACGTGGACCTCTCGTCCCGGCGGCGCCTTCTGGCCATGGCCGGATTCCCCTTCAGCGTCGGCGTGGGGATCTATACCGGTGTCCTCCTGGGCGCCGTCCAAGCCCGGCCCTTCTGGAACACCAACCTGGTGGCCCAGATGTTCCTCTTCTCCGCCCTCTCCACCGGCACGGCGGTGCTGATCCTGCTCCTCTCCCTCAACCGGAAGGCGCTGGACACCAAGCAGGTGCGCTTCCTGTACACCCTGGACCTCTGCTTCATCACCCTCGAGTTCTTCATCGTCCTGCCCTACCTGATCCACGGCGAGCTCTCGGTCCTGGCGGTGCAGCAGGCCCTGGAGCTGATCCTGGGCGGCCCCTACACCTTCGCCTTCTGGGTCCTCTTCATGGGGGTGGGCCTCCTCGCCCCCCTGGCCCTGGAACTCTGGGAGATGAAGCCCTTCCTCCTCCAGAGGGCGGAGGTCCACCACAACAAGCCGCTGGCGGCGGCGGCGGCCTTCCTGATCCTCCTGGGAGGCTACATGCTCCGGTACATCTTCGTCTTCGCGGGCCAGAGGAGCGCGTTCCCGTAGGAGGTGGCCATGGACCGCCTGGACCTCAAGGAAGCCTCGACCTTGCTGGGCCTGCTCTCGGAGGTCTTCTTGGACCCCGAGGCCGACCCGGTGGGGCGCCTCCAGTGCCTGGCGGAAGAGACCGGGGACCCCCTGCTCCGGGAGGGGGCGGAGGGGCTGAAGGAGGCGCTGGCGGAGCCCCGGGAGGTGGCGGTGGCCTTCGTCCGGCTCTTCCTCCACGCCGACCGCGGCGAGACGGTCCACCCCTACGAGTCGGTCCACCGCTCGGGCCGGCTCATGGACCCGGAGTGCCTGAAGGAGCTCCGGCTACTCTACGACGCCGCCGACATCCGGCCCCGGGAAGACCTCCAGGTTCCTCCGGACCACCTGGGTCTGGAACTGGAGTTCCTGGCCTTCCTCCTGGAACAGGCCTCCGCCGCCCCGGAGGGCAGCACGGCCCGGCGTACCTGGAGCGCCCTGGCCTCCCGCATGGCGGAGGAGCACCTCGCCCCCTTCGCCGACGCCTTTCTGGCCCGCCTGAACGCCGCCGACCCTCACCCCGCCTACCGCTGGGCGGGAAGGCTCCTGGCCCACGGCCTCGAAGCGGCCCGGCGCGCCCTCGGCGCCGAGACCTCCAGCGCCGCCGGGGGCTCCCGCCGGCCGTAGGGTTCCACCCGTTCCGAGGGCTGGCGCATAATGGGGGCGGAGGTGCCCCGTGCCCCAGATCGGCCTCGCCGGACGCTGGACCCCCACCCTCGCCTGGATCGTCGCCCTCAACGTGGGCTTCTTTCTCCTCCAGGCGGCCCTCCCGCCCTTCACCGGCATGCTGGCGCTGGTCCCCGGGCGGGTCTGGCCGGACCACCTCCACACCCTCCTGACCTACGCCTTTCTCCACGGCGGCGTGGGCCACCTCTTCTTCAATATGCTCACCCTCTACTTCTTCGCCGGCGACCTGGAACTCTTCGTGGGGACCCGGCGCTTCCTCACCCTGTACTTCGGGTCGGCCCTGGCGGGGGGCGCCGCCGCCGCCCTCTTCCTTGAGGGGCCCGTCCTGGTGGTGGGAGCCAGCGGCGCCGTCTACGGGGTCCTCACCGCCTACGCCCTCTACTTTCCCTCCACCGAGGTCCTCCTCTGGTTCCTCCTGCCGGTGAAGATCTGGGCCCTGGTCCTCGTCTGGATCCTGCTGAGCCTCTTCTATTCGGTCTTCGGGTCGGCGGACGGCATCGCCCACCTGGCCCACCTGGGCGGGGCGGTCTTCGCCCTCCTCTACATCCTCAAGCCTTGGAAGCCCCGGGGGGCCCTCCGGGATTTCACCTACCGGTGGCGGCGAAGGCGCTTTCGGCGGATCCAATGAGCGAGGGAGAACTGGCCGCCCGGCTGGGGCGCCTGCGGGAGGCCTCGGGCCGGCGCATCCAGGAGGTCTGCCGGCCCGACGTCTGGAGCCTGGGCCTGCGCCTCTCGGGGGGGGCCACCGCCGGCTTCTGCTGGCACCCGGCCTACCTGGCGGTGGACCTCTGCCCCTGGCCGTGGCCCCGGGGGGCGGCGGAGGAGCCCTTGAAGGTCCACCTCAAGGGGGCACGCCTCCTGGAGCCCTCCCTCCCCGTCGAGGGGGAGCCCATTCTGGTCTTCCCGGTGGAAGGCTCCCGGGTCCGGCGGCTGGTCTTCGAAGCCCTGGGCCGCTCGGCCAACCTCCTCCTCCTGGACGGGGAGGGGGAGGTCCTCTGGGCGGGGCGGCGCCTGAAGGGGGAGTTCCGGACCGGCGCCCCCGGTTCGCGCTGGAGCCCCCCGCCCCCCCGGGAGGGTGGCGGAAGGGCGGCGGCTCCCCAGGGGGAAGAGGCGCTGCTCCAGGGCCTCCGGGAACGGGGGAGGGCGGCGGCGGAGCGGGCTCTCCAGCGGCGCCTCCAGTCCCTCCTGCGGCGCCGAGAGGCCCTCCGGGAGGACCTCCGGGAGGGGGAGGCCTGGGAGGCCGCCGAAGGGCTGGCCCGCCAGCTCCTCGCACGCCCCGACCGCCACCAGCGGGGGCGGTCGGAGGTCCTTCTGATGGACTTCTCCGTCCATCCCCCCCGGGAGGTCCCCTTCTCCCTGGACCCCTCCCGGAGCCTTCTGGAGAACGCCGAGGCCTGGTTCCACAAGGCGCGGAAGGCCCGGAGGCGCCGGAGGGAGGCCGCCCGCTTCATCCAGGAGATCGAGACCTCCCTCCGGGCCCTGGAGGAGGAGAGAGCGGCCCTCGCCCGGCAGGAGGACCTCTTGCGCCTCTTCCCGGAGGGAAACCGGGTCTCGGAGAAGGCGCCCCCCCAGCGGCGCAGGACCCTGCCGCCGGACGTGGCGGAGGTTCCCCTGCCCCGCGGCTTTGCCGCCTTCGCCGGCAAGAACGCCGCGGGCAACGACCGCGTCACCTTCCGCCTGGGGAAGGGGAGGGACTTCTGGTTCCACGCCGCCGATTACCCCGGTTGCCACGTGGTGGTGCGCAACCCGGCCCGGCTTCCCGCCTTGCCCCCCGACGTCGAGCGGGAGGCGGCCTGCTACGCCGCCCGCCACAGCGGGGCGCCCCCGGGGAGCCGGGTGGAGGTCCGAGTGGCCTTCTGCCACCAGTTGCGCCGCGTCCCCGGCGCCCCCGGCCGGGTGATGGTGGCGGGGGGCCGGACGGTCTTGGTTGACCTGGGGGGCGGCCGATGCTAGCCTGAAAGAACCTGAGGAAGACGGGGAGGTACCCAATGGGAATGCGCGGAATCTGGAAGGCGTTGGCCGCGGCGGCTTCTCTCCTCGTGGCGCTCGAGGCTTCGGCCGCCGGTGTCTTCATCGTATCCCGCGGGGGGGTGGAGGCCTACGACGAGGCGAAGGCGGGCTTCATCCAGATGGCCTATTCGTTGAACCTCCCCTCCCTGAACCCCCGGTCGGTGGACCTTACGGGCGGGGACGGCGACCGGGCCCTCCTCGACGGCCTCAAGGCCCAGAACCCGCAGCTGGTTTTTGCCATCGGCGCCTACGCCGCCCGAAGGGTGCGGGAGGCCCTTCCCGACGTCTGGATCGTCTACACCATGGTCTACTACCCCGACGTCGAGGGGCTGCTGAAGGACCCAAGGATGGTGGGCGTGGGGTGCCTGGGGTCCACCAAGAACCTCGCCACCCTCGCCAAGGCCTTCGGCCTCAAGGGGAAGGCCCTAGTGGTTCTCCACGGCCAGGCAGTGGCCCCCGCCGTCCCGGCCCTCATCACCCGCCTCAACGACGACGGCTTCGAGGCCGAAGGCCGTTCGGTCTCCGACCCGGGAGCCCTGGCGGGGATCCTTTCGGACATCAAAGACCGGGCCCGGATGGTCCTCCTCCTTCCCGATCCGTTGACCGCCAACGCCGATGCGCTGCGGTTCATCGTCTCCACCTGCATCGAGAACCACATTGCTCCCCTGGCCCTCTCGGAGCCCCTGGTGGCCAGCGGGGCCCTGTGCGCCGCCTTCGTCCCGCCGGAGGTGGCGGGGAACGAGGCGGCCCGCGTCGCCCAGGGGATCCTCGGCGGCGCCTCCTTCCCCACGGACAAGCCCGTCCAGCCGACGGCCACCGCCACCGCCGCCAACAAGAAGACCGCCGAGGCCCTGAAGCTCAAGATCCCCGCGAACCAGCGCATCGAGGTCGTCTATGAATAACGGCGGCGGCTTGAAGGCCTTCTTCCTGGGAAGCCTGAAGGGCCAGGTCACGGGCCTGTTGGTGGGGGTCCTCTTCGTCGGATCGACCCTCCTGGCCTCGGTCTACTACCTCCACGCCCGGGCCACGGCCCTCTCCCAGGTGCGTTCCTCCTACGGAAACCTGGCCCAGACCGTGGCCGAACTGTCGGCCTACAACCTCCAGTTCAACAAAGGCGGCCTCAAGGAGACGGTGGACTCCCTGTTGAAGGCCGACCCCAACCTCCTCTGGGTGGAGTTCGCCGGGGAGAAGGGAGAGGTCGTCAAGGCCGGGGGCTCGCTGGGGGCTGCGCCCTGGGGAAGCCTGGGGGAGCCGGCCGCCACCCTGCTCGTCACCCCCATCGCCACCCCCAAGGGCAAGGCCCTCCTGGTGCGGGCGCCGGTCCGGGTGGCGGAGAAGGCCCCGGCTTCCCTGGGCGAACTGGGTTTCGAGGGGGCATTCCCGGTGGGAGGGGAGCGCCACCGGGTGGTGGGCGAAGTCCGGATGGCGGCGGGCCTCACCATGCTGGCGGCCCTGGCGCGGGGTTTTCTGGGCTTCGGCCTCCTGGTGGTCCTCCTGGGCACCGCCGCGGGGACCCTCCTCACCCTACCCGTCGCCCGGGCCCTGGTGGCCCCCGTGGAAATGCTGGCCCAGGATGCCCGGCGAATGGCCCAGGGGGACCTCTCCGGCTTCGAGGGGCGGGCCGTACGGCAGGACGAGCTGGGGCGGCTGGCCGCCTCCTTCCGGGAGATGGGCGCCGGGCTCTCCGCCATGATCCGGGAAGCCCGGGACATGGTCCGCCGGGTGGAGGAGGGGGCCCGGATCCAGGTCCAGACGCTGTCGGCGGTTCTAGAAGACGCCGGCGTCCAGGAGGGAAAGAGCCGGGAGGCGGCGGAACAGGTCAAGGCCATCCAGGCCTCCGCCGGGGAAGTGGCCCGGCTCATGGAGGGGCTCTCGGAGCTGGCAGAGGAGGTGAGCTCCTCGGTGCTGGAAATGGCCGCCAGCATCGACGAGATCGCCGCCAACACCGAGGGGCTCAACGACGCCGTGGGAACGGTGGCGGGGACCATGACCCAGACGGTGGCCGCCAACCGCCAGGTGGACGCCTCCACCGAGACCCTCAACCGCTTCATCGAGGACACCTCCGCCGCCCTCACCGAGATGGAGGGCTCCATCCGGCAGATCGAGGAGAACGCCGCCCGGACGCGGAAGGCCACCGAGCTGGTGGCCACCGAAGCCCAGGCGGGGGCCAAGGCCATGGAGGATTCCCGGGCCAGCGTGGAGCGCCTGCGCCACTCCTTCGAGGAGGTGGCCGGCGTCATGAAGGCCCTGGGCAAACGGAGCCAGGAGGTGGGGAACATCCTCTCGGTCATCGACGAGGTCATGGAGCAGACCCACCTGCTGGCCTTGAACGCCGCCATCATCGCCGCCCAGGCGGGGGAGCACGGCAAACCCTTCGCCGTGGTGGCGGGGGAGATCAAGGGGCTGGCGGAGAAGACCTCCGTCTCCACCCGGGAGATCGCCGCCATCATCGAGAGCGTCCAGCGGGACGTGGGGGTGGCGGTAAGGGCCGTGGACGACCAGCGGGAGATCGTGGAGCATAGCGTGGCCATCGCCCGGGAGGCCATGGGGGTCTTCGGGACCATCCAGGAGGCGGTGCGCCCCTCCCTGCAGATGGTCCAGGAGATCGCCCGGGCCACCGCCGAGCAGAGCAAGGGGGCCACCCAAATCGTCAAGTCCACGGAGCGCCTGAGGGATCTGGCCCACCAGCTGCGGCAGGCCACCAAGGAGCAGACGCTGGGCTCCGAGCAGGTGCTGGAGGCGGTGAACCGGATCCGCGCCCTCTCGGGGGAGGTGAAGCGGGCCACCTCCGAGCAGAGCGCCGGCTCCACCCTCATCCGCCAGGCCATGGACCGGCTCACCGCCGCCGTTTCGTCGGTGATGGCCCAGACCCGCCTGCAGGGCGAGGCCGGCCGCACCGCCGCCGAGGCGGTCTCCGCGCTGGCGGAGCGCAGCCAGGCCATCCTGCGGAAGGTCCGGGAGACCCGGGACCTCTCCGCCTCCCTCTCCCAGCAGGCGGAGGCTCTGGCGAGGTCCGTGGGCCGCTTCCGCATCGGAGAGGGCTGAGATGGCCGAGATCGCCGGCCTCCTGCGCACCCGCACCCCCCCCGCCGCCGCCCGGGAACGCCTCTTCCTGGGGATGGAGGTGGTGGACCAGGCCTACGCCCTGGAGGTGGGGCTGGTGCGGGAGATCCTGAAGATCCCCCGGATCTACTCCCTGCCCAAGGTCCCCGCCTTCCTGAAGGGGGTCCTCGACCTGCGGGGGGCCATCCTCCCCGTGGTGGATTTCCGCGAACGCCTGGGGTACGGCCCCGTGGACCTCAAGAAGGGCCGGGTGGTGGTGGCCTCCATCGGCTCTGCGGCGGTGGGTCTCCTCGTGGACGCGGTGGTGGAGGTCTTCGCCGTCCCCGAGGAGGAGCTGAAGCCCCCGCCATCCATGGTGAAGGGCCAGAAGCTGGAGTTCATCGAGGCGATGGTCAAGCGGGAGGCCCGCCTCTACCTGGTGCTGGCCCCCCGTTCCCTCTTCAGCGCCCAGGAGTTCGCTTCCCTCGAGGGGGCCGCCTGGTCCAAGGAGCGCTGAGGACTCCCGTGGCCCCGGGAACCCTCCCCCCCGACCGTCTCGAAGGGCTGCTCCTGAACCCCGCCCTGGGGCTGGGGGGGGCGCGAAAACGCCTGGAGGAACTGGCCGCGGCGGGGGTCCCGCGGGCCCTTCTTCCCCCGTGGCTCCTGGCGGAGCTGGAGGAGAGGGACCGGGCGGGCCTCTCCCTTTCCGGTGCGGTGGACCTTCCGGGGGGCGGCTCCACCCTGGCCTCCAAGCGGATGGGTCTCTTGGAGTGCGTCCGGCTGGAGGCCTCCGGGGCGGTGGCGGCCCTCACCCCCGGATGGCTCGCCGAGCCGGGCCACGGCGACCGCCTCCTCCGCGAGGTGGAGGCCCTCCTGGCCACCGCCCCCGAACTCCCCCTCCGCCTGCTCCTACCCCCCTTTCCACTGGAGGAGGACCGGTGGAGCCAGCTCCTCCGCCTCCTCTCCGACCGGAAGCCGCGAGGGGTCGTGGTCCCCCGGAGCGCCCTTGGAGAAAACGGGCCGGGGCGGGTGGCCGCCCTCCGGAAGCGGCTCCCCCGGAAGGTCCGGGTGGAGGTCCTCTGGGAGGGAAGTGCGCCGGAGGAGGCGGCAGCCTTGCTCGCGGCGGGGGCCGACGGCCTGGTGGCGGAGGGGGCCGGAGCGCTGTGCGGGGGTGGGCGGTGAAGGGCGGGCAGCGGGCCATCCTGTGGGCCTTCAGCCTCCTGCTCACGGGGGTCCTGCTCTTCTTCTTCCTGCGCCGCGCCGACCTCCACGGCGTCATGGGGCACGCCTCCCGGGCCTCCCTTCCCCTCCTGGGTTTCGCCGTCCTGTTGGAGGTCGTCTCGGTGTGGATCCGGGCCCTCAGGTGGCGGATCATGCTGGCGGGGGTCCGGGAGCGGCTCCCCATCCTCTCGCTCCTTAAGGCCACCGTCGTCTCCTTCACCCTCTCGGGGGTCATGCCCGGCCGGCTGGGAGAGGTGGGAAAACCTTTCCTCGTGGCCCGGTGGCACGGCCTGCCCTTCAGCCAGGTTCTGGCCTCCACGCTGCTGGAGCGGGGGATGGACCTCATGGCCCTGGCGGTTCTCTGGCTCGGCTACCTCCTGCTGCCCGCCGAGGAGTTTTCGGCGGAGGCCGTCGGTCTGCTGGCCTTCTTCACGCGGGTCTCCTGGGTCCTCTTCGCCCTGGCGGTGCCGGCGGGGCTCTTCCTCCTCTGGCTCCTCCCCCGGCGCAAGGTGCTGGACCGGATGGCCCGGAGAAGCCCCCGGCTGGCCCGGTTCCCCTGGCTCCTCAAGGCGGTCCGGGCCCTCCTGGCCTTCACGGGAGGTCTCTCCGCCTTTCGGAGAAAGCGGACCATCCTCACGGTGACCTTCCTCTCGGTCCTCATTTGGGTGGTCATCGCCGGGGCGGCCTGGGCCTTCCTGCGGGCCCTGGACCTCCACCTTCCCCCCGCGGCGGCGGTGTTGCTTCTGATGTTCGTCTCCTTCGGGGCGGCCATCCCCACCCCCGGCGGGGTGGGCGGGGTCCACAAGGCCATCCAGCTCTGCCTGACCCTCTTCTACGGCCTCTCGGAGGACGCGGCGGTGGCCGCCGGCATCCTGGGCCACGCCGTCATGTTCTTCCCGGGGATCCTCTGGGGCCTCGGCTATTTGGCGGCGGGCCGCGTGAGCCTCGGCGAGCTGAGGGAAGCGGCGGAGGCCGACGAGGAGGAGCGCCGGAAGCGGCGCCGGGGGGAGGCCGGCCTCGCCCCTTGAAGGGGGGGGGCGCCTTCGTTACACTGGAGAGAGGAGGTCCCGTGCGCTGTCCCTTCTGCGGCCACTCGGAGGACAAGGTGGTGGACTCCCGGGAGGTCTCCGCCGGGGATAGCATCCGCCGCCGGCGGGAGTGCCTCTCCTGCCACCGCCGCTTCACGACCTACGAGACCATCGAGACCGTTCCCTACCGGGTCGTCAAGAAGGACGAGCGGCGGGAGAAGTTCGACCGGGAGAAGCTCCTGGGAGGCCTCCTCAAGGCCTGCGAGAAGCGTCCCGTGGCCACGTCGGCCCTCAACGCCATCGTGGAGGAGGTGGAATCGCTCCTCCACAACAGCCCCGACCGGGAGATCTCCACCACCGACATCGGCAACCTGGTGATGGAGCGCCTCAGGGTCCTGGACCAGGTGGCCTACGTCCGCTTCGCCTCGGTCTACCGCCAGTTCGGCGACATCTCGGAGTTCCTGGAGGAGGTCCGCCACCTCCTGGACACCAAGCGGGAGGGAGGGTCCTGATGCGCCGGATGCTCTCTTCCTTCCTGGACCTCGTGCGGCTCCAGTCGCAGATGAACCAGCTCTTCGAGGCCCTGAACGCCATCCAGCAGGACGAGGATCAAGGGGAGGCGGCCTTCGCCGCCCCCTACGACGTGGTGGAGGGGCAGGACCACCTCACGGTCCAGGTGGACCTCCCCGGCGTGGACCCCGCATCCCTCCGGATCCTGGGCGGGGCGGGAACGGTGGTGATCCAGGGGGAGCGGCCCCGCATCCAGAACGCCGGCCTCGTGGCCTACCACCTCCTGGAGCGGGACCGGGGTCCCTTCAAGAAGACCATCCACCTGGAGGGGGCCTACGACACCCACAGGGCCACCGCCCGGTACGAAAGGGGCGTGCTCACCATCCGCCTTCCCCGCGTCTCCGAGCGGAGGGGCCGGCTGGTGCCCATCCCCCTTTCCCCCTGAGGAAACCCCCATGGCCCGAGAAACCCCCGCCAGGCCGGCCCTGCCGGAACGCCTTCCCGTCTGGCCGGTGGAGGAACGGACGGTCTTCCCCCTGGCCCTGGCCACCCTGCCCTTTCCCCTGCCCGGGGGAAAGGCGCTGTTGGAGGAGGCCCACGCCTCCGGAGACACCCTCCTGCTCGTTCCCGTGGCGCGGGGGGGC
>JBMFRA010000042.1:0-20031 GCA_049968315.1 Acidobacteriota bacterium
CGTCCCGCCTTCTCTTGCGGGCGGATGGCCGGATGATTTTGGACAGGTGTGATGCTACGCCACCCCCTCTTCCCCGGCGGGCAGGGCGACGGGGCGGCGCACGGCGACGCTGCGGACGAGGGCGGCCCGCTCCACCGTCAGGGTGGGGCTCCCGCGGCCCTCCTCCACCACCCCCTCGAGGACCAGCGGCCTCCCGGCGGTGATGAGGGCCCCGAAGTCCCGGTAGGCCCGGGGGAAGAAGGTCGCCTCCACGAGGCCCGTGGGGTCCTCCACCGTCACGAAGGCCATGGCCTCCCCGCTCTTCCGCGTGGGGATGCGCTTGTAGGCGATGGCCTGGCCCCAGGCCCGAACGCGCGTTCCCGCCCCTTCCCCGATCCGGCGGGCCATGGTGTACCCCCGGGCTTGTGCCCATTCCACCAGGGGTGCGAGGGGGTGGGCCGTGACGCAGAAGCCCAGGGCGCGAAGTTCCCCCGCGAGGACCTCCGCCAGCGGCAGGGGCGCACCGGGGGAACCGCCCCGGCGGGAGAAGGGGGACGCCGCGCCCCGGAGGGCGGCCAGGAGGGCGCCGCGGTCTTCCCCGAAGGCGTCGCAGGCGCCGGCGCGGACGAGGGTTTCCAGCTCCTCCGGCTGGAGGCGGCGGCCCAGGCGGGCCCGCAGATCCGCGAAGGAACGGAAGGGGCCTTCCCCCCGCTCCTCGAAGAGGGCGTCCAGGGCGCAGGCCCGCACGCCCCGGAGGGTGAGAAACCCGCACCGGAGGAGCCCCCCCTTGCCGGCGAAGTCCGTCTCCGACGCGTTGACGTCGGGGGGAAGGATGGTGAGGCCCCAACGGCGGGCCTCCTCCACGTAGGCCGCCGTGCCGTAGAAGCCTCCCTGGTTGTTGACGAGGGCGGCGAAGAACTCGGCGGGGTGGTGGGCCTTGAGGTAGGCCACCTGGTAGGAGAGCTGGGCGAAGGAGGCGGAGTGGGCCTTGCAGAAGGCGTACCCCGCGAAGGACCGGATCTGCCGCCACAGCTCCCGGAGGAGCGGTTCGGACAGCCCCCGCCCCCGGCCCTTCTCCAAGAAGGCCCGGGCGAGGGCGGCCATCTCGTCCCGGCTCCGGTACTTTCCGCTCATGGCGCGCCGGAGGAGGTCCGCCTCCCCGAGGGAGAGCCCCACGAATTCGTGGGCGACGCGGAGGACGTCCTCCTGGTAGACCATGACGCCGAAGGTCTCCGAGAGGAGGGCTTCGAGGGCGGGATGGGCGTAGGCGGCGGGCTCTTCGCCGAGCCGCCGCCGCACGTAGGCCTCCATCATGCCCGATTCGGCCACCCCGGGCCGGATGATGGAGGAGACCGCCGTCAGGTCCCGGAAGGTCCGGGTGTGGAGGCGCTTGAGGAGCTGCCGCATGCCGGGGCTCTCGATGTAGAAGCAGCCCATGGTGCGGCCCTCGGCGATCACCCGGTTGGTCTTGGGGTCGCCGTAGAGGCGCTCAGGGGGAAAGACGGGGGGCGCCGCCCCCGTGTGGTCCCTGACGGCGGCCACGGCGTCGGAGAGGACCCCGAGGGAGCGGTTCCCCAGGAGGTCGATCTTTACGAGGCCCAGCTCCTCCACGTCGAACATGTCGCACTGGGTGACGGCCACCCCCTTGGCCGCCCGCTCCAGGGAGAGCCTCTCCGTGAGGGGAAGGGGCGAGACCACCACCCCGCCGCAGTGGACCGAGAGGTGGCGGGGAAGGCCGTCGAGCCAGCGGGCCGCCTCAAGAACCTGCCGCCAGGGCTCCTGGCCGAAGGGGGCCCCCCGGGACTCGGGGCGGGCGCGGAGGGCCTCCTCGAAGCGGTCGAAGGTGGTGTGGGGGACGGCCCGGGCGAGGACCGAGACCTCCGCCTCGGGGATCGAGAGGGCCCGGGCCGCCTCGCGGAAGGCCGACCGG
Source organism: Acidobacteriota bacterium (assembly GCA_049968315.1). Taxonomy (GTDB): domain Bacteria; phylum Acidobacteriota; class UBA4820; order UBA4820; family DSQY01; genus JBFLVU01. Next base: position 1,910 of record JBMFRA010000042.1, read on the forward strand.
GCCGAGAAGGTGTTGTGGGTGGAGATCATGCAGACCCGCTCGGCGCCGTAGGTGTCGTAGACGTGGCGGATGACGTGGTCCCGCTCCCGCCAGGAGAAGTCCAGGTCGATGTCGGGGGGGTTCCGCCGCTCGGGGTTGAGGAAGCGCTCGAAGTAGAGCCCCTCGGCCACCGGGTCCACGTGGGTCAGGAAGAGGGCGTAAGAGACCAGGCTTCCCGCCCCCGAACCCCGGCCGATGTTGGGGATGCCCTGGGAGCGGGCGAAGCGGACGATGTCCTCCACCACGAGGAAGTAGCCCGCGAAGCCCATGCGGGCGATGACCGAGAGTTCGCGCTCCAGGCGCGAGAGGTAGGCGAGGGAGACGTTCCGCACGCGGCGGCCGAGGCCGGCGTACGCCAGGGCCCGGAGCCGTCCCGCCTCGGTTTCGCCGGGGGGGAGGGGCGGGCGGGGGAGGAGCCAGCGCCCCAGGGGAAGTTCCACGGCGCAGGAGGCCGCCAGCTCCGCCGACGCGGCGAGGGCCGCCCCGTCCCTGCCGAAGCGTTGCCGGGCCTGGTCCGGGGCGAGAAGGAAGGCTTCCGGTCCCGCCTCCGGCGGGAGGTGCTTGGCGGCGCGCAAGAGGCGGTGGACGGTGTAGCCCGAGGGGGCGGCGAAGTAGGCTTCCGGCGCGGCGAGGAGTGGCAGTCCCAGCCACTCCGCCGCCGCACGGGCCCCGGCGTCGGCTTTCCGATCCCCCGAGAGGCGGGCGAAGAGCTCCTCCCGGCCGGCCCCCGCCTTCTTGAGGGCGTAGAGAAGGGCCGGATCCGACGCCAGGAGGGCCACGTGGCCGCCCTCCGTGGCGGCGGCGGCCTCTTCGGTCCGGCGGAAGGAGCCCGCTTCCAGGCGGCGGCGCGTCACCAGCCGGCAGAGGCGGGCGTACCCCTCCGCCGTGCGGGCGAAGGCGAAGAGGGGAGCGCCCGGCGGGGGGTGGGCCGCGCCCGCCCCCGCCGTGAGTTCCACTCCGAGGACCGGCCGCACCCCTGCCTTCCGCGCCGCCTTGTAGAACCGCACCGCGGCGTAGAGGCCGTCGCGGTCGCAGAGGCCGGCGGCGGTATGGCCCAGGCCGGCGCAGGCTTCCACCAGCGCCTCGGGGGTGAGGGTGCCGGAGGCGAAGGTGTAGGCCGTCCGGTTGACGAGCGGGGCGAAGGGCATGGCGTCCTCCCGGCGAAGCCATGCCTAAGGCGTGACTACGCTCGGTATCCTCAATATAGTCAAAAGTGACTATTTTTGCAAGGGGAGGGAAGTGGGGAAGGAGGGGCCGGAGGCCGGGCGGGGGGCGTCCCCTGGGGAAGCGTCCCCCGCCCGGGGCGCTACTTCAGGCTGGCGGTGTCGATGACGAAGCGGTAACGGACGTCGCTCTTGACGACGCGCTCGTAGGCCTCGTTGATCTTCTGGATGGGGATGACCTCCACGTCCGAGACGATGCCGTGCTTCCCGCAGTAGTCCAGCATCTCTTGGGTTTCTGCGATGCCGCCGATGAGGGAGCCGGCGAGGCGCTTGTTTCCGCTGATGAGGGAGAAGGCGTGGACGGGGACCGCCTCCGGAGGCACGCCCACCAGGACCATGACGCCCTGGACCTGGAGCAGGCCGAGGTACTTGTTGTAGTCGTGGGGGGCGGAGATGGTGTTGATGAGGATGTCGAAGCGCCCGGCGAGCTTCTCGAAGGTGGCCTCCTCGGAGGCCAGGGCGAAGGCGTGCGCTCCCAAGCGCTTGGCGTCGGCCTCCTTGGCGCGGGAGGTGGAGAGCATGGTCACCTGCGCCCCCATGGAGGCGGCGAGCTTCACGGCCATGTGGCCCAGGCCTCCCAAGCCCACCACGCCCACCTGGTCGCCGGGCTTGCAGTTCCACTGGCGCAGGGGGGAGTAGGTGGTGATGCCGGCGCAGAGGAGGGGCGCGGCGCCCGCAGGATCCAGGTTTTCGGGAACCTTCAAGGTGAAGCGCTCGTCCACGACGATCTCTGTGGAGTAGCCGCCGTAGGTGGGGGTCTTCCGGTCCATCTCCGTTCCGTTGTAGGTCCAGGCGCAGCCCTTCTGGCAGAATTGCTCCAGGTCGTGGCGGCAGGGGCCGCAGCCGCCGCACGCGTCCACCATGCAGCCGACCCCAACCCGATCGCCGGCCTTGAACTTCTCCACGCGGTCCCCCACCTTGCTCACCCGGCCGATGATCTCGTGGCCGGGCACCATGGGAAAGAGGGAGCCGCCCCACTCGTCCCGAACCTGATGGATGTCGGAGTGGCACACGCCGCAGTAGAGGATGTCGATGACGACGTCGTGCCCACGCGGTTCCCGGCGCTCGACGGAGTAGGGGCCGAGGGGGGCCTTGGGAGAGGGTGCGGCGTAGGCGGGAACTTTCCTCATGTCTTTTCTCCTGAAAGTCCGAGTGTCGTTTGTCTGGTACGATCTCCTCAGAGCCGTCGCCCTTCGCCCGGTGCTTCGGACCAACGGCACATCTCAGAAGAACACCACCCGCGGAATTTTCTTCCTGCGCCGCCCTCCCCTTGCCCGAAGGGGCGGCGCTGGAAAACGGTTCCGCGCACCGTTCCCCCCTCGAAGGAAGCCCGCGGTGAAGGGCGGGCGCCGGAAGATTCGCCGGACTCTTGACAAAAGACCTTTTTGGGCAATACCATCTTGACAAGCGCCAGGGGCGCCGACGGAAGGAGCCCGAAATGGAAAGGAGAGACATGGACAAATCGTACCGGATACACATTCGCCACGGGGAGTTCGAGCTGGACATCGAGGGGGACCGCGCCTTCGTCGAGTCTTACCTGGAGGCGCTCTTCCTGGAGGAGGAGGCTGCGGCCGCCGTCCTCGCCCCCGAGCCCAAGTCCCCCAAGAAGGTGAAGCCCGCCGCCCTGCCGGAGAAGGAAAAGAGGCGCCGCGGACGCCCGCCCAAGGCCGAAGGGAAGGCCGCCAAGGGGGAGCGGAAGCGCAAGTACGGGTCCATCGAGATCGACAAAAAGGCCCTCACCGCCTTCACCGCCGGAAAGAAAGCCCAGAGCAACAAGGAGCGCTACCTTCTCTACCTGCAGTTCCTAAAGGGCGCTGGCTTCAAGGAAGCGGCGGACGCCCACGTCCAAGCGTGCTTCCGCGCCGAAGGGCTGGAGGTTCCGCCCACGGGCCGGCAGCACTTCCGGACGCTGATGGCCCAAGGCCTCGTGCGCCCCGGCACCAAGAGGGGCCTGTGGGCCCTCACCGACGCGGGGGCCGCTTTCGGTTTCGGCGGCAAGGGGGGCGCCAAGAGGGCCGGCGCAGGGCCCAAGGCCAAAGCCAAGGCCAAGGCCGGCCGAAAGCCCGGGCGCAAGGCCAAGGCAAAGCCCGCCCAGAAGGCCGCCAAGGCTCCGGCCAAGAAGGCCGGCGCAGGACCCAAGGCCAAAGCCAAGGCCAAGGCCGGCCGGAAGCCCGAGGCGCCGGTGCCCGAGCCGGTGGCGGAGCCCCGCCCCGAGGCCCCGGAGCCGGCGAAGGAGGGCTGAAGCCTCCCGGTGGCCGGGGGAATGGCCCCCCCGCCGAGAATGTTGCTAAAATTCGGGGGCGGTCCGTCGGGCCGCCCCCTTTCCATATGCACGGAGGGACCCATGGCGGCGAAGTTCGAGGGTGTGGACTACTACGGCGTTTCGGACCTGCTCACCGGCGAACAGCGCCTGGTGCGGGACACGGTTCGGGCCTGGGTGGAGGAGCGGGTCCTTCCCGTCATCGCCCGCCACTACGAGGAGGGCACCTTCCCCCTCCACCTCGTGCCGGAGATGGCGGGCCTCAACCTCTTCGGCCCCACCCTGCCGGAGGAATATGGCGGGGCGGGGATGGACAACGTGGCCTACGGCCTGGTCATGCAGGAACTGGAGCGGGGGGATTCGGGGATCCGCTCCTTCGCCTCCGTCCAGAGCGCCCTGGTCATGTACCCCATCTTCACCTACGGCACGGAGGAACAGCGACGCCGCTTCCTGCCCGCCCTGGCCCGGGGGGAGAAGATCGGCTGCTACGGCCTCACGGAGCCCGACGCCGGCAGCGACCCCGGGAGCATGAAGACCCGGGCCCAACGGAAGGGGAAGGGGTGGGTCCTCAACGGCACCAAGATGTGGATCACCAACGGCTCCATCGCCGACGTGGCGGTGGTCTGGGCCAAGACCCCCGATGGGATCCAGGGCTTTCTCGTGGAGCGGGGCACCCCGGGCTTCTCGGCGCCGGAGATCAAGGGCAAGCTGTCCCTCCGGGCATCGGTCACCTCCGAGCTGGTCCTTCAGGAGGTCTTCGTCCCCGAGGAGAACCGCCTGCCGGGGGTCACGGGCCTGAAAGGCCCCCTCTCCTGCCTCACCCAGGCCCGCTACGGCATCGCCTGGGGCGCCGTGGGGGCCGCCATGGCCTGCTACGAAGAGGCCCTGAGGTACGCACAGAACCGCGTCATGTTCGATGTCCCCATCGCCCGCTTCCAGCTCGTCCAGCGGAAGCTGGTGGAGATGCTGAACGAGATCACCAAGGCCCAGCTCCTGGTCTGGCGGCTGGGCCGCCTCAAGGACGAGGGGAAGATGCGCCACACGCAGGTGAGCCTGGCCAAGATGAACTGCGTGGCCATGGCCCGGGAGTGCGCCCGCACGGCGCGGGACATCGAAGGGGCCAGCGGCATCCTCTCCGAATACTCCGCCATGCGGCACATGCAGAACCTGGAGAGCGTGTATACTTACGAGGGGACCCACGACATCCACGTCCTGGCTGTGGGTGCCGAAATCACCGGCTTTGAGGCCTTCCGGACCGCCCCCGGTCCCCGGCAGCCCGGAAGGGAGAGCCGGATGGAGTGACCATGAGAAGAGGCGCGAGGCTCCATCGGGTGGCCGCCTGGCTGGTTCCCCTCCTGCTGGCGGCGGCGTGCGGTTCCGGAGAGGGGGACGTTCCTGCCGGCCTGAACCCCGGCCCCCCCATCCGCAAGGCCTTCCAGCTCTCCCTGGAGCAGGCGGCGCGGGAGATCCAGCAGGCGGCCAGGTCCCGGGGCGAGGTTCCCCAGGGCGAGGGGCGTGAGGTGCTGCTGGCCGCCGGCGTGCGGACCGTTCCCCAGCTCGACCCCTGGGGCGGCGAAGTGCGGTACGCCGGCGAGGGATCCCGCTTCACCCTCTCCTCCGCCGGCCCCGACGGACGTTGGGGGACGGACGACGACCTGGTCGTCACGGGGGGCGAATGAGCGGAGAAGACCTCAACGGGCCGGTCCTCCTGGACGGTTCCTCCCTCACGCTGGAGGCCTTGGAGCGGGTGGCGGCGGGGGCGCCGGTGGCGCTGGACCCCGGAGCCCTAGAGAAGGTCGCCGCCTCGGAAGCCTTCGTCCGGAAGGCCGTGGAGGAGGGCCGGGTCGCCTACGGCATCACCACCGGCTTCGGCCACTTCGCCACCGTTTCCATCCCCCGGGAGCAGGTGCGGGAGCTCCAGCGGAATCTCATCCGCTCCCACGCCGTCGGCGTGGGGGAAGCCCTTCCCGACGAGGCGGTCCGCGCCGTCATGGCCCTCCGGATCCACTGCCTGCTTCGGGGCAGGTCCGGCGTGCGGGTCTCGACCCTCCAGGCCCTCGCGGCGCTCCTGAACGCCGGCATCCACCCGGTGGTGCCCTGCCAAGGCAGCGTGGGCGCCTCGGGGGACCTGGCGCCGCTGGCCCACGTGGCGCTGGCTTTGATGGGGGAAGGCTCCGTCCGGTTCCGCGGGGTGGAGCGGCCCGCCGCCGAGGCCCTGCGGGAGGCGGGCCTCGCGCCCGTGGTCTACGAGGCGAAGGAGGGCCTCGCCCTCATCAACGGGACCCAGGGCATGACGGGACTCCTGGCCCTGGCCTGCGGCCGGGCCCATAGGCTCCTTCGGGAAGCGGACGTGGCCGGTGCCCTGAGCCTCGAAGCCCTTCGCGGGACCCGGCGGGCCTTCGACCGCCGGATCCACGCCGAACGGCCCCACCCCGGCCAGGCCGCCTCGGCGGCCAACCTCTTCGCCCTCCTTCGGGAGAGCCCCATCATGGAGAGCCACGCCTCCTGCAAGAAGGTGCAGGACGCCTACTCCCTGCGGTGCATGCCGCAGGTCCACGGGGCGGCCCGCGAGGCCGCGGGCTTCGTGGACCGGATCCTCGCGGTGGAGATGAACGCCGCCACCGACAACCCCATGATCTTCGCGGAGGACGGCGAGATCCTCTCGGGGGGGAACTTCCACGGCGCGCCGGTGGCCCTGGCCGCCGACCTCCTCGCCGTGGCCCTCGCGGACCTCGCCTCCCTGAGCGAGCGGCGGTGCGCCCGTTTGGTGGACGGCCACCTGTCGGGACTCCCGCCCTTCCTCGTCCGGGAGGGGGGGCTCCACTCCGGCTTCATGATGGCCCAGGTCACCGCCGCGGCCCTGGTCTCCGAGTGCAAGACCCTGGCCCACCCGGCCAGCGTGGACTCCATCCCCACCTCCGCCGGCCAGGAAGACCACGTATCCATGGGCTTCTGGGCGGCAAGGAAGGCCTCGATGGTGGTGGAGAACGCGGCCCGGGTCCTGGCCGTGGAGGTGCGGGCGGCCCTGCAGGGGCTCCACCTCCTCCGTCCGCTGGAGCCGGCCCGGCCCCTTAGGGGGGTGGTCTCCCTCCTGGAGGGAGCCTTTCCGCCGCTGGAGGGGGACCGCTTCCTCCAGCCCGAATTGGAGAAGCTCGCCCGGTGGCTTCTCGAGGGGCGCCTGGCCCGGGAGGTCCGCCGGGGAGGGTTGGAACTGGTGTGAAACCCCCGCCGACACGGAGGCGGGGGGACCCAAGGAGGACGAAATGGACGTGAAGGTTTTCGGCGTGGTGGGTGGGGGAACCATGGGGAACGGAATCGCCCACGTGGCGGCCCAGACGGGCTTCCCGGTCCTCCTGGGCGAGGTCACGGAGGAGCTGTGCGCCAAGGCCGTCCGGACCATCGACAAGAACCTCCAGCGGGGGGTGGACAAGGGCAAGATGACCGCCCAGGAGAAGTCCGACATCCTGGGGAGGATCCGTACCACCACCCGCCTCGAAGACTTCGCTCCCTGCTCCATCGTCGTGGAGGCCGTGGTCGAGAACTTCGAGGCCAAGAAGAAGGTCTTTGAGGCCCTGGACGCCGTTCTGGATCCCGGCGCCGTCCTGGCGAGCAACACCTCCTCCATCTCCATCACCAAGCTGGCGGCCCTCACGGGGCACCCCGGCCGTGTCATCGGCATGCACTTCATGAACCCCGTGCCGGTGATGCAACTCGTCGAGGTCATCCGGGGGATGGCCACCGACCCCGCCGTCCTCGAAGCCGTCATGGAACTCGCCCGGAAGATGGGGAAGGTGCCGGTGGAGGTCAACGATTTCCCCGGCTTCGTCAGCAACCGCGTCCTCATGCCCATGATCAACGAGGCCATCTACTGCCTCATGGAGGGGGTGGGTACGCCGGAGGCCATCGACACCGTCATGAAGCTGGGCATGAACCACCCCATGGGCCCGCTGACCCTGGCCGACCTCATCGGGCTGGACACCTGCCTCTTCATCCTGAAGGTCCTGCACGAGGGGCTGGGGGACCCCAAGTACCGCCCCTGCCCGCTCCTGGTGAAGATGGTGGACGCCGGTTTCCTGGGAAGGAAGACGGGGCGCGGCTTCTATACCTACTGACCGGTCCCGCCGCGGGACCCCGGGAGAACAGACCGAAATGTACTGCCAGCGGTGCGGCCGCAAGAACAAGCCCGACGCCGAGACCTGCCGCTTTTGCAAGGCGCCGCTCCTCGTGGTGCGGCAGGATGCTGCCGCCGAAGGTGGAGACCTCCAGTCCTTCCTGGGGATCGAGGAGTACGTCATCGACAAGATCTCCAGCGTGGAAAAGCAGGCCCACCGCTCCTCCGAAGACGTGGACCTCCTGGTCCAGGCGGTGGACTTCCTGGAGAAGAACGCCATGGTGACCCGGGCGGGGATCCACGTCCTCGTCCGGATGCTGAAGGAGCGGGGGGTTCTGAAGGCCTCGGAGTTCCACGGCCGGTGGCGCCGCCAGACCCTCGACAACCTCCTGGGCCTCCACAGGAAGGACCGGTTTCTCGAACTGAAGCCCCACATCCTCTCGGCCTTCTCCGGAAAGAACCGCCGGCGCTTCGAAGAGCGGATCCTGCGGGCCGAGGACCACATGGTCAACCTCGAGTGGGAAGCGGCCCTGGCCGGGCTGAAGGAGGCGGCGGAGCTCTCCCCCGAAAACGGCCCCCTCGCCGGCTTCCTCGGGGAGACCTGCCTGAGGACCGGAGACCTCGAGGCGGCGGAAAGGTACCTGGACCGGGCCGAGGCGGCGCGGGTCAAGGACCCGGAGGTGCTCAAGTCCCGGGCCAGCCTCCTCCTCCTGCGGGGGAAAGCGGGAGAGGCACGGACCCTCCTCGAAGGACTCTCCCGGAAGTCCCCCCGGGAGGCCCACACCCTGGCGCTCCTGGCGCTGGCGGAGGCCCTCTCCGGCGACCCTTCCGCCGCGGCGCGCCGGGCGGAGGAGGTCCTGGAGCTGGAGGAAAACCCCGGGGCCCTGTATCTCCTCGCACGGGCGTGCCTCCAAGGTTCCCTGGCCTCGCGGGCGGAAGCCTACCTGGAACGGATCCTCTCCACCTACCCCGAGTGCCTTCCCGCCCTCCGCCTTCTGGCGGGCCTCTTCCTGGCGAGGGGCTGGTGGCACCGGGCCGAGGAACTCCTGGAACGCTGGCGGGCCCTCGACGCCGGGGCGGACCCCGGGCTCTCGGCGGAATCCTTCCGCTCCCTCACCCCCGCCGAGCGGTGGCGCCGGGCGGTCCCTCCCCTGGACCCCCGGGAGGTGCTGGATCTCTTGGACCCCGTCACCGAGGAGGCCGACGTCTTCCTCCGGCAGGTGAACCTTTGATTCCACGACTTCGCGTACGGAGAGGTGCACGGTGAGCACGACCATCAAATTCGGAACGGACGGCTGGCGGGCGGTCATCGGCGAGGAGTTCACCTTCGCCAACGTGCGGGCCTGCGCCCAGGCGGTGGCCGATTACCTGGAGGAGACGGCGGAGGACCGCCGGGTGGCCATCGGCTACGACTTCCGCTTCCTCTCGGAGGACTTCGCCGCGGCCGCCGCCGAGGTGCTGGCGGCCAACGGCGTGACGGTGTACCTGAGTCCCCGGGCCTGCCCCACCCCCCACGTCTCCTACTTCGTCCACCGACGGTCCCTTCCCCTGGGCATCGTCATCACCGCCAGCCACAACGGTTACCGGTACAACGGCTTCAAGCTGAAGGAGCGTTTCGGCGGCAGCGCGCTTCCCGAGACCACCCGCCGGGTGGAGGCCCACCTGGGAAAGACCCCTCCGCGGAGGATGTCCTACCGGGAGGCCAAGAACCTGGGGCGCATCGTCGAGACGCCCCTGGACGAGGGCTACGACGCCTTCGTGGAATCGCTGGTGGACATCGCCGCCATCCGGGGGGCCGGCCTCCACGTGGTGGTGGACTCCATGAACGGCGTGGGGGAACGCCGCCTGGAGCGGTGGGCCGCGAGTCCCACCTGCCGCGTGGCGACGTTGAGGGCCCACCGGGACCCCCTCTTCGGCATGCGGGCGCCGGAGCCCAAGGAGGAGTACCTGGACCTCCTCCGGGAGGCGGTGCTGGCCCAAGGCGCCGACGTGGGCTTGGCCACCGACGGCGACGCCGACCGTTCCGGGGGGATCCACCCCGACGGGTCCCTCTTCACTCCCCTGGAGATGATCGCCGTCTTGGCCCTCTACCTCGCCGAGCACCGGAAGCAGAGGGGTCTCATCGCCGCCACCAACGCCAACACCCTCTACCTGGAGCGTATCGCCGGCTCGATGAAGCTGCCCTACGCCAACCGCCCGGTGGGCTTCAAGTACATCGCCGAGCTCATGCAGAAGCAGGACCTGCTCATCGGCGGGGAGGAGAGCGGCGGCATCACCGTCCAGGGCTTTCTGCCGGAGCGGGACGGCGTGATGATCAACCTCCTCCTTCTGGAGGTCATGGTGAAGCGGGGCAAGACCAGCCTGGAGCTGGTGAAGGAGCTCCACGAGCGCTTCGGCGAGTTCCACTTCCGCCGCCGGGATTTCCCCGTTCCGCCCGAGAAGGGCCTGCGGCAGGTGGCCCGCTTGAGCCAGCGTCCTCCCAAGGAGTTCCTGGGAAGGAAGGTGGCGGAGGCCGACACCCTGGACGGCCTCAAGCTCAAGCTCTCCGACGGCTCGTGGGTCCTCCTCCGGCAGTCGGGAACCGAACCGAGCCTCCGCGTCTACTGCGAGGCGCCCCGGCGGGAGGAGCTGGACGCCTTCATCGAGCATGCCATGAAGCTGCTGGGGGAAGCGGACCGGGCCTGAAGGCTGGGGAGGATCCCCATGAGACGGAGGCTTTTGGGGCTCGAGGTCCCACTGGGCCAGCCTCTGGACGTGGAGGCCCTCAAGGTTCTCCTGGCGCGCGCCCTCGCCCTCCGGATCGAAGCCATCGAGGATCTTCGGGTGGTTCGGCGCTCCCTGGACGCCCGCAAGGGACGCCGGTGTCCGGTCTGGGTCCTCGCCCTGGACCTCCGGCTGAAGGAGCGCCCCGGCCGCATGCCCCCCGGCCTGCGCCTGGAAGCGGTACCCCCTGCCCCCTCCCCCCTGCCGGCGCCCTCTCCCTCCCTCGGGGGGCTCCGGGCGGTGGTCGTCGGCAGCGGCCCCGCGGGGCTCTTCGCCGCCGAGGCCCTCCTCCTGCGCTGCGCCGCCGTCACGGTGCTGGAGCAGGGGCCCCCGCTCCCCCAGCGGGTGGCGGCGGTGAAGGACCTCTGGCGGCTGGGAAGCCTCCACCCCGACGCCAACGTCCAGTTCGGCGAGGGGGGCGCCGGGACCTTCAGCGACGGCAAGCTCACCACCCGCATCAAGGACGACCTCCGATTCGAGGTGCTCCGCCGCTTTGTCGCGGCCGGGGCACCCCAGGAGATCCTGGAGGAGGCCCACCCCCACCTCGGCACCGACGGCGTCCGCCGTGTGGTCCAGAACCTCCGCCGCCAGCTGGAAGAGCGGGGCGCCCGCTTCTCCTTCCGGGAGACCCTGCGGAGACTGGAGCGCCGGGAGGCGGGGTGGCGCCTGGAGACCTCGTCGGGGGAGGTCGACGCGGACCTCGTGGTCCTGGCTGTGGGCCACTCCTCCCGCCGGCTCTTCCGGCACCTCTTGGACCTCGGCCTCCCCGTCCGGCCCAAGGGATTCGCCGTGGGCGTCCGGGTGGAGCACCCCCAGGAATGGGTGGACGGGCGGCAGTACGGGCGCTTCGCCGGCCACCCGGAGCTCCCTCCCGCCGAGTACTTCCTCACCTACAAGGACCTCCCCACCGGCCGCGGCGTGTACTCCTTCTGCATGTGCCCCGGGGGGCTGGTGGTCAACTCCTCGTCGGAGGAGGGCCGCCTCGTGACCAACGGCATGAGCATGTCCCACCGGGCATCGGGCTTCGCCAACGCCGGGATCGTGGTGACGGTCTTCCCCGGGGACTTCGGGGAGGACCCCCGGAGGGGCCTCTCTTTCCAGGAGGAGCTGGAGGCCCGGGGGTTCCTCCAGGGCGGCGGGGACTACTTCGCCCCCGCCCAGAGCGTCCGGGCCTTTCTCGAGGACCGGGCCGACGAAGGCCCCCTGAGGACCACCTTTCGCCCCGGCGTCCGCCCCGCCAACCTACGGGGTTTCTTCCCCCCCTGGGTGGAGGAGCCGCTCCTTCGGGCCCTCGTTCACTTCGACCGCCGGATGCCCGGCTTCGTCGAGAAGGGAACCCTCCTCTGGCCCGAGACGCGCACCTCCAGCCCCTTTCAGGTGCTCCGCGGGGAGAGCGGGGAGTCGCCGGGATTTCCAGGCCTCCTCCTGGTGGGGGAGGGGGCGGGCTGGTCGGGGGGGATCGTCTCCTCGGCGGTGGACGGCTGGAGGACGGTGGAGAGGTACGCCGGGGCCCGGGGATGAACGAAGGGCCGGCGGGCAGGATGGGTTCAGCCCGAAGTGCCACGAAGCAGGAGAGGGGAATCACAGCGGGGTAACGGCGGTTTTTGATGGGAGGAGTCCCCATGAACCGCCTTGCCGGCGAGCAGAGCCCCTACCTTCGCCAGCACGCCGAAAACCCCGTGGACTGGTATCCCTGGGGGGAAGAGGCCGCGGCCCGGGCCCGGCGGGAGGACCGCCCCGTCTTCCTCTCCATCGGCTATTCGGCCTGCCACTGGTGCCATGTCATGGCCCACGAGTCCTTCGAGGACGAAGAGACGGCGGCACTCCTCAACGCCCACTTCGTCTCCGTCAAGGTGGACCGCGAGGAGCGCCCCGACCTGGACGCCTTCTACATGCGGTCGGTCCAACTCATGGCCGGCCAGGGGGGATGGCCCCTGTCGGTCTTCCTCACGCCGTCGCTGAAGCCCTTCTTCGGCGGGACCTACTTCCCCCCCCGGCCGGCCTTCGGCCGGCCGTCCTTCCGGCAGGTCCTCCGGGGCGTGCTCCGGGCCTTCCGGGAGAACCGGGACGAGATCGAGCGGTCGGCAGACGGGGTGGCGGTGGCGGTGGCGCGTACGTTCCTGGAGGCCCCTTCGGGGCCTCCGCCCGGACGGACGGCGCGGCGGGCGGCCGCCGAAGAACTCCTCTCCCGCTTGGACCCCGTGGAGGGAGGCTTCGGCCGGGGACCCAAGTTCCCCCAGCCGCCCCTCCTCCGCTTCCTCCTGGAGGCCTCCCTTCGGGAGGGCCGGCCCCAGTGGGCGGAGCAGGTCTTCTTCGCCCTGGAGAAGATGGCCTCGGGAGGCATTCGGGACCACCTGGCGGGGGGCTTTCACCGGTACTCCGTGGACGGTGCCTGGCGGGTTCCCCACTACGAGAAGATGCTCTACGACAACGCCCTCCTCGCCTCCCTTTACGCCGAGGCCCACCGGCACGCCCCCGGGCGGTGTTTCCTGGAGGTGGCCGAGGGGATCCTCTGGGATCTGGAGCGCTCCTTCCTCTCGCCGGCGGGCCTCTTTCGGGCGGCCTTGGACGCCGATTCGGAGGGGGAGGAGGGCCGGTACTACCTCTTCGGGGCCGCCGAGGTCCGGAAGGCCCTGGGAGACCCCTGGGGGGACCGGGTGGCGGAAATCTTCGGCCTTGGGGACGGGGAGAGTCTGGAGGAGAGGACCCTCCACCGTACCCTCTCGGACGGGGAGGCGGCCCTCCGGTACGGGGAGGAGCCGGAGGCCTTCCGGCGCGGGCTCCGGGGAGCGCTGGCGCGCCTCCTCGAGTTCCGGGAGCGGAGGCCCGCCCCCGCCGCCGACGTGAAGCTCCTCACCGATTGGAACGCGCTGGCCGCTTCGGCCTTTCTCGACGGGTACGGGGCTACGGGGGAGGAGCGGTACCTCCAGCGGGCCCTCGGGGTCCTGGAGGCCCTGGACCGGCTCGCCTTCCTCCGAGGGCGCCTCTACCACGTGGCCGGGACCGGGAAGGACGGTCCGGCGGGGTTCCTGGCGGACCACGCCTTTCTCGCCGAAGCCTCCCTCCGGGCCTTCTCCCTCACGGGCCAAAAGGCCCATCTGGAGAGGGCCTCCCGCCTCCTGGAAACCATCGCCCGCAACTTTTTCGACCACGAAAGCGGCCTTCTCTTCGATACGCCCCTGGCGGGGGGGGATCCCCTGCGGCCCCTGCCGGTGCGGGACCCCAGCGACGGCGTGCTCCCTTCGGCCCAGGGGGCGGCGGTGCGGGGGGCCCTCTGGCTGGGAACGGCGGCGGGCCGAGAGGATCTCCTGCTCCTGGCCCGCCGGGTCTGCGAGGGGGAGGCCGGTACGCTGGCGGCGGAGCCGGCTTCGGCGCCCGCCTTGGCGGACCTCGCCGCCCGCTTGGAGGAAGAGTCCACGACCGTGGTGGTATCGGCCCCCGCTCCGGGACCCGAAGCCTCCGCCCTTCTTCTGGCCGCCTGGCGCGCGGCCCCTCCCGGTGCGGTGGTGGTTCCCAACTGGTCCTCCGAGTGGAGTCCCCAGGAGGCGAAGGCCCTTCCACTCCTCGAGGGCCGGAGGGCCTCCGGCGCTCCGATGGCCTTCGTCTGCCGGGGCGGAACCTGCCTTCCCCCGGTGGCGGAGGCGGGGGAGGTGGAGGCGCTCCTCCGCGGCCATTGACCGGGGAAGGTCTTCCGGCCGTTGGGAGCCCCTCCGCTCCGCGGCGGCGGCCCCGTCAGGGGATGATGAGGGTGTCCCCCAGGTTCAACCGCTTTCCGGGCGAGATGCGGTTGGCCCGGCAGATCTTCTCCACGGTGGTGCCGTACCGCCGCGCCAGATCCCACAGGGTGTCCCCGGCTTGGATGTGGTGGACCCGCGGGCCTCCCGTCGCCGGGGAGGGGTGGGTGGAGTCCCTGCGGGGAGCCCGCCCCTCCTCCGCCAGAACCAGACGCTGTCCCGGCTTCAGCCGGTCGGTGGCCAGGTTGTTCAGCTCCCTGAGCCGCTCCACGGAGATCCCCGTGGCCCGGGAGACGGAGGCCAGGGTCTCCCCTGCCTTCACGCGGTAGACCCGCGCCGCCCGGGAGGGGGTGGGGCGCCTTTCGGCGTACAGGCTGGGGTCGCTGGCGGCGGGACCCAGGGGAACCACCAGGCTCTGCCCCGGGGAGACGCGGCGGGACTTCAGAAGGTTGGCCAGGCGGATGGCCTCGGCGCTGGTCTTGTAGTGCCGGGCGATGGAGGCAAGGTTCTCCCCCTTCTGGACGGTGTGGATGGCCACGGCCAGCCTCTCCTCCGGCGGGACGGCCTCGAAGGCCGCCCGGAAGGCGTCGTAGTTCTGGGCTGGAATCCGGAGCAGGTACTCCCGGGGAGGGGTCACCAGCCGCTTGAGGGAAGGGTTGAGCTTCTGCAACTCCTCCACCGGCACCTGGGCGCACCGGGCCAGGACCCGGAGGTCGGTGGCCTCGGTGAGGGGGACGGTGGCCGTGGGTTCCGGAGGGTCGGCCTCCGGGGAGGCGAAGCCGTAGGCGGCGGGGTTGGAGGCCACCAGAATGGCGGCGTAGATGGCCGGCACGTATTCCCGCGTCTCTCTCCGGAAGACCCGGGCCTTGCAGAGCTCCTGGAAGGTGGCGGAGGGCTTCCGCTGCTGGTACCTCAACACCTTGGCCTCGCCGCAGTTGTAGGAGGCCAGGGCCAGAGACCAGTTCCCCAGCATCTGCCGCAGATCCTTGAGGTACCGCGCGGAGGCCCGGGCGGAGAGTTCGGGGTCCAGCCGCTGGTCCTCCCAGAAGTCCACGGTGAGCCCGTAGCGCTGGGCCGTCCCCGCCACGAACTGCCACATGCCCACGGCCCGGGCCCGGGAGACGGCGCCGGGGTGGAAGGCCGACTCGACGATGGCCAGGTAGACCAAAGAGGGCGGGACCCCTTCGTCCCGAAAGATCTCCTGCATTCGGGGCACGTAGGGAGCCCCCCGCTCCAGGGCCGAGGCGAACCACTTCCGAAGCCGCGTCTGGTAGAGGTTCACGTAGGCCAGCACGGCGGGGTCGGAGGCGGGGACCTCCAGCCCCACGGAGACCTCCTTCAGGGAGGCTTCCACCTGGGCGAGGGTGGCTTGAAGGTCCGCCGGGGAGAGGAAGGTGGCCTCCTTGAGGAGGGTGTCTTTGGGGGATTCCTCCTCCGGCGGCGCCTCTGGAGGGGCGGCGTTGGCGTCCAGGTCGAGCTGGAGGGCCAGGTCGGCCATGCGGTTCAGGGTGCCCTGGAGGCGGGGGTCCGAGAGGACCGCCGGGGGCTCGTCCAAGGCCTCGTCGAAGAGGGCGTCCATGGCCTGGAGGAGCCTTCGGCTCTCCTCGTCGGAGAGGTCCGGCTCCTCCGCCCGTTGGCAGAGGGCCTCGGCCTGCTCGGCCAGGGCCTTGGCCCGGGCCACCTCCGGCGGGACGGCGGGGGCGGCCTCCACCGGAGGCTGGGAGACGGGGGGAGGCCCGCCGGGGGCGCAGGCCAGGAGGCCCAAGGCGAGCACGGCGAGGAAGAGGGCTGTGGGGGACTTGGGCCCAAGGAAGGGCTGGGGCGGCCTCGTGTCCGTCGTGGTGGGCGTCAAGCGGCTTCTCCCTTTGCGGCCGGGGGAACCCCGGCTCCCCCCCTCAAAGGGGAATGTTGTCGTGTTTCTTGGGGGGGCTCCACTCCCGCTTGTTGGCGAGGGTTTCGAGGGCCCTCACGATGCGGGGGCGGGTCTCCCGGGGCAGAATGACGGCGTCGAGGAAGCCCTTCCGGGCGGCCACGAAGGGGTTGGCGAGGGTGGCGCGGAATTCTTCCACCTTGGACTTCCGAAAGGCCTCTGGGTCCGGGGCCTCCTGCAACTCCTTCCGGAAGAGGATGTTGACGGCCCCCTCCGGTCCCATGACGGCGATCTCCGCCGTGGGGAAGGCGAAGTTGAGGTCCGTGCGGATGTGCTTGCTGGCCATGACGCAGTAGGCGCCGCCGTAGGCCTTGCGGGTGATGACGGTGACCTTGGGCACCGTGGCCTCGGCGAAGGCGAAGAGGAGCTTGGCCCCGTGGACGATGATGCCCCCGTGCTCCTGGTCCTTCCCCGGCAAGAACCCCGGCACGTCCTCGAAGGTCACCAGCGGGATGTTGAAGCAGTCGCAGAAGCGGACGAAGCGTGCCCCCTTGATGGAGGCCTTGATGTCCAGAACCCCCGCCAGCACCGCCGGCTGGTTGGCCACGATCCCCGCCACCCGGCCGCCGAAGCGCCCGAAGCCGGTGACGAGGTTCTGGGCGAAGTCTCGGTGGACTTCGAAGAAGATGCCGTCGTCCACCACCGCCCGGATGAGCGCTTTGATGTCGTAGGGAAGGTTGGGGTTTTCGGGGACCAGGCGGTCCAGGGAGGGGTCCGTCCGGTCCGCCGGGTCCTCGGTGGCCCGGAAGGGGGGATCCTCCTGGTTGTTGGAGGGCAGGTAGGAGAGGAGGGCCCGGGCGGTGGCCAGGGCCCGGGCATCGTCGGGGGCCGTGAAGTGGCAGACCCCCGAGACGGCCGCGTGGGTCCGGGCCCCGCCCAGTTCCTCCTTGGAGATGTCCTCGTGGAGGACCGTCTTGATGACGTCGGGGCCGGTGATGAACATGTAGGAGGTGGCCTCGGACATGATCACGAAATCGGTGATGGCGGGGGAGTAGACCGCCCCCCCGGCGCAGGGGCCCAGGATGAGGGAGATCTGGGGCACCACCCCCGAGGCCAAGGTGTTGCGGAGGAAGATGTCGGCGTACCCCCCCAGGGAACCCACCCCCTCCTGGATGCGGGCGCCCCCCGAGTCGTTGATGCCCACGATGGGAGCCCCCACCTTCATGGCGAGGTCCATGATCTTGCAGATCTTCCGGGCGTTGGACTCGGAGAGGCTGCCCCCGAAGACGGTGAAGTCGTTGGCGAAGAGGAAGACCGGCCGGCCGTCCACCCGGCCCGTCCCCGTGACGACCCCGTCGCCGGGGACCCGCTTCCGGTCCATCCCGAAGTCCCGGCAGTCGTGTTCCACCAGGGCGTCGGTCTCCTCGAAGGAACCGGGGTCCAGGAAGAGGTCGATCCGCTCCCGGGCCCCCAACTTGCCGGCGGCGTGCTGGGCCTGGAGGCGCTCGGGGCCGCCGCCCTCCCGCCCCTCCCTCAGGCGCTCCTCCAGCTGGGCGAAGGGGTCCTTTCTCACGGGTTCTCCGTCAAGGTGCGGTAGGTCAGGTTGCGCACCGCGTCGCGGTAGTTCTCGTCCGGGGGGCGCCCGGCGTACTTCTTCACGAATTGCCGGAGCTTTGCCGCCTCCGTGTCGCTCCGGTCGAAGTCCAGGAGGTCCTGGAGGTTCTTGTCGGCCCCCAGGAGGTTGTCCTGGCGGAGGTCCAGCACCGCCCAGTTGTAGTACCCGTTTCGGATGATTTCCCGCACCGCTTCCCGCTTTCCCAACTGGCGGGCGAGGGTGTCGTCGGGGTAGATGAGGCGCCAGGCCACCCGCAGGGCTTCGGCGTAGTCCTGTTCCTTGAAGGATTTGACCGAATAGAGGTAGTCCTTGAGGAACTTCTCGTTTCGAAGGTTTTCCTCCTGCTGGCGGGCCAGGGCCTGACGGGCCTCCTGAAGCCCCTGGAGGGCGTCGGGGTTGACGGCGTCCCGGGAGAGGGCCTCCTGGTAGAAGGTGATGGCCCGGGCGTAATCCTTGGCCGTGGAAGCTTCCCTGGCCTTCCGGAGGAGGTCGGGAAGGGCCATGGTG
>JBMFRA010000043.1:0-19529 GCA_049968315.1 Acidobacteriota bacterium
CGTCCCGCCTTCTCTTGCGGGCGGATGGCCGGATGATTTTGGACAGGTGTGATGCAAAGAGAAGCCGGTCCTACCTGCGGACCCGGGCCGCCACGGCCTCCATGGCGGCCACGGCCCTCTGGACGTCCTCTTCGGTGTTGAAGGGGCCGATGGAGAAGCGGACCGTTCCCCGGGGAGAGGTTCCCATGTGGTCGTGGATCAGGGGGGCGCACTGGAGGCCGGTGCGGGTGACGACCCCGTGGTCCACGTCCAGGAAGGTCCCCACGTCCGAGGGGTCCATCCCGTCGAGGACCACGGAGCAGGTGGCCACCCGGCGCTCCAGGCGCCGGGTTCCGGCGATACGGAGACCCGAAATGGCGGAGAGCCCGTCCTGAAGGAGGGCCAACAGGTGGAGTTCGTGCTCCCGGATGGAGGCGAGGCCGCGCTCCGTCACCCACCGGACCCCCGCCCAGAGGCCGGCGATTCCGGCGAGGTTCAGCGTCCCCGCCTCCAGCCGGTAGGGGTACTCCTCCAGGTGGTAGGGGTGGGCGCTCTTGACGCCCGTCCCGCCCCAGAGGGTGCCTTCGATCTCCGCGTCGTCGGCTACACAGAGGCCGCCGGTCCCCGTGGGGCCCATGAGCCCCTTGTGGCCGGTGAAGGCCAGGAAGGAGATGTGGCAGGAAGGCATGTCGATGTCGAGGACGCCCGCCGTCTGGGCCGTGTCCACGGCGAAGGGGACGCCCGCCTCGGCGCAGACCTTGCCGATGGCCGGAAGGTCCTGGACTACGCCGGTGACGTTGGAGGCGTGGTTGACGACGACGAGGCGGGTATTGGGCCGCAGGGCCTTGCGGATCTCCTCCGGGTCCACGTACCCCTCGCCGTCGGGGCGAACGAAGGTGGCCTCCACGCCGGTGCGCACCAAATGGTTCACCGGGCGGATGACGGAATTGTGCTCCGTCCAGGTGGTGACCACGTGGTCCCCCGGCTTCAGCGTTCCCTTCAGGAGGAGGTTCAGGGCGCCGGTGGCGTTCATGGTGAAGACCAGCCGGTCGGGGTCCTTGCGAATGCCCCGCTCCTTCAGGGAGCCGTTGAAGAGCTCCGTGAGGGCCAGGCGGGCATTTCGGATCATCTCCTCCGCCTGGAGGGCCAGGTCGCACCCGGTGCGGCCGGGGTTCACCTTGCAGTCCTTGTAGAAGCGGTACATGGTCTCGTGGACCACGTCGGGCTTGGGGAACGTGGTGGCGGCGTTGTCCAGATAGACGAACTCTTCCATGGGCTCCCTCGGGGAGATGAAGGGCCGCCGGGGGCGGCGAAGGGGAGAGTCTACGCCCCCGCCGGCGGGCCGGGTGGGGCGGGCGGGAACCTGCGGGGGAAGTGAGCCATTTCGCCCAGAGGGGCTTCAGGGGGAAGGGGCGGGGGCCCCGGCGCCGCGCCAATCCTCCAAAAACTGGGCCAGGACCCGTGCCAGCAAGTTTTCGAGGTCTTGGGGCCTTTCGCAGGGCGCCCACTCCGAGAGGCGGTAGCCGCCGCCGCCGGGACGCCGCACCGTGAGGAGGAGTTTTCGGCACAGGGGCTCCAGGGCGGGAGGCTCCACCGCCAGGGCCACGGCGCCGAGCCCCCGGAGGGCGGCCCGGTCCCGGGTGGCTCCTCCCGGTGCCCGGGGGCCGGAGGGGCCGGCGCAGGAGAGGGCCGTCCCCAGGAGCCCGCCTGCGAGAACGGCAAGGGTGAGGGCCCTCACGGCGCCGCCTCCTTTCCGATGGGGTCAGGGGCCGACATCCGGCTCCTCTTCCAGCCGTAAGAGAAATATAGGGCGAGGCCGGCGGCGAGCCAAAGGCCGAAGCGGATCCAGGCCCGGGGGGGAAGTCCGGCCATGAGGTAGAGGCAGGAGGCCATGCCGAGGAGGGGAACCACCGGAACGAAGGGAGTCCGGAAGGGCCGGCGCCGGCCGGGCTCCCGGTGGCGGAGGACCAGGACGCCGGCGCAGACCAGGAAGAATGCCGAGAGGGTGCCGATGTTGCACAGGTCGGCCATCTCGTCGAGGCTGGCGAAGCAGGCGGCCCCTCCGACGAAGAGGCCCGTGAGGAGGGTGGTGACGTGGGGGGTCCGGAAGCGGGGGTGGACCCTCGCGAAGGCCGGCGGAAGGAGGCCATCCCGGGCCATGGAGAAGAAGATCCGGGGCTGGCCCAGCTGGAAGACCAGCAGGACCGCCGTGTGGGCCACCACCGAGCCGAAGGCCACGACCCCCGCGGCCCAGTTCCGGTCCACCACCCGCATGGCCACCGACAACGGCTCGGCGGTGTTGAGTTCCCGCCAGGGCACCATGCCCGTCAACACCGCGGCCACCACGACGTAAATCACCGTGCAGACCGCCAGGGAGCCGAGGATGCCGATGGGAAGGTCCCGCTCGGGACGCCGGCACTCCTCCGCCGCGGTGGAGACGGCGTCGAAGCCGATGTAGGCGAAAAAGATCACCGCCGCCCCCGCCTGGATGCCCGCCCAGCCGTTGGGGGCGAAGGGGTGCCAGTTCTCGGGGCGGACGAACTTGAGACCGGTGAAGACGAAGAAGCCGAGGACCAGGAGCTTGACCCCCACCATGGCGGCGTTGAAACGCGCGCTCTCCCGGATTCCCAGGACCAGGAGCACCGTCAAGAAGGCGACGATGGAAACGGCGGGGAGGTTGAAGACGACGGGAAGGCCGAAGAAACGGGGGGCGGCCTCCAGGATGGCCGGTGTCTGCAGCGCCGTCCTCAGGTCCGTCGCCAGCCACCGTGGGAACTCCACGCCCAATCCCCGGAGGAGTTCGCAGAAGTACCCCGACCAGCTGACCGCCACCGCCACGTTCCCCACGGCGTATTCGAGGATGAGGTCCCACCCGATGATCCAGGCCACCACCTCGCCCAGGGTGGCGTAGGCGTAGGTGTAGGCGCTCCCCGCGATGGGGACCATGCTGGCCATCTCCGCGTAGCAGAGCCCCGAAAAGGCGCAGGCCAGCCCCGTGAGGAGGAAGGAGAGCACGATGGCCGGCCCGGCGCCGGGCCGGGTGGCGTCGCCGGCGGCGGCCGTCCCCACCAGGGCGAAGATGCCCGCCCCGATGACGGCCCCGATGCCCAGGGCGATGAGGTCCACGGGCCCCAGGACGCGCTTCAGCCGCCCCTCCGAGGCCTCCGCCTCCGCCCTCAGCCGCTCCGCGTCCTTGGTCCTCCAGAGTCCCGCCAGACGCCCCATTGCCAAAGGGTAAGCCCCGCCGCACCGTTCCACAAGGGGCGGAGAGGCAGGCGCCTTCCCCCTCTCACCTTCCGGCCAGGGCGCCAAACCACGCGTCGTAGGCGAGCTTCGCCACCACCACCGCCACCATGGCGAGGAAGGCGGGGCGGATGAGGCGGACCCCGCGGCTCATCACCAGCCGGGCCCCGATGCGCCCCCCCAGAAACTGTCCGGCGGCCATGGCGGCGGCGGGGGCGACCAGAACGTGGCCTTGGAGCCAGAAGAAGACGAGGGAGGCGATGTTGCTGGTGAAGTTCATGACCTTGGTGGTGGCGGTGGCCTTGGGCATCGCCTGTCCCAGGCCCGCCATGAGGGCCACCACCCAGAAGGACCCGGTCCCCGGTCCGAAGAAGCCGTCGTAGAAGCCCAGCCCCAGGCCCGCCAGGAGGTAGAAAGGGAAAGGGGCCAGGAGCGGCCGGCCCGGAGTCCTGCCGAAAGCGGGGTTCAGGAAGACGTAGAGGGCCACGGCGGCCAGCAGGAAGGGGATGAGGCGCCTCAAGAAATCGGGGTCCAGGCGCTGGACGGAGAGGGTTCCCAGGGCCGAGCCGAGGAAGGTAAGGGCGATGCCGGTGGCGCACTCCTCCAGGGTCACCGCACCTTGCCGCCAGAAGTGGAGGGTGGCGCTGCCGGAACCGAAGGAGGCCTGGAGCTTGTTGGTGCCCAAGGCGAAGGCCGGCGGAACACCGATTCCCAAAAGGACGGGAATGGTGATCAACCCGCCTCCGCCGGCGATGGTGTCCACAACCCCGGCGAAGAGGCCGGTGGCGAAGAGGAGCAGGACGAGGGGGGCGGAGATGGACATTTCAACGGCCCCCGTCCGAAAAGGGGCGACACCTGCCGCGGGGAACGGTCACGGCAAGGGTTGCTCCCCAAGGGTCCCGATGGACTCCCGCCACCGGACGAGGGTCTCGGGGCCGTACTCCCGGTACCAGGTCTCCAGCATGGCCTCGAGGGGCACGTAGGGCAGGGGGCCCCGGTCCAGCACGTACTCGATGTGGGGCCGGCCCGCAAGGTCGGTGGGGGCCAGGACCGCGTCCCTCGTTCCGTCGAACTCCACCAGGCGCCAGCCCATCTTCTCGCAGAGGGGACGCTCGAAGGAGGGTGTGGCCTTGAGCCACCGTCCGCCGAGAAAGACCTCCACGTAGGTGTGGTAGACCATGCGGTTGGAACCGAGGATCCACCCCAGCCGGCCGGGCAGGTTGTGGTTCAGGAGGTCGGCGAAGCGAAAGCGGGCGGGGAGGCCGGCGGCGCGGCAGAGGCCGACCAGCAGAGAAGACTTCTGGGTGCAGAAGCCGTACCCGCGCCGGAGGACCTCCTCGCCGTGGTAGTCCGAAAGGCTGGCGAAGGGGGCGTAGGGGATGTAGCGGACCGAGTCCCGTACGTAGGCGAAGAGGCGCGCGGCAGCCTGGGCCGGGGAGGGGGCGTCCCCGGTGAGGCGCTGGGCGAGATTCCGTACGGTCTCCGATTGGCAGTCCACCCCCTGAGTCGGTCCCAGGTAGACGGAAAGGTCCGATTCGGTCATCGTCCTTCCCCCCGTGGGGGCCCGGAGGGGCCCGCCTCGCCTTCCGGAGTATACCCTGCCCCGCGGCGGAAGCCCAAAGCAGGCCGCTGGAGCCTTGCGCGCTTCGGAGAGACGGGACCAGCAAGGATCACGGTGGAGGAGGTTCCCTGAAGGCTTCCACCGGCGCCTCGGCGGCATGGAGCAGCGGGAGGACGTGGGGCCGGATCCGTGGGAGGAAGGAGAGAAAGACTCCCCCCGCCAGGGCCGTGAGGACCCCGCCGCCGGCCAGCACCGCCTGGACCCCCAGCCGTCCCGCAAGGTGTCCCATGAACAGGCTCCCCAACGGAGCCATGCCGATGAAGGTGACGACGTAGAGGCTGATGAGCCTTCCGCGGAGGGCATCGGGGACGAGCCCCTGGAGGAGGGTGTTCACCGCCGCCATCTGGCTCATGAGGAAGAACCCCACCGCCGCCAGCAGGACCGCCGAGAGCCAGAAGACGGAGGAGAGCGCGAAGGCCAGGAGGCCGAGGCCGAAGAGGAGCGACATGAGCCCCGCCAGCTTTCCCAGGCCCCGGAGCCCCTTCCGGCGGGCCATGGCCAGGGCACCGGCCAGGGAGCCGAGGCCGGCGGCGCTCATCAGGAAGCCCAGGCCCCGGGCGTCGGTGTGGAGAACCCCTCCGGCCACCGCCGGGAGGAGGATCGAGTAGGGAAGGGCGAAGAGGCTGGTGGCGGTCACCAGGGTGAGCAGGGCCCTGACGTGGGGAGTTCCCCAGGCGTAGCGGAAACCCTCTCCGATCTGCCGCCAAGGCCCCGCCGCCGTTCGGCGGTTTCCCTCGGGGGCCAGGCGCATGGCCAGCAGGCTCCCGAGGACCGCCCCGAAGGAGAGGGTGTTGAGGAGGAAGCAGACCCCCTCCCCCCACAGCCCTGTCACGAAGCCCGCCAGCGCCGGGCCCGCGATCCGGGCCCCGTTGAAGATGGAAGAATTGAGGGCGATGGCGTTTCCCAGGTCCTCCTTGCCCACCATCCGGACCAGGAAGGACTGGCGGGCGGGCATGTCGAAGGCGTTCACCGCCCCCTGGACCGCCGCCAGAACCACGACGTGCCAGACTTGGACGAGATCCGAAAGGGTCAGGAAGGTCAGGAGGGCCGCCTGGACGAGGAGCCCCGTCTGGGTGGCCAGGACGAGCCGGTGCCGGTCGAAGCGGTCGGCGGCCACCCCGCCGAAGAGGCCCAGAAGGAGGATGGGGCCGAACTGGGCGAACCCCACGACGCCCAGGAGCCAGGGGGAGCGGCTCAGCCTCCAGACCAGCCACCCCTGGGCCAGGTTCTGCATCCAGGAGCCCACGAGGGAGACGAGCTGGCCGAAGAAGAAGAGCCGGAAGTTGCGGTGCCGGAGGCCCCGCAGGGTTTCGGGTAGCTTGTGGAAGCCCGGGCCCACGGCGCCTCCTCCCTCTCCCCGGCTACCGGGCGAGGCCCACCAGGATCCCCGCCGTCCCCGCCGCGGCACACCAGAGGGCGAAGCGGCCCAGGCGGCCCCGCTCCACCGCTCCCCGGAGGAGCGCCAGGGCCGCGAGCCCCGAAAAGAAGGCCACGGCGAACCCCAGTCCGTCGTCCAGGATGTGAGGGTTGGCGGCGTCGAAGGCCTTCCGGCCCTCCAGGAGGAAGGCGCCGCCCACCGCCGGAAGGGAGCAGAGGAAGGAGAAGCGAAAGGCCTCGGCGGGGGCGAGCCCTCGGCGGAGGGCCGTCACCAGCGTCGCTCCGGAGCGGGAGATCCCCGGAAAGACCGCCAGCCCCTGGGCCGTCCCGATCCAGAGGGCGTCCTTCCAGGAGAGGTCCTTCAGGGAGCGGGCCCCCTGGGGGAAGCGGTTGCTCCACAACAGCAGTCCCGCCGTGACGAAGAGGAGCAGTCCCGCCAGGGCCGGGGAGGAGAAGGCGCGCTCCACGGGGCCCTTCAGGCTCAGACCGAGGACCGCCGTCGGAACCGCGGAGAGGAGGACCAGGAAGAGGGCTCTGAGGCCGGCGGGGTCCCGGCCCAGGAGGCCCCCCGCGAAGGCGAGGAGGTCCCGGCGGAAGAAGAGAAGTGTGGCGAGGAGCGTGCCCCCGTGGAGGACGAGGAAGAAGACGAAGGCATCCCCTTCGGAAATCCCCGATAGGGCGCCCAGGATGGCGAGGTGGGCGGAGGAGGAGACGGGGAGGAACTCCGTCAGCCCTTGCACCAGCGCCAGGAGGAGGACCCAGAAGAGCGGCATGGCCGTTCCTTTCGAGAAGGGCTTCCGGAGGGCGGGAGGCTAGACCTCCATCACCACGGGAAGGATGAGGGGGATCCCCGCCTCCCGGCGTTTGAGGACCCGCTTGACCGCCGACTTCACCTTGGCCTTGAGGATGGCCTCGTCCCGGAGCTCCTCCGGGGGAAGGGTCTGGAAGAGCGCCGCCACCTCCCTCCGGACCTCGTCCAGGGCCCCGTTGCCCCCCTCCAGAGGGGCGTACCCCCGGCTGATGATCTCCGGGTCGGCCTCCATCCGGCGGCTCTGGCGGTTCACCACCACGATGGGAACCACCACCCCGTCGTTGGAGATGTGCCGCCGGTCCCGCACGACGACGCGGTCCACCGGGTCCCCCGTGTCGCCGTCGATGAGGAGGCTCCCGGCGGGCACCTCCTCCCGGCCGGCGAAGCGCCCCTTCTCGAACTTCAGGGCCTCCCCCGTCTCCGAGAGGAGGATTTGCTCCGAGGAATAGCCCATCTCCTCGGCGAGGCGGGCGTTTCCCTTGAGCTGGCGGTACTCCCCGTGGACGGGGACGTAGTAGCGGGGCCGGACCCACGAGGCCATGAGGCGGATCTCCTCCTGGGCGGCGTGGCCGGAGACGTGGACCCGGTCGTCCCGCGCCGTCACCACCTCCCCCCCCTTCCGGTAGACCTGGTTGATCACCCGCGCCACCCGCTTCTCGTTGCCCGGGATGATCCGGGCGGAGAGGATCAGGAGGTCCCCCTCCTCCACGAAGAGGTGGCGGTTCTCGTCGAAGGCGATGCGGGAGAGGGCGGAGAAGGGCTCCGCCTGGGAACCGGAGCTCAGGACCACCGCCTGGGCCCGGGGGAGGGCCGGGATCTCCTCGGGGGCGACGAGCACGCCCTCGGGCACCCGGAGGTACCCCGTCTCCTGCCCGATGCGGACGTTCTCCGTGAGGGAACGGCCGAAGAGGGCCGCCTTCTTCCCCAAGGCGTCGCAGAGGTCCAGGATCGCCTGGATGCGCATGAGGTTGGTGGAGAAGAGGGCCACGAAGACCTTGCCCGTCTGGCGGGAAAGGTACCGCTCCAGGGTGTTCCGGACCCGGACCTCCGAACCCACCACCCCTTCCACCTCCACGTTGGTGCTGTCGATGAGCATGGCCATGACGCCCCGGCGCCCGGCCTCCTGGAAGCGGTGGTAGTGGGTGAGGCGGCCGTCCAGGGGGGCCTGGTCGAACTTGAAGTCCCCGGTGTGGAGCACCGTGCCCTCGGGGGTGCCCAGCAGGAGGGAGACGGCCTCGGGCACCGAGTGGGTCACGGGGATCCCCTCCACGGTGAAGGGGCCCAGTTGGAGGGGCCTTTCCGGCTCCAGGAGGTGGACGGCCGGCGGTTCCGCCCCCAGATCCCGCATCTTGCGCCCGGCGAGGCCCAGGGTGAGGGCGGTGCCGCAGAGGGGGGCGGGGCAGGCCTTCAGCAGGAAGCCCACGGCCCCCACGTGGTCCTCGTGGCCGTGGGTCAGCACGATGCCCCTGAGGCGGCCGGCCCGCTCCGCCACGTAGGAGAAGTCGGGGATCACCAGGTCGATGCCGGGGAAGTCCGATTCGGGGAACTGGCTCCCGGCGTCCACCACCAAAAGGTCCCCGTCCTGTTCGTAGACGGTGAGGTTCTTTCCGAAGTCGCCGAGGCCCCCTAAGAAGGCGATCTTGAGCATGGTCAGGTCCGGCGGGACGACGGGACGGTGATCCGCAGGGCCGTGTCCCGCCGCCGAACGAGGCCCAGGATGTACAGGGCATAGAGGATCTTGGCCGTGGTTCCCGAGTCGGCGGCGGAGCTCCTGAGGATCTCCAGGAGGGTCCGCTGGCCGTCCACCAGCCGGAAGACCAGCCGGTCCTCGGCGGTGAGGGGCAGCGAGGGGAGAAGGGCCAGGGCGTTGTCGGTGGGTTCGAAGACGTCTTCCTTCCGCCCGAGCCACTTGACGACGCGCTTGGGGTCGGTGATGCCCTTGATGCCCCGGAGGATGGCCGCCCGGGTGTCGAGGCTCAGCTTGATGACCTCGTCCTCCTTGAACTTGCCCACCTTGAAGGTGACCTCCCCCTCCGTCCAGTCGAAGAGGGACCAGACGATGGCCATGACCTGCTCCTTGACGGCCTCGTAAAGCTCCTGGGCCGTCAGGATCCCCGCCTCCACCAGGACCGCCCCCTGGCGCCGGCCCGTCTCCTTCATGCGGGCCACCGACAGGTCGTACTGGGCCTGGGTGATCCGGGCCCGGTCCAGCAGGAACTCCCCGAGGCGGTCACCGGGGTAGGAGGAGGTGGCGAAGATGATCTCGCCGCCGGAGATGAAGATCTGCTTGAATCCGTCGTCCCGGCTCACCCGCAGGACGCCGGGGACCTTGTAGTAGTGGATCTTCTGCAGGACTTCCGGCAGCGGATTTTCCGCCAGGGGCCCCTGAAAGATGAACTCGGCCATGGGCCTCCCTTCAAACCCGTCATTTTACCGCGGAGGCCCCTCGGACGGAAGGCGGGGAGGCGGGAGAAGGGAGGAGGAGGGTGGGGGAGGAGGGCGGCGGGCCGGAGCGGGCGCCGGGGGGCCGGCCTGCACGGCGAGAGGGGCTTTTGCCTCGGGGGGGGCCTTCCCGGTATGATGACCCCCATGGGACTTCAGGGCGACTTCGCCACCATGCCCCTGCCGGACCTCCTCCAATGGCTGGCCTTGAGCCGGAAGACGGGGATCCTCATCCTCCAGCGGGGGGAGATCGTGAAGGAGATCTACTTCCGCGGCGGGAAGATCGTGGCCTCCGCCAGCAACGACCCGCGGGAGTACTTCGGCCAATTCCTCCTCTCCCACGAGAAGATCACCGAGGAGGATCTCATGCGGGCCTTCGCCAAGCAGGGGGAGACGGGGGTGAAGCTGGGGAGGATCCTCGTCCAGGAGGGGCTCCTCTCGGAAGACGAGGTCCAGCGCTTTCTCCGCATCAAGGCGGAGGAGACCATCTACGACCTCTTCCTCTGGGACGAAGGGAGCTTCAAGTTCTACAACGACGCCCCGGCCCAGGACAGCCACGTGCCCATCGAGATGGAGGTGACCTCCATCCTCATGGAGGGTTCCCGCCGGGCCGACGAGTGGGCGCGGATCCGGAAGGTCTTTCCCTCCAACGACACGGTGCTCAGGGTCCTGCCGGAGAACCTCACGGTCCAGGTGCTCCAGGACCCGGTCTACAACCGCATGGTGCAGATCCTGGAGACCCCCTGGCGGATCGGGGACCTCTGCCTCATGTTCCACGCCTCGGACTTCGCCGTCTCCAGCATCCTCTTCGACCTCTACCGCATGGGGCTGGTGGAGGTGGTGGAGGCCCCCGAGCCATCCCGGCCGTCGGAGGCCCAGGCGGAGGAGTCCATCCGGAGCCTTTGCAACCTGGGCCTCAAGCAGTTCAACCAGGGCCAGTTCGAGGCTTCCATCGAGACCTTCAAGCAGGTCCTCATCCACGCCCCCGAGAACCCCCTGGCCCGGACGATGATCCCCAAGGCCTACCGGGAGATCAAGGCCAGCCTCGTCTCCGACGAGTTCTCCATCGAACACATCCCCTACCTCAAGCGGGCGCTGGCGGACCTCAACGAGCTGGACTTCACGCCCCAGGAGAACTACATCCTCAGCCGCATCAACGGCACCAGCCCCGTCCAGTCCATCATCCGGATCTCGCCCATTCAGGAGATCCACGCCCTGATGATCTTCAAGAAGCTGGCCCGGGAGGGGCTGGTGGGGTTCCTTCCGCCCCCGGAGACGTGAGCGAACACTCACGTTTGGCCAAGGCCGCACGGCGGACGGCGAGGTGCCAGAAATCCCTTTGAATCCAAAAAGGTGTGGTCCAGATCCCCGTCCGGAACAGACCTCTTGATGAGTAAACATATACATTGACAAGGCCTCTTCCGGGGCTTATCCTTCCCCTAACCGCGCTCCGGGCGCGGCCTCTTGGGAAGAGGAGGTGGCGGAATGCATCCCGTGGAAACCGGCCTGTTCTGGGCGTTTGTCCTCTCGTCCCTGGCCCTGTTCGCCAACACCATGCAGCGGCGCATCGGGGCACTCCTCAAGGGGGTTCCCGAGGACCGGTTCGACCGGCCCTGGGAACGCTTCAAGGGCCTGCTCCTCTATGCCTTCGCCCAGAAGCGGATGGTGCGGGACCGCTATGCCGGCGTCTACCACCTGATGATCTTCTGGGGCTTCTGCGTGCTGGCCCTGAGGTCCCTCATGCTCATCGTGGAGGGCCTCTTCCCCAAGTTCCACCTCACCGAACTCCTGGGCGTCTGGGGCTACGGCTACCAGGCCACCAAGGACGTCTTCGAGGTCCTGGTGGTGGTGGGCATCCTCATGGCCATGGGGAGGCGCCTCTTCGCCCGGCCCGAACGGCTGGAGAACTCCTGGGACGCCTGGGCCACCCTGAGCCTCATCGGCGGCCTCATGGTCACGGACCTCCTGGCGGACGGCGCCTTCATCGCCCTCCACAACCCCGACTGGAAGGCCTGGTCCCCCGCCGGCCTCGCCGTGGCCTCCCTCTTCGCCGGAACGGAGCCCCAGGCCCTTCACGTCTGGTACCGGGTCATGTGGTGGCTCCACCTGGCCATCCTCTTCGCCTTCGCCAACTTCCTGCCCTACTCCAAACACTTCCACGTCTTCACCTCCCTCTTCAACGTCTACTTCCGGAGCCTCACGCCCTGGAAGAACCTGAAGAAGATGGACCTGGAGGCGGAGCACTTCGGCATCAACAAGATCCAGGACTTCACCTGGAAGCAGATGCTGGACTTCTACACCTGCACCGAGTGCGGCCGCTGCACCGAGGTCTGCCCCACGACCAACACGGGAAAGCCCCTGCGGCCGAAGAACTACGGCAACGACCTTCGGGACTACCTCTACAAGACCCCCCTGGAGGAGATGGAGAAGGACAAACAACCCCCCGAAGACCGGCTCCTCATCGGCGGCCCCGTCCCCGAGGGGGCCTTCTGGAAGCGCAGCGACGAGACCCCGCCCTGGAGCGAGAAGGAGATCGGCGGGTGCATCTCCAGCGACACCATCTGGGCCTGCACCACCTGCGGCTACTGCGAGTGGGCCTGCCCCCTCCACATCACCTTCGTGGAGAAGCTGGTGGGGATGCGGAGGTACCTGACGCTGGAGGAGAGCAACTTCCCCGCCGAGGCCCAGACGGCCTTCAAGGGCATGGAGCGGCAGGGCAACCCCTGGAACCTTCCCCAGGCGGACCGTGCCAAGTGGGCCGAGGGGCTCGGCGTCCCCCATATCTCCGAGAAGCCAGACGCCGAGTACCTCTTCTGGGTGGGCTGTGCCGGCGCTTACGACGCCGCGGGGCAGAAGGTCTCCCAGGCCCTGGTCAAGCTCCTCAAGGCCGCGGGGGTCTCCTTCGCCATCCTGGGCGAGGAGGAGACCTGCACCGGCGACGCCGCCCGGCGCCTGGGCAACGAGTACCTCTTCGCCACCCTGGCGGAGGCCAACGTGGAAACCCTCAACGGCTACAAGGTCCGGAAGATCGTCACCAACTGCCCCCACTGCCTCAACACCCTGAAGAACGAGTACCCGGACTTCGGCGGAAACTACGAGGTGGTCCACGGGACGGAGCTCGTCGCCGCCCTCCTCCGGGAGGGGCGCCTCCACCTCACGGAGGAGGTGCGGGAGAGCCTGACCTTCCACGACCCCTGCTACCTCGGGCGCTACAACGGCCAGGTGGAGGCTCCCCGGGCCATCCTGAAGGCCATCCCCGGCGTCTCCCTGAAGGAGATGGAGCGCCACGGGGAGGCGGCCATGTGCTGCGGCGCCGGCGGAGGCCGCTTCTGGCTGGAGGAGAAGCTGGGGAAGCGGGTGAACCACGCCCGCTTCGAGCAGGCCGTGGCCACCTCGGCCAACGGCGTGGCCGTCGCCTGCCCCTTCTGCAACGTGATGCTGAACAACGCCGCGGGGGAAACGGGCAAGGAAGGCTTTGCCACCCTGGACGTCCTGGAGCTGGCGGCCAAGGCCCTGCCGCAGTAGCCCCGGGGCGAAGTCTGGGAGGCCGGGGCCTTAGGGCCCCGGCCTTTCCCTTTGGGCGGCGATCCTTGCACCCCCGGCCTTCTTCGGTTACACTCCTGCCATGGTTCCGAGAAGCCAAGCCACCGGCGCCGTCCTGGCGGGCGGGCGCTCCCGCCGCATGGGCCGGGACAAGCGCCTGCTGCTCTTCGAGGGGGAGCCCCTTCTCCTCCGGGCCGTCCGCCTCCTCGCCCCCCTGGTGGAGGAGGTCCTGGTGGTGTGCCCCGAAGCTCCGCCCCTGCCGATCCCCGGGGCACGGCACGTGGCCGACCGGATCCCGGGCTTCGGGGTCCTCTCGGGCCTCCACGCCGCCCTCTCCCAAGGCTCCTTCGACCCGGTCCTCTGCATTCCCGTGGACACCCCGTGCCTCGGTGAGGCGTGGCTCCGGCTATTGTTGGGCATCGCCCGGACGGCGGGAACCCCCTGCGTGCCGCTGGTGGGCGGGTACGTCCACCCCATCCCGGGGGCCTACCCCCGGTCGGCGGGGCCGGTGCTGGAAGAGGCCCTGAAGGGGGGTGGCGGTGCACTGCACGCCCTCCTTCCTCGCCTGGGGACCGTCTACGTGGGGGAGGAGGCGGCCCGGGCCGCCGGCTGCGACCCCGGAGCCCTGGCCAACGCCAACACCCCCGAGGAGTGGGCGGCCCTCGCGGGCCCGGAGGCGCCCCGGGAGGAGGGCTAACCGTCCTCTCTCCGGTTCATCCGGGCCGGTATGGGTAGTACCGGGGCGTCCACTGGGCCCTTCGAAGGGTCTCGGCGAGTTCCCCGTCGTCGAGGAGCCTCCCCAGGCCCCGCTCCCTTGCTTCCCGGGCCACCGCCAGCGCCACGCGGAAGGCCGCCTCCCGGATATCCTTCATTTCCGGGAGGAGGAGGCCCCGCTCCCGCTGCTGGGGGGTCACCATCTCCGAGAGGGCCTTGCTGGCGGCCAGGAACATGGAGGAGGTGATCCGGCTGGCCTGGGCCACCAGGGCCCCGAGGCCCATGCCGGGAAAGATGTACAGGTTGTTGCACTGGGAGGTCTCGAAGGGCCGCCCCTCGTAGGTGAAGGGCGGGAAGGGGCTCCCCGTGGCCATGAAGCCGCGGCCTGCCGTGGCCCGGGCCACTTCCTCCGGGGTGCACTCCGACTTGGCCGTGGGGTTGCTTAGGGAGAGGACCACCGGACGGGGCGTCCCGGCGGCCAGCGCCTCGAGCACGGGGCCGGAGAAGAGTCCCCGCCGGGCGGTCACGCCCACGAGGACCGTCGGCTTCACGTTCCGCAGAACGTCCAGGAGGCCCACCGCTCCCTCCTGCTCCAACTTCCAGCCGGAGACGGCGTCCCTCGGCTGGGCGAAGGGGCGCTGGGGCTCCTCTAGCCCGGGGGTATCCTCGAAGAGGAGACCGGGGACGTCCACGGCGAAGATCCGTCTCCGGACCTCCGAGGGGGACAGGCCCTCCTCCCGGAGCACGTCTCGAATCCGGCGGGCGGCCCCCGTCCCCGCCTGGCCCATGCCCACGATGACCACCCGCTGGTCCGAGAGGCGCTCCCCTTTGGTCTTGACGGCGGTGAGGAGGGCCGCCAGGGTGACAGCGCCGGTCCCCTGGATGTCGTCGTTGAAGGAGAGGATCCGCTCCTGGTACCGGTCCAGGAGGAGGAAGGCCTTGTCCTTGGCGAAGTCCTCCCACTGCAGGAGCACCCGGGGGAGGTTGCGCCTGAGGCCCAGCACGAAGCGCTCTACGAAGTCCTCGTAGGCCTGGCCGGTGAGGCGGGGCTTTCGGTAGCCCAGGTAGAGGGGGTCTTGGAGGAGCCGCTCGTTGTTGGTCCCCACGTCCAGGCACACCGGCAGGCAGCCGGAGGGGTGGACGCCCCCGGCGGCCACGTAGAGGGAGATCTTCCCCACGGGGATGGGCATGCCGTCGGAACCCAGGTCCCCCAGGCCCAGGATCCGCTCGCCGTCGGTGACCACCACGAGGTAGACCTCGGGGCGGGAGACGCTCTTCAGAATGGCGTCGAGGTTCTCGATGTTGTCGGGGGTGACGTAGAGCCCGCGGTACCGCCGCTGGATATGGCTGGCCATGAGGCAGGCCTGGCCCACGGTGGGGGTGTAGACGATGGGGACCATCTCCTCCAGGTGGTCCACCACCACCTTGTAGAAGAGGGTCTCGTTCCGGTCCAGGAGCCCCTGCAGGAAGATGTACCGCTCGATGTCGCTGGGCTTCCGGGCGTAGTTCTCCATCACCCGGAGGGCCTGCTGTTCGAGGGTCTGCACGGCGGAGCGGAGGTGGCCCTCCAGCTCCAGCGACTTCCGTTCCTCCAAGGTGAAGGCGGAGGCCTTGTTCAGGAAGGCGTTGGAAACGAGCTGGCTGCCCCGCAGGTAGACCTCGTAGTACTCCTCCCCCGTGAGGGGGTCTGTTCGGAAGGCGAAGGCTTTCATGGGTGCTCCTCCTGCGTGGCCCGCAGGATACACCCCCACGGGAGAACCTTCAAGGCGGCGGGGCGCTGCGGCCCATGGCCAGGAAAACCCCGGCGAAGATGAGAAGGGCCCCGGGGAAGAAGGCCGCTCCGGGAACCTCGGCGAAGAGGAGGGCCGCCAGGAGGGAGGAGACCACCGGTTCCACCAGGATGGAGAGGCTCACCCGGTAGGACTCCATGTGCCTCAGGGCGTAGTTCACCAGCGAGTGGCCCAGGGCCGAGGGAAAGAGGGCCAGGAGGCCGAACATGGCCCAGGTCCGGCCGTCGAAACCGGTAAAGGGAACGCCGGCGAGGAGGGCCGCCAGGCCGAGAAAGAGGGCGGAGGCTCCGTAGACAGAGACCAGGTAGGTCGGCAGGGGGAGGCGGAGGCGCAGGTGGCGCCCCACGGTCAGGTACCCCGCCGCGGCCAGGCCCGAGAGGAGGGCCAGGGAGTCGCCCAGGAGGCTGGAGGTGCCGTGGCTCCGGTCGCTCCAGGCGATGGCGGCGATCCCCAGGAGGGCGAGGCCCATCCCCGCCGCCCCCCGCCGGGGGACCGCCTCCTTGAGGAAGAGGAGGCCGAGAAGGGCCGCCCAGAGGGGCTGGGCCGACATGAGGAGGAGGGAGGCGGCGACGGTGGTGAGCTGGATGGAGGCGATCCAGCAGGTGAAGTGGAGGGCCAGGATGAGCCCCGCCCCGAGGGTGAAGGGCCAGAGGGCCCGCCCGCCGGGTTCTTGGGGCTCCTTGCGGGCGGCCAGGTGGAAGGGGAGGAGGAGCAGGGAGGCGAGGGCCATCCGCCAGAAGGCGATGGCCAGGGCCGGGGCGCGGGCGTAGCGGACGAGGATGGCGGCGAAGGAGAGGGAGGCCAGGCCCGCCGCCAGCACCAGCCGCGGGTCCCACCTCCGCTTACGGGCCATGGTACGACTCCGGGGGGCAGAGGAGCTCGGGGTCCGGAGAGAAAAAGGGGCGTTGGGCCGGTGGGATGGCTTCGCAGGAGCGGAGCCCGGGGTAGAGGCGGCAGTACTCCCAGAGGTTCAGGAGAATCCGGCGCACGTAGGAGCGGGTCTCCCGGAAGGGGATGGATTCGATCCAGAGGTCGTCCTCCTTCGGGGCCCCCGGGCGGGCAAGCCATTCGTCGGCCCGGCCCGGTCCGGCGTTGTAGGCGGCCAGAGCCACGGGAAGCCGCCCGCCGTACCGCGCCAGGAGCGAGGCGAGGTAGTGGGCCCCCGCCGAGAGGTTCCAGGCGGGGTCGAAGACCCGTTCCCCGTCGTAGACGGCGAGGCCCGCCTCCCGCGCCACGGCCTTGGCGGTGGGGGGCATGAGCTGCAGGAGGCCCTGGGCCCCGGAACGGGAGACGGCCCTGGGATCCCAGAGGGACTCCTGCCGGGCCACGGAACCAAGGAGCAGCGGGGGCAGGGAGGCGGCCTCGGCGGCGCCCTTCACGGCGTCGAGGAAGGGCAGGGGGTACACCGTTCTCCAGAAGGCCTCGGGTGCCTCCTCCCCCGGCGAGGCGTAGGCCTGGGGAAAGGCCCGGCGGGCCTCCCGGATGGCCTCGGGGATCCTTCCCGCATCCAGGAGGGCCTGGGCGGCGGCCCAGCGCGCCGGGGAGGAGGGGCCCAGCGGACCGCCGGAGGCGAGGTACTCGGCGGCCGCCTCATCGGGAAGGCCGCTGGCGAGGAGGAGGGCGGCCTTGAAGGGCCGGCTCCCCGGTTCCCCCGGAGGTGGGGAGGGCTCCTCCCCCGGCGCCGTCTCGGGGGGGCGCCCCTCCCGCAGGCGGTAGGCGAAGTAGCCGAAGGCGTCGTAGCGGAGGATCTCGCCGGTGAGCGCCTTCCTCTCCGAGGGGTCCGAAACCCTCCCCAAGCGGAGGAGGCAGAAGACGGCCGCCAGCCGATCGTCGGCCTGGGGGGGGAGGGAGGCGGCCATCCTGCGCCAGAGGGCCTCGGCATCCCGGGGGCGCTTCGCCATCCAGCGGGCCCAGGCGGCGTCGTAGAGGAACTCCGCCAGGCGGGGGTCGTTCCGCTCCCGGTTGAGGCCCCGGCCCGCCACCTCCAGGGCCCGGGCCTCCTCCTTCCGGGCGGTCCGGTGCTGGACGAGGGTCCAGAGGGCCCGGT
Source organism: Acidobacteriota bacterium (assembly GCA_049968315.1). Classification (GTDB taxonomy): domain Bacteria; phylum Acidobacteriota; class UBA4820; order UBA4820; family DSQY01; genus JBFLVU01. Next base: position 17,568 of record JBMFRA010000043.1, read on the forward strand.
CCCGGTCATCGGTATGGGCGGGGAGGGCGAGGAGGGCCTCCTCCACCTGGCGGAGGGAGACCTCCCCGAGGGAGGCCCGGGGGGCGAGGAGGGCCATGCGGACGACGGCTTGGGGCGCCACGGCGGGGGTCTGGTAGGCCCGCCGGTAGGCCACCAGCGCCTTTCCGGCCTGGCCGGCCAGTTCCTCCCGGCGGCCTTCCAGGTAGGCCTTCCACCCCGTCTCCTCCTCGGTGGCGGGGACGAAGGCCGGCAGATCCCGCGCCAACAGGTCCTTCCGGCCTCCTCGGGCCTCGGCCAGAAGGCGCTCCAGGAGGGCCTCCCGCGGCGCGGAGGCGAGGGACGGGGCCAGGGCGGGAAGCTCCTTCCAGAGCTTCTCCGCCTCGGGGTGGCCGGGGTAGCGGGTCCAGAGGTCCAGCGCCACCCGGCGGGCCTCTTCCTTCCGGTCCGAGGCCCAGAGGGCGCGGGTCAGGAGGCAGCCGCGGGGGACGTCGGAAGGGTCCGAATACCAGAGAGCCTTGGCGAAGGGTACCGCCTCGGCGGTGCGCTCCGGCGGAAGGGCCGCCAGGAGCGCCTCCGCCGCCTCCCGCCGGAAGGAGGGTTCGGGGAGGGCCTCGAAGAGCCTCCTCCACAGCGGCACGGCCTCCCGGCCCCTGCCCGCCTGGGTGAGGGCCCGGGCCCGGTAGCAGAGGACGTACTCCCAGAGGGGGTGGCTCTCCAGGGCGGGGTCCGAAAGGAGTTCCAGGGCGGCTTGGGGTTTTCCCGCCGCCAGCAGGCCCCGCGCCTCCCGCAGAAGGGGAAGGGGGGCGGGCGGCGGCACCCCATCCTCCGGGGCCGCTGCCTGGGCCCCGGCGGGGGGTGCCCCCCAGAGAACCACCGTCAGGAGAAGGCTAGTTCCCCAGGCGCGAAGGGTCGCCGTCCGCAAGGTACTTGACCAAGGCCTTCCCGAAGTAGTCCCGGGAACGGATGGAGGGTTTCTGGAAGCGGTTCTCGAAGGCCTCGCGGCTGCGCTCGATGTCCTCCCGGAGAAGGGCGTAGAGGTTCCCTTGCCGCCTTCCCTGCTCCAGCTCCTTGGGGTGGTAGAGGGCGATCTCCTGGACGAGGAGTTTGGCGAAGCGCTCGGCGTCGGCGTGGAGCCGCTCCTCTCCCGGGGGGATGGGCGCCTCGGCGGGAGGCGGCGGAGGAGCAGGCGGCTGCGCCTCCTCGGGGGCGGGCTTCACGTACTCGCCCGATTCCAGCTCCACCGCCTCCGGCGGCGCGGCGGGGGCCGCCTCCGGCGGGATTTCCGCCATGACCGTCTGGGCGGTGGGGAGCTCCTCGGGCTCCGGCTGGGCCGCCAGCGTCCCCGTGTCCTCGAAGAGCAGGGCGGCGTCCTCCCGGGCCGGCGGAGAGAGGGGCACCTCGGCGGGCAGGACGATGTCCTGGTTCTCCAGGACCGGCGGGAGGGGGTCCCGCTTGGGCCGCAGGGGGAAGATGTCGATGGTGAGGGAGGCGACCCTCATGAGGAGGTCGATGCTGTAGTGGTCGAGCTTGCCGTCGCTTCCCGAATCGGCGTAGAGGAAGGCCAGGACCTTGCCCTTCAGGAGGAGGGGCGACAGGAGGCTCCGGACCACGGGTGTCCCGTCGGGGATGAAGGAGGGCTTGGCGTTGTCGAGGAGGATGCGGGTCCGGGAACCCAGGACGGTGGTGAGGATGGGGTCCTTGTCCAGGGCCGCCTTCCAGCGCTTCGTCTCCTCGGGGTTGTCGAAGCCGAAGGAGTTCCAGGCCAAGGCGGCGTCGTTGCGGACCACGAAGAGGACGCCCCGCTTGGCGAAGTTCTCCGCTCCCTTGAGGAGGGCGTTGAGGACGTCCGCCTGGCCCGAGGCGTACTCGATGGCGGCGGCGTGGTAGAGGAGCAGGTTGTTGAGGGAGGGCGCCGGGGGCGGCGGGGGCGGCGGCGGGGGCTCCGGTTCGGGGGGCGGGGCG
>JBMFRA010000044.1:0-18379 GCA_049968315.1 Acidobacteriota bacterium
CCCGGCCCTACTGCTTTTCGGGAAGGAGTTCGAAGGTGTACATGACCCCCAGGGTGGGGCCCTTGTAGGCTGGAGGAAAGCGGGGAAAGGGGGCGGAGCTGTAGACCGCCCGGAGGACGCTCTGGTCGAAGTTGGGCAGGCCGGAGGAGGAGACGATCTCCACGTTCTGTGCATCCCCCTGGGCGGTGATCACGAAGTGCACCGAGGCGGAGACGGCCCGGAGGGATTGGAGGACCGGCTTCTTCCAGTTGGACTTGAGGAGGTCTTCCAGCCGCGCCTTGTACCACTCGTACTCGAAGGTGGGCTCGTCCAGGAGCAGGCCGGAGGCCTTGCCCCCCAGCCCCGGAGCCCCCTCTCCCCCCAGGCCCACGGCCTTCCCCTCCCTCCCGGACCGCACCGGCGATTCCCCGCCGCTCTTGGGGGCCTCCGCCTTCCCCGGAAGGGTGGTCTTGGGGTTTTTGGGCTTGGGAGGTTCCGGGAGGCGGGGCGCCGGCGCAGTGGAGCGCCCCGGCGTCCCGTCCAGCGCACCCCCCCGTCCGGCGGGAAGGTCCACGAGGCGCACCATCATGGTGTCGGGGAGACGGGGCCTCTGGCTCATGGCGGGGTGCAGGATCACCGCCCCAAAGAGGGCGGCATGGAGGCCGACGGATACGACCAGCGCCACGGGCAGGGCGTCGTTGGAGCGGGCCGAAGGGGGCCTCAACCGCCCCCGCCCCGACTCCCGGATGGCGGCGGGGCGCTGGGCCGGCAGGGTTCGGGCGCCCTGCGGCGCGCCGGGACGCCCGGCGGGCCCCTGCACCATGGTCTCCCTCCTCCCTCAACGGGGGGCCGGCGGCTCCGTGGCCAGCCCCACGGTCTCGATGCCCGCCTGCTTCACCTCGTCCATCACCGAAAGCACGTCCCCATAGGGGACCGCCTTGTCGGCGAAGAGGTAGACGGTCTTGTCGCTTCGGGTCCGGAAGATCTGCTGGAGGTAGCTCTTCATGAGGGTGCGGTTGACCGGTTGGCTGTTGAAGTAGATGTAGTTCTTGTCCTTGGGGATGGTGAGGATCACCCGCTCCGAACCGCTGATGTTGCTGGTCTGGGTCTGGGGAAGGTTGACGTCGATCCCCCGCTCGAAGAGGGGGGTGGTGATCATGAAGATCACCAGAAGGACCAGCATGACGTCCACCAGGGGGGTCACGTTGATGTCCGAGACGGGGTCGCCGTCCGTCCGCTGGGTTCCGAAGGCCATGAAGCGCTCTCCCCGGGGGGTCAGAAGACCCCCGCGATCTCCGTACCGCAGCGGCCGCAACGGCCGCCGGGTGAAAACCTGCGGAGCGCGAAGCCCACGCGCTCCACCACCATTGTCCCACACTTCGGGCAGTAGGTGTTCTCCCCACGGTGGCCCGGCACGTTGCCGAGGTAGACGAAGGCCAGCCCCTCCTCCCGGCCGATCTCGTAGGCGCGCTCCAGGGTGGAGAGGGGGGTGGGGCCCCGGTCGTCCATGAGGTAGTCGGGGTGAAACCGGCTCACGTGCCAGGGGATGTGGGCCCCGAGGGAACGGAGGTGGCGGGCGATGGCCCGCAGTTCCCCCTCGGAGTCGTTGAGTCCGGGCACCACCAGGGTCGTCACCTCCACCCACACCGAGGCCGCCAGGAGGGCCTCCAGACCCTCCAGCACCCCCTTCAGGGAGGCCCCGCAGACCCGCCGGTACCGCCGGTCGTCGAAGCCCTTGAGGTCCACGTTGGCCCCGTCGAGGAAGGCCCGCGCCCGGGCGGCCGCCTCCTTCGTCAGGTAGCCGTTGGTGACGAAGAGGTTCTTGAGACCCCGTTCCCGTCCCAGGAGGCCCACCTCCTCCGCCGTTTCGAAGAAGATGGTCGGCTCGGTGTACGTGTAGGCGAGGCTCCTGCACCCCGTGGCCAGGGCCGCCTCCACCACCGAGGCCGGCGCCACCGGCCGGCCCGGGACCTCCCCCCCGTCCCGCACCGCCTGGCTCAGGGTGAAGTTCTGGCAGAAGCGGCACCGGAAGTTGCACCCCGCCGTGGCGATGGAGTAGGAGAGGCTCCCCGGCAGGAAATGGAAGAAGGGCTTCTTTTCCACGGGGTCCACGTGCCCGGCGAGAAGCCGGTCCCGCACCAGGCTCCAGAGCCTCCCCTCCCGGTTCACCCGAACCCGGCAGACACCGGCCCTCCCGGGGAGGACCGTGCACCGATGCGCGCAGAGGTCGCAGGCCACCCGTCCCCCCTCCAGGGGGCGCCACAGGACGGCGTTGGAGGCGAGGTCAGCGGTCTTCGTGGATGTACTTCGTCCGGGCGCCACAGGCCACGTCTCCCTCGTGGGGCAGGCCCGGCATCACCGCCTGGGGGACGGGGCCCTCCCGCGGCGGCGCCAGGACCAGCCTCACGGGGAATGTAGTCCCGCCCCAGGTCACCATCAACCGCGTCCCCCCGTCGTAGGCGACGGTACCGGGGTAGCGGGAGGCCCAGGCCGCCGCGTCGGCCCGGGGCATCTCCAGGGCCAGGTCCGGAGTCACCGGGTAGGACTGGAGGAAGTGGGGCAGGCGCAGGAGGAAGTGGTCGGCTTCGGTGCAGGGGGGCGGCTGGGTCCCCTCCAGGAAGTACTCGGTCCGCACCTCCGAGCAGGGAACCCCGGGGGTGGCCCGCTTGCCGGTGGCGGCGTCCACCTCCACCGCCACCACCCCCTCGGGGACGGGCCAGTCCAGCCCCTCCTGCCCCCGGGTGGCCTCTTCCATGAAGCGCCGCCAGATGGGCAGGGCCACCCGGGAACCGGTCTCCAGGCTCCCTAGGGGCTTGTGGTCGTCCCGCCCCGCCCAGACGCCGCAGAGGAGGGCGGGGTTGAAGCCCATGAACCAGGAGTCGGTGTAGTCGTTGGTGGTCCCCGTCTTCCCCGCGAAGTTCCCCGCCATGTCCGCCAGGGAGGCGGCGGTGCCCCGCTGGACGACCCCCCGCATGGCCTGGACCATGAGGAAGGCCACCCGCGGATCCCAGACCATGCGGCTCACCGACCGCACCTCCTCCAGCACGTTGCCGTCGGCGTCGGAGACCCGCTGGATAAAGCGCGGCTGGACGTAAATGCCCCCGTTGTCGAAGGCGGTGAAGGCCCCCGCCAGCTCGAAGAGGCTGATCTCGAAGGCCCCCAGGGCCAGGGAGGGGTAAGGCTTCAGATCGGTGGTGATGCCGAGGAGGCGCATGTTCTCCATGACCGGCCGGTAGCCCGTGTCGTTGAGCACCTGGACGGCGGCGATGTTCACCGAGTGCTCCAGGGCCGTCCGGAAGGTGATCTTTCCCAGGAAATCCTTGTCGAAATCCCTCGGGATGTAGCCCTCCTCGCAGAGGCGCTCGGCCCGCTCCCGGCCGGTGAGGAAGAGGAAGGGGGTGTCCACCACCGTGTCGGCCAGGGTCCTTCCCGTTGTGAGGGCGGTGGCGTAGACCAGCGGCTTCACGGCGGAGCCGGTCTGCCGCCTGGCTTGGAGGGCCCGGTCGAACATGGAGGAGGCGAAGTTGTAGCCCCCCACCATGGCCAGGACCTCCCCCGTGTGGGGGTTTACGGCCACCAGCGCCCCCTGGGCGATGGGCGCCTGCTCCACCTCGGCCTTCACCGGCGGGCCCGGATCCAGGATGTCCAGCAGGACCCGGTCTCCCGGCTGGAAGACCCTCTCGGGGTGCTGGATGCCCGTCCACTTCCAGCCCTCGGGGCCCACCTCCACGGACCGGCTCCCGAGGCGAAGGGAAAGGCGGGCGGGAGCGGAAGCGGTGACGGTGGCCCACACCCGCATCCCCGGTTGAAGGTCAGGCCCCTCGTACTCTGCCGGAGCCTTCTCCCCCCGCTGGGGTCCCTTGTAGCCCCTTCTCCGCGCGTACTCGTGGAGGCCCTCCCGCACCGCCCGTTCGGCCAGTGCCTGGAGGGCGGGGTCGATGGTGGTGTGGACCTGGAGGCCCCGCTCGTAGAGCTGCTCCCCGCCGTACTTCTCCTCGAGGTACTGCCGCACCTGCTCCGCCACGTAGTCCCCCAGCTGCTGGACCTCCACCACCGAGTCGGAGAGCCCCAGGGGCGCCTTGGAGAAGGCCTCGTACTGGGCGGGGGTGATGGCCCCCGTGTCCCGCATCCGGGCCAAGACGACGTTCCGGCGCTGGAGGGCCCTCTCGGGGTGGCTCCTCGGGGAGTAGTAGGAGGGCCGCTGCACGAGCCCCGCCAGCAGGGCCGCCTCGGGAATGGTCAGGTCCTTCGCCCGCTTGTTGAAGAAGTGCCGGGCGCTGGCCTCCACGCCGTAGTACGCGCCGCCGAAGCAGACCTTGTTGGCGTACATCTCCAGGATCTGCTGCTTGGTGAAGCGCGATTCGATGTTCACCGCCAGGATCAGCTCCCGGATCTTCCGCACCACCGTCTTCTCGTCGGTGAGGAAGTACTTCCGGGCCAATTGCTGGGTGAGGGTACTCCCCCCCTGCCGGGCCCCGCGGTGGAGAATGTCGGTGAGGACCGCCCTCAGGATCCCCTTCACCGAAAATCCGTGGTGCTTGTAAAAGTCCGTGTCCTCCACCGCCAGGAGCGCCTTGAAGAAGTTGGGGGAGATCTCCTCGAAATGGACCAGGACCCGCTTCTCCGGGCCGTACTCCTGAAGGATCCGTCCGTCCCGGGTGTAGATCCGCGTCATCTGGCGGGGGGTGACGAACTGGAGGCTCTCCACCTCCGGGATGTCCCTCGTGAGGTAGAGGCCCACGGCCATGCCCGCCGCCGCACCGGCCAGAAGGAGGAGCAGGGAATTGCGAAGACCCCGGGAGAGGCGTTTCACGAGCAGAACAGCTTGTAGAAGTTCCGGAAACTTTCGTTTTCGCAGAGGGCCTTGTTGATGGCGAAGTAATCCTGCACCTGGTTGGTGGTGGTCCGAAGGCGCTGGCAGAGGGTCCGCAGGAGGTTCCGGTAGACCCGGGCCGCCAGGGTGGGGCTGGAATCCATGAGGGCGTAGAAGTCTTCACGGCTCAGGGTGAGCGCCACCACGTCCGTCTCCGCCTCCACGGTGGCGCTGGCGGGGTCGCCGTCGAGGATGCTCACCTCTCCGAAGGTCTCCGGCGGCTCCAGGGTGGTGATGACCACGCGGGAACCGTTGAGGGTGCGGTAGATCCGGGTCTTGCCCTCCGCCAGGACGAAGAGCTTCATCCCGCCGTACCCCTGCTCGAGGATCGTCGTCCCGGAGGGGAAGTTTTCCACCTGGAAGCGCCTGGCGACCCGCTCGAACTCCTCGGGCTCCAGACCCTGCAACAGGGGGATCTTTACGAGCAATTCGTAGAAATCGCCCATGGCCGTCCTCCAGCGGCCCCATGCTACTATGCTCCCTCGCCGGGAGTCAATTTCATGGACCTGGGCCCGAAAAACCCCTTGGACCTCCTGGAAGAGGCCCTCGCCCGCTCCCCCGCCGGAACCCTGCCCCTGGGGGAGGCGGCGGACCTCTGCCTCCGGTGCGGCCCAGGAAGCCCGGGGCGGCGGGTCATGGCCGCCCTGCTCCGGAAGGACGGGCGCTTCCGGCTCGAGGAGGGCCGGGTCTCTCTCCGCCCCCCGCCCCCCCTTCCCGGCCTCCCGCTGGAAGAGGCGGAGGTGGCGGTCCTGGACTTCGAGACCAACGGGCTGCCCTCCCCCGAGCGGGCCATCGAGGTGGGGATCGCCGTTTTCCGGGCGGGAGTGGAGGTGGAATGCTTCTCCAGCCTTCTGGACCCGGGGACCCCCCTCTCTCTCTTCGTCGCTCGCTTGACGGGAATCTCCGAGGCGGACCTCCGGGGGGCACCGGCCTTCGCCGACCTCTGGCCCCGACTGGAGGGCATCCTCCGGGGCCGTGTCCTGGCCGCCCACAACCTCCCCTTCGACGGCAGGATCCTCGCCCTCGAGGCGGAGAGGCTCCCGGCGGCCCTGCCGCCGCTCCTGGGAAGGGTCTGCACCCTGCGCCTCGCCCGGCGGCTCCTGCCGCGGGAGGAGGCCAAGAGCCTGGACGCCCTGGCCTGGCGCTTCGGCCTTTCCTTCGAGGCTCGCCACCGAGCCTTGGACGACGCCCGCGTCGCCGGCCGCCTCCTCTTTCGCCTGGTGGAGCTCGCCCGGGAGGAGCGGGAGGTGAGGAGCCTGGGGGACCTCCTCGCCCTTTGTGCCCCGGCGGGGAAACGGAGAATGGAGCGTCCAGGAGAGAGCCCATGAGGCGTGAGGCGTGCCCCAGGACCGGTTCCGCCCCGGCACCCCGGCCCTGCCGCTCCCCTTCCGCCCCCGGGGGCACCCCCTTTTCTTGACTCTCCCGCTTCCTTGCGCCTAGCCTGTCTCCGAGGGGAAGAGGCCATGCGGTTCCTGGTCTGCGACGACAACGAGGACATCCGGGAGCTTCTCACCTCGGTTCTGGAAGGGGAGGGCCACGAGGTGGTCTGCACGGGCAACGGCCGGGAGGTGCTTCCCGAGGTGCAGCGCCACCGCCCCGACCTCGTTCTGCTGGACATCCGGATGCCCGACTTCGACGGGCTGGATGTGCTCCGGGCGCTGAGAACGGGGATGGCCGACCCGCCGCCGGTGGTGGTCCTCTCCGCCAAGACGCTGGAGGAGGACCGGTGGGAAGCCCTGGCCGCCGGGGCGGCGGCCTACCTTCTCAAGCCCTTCTCCCTCTCGGCCCTCGTGGAGGTCATCGGGAGGGTGGCCGGGGGCGGGCGCTCCTAGGGGGAAGGGGCAGAGGCGGGGGAAGCCAGGAGCAGGTATTGGTCGTCCCCGATGGGCCCTTCGTACAGCACCGGAAAGGGAGCGGCTTCACCCCAGTCGGCCTTCCGGGCCAGAAGCAGCCTTCCGGCCCCGCTGGAGAGGAACCGAAGGGCCCCTTCCCGGTCGGCCTTGTCGAAGACCGGCGTCCTCCTTCCCGTGTAGTAGTTCACCGACGGAACCAGGGAGGGAAAGACCGCCAGCGTCCCTCCCCCCGAGAGGACGGGCCGGGCGGCCTCTGCGAAGGCCCGGGGCGTCTTGGTCCGGTCCAGGAAGGCGGCCGCGGGGGCCACCGCCACCGGCACGAAGAGGAGCGCCGCGCCGGCCATGGCCGCGGCTCCCGCCACCGCCCGGCCCTTGAAGGTCCACCAGGCCGCCAGGAGGGCCCCCGCCGCCAGGAGGAGCCCCCCCGCCGCCAGAGGGGGCACAAGGGCGCGGTAGGTCTCGGGGACCTTCCAGAGCAGGCCCGCGGAAAGGGCCGCAAAGAGCCCCGCGAGAACGGCGTAGGCCAGGACAAAGCCCCGCCGCCGCCACCGCCCCAGCTCCAGGTTCAGGAAGCCGTAGGCCAGGAGAAGGGCCAACCCGGGGTAGAGGGGCAGGATGTAGACCGAGCGCTTCCCCGGGGAGAGGGAGAAGAAGGCCAGGTAGACGACCATCCAGAGGAGGGGCAGAAGGGCCCCCGGTTCCCGCCAGGCCTTCTTCCGGAGGAGGGGGGCCGCCAGCGGCACCAGGAGGAGCGAGAAAGGCAGGCCGTCGGCCAGGAGGACACCCAGGTAGTAGTAGGGCGGCGCCTTGTGGTGCCAGGGCTCCAGGTACCGCTGGACCGACTGCTTGAAGACGAGGGCCCGGGGGTAGTCCCACCCCGCCTGGAGGCCTGCGGCACCCAGCCAGAGGGCGGCGAAGAGCAGGGTCCACCCCGCCACCCAGCCGAGCCCGGCCCGCCGGAGGCCCGAAAGGTCCCTCCGGGCCAGGAACCAAGCCCCCAGCACCAGCCACGGCAGGAGGCACCCCACCGCCCCCTTGGCCAGGATGCCCAGGAAGGCCAGGAGGGACAGGCCGGCGATGCCCACCCGGCGGTTCCCCTGCCCTGCCCCCAGCCGGAGGCCCCAGGCGATCTGGGCCGTCACCAAGGCCGCCAAGACCATGTCGATTTGGCCGAATTGGGCCTGCCACCCGAACTTGAAGAGGCTCCCCAAGAGGAGGGGGGCCAGCCAGGCCCCCCGGGGCCCCATGAGGCGGGCGGCCATGAGGGCCGTGAAGAGGAGGGTCAGGAGGGCGCCCAGAAGGCTGGGCACCTTCACCGCCCACTCGGGAACCCCCTCCGAAAAGGCGGAGGCGGCCTGGACGAGGTCAAAGAAGAGGGGTGGCTTCTGGGTATAGGTTTCGCCGTTGAGAAGGGGAATGAGGAGCCGCCCCGCCTCCTTCATCTCCCGGGCCACGACGGCGTACCGCGCCTCGTCGGGGGCCCAGACCCCCCGGGCGGGCAGGAGGGCCGCCCACACCGCCGCACAGAAGAGGAGGACGAGGAGAACCCGCCGCCGCCCCACCGCTCACTCCCCGGCGGAGACGGGGACTCCCCGGCCCTTCCGCCGGTAGATCAGCATGAGGTTGCGTGCGTAGATGAAGAGCCCCGTCGCCTGCCCCACGATGAAGACCGGGTCCTTTCGGTAGATGGAGTAGGCCAGCAGGAGAACCCCCCCGACGACGCTGAAGTACCAGAAGGCCACGGGCACGACGCTCCGCTTCTTGCGCTCGCTGGCGATCCACTGGACGACGAAGCGCATGAAGAAGGCCCCCTGGGCCACGAAACCCAGGACGAGCCAGAAGCGGGGCCAGGTGAACCAGGTCACGGGAGCTCCTCCTTCACCCGGTAACCCAGGACACGCTTCTGCATCCACCGTACCGCCAGCACATCGGGCACGGTGGCCCGCAGGCGGTCGAAGACGCCGTACTTGGTCTTTCCGTGGACCCGTGGCCGGTGGTTGACCTTCACCTCGGTGACGGTGAAGCCCTCCATCTTGCACAGGGTGGGCAGGAACCGGTGCATCCCCTTGAAGAGTTTGAGGCGGGCCACGGCCTCCCGCCGAAAGGCCTTGAGGGAGCACCCCGTGTCCCGGATCTGCTCCTTCGTCAGCCAGTTGCGGGCGCCGTTCCCCACCTTGGAGGTGATCCGTTTCACCAGGCTATCCTGGCGGACGGCCCGGTAGCCCACCACGACGTCGAAGCGCCCGATCTCCTGGAGCAGGAGGGGGATGTCGTGGGGGTCGTTCTGGAGGTCGGCGTCCAGGGTGACGAGGATCTCCCCCCGGGCGGCCCGCAGTCCGGCGTCCATGGCCGCCGTCTGCCCGGCGTTCTTCTCGAAGACCACCACCCGAACCATGGGATTCTCCGGGAGGAGCCCCTTGAGGACCTCCAGGGACCGGTCCCGGCTGCCGTCGTCCACGAAGACCACCTCGTAGGGCCGGCCCAGGGGATCCAGCGTCTCCCGGATCTCCCGAAGGAGGACCGGCAGGTTCTCCTCCTCGTTGTAGACGGGAACCACCACCGAGACCCAGGGCCGCGCGCCCTGTTCACCGCCCTTCATGGCGCCTCCTCTCCTCCAGGTAGGCGAGGATCTTGTAGGCCAGGCGGGAGGCCAGGAAATCGGCGGCGAAGTGGACCCGGTCGGGGGCCAGCTCCATGAGGTCCGCCCCCACCACCTCCCGCTCCCGAACCAGGCGCCTGAGGAAGCGGAGCACCGGGTACCACTGGAGTCCGCCCGGCTCGGGGGTGCCGGTGCAGGGCACCAGGGAGGGGTCGAAGCCGTCCAGGTCCACGGTGAGGTACACCTTGGGGGGCAGGGCCTCGAGGGCCCGGTCCATCCAGCCGTCGTCCCCGGCGCACTCCCGGCCCCAGACCACGGGCCAGGTCCCTTGGGCCTTCAGGAACTCCGCCTCCTCCGCGCTGAGGGAGCGGATCCCCACCTGGGCCGTTCCGGCGGAGAGGGGAACGATCCGCCGCATGACGCAGGCGTGGTTGTAGGGGGTTCCCTCGTAGGCGTCCCGAAGGTCCGCGTGGGCGTCGATCTGGACGATTCCGATCTCCCCGTGGAACCTTCGGTGGGCCTCGAAGGCGGGGAAGGTCAGGCTGTGCTCCCCCCCCAGGCAGAGGACGAACTTCCCCATGGCCAGGTAGTGGGCCACCGCCTCCCGCACCGTCTCCACCATGGCCGCCGGTGCGGCGTCGGGAAAGTAGAGGTCCTCGGTGGTGTGGATCCCCGCCTCCGCCGGTTCGAAGTCCACCTCCTCGTCGTAGAGCTCCATGTTCCGGGAGGCCTCCACGATGGCCCGGGGGCCCAATTTGGTCCCCTTGCCGTAGGAGGTGGTGGCTTCGTAGGGGAGCGGAAGCACCACGTAGCGGCTCGTTTCCAGGGCCGAACGCTCAGGGGGGAGCCCCCCGAAGTTGTAGGGATAGAACTCCGGCATGCGCACTCCTGAAGGCCCCCCCGGCCTCTCCGGCGTAGGATAGGCCACGGGGGGGGCGGACGCAAGGCCCCGGGGGGAGCGGGACTACGGGAAGGCGGCCGGTGGCCCTCCTTTCCGGGCGGCATCGGGGGGGCCCGAAGCGGCTTTGCGGAAGGCGAAACTGTCCAGGATGCGGTTGAAGAGCGGGACGTACTTCTTGAAGATGCCATCGGGGGCCAGGCAGAGAAGCACGTAGGTCGTGGAGTCGCTCCGCACCAGGAGTTCCACGGCCTGAAGGCGGACGAAGTGCTTCTCGTCCACGGGGAGGTCGAAGCGGTACCTGTACTGCCACGCCATTCCGGCCACCATGTGGGTTTCGGCCCTCACCAAGGGCTTTTCCACGAACGGGCTCCAGACCAAATTTCCCTCCATTTGCCGCGCCACACTGTCCAGCGGGCAGGAAGGGACGACGGGGACCTCGAAGACCGCCAAGAGGGCGGCGACCTTCCCCTGAATCCGGTCGGCGGCCACGAACCGGGGGTTGGAATAGAAGCCCTTCTTGGCCTCCTCCTCCCCTTCCGAAGCCTGTTCCCCCCCGGCACCCAGCCCCTTTTGGATCCCCTCCCGCCAGGAGGGGTCCAGGAACCCCTGGTCCCAGTTTCCCGGGATGGAGACGGAGAAGCCGTACGCTTCGGCGTCGTTGTCCACCCAGAAGGGGGCGTCGCTTCTGGCGATTCCGGCGGGGGGCCGGGCCGGGGCGCAGGAAGCCGCCGGAAGGAGAAAGGCCGCCAAGAGAAGGTACAGCCCCGCCCCCAGCCGGCCCGCCGCAGCCTTCCCGAGGAAATACCCCTTCCCTCGCCCCGGCCTCTCACCCTTCCCCATGGCCCCGCCCTCCTCCTCCCCGGGGGGGAGATGGACGGCCTCCCGCGCCCGCGTGTCGTATCCTGCCACGGCTCTTTGCCGCGGTTCCAGAAACCACGCCCCACGCGGCGGGACACCTCTCCCCCCTCTCCTTGCCGCCGGCGGGGGCCTTGGGCTATCCTAGGAGGACGGAGGCGCGGCCATGGCGCTCTTTTCCAGGACCGAGAAGTCCGACCCCGTCCAGCTCCTTCGGCAGGGCCGCTTCGAGGAAGCGGCCAAGATCCTCGAGCGGAGGCTCAAACAGAACCCCGGCGACATGGGGCTCAAGATTCGCCTTGCCGAAGCCTGGGAGGGCATGGGCCGTAAGGAAGAGGCCGCCCGCCTCTACCGGGAGGAGGCCGATTCGGCCCTCCGCAGCGGCCAGCGGCCCCAGGCCTCGGCCCTGCTCAAGAAGGCCCTCCGTCTCCTTCCCCAAGACCCGGAGATCGCCTCCCGGCTGAAGGAACTGGAATCCGCCGGCGAGGCCCGGGACGCCGGCCAGAGCTTCTCCTTCGACCTCTCGGAGGAACCCGTCCGGGAGGAGGAGGCCCCCGCGGCTCCCGCGGGCGCGGGCCTCCCCGCCGCCCCCGTCCCGGAGATCCCTCCCCCGCCTCCGGCCCTGGAGGGGGAACTGCTGGCCGAGTTGCTCCCGCCGGACTCGGCCGCCGAGGCGGCGGGGAAGCCGGCGCCGGCGTCCCCGCCGCCTTCCGAACCTTCGGGCGAAACGGGGAACTTCCCCTCCATGGGCGAAGGGGTCTTCGCCACCCTTCACGGCCTTCTGCCCGACCTCCGCGCCGAGGAGCTCGGCCGCCTGGCCGCCCTGCTCCGGGAGCGCCCCGTTCCCGCGGGAGAGGTCCTGCTGCGGGAAGGGGAGATGGGGGATTCGCTGTTTCTGGTGGCCCAGGGTCTCTTCGAAGCCCGGGGCTCCTTCGAGGAGGGAGAGGTGGTCCTGGGGATGCTCCAGCGGGGCGACGTCATCGGCGAGGTGGGGTTCCTCCAGAAGGTGCCTCGAACCGCCACGGTGACAGCGGTCCAGCCGGCGCTGGTCCTCGAACTGGACGGCACCGCCGCCGCCCGCCTGATGGAGGAGTCCCCGGCGCTGAGGGGAAGGCTCGAGGCGGTGTTGGAAGCCCGGATCCGCAAGACCCTGGAAGTGCTCCTCGGAAAGGAACGTGGCCGCCATGGCGATACGCAAGGTTGAACTCTTCGGCTCCCCCGTCCTCAGGGAGAAGGCCCGGCCCGTCACCGAGATCACCTCCGAGGTCCTCACCCTCATGGACGACATGGTGGAGACCATGAAACACGCCGGCGGGGCGGGCCTTGCCGCCAACCAGGTGGGGGTTCCCCTTCGGGTGATGGTGGTGGACCTGGGCCTGGAGGGCGGCGAATCCAACCTCGTCTTCTTCCTCAATCCGGAGATCGTCGAGCAGGAGGGGACCTCGGAACGGGAAGAGGGGTGCCTCTCCTTCCCCAAGGTCTTCGAAAAGATCCGGCGGCCGGCCCGGGTGAAGGTCCGGGCCCTCGACCGGGAGGGAAAGCCCTTCGAGCTGGAGGGCAACGCCTACCTCTCCCACGCGCTTTGCCACGAAATCGACCACCTGAACGGCGTCCTCATTCTGGACCGGTTGAGCCCCATCCGCCGGGACCTCCTGAAGCGCAAGATCCGCAAGATGATCCGGGAGGGAGAATGGGACAATCCCTACCCCCAAGGGTAGTCTTCATGGGGACCCCCGCCTTCGCCCGGGTGATCCTCCGGGCGCTCGTCGGGGCGGGGGTGCGCCCGGTGGCGGTCTTCACCCAGCCCGACAAGCCCCAGGGGCGGGGACGGGCCTTGCTGCCCCCGCCGGTGAAGGAGGAGGCCCTGGAGGAGGGCCTTGAGGTCCACCAGCCCGCCACCCTCAAGGACCCCGCCGTGGTGAGCCTCCTCCGGGACCTGGCCCCGGAGCTCGTGGTGGTGGCCGCCTACGGCCGGATCCTCCCCCGGCCGGTGCTGGAGATCCCGTCCCTGGGGTGCGTCAACGTCCACGCCTCCCTCCTTCCCCGCCACCGGGGGGCCGCCCCCGTGGCCTACGCCATCTGGGAGGGGGACGCCGAGACGGGGGTCTCCCTCATGCGCATGGAAGAGGGGCTGGACACGGGACCCGTCTACGCCCAGCGCGCCATCCCCCTCCCTCCGGGGGCCACCACGGGAACCCTCACCCCCCTTCTGGCGGACCTGGGGGCGCGGCTCCTCGTGGAGACCCTCCCCGCCCTGGTCCAGGGGACCCTCTCCCCCGTGCCCCAGGACCCTTCACGGGCCACGGTGGCCCCGCGGATCCGCCCCGAGGACGGCCGCCTCCGCTTCGGGGAGTCGGCGGAGCGGTTGGAGCGGCAGGTCCGGGCCATGGACCCCTGGCCGGGAGCCTTCACCACCGTCGGGGGCGAACGCATCAAGGTCCTCGCCGCAAAGGTTGCGGGCACCGCGCCCCTGGGCGCCGTACCCGGAGAAGTGGTTCCGGGGCCGCCGGTGACGGTGGCCTGTGGAGACGGCCGATGCCTCCTGCTCACGAGCCTCCAAAGGGAGGGCCGCCGCGCCCTCTCCTCCGCCGACCTCGTCCGGGGGTTTCCCCTTCCCGAAGGGACGCGCCTGGGCCCGTGAAGCCCTCGCGGCCCGCCCCGCCGCGGGCCCAGGGGCGCCCCCCCAGCCGCCCGGCCCCCCGTTCCCGGCGGGCCCCCGAGGAGAAGCCCAACCTCCGAGCCCTGGCCGCCCGCCTCCTGGAGGAGATCCTTGCGGGCAACCAGTCCCTGAAGGGGGTAGTCCAGCGGGAGCAGAAGCGGCTCTCGCGGGAAGACGACCGGGCCCTCCTCCGGGAGCTGGTGGCGGGGGTGGTCCGCCACCTGCCCCACCTCGACCGGGTCCTGGAGGCCCACACCGAGCGGGAGATGGGCCGGGTCCAGCCCGAACTGCTCCAGATCCTCCGGGTGGGTGCCTACCAGATCCTCCTCCTGGACCGCGTACCCGCCTACGCCGCGGTCCACGAGTGCGTCAAGGCCGCCAAGGCCCTCAACCCCGGAGCCGGGGGCTTCGTCAACGGCGTCCTGCGGAGCCTCTCCGAGCACCGAGAGGAGGCCCTGGAAGCCCCCCTGGCCTATGCCGGCGGCGAGGGGGCCGCCCTCCGCCTGGGGATGCCCCGGTGGCTCGTGGACCGGTACGAGGCCCGCTTCGGCCTGGAGGCGGAGCCCCTCCTGCGGGCCCTGGCCGAGCCGGGCGTCCCCTCCCTGCTCTTTCTCGGCCCTCCCGCCGAGGCCGCCGCCCTCCCCATCCTCTCCCGGGAGGGCTTCCGCCTGGAGCGGGACCCGGTCCTCCCCTTCACCCACCGGGTCCTCTCGGGGGACCCTTCCCGCTCGGAGGCCTTCCGGCAAGGCCTCTTCTACGTCATGGACGGCGCCTCCCAGGTCCCCGCCCTCCTGCTCCCCGTCAAGCCGGGGAACCGGGTGCTGGACCTCTGCGCCGCCCCCGGCGGAAAGAGTGTCCGCCTGGTCTTGAGGACCGGCGGGCAGATCTTTCTCGTCGCCGCCGACCGGAACCGGCGGCGCCTCCGCCAGATGGCCGAGAACTTCCGGCGCCTCTCCCTGGGGGCGATCCGGGTGGCCGCCGTGGACGCCGCCGCCCCCCTCCCCTTCGCCGCCCCCTTCGACGCCGTCCTCCTGGACGCCCCCTGCTCCTCCCTGGGCACCCTTCGAAAGAACCCGGAGATCCGCTGGCAGATGGCCGAAGAACACCTGAAGCGCCACCACCTGCGGCAGGTGGCCCTTTTGGAACGGGCCGCCGAGGGGGTCCGGGAGGGGGGGGCGCTCCTCTACTCCGTCTGTTCGCTGGAACCGGAGGAGACGGTGGAGGCCGTGGAAGCCTTTCTGGACCGCCGGCCGGACTTCCGCCCCCGCCCGCTGGATGCCGGAGAGGACCTCGCCTCCCGCCTCACCCCCGCCGGGGAGGGCATGGCCTACCTCCTCCCCCACCGAACCTCCTGGGACGGCTTCTTCGTGGCGCTCCTCGCCCGGAAGGGGTCCGGGAGGGCCCGGAAATGACCTCCCCGAAGGACCTCCAGGGGCTTTCCCTGGGTGACCCCCGCCGGCCGCCGGTGGTACTCCTCCACGGCTTCCCCCTGGACGGGCGCATGTGGAAACCGGTGGCGGAACGGCTGGCGCCCTCCTTCTCCGTCCACGTCCCCGACCTGGCCGGCTTCGGGGCCTCCCCCGCCCTCCCCGGCGCCTGGAGCCTGGAGGAGCAGGGAGAGGCGGTCTGGCGCTGGGTCCGCCGACGGGAAGCCCGGCCCTTCGCCCTGGCCGGCTTCTCCATGGGCGGCTACGTGGCCCTCGCCCTCGCCGAAAAGCACCCCCGGAGCCTGGCGGCCCTCTCCCTGGTGGACTCCCGGGCGGCCGCCGACAGCCCCGAAGCCGCCCGGCGCCGCCTCGAAGACGCCCGCCGGGTGGAAGCGGAGGGAACGGCTCCCTTCCTGGAGGACTTCCTTCCCCGTCTCTTTGCGCCCAATACCCTGAGGGAGCGGCGGGGACTGGTGGTCGCCGTTCGGAAGATCGCCGGAGACCAGCCGCCCGCCACGGTGGCGGCGGCCCTGAGGGCCATGGCCGCCCGGCCCTCCCGCCTGGAGGTGGTCCGGTCTCTCTCCGTCCCTTTCCTGGTCCTGGCCGGGAGGGAGGACCGCCTCACCCCCGCGGAGGAGGGCCGCGCCCTCGCCGCCGAGGCTCCCCTCGGCGCCTTCCACGAAATCCGGGGTGCGGGCCACCTCGCCCCGCTGGAGGCCCCCGAGGCGGTCCACCGGGCCCTGGCCTCGTTCTTCCGCGAGGCCTTCCCGCCGGGCTAGGCCGGTCCCGCCGCCTCCGTCTGCTCCAGGAGGATCCGGGCCACCTCCTCCGGGCGCTCCAGGGGGGCCATGTGGCCGCACCGCCCGATGATCCTCAACCGGGAGCCCGGAACGGCCGTGTGGGCGTACCGGCACTCCTCCTGGAAGGGGTCTTCCTCCCCGGCGGCGAAGAGGACCGGGAAGGGAAGGCCCTTCCGGGCACCTTCGGTGGGAAAGGTCCGGCGCGGCACCTCCGAGAGGAGATCGGCCCCTTCGTACCCCGCCGTCGCCCGACGCAGGAGCCCAAGCCCATCGGCGGAGGTCCTCATTTTTCCGAAGAGCCGTGCCCCCTTGAGGGCCTCCCGCACCGCTTCCAGGCCCTCCCGGCGCGCCCGCTCCCGGAGTTCCGCCACCCACGCCGAGACCCGCGTCCGGAAGGTGGCGGAGCCCGGCGGCGGGGGCTCCCCCGCCCCCAGAAGGGTGACCGAGAGGAACCGGCCGGGCCTCCACAGGGCCGCCGTCATCGCCGTCCTCGCTCCCTGAGAATGGCCGGCCACGTGGGCCGCCCCCCACCCCAGGTGGTCCAGGAGGGCGAAGAGGTCCTCCGCATCGGCCACCCGGGAGAACTCCAGCGACGGAGGGGCCGCGCTGAGCCCCGTCCCGCGGGTGTCCATCCGGGCCACCGTCCTTCGCTCCTCCAGGAGGGCGGCCACGGGGTCCCAGAGGTGCAGGTTGAGGGTCCAGCCGGGCAGGAGGACCAGGGGAGGGCCCTGCCCCGAGACTTGGAAGTGAAGCCGGAATCCGGGCCGGCCGAGGAAGGGCATGGGGGCGCTGGGGGAAGCCCGCGCTAGAGTTCCCGGTGTTTGCCGTCGCAGAAGGGCTTCTTGGCGGAGTGCTTGCACCCACACCAGAAGAGCCGCTCCTGCGCCTCCACCGTCACCCGGATGGGCTTGAAGTCAGTCCCCTTGTGGGCACCGTCGCAGAAAGGTTGCTGTTTCGACCGCCCGCAGGAACACCACCAGTACTCCCCCGGGGGCGTTTCCTGGATGTAGGGTCCCTTCTTGGCAATCTCCGGATCGGCCATGGCCCTTCCTTTCCCAGGCCCCGCCCCTAACGGAGCAGGAGCAAGGGGCCGTAACGGTCCAGCCAGCCTTTGGCACCCTCGTAACCCGGCAGGATGGAGCCCACCAGCTCCCAGAAGGAGGGTCCGTGGTGGGGCCGGCGGAGGTGGCAGAGTTCGTGGACCACCACGTAGTCCAGCACCGCCGGGGGTGCCAGCAGGAGGCGCCAATTGAAGGTGAGCGTCCGCTGGGCGGTGCAGGATCCCCAGCGGGTCTTCTGGTCCCGAATGGAGAGCCTTTTCGGCCGAACGCCCACCAGCCCCGCGAAGGCCTCCACCCGCCGGCAGAGGACCTCCCGGGCCTTCTCCCGGAAGGCCGCCTCCAGAACGCTTCCCAAGGGCGTCTTCCCCTCCCGCGGCACCTTCACCACCACCCGGTCCCGGTGCCACTCCACCGAAGGGTCGGTACAGGCGACGTTCTGCACCCGAAGGGGAAGCACCCGCCCCCGGTACCAGACCTTCCGGCCCTCCCCCAGGGGCGGCGGAGCCTCCTTCAGGAGCTCCTCCCGGCGCTTCAAATGCTTGAGGATCCAGTCGGCGTTTCGGTGGAGAAGGGGGGGAACACGTTCCAGCACCCCCCAACGGGGCAGGACCACCACCAGCCCCGCCGCCTCCTCCACCTTGAGAAGTACCCGCCGGGCGCGGGAGTTCCTTCGCACCGTGTAGGGGACGATCTGACCCTTCAGCGACAACCGGCCCTTGAACATGCTGGACGCCCCTCCCGGGGCGCCTTCAGTCTACTGGCCCCCAGCCCCCCTTGCAAGCCCCTCTCTGCATGCGCCATTCTGCATTCATTATCATATCTCTTTGACCCCATCAGAGGGAGAAGGGCGGGAGGCCGGGGGGGGAGACCCAAAAGGCGCGACCTCCGTTGGCGCGCCAGCCACCGAAAGTCCCCCCAACGCTCCTGGCTACGCCGCGAATTCTGCGGCAGGCCGGCGGGCGAAGCCGTAGCGGCCTTTGCTCGCCAAGGGGCGTTTGCTTTTGGGTTTTGGCCGCTGCTCGAGGACGGCGAGGCTCCCGCACCGCCCCCTCGACACCCCGCCGTTCCACGATTCCCTTCGACTCCGTCCTCCTGCCCCTTCACCTCGAACCCTCTCGGTGGCCTCTCTCCATCTCCTGGGGCAGGGGGTTTCTCTTTTCAAGCTCCGCCAGCCGCTTCCGGGCCTTTTCCGCCCTCGGCCCGGCGGGTTCCAGAGCCAGGTAACGCCGCAAGGCGGCACATGCCTCTGCGCGCCGGCCCTCCAGCTCCCGGCAGCGGGCCAGTCCCAACCAGGAGGGCGAGAAATAGCCATTTGTCTCCACACCTGTCCAAAATCCTCCGGCCATCCGCCCGCAAGAGAAGGCGGGACGGT